>CAVYTY010000013.1:0-244023 GCA_963771395.1 uncultured Acidobacteriota bacterium | reverse complement strand
ATCCGTCGACGATTGGCAGGATGGGGCCATGGTCCCCGTCCCCCCGCCGCCCCGGCTCGTCGAGCTCGCCCACGCCCACGGCGTCGCGACGGAGTACTGGGACTGGCAGGGCCGGCACGTCATCGTCTCGACCCCGGCCATCCGCGCGGTGCTGACCGCCCTCGGCATCGACGCCCTGGGTGACGACGCGATCGAGTCGGCCCTAGCCGACGTCGAGCTCGCACCCTGGCGCCGCACGCTGCCCGCGACCGTCGTCGCCCGGGCCGGCTGGACGCCGTGGGTGCACGCCCACGTGGCGGCGGGCACCGGCATCCGTCTCGACGTCGTCCTCGAGGACGGAACCGTGCGGCCCGTGCCGCAGGTGGACCGGTGGACGCCCGACCGGGAGGTCGACGGGGGGATGGTGGGCGAGGCCACCTTCGAGGTGCCGGGGGACCTGCCGATCGGCTGGCACCGCCTCGTCGCGCACCTCGACGTGCCGGCCGTGGACCCGACCACGACCGAGGCGACGCTCGTCGTGACCCCCCAGCGCCTCGAGCTCCCCACCGGGCTGGCGGAGGGCCGCGTCGTGGGCCTGCAGGCCCAGCTGTACCAGGTGCGGTCGGACGAGTCGTGGGGCGTCGGCGACCTCGGTGACCTCGCCGACCTCGCGACCTGGGCCGCCGCGGCGCACGACGCCGACTTCGTCCTCATCAACCCCCTGCACGCGGCCGAGCCGGTGGCCCCGGTGGAGCCCTCGCCGTACCTCCCGACGACCCGGCGCTTCGTCAACCCGCTCTATCTGCGGGTCGAGGACGTCCCCGAGCTCGCGCGGCTCGAGCACGCCGCCTACCGCCGGGTGCTCGCCCTGGGGGCGACGGCCCGTGCGCTCAACGCCGACGACCGCATCGACCGCGACCGCGGCATGGACGGCGAAGAAGGAGGCCCTGCGGCTGATCTTCCAGGGCGGCCTCACCGGGCGGCGCGAGCGCTCGTTCGCCGAGTTCTGCGAGCGGGAGGGCGACGGGCTGACGACCTTCGCGACGTGGTGCGCCCTCGCCGAGGCCCACGGGCTGCCGTGGACCGGGTGGGCCCGAGCTGCAGGACCCGTCGAGCACGGCCGTCGCGGTGTTCCGGGAGCGGCACGCCGACGACGTCGACTTCCACCAGTGGCTCCAGTGGCTGCTCGAGGGGCAGCTCGCGACGGCGCAGCACGAGGCCCGGGCCGCGGGGATGTCGCTCGGGGTCGTCCACGACCTCGCCGTCGGGGTCCATCCGGTCGGCGCCGACGCGTGGGGGCTCGGTGACGCCCTGGCCCGCGGGGTGACGGTCGGGGCCCCGCCCGACCAGTTCAACCAGCTGGGCCAGGACTGGAGCCAGCCGCCGTGGCGACCCGACCGGCTCGCCGAGCTCGGCTACGCGCCGTTCCGCGACATGGTGCGCACCGTGCTGCGCGACTCGGGCGGCATCCGCGTCGACCACATCATCGGGCTGTTCCGCCTGTGGTGGATCCCGGCCGGTGGCACCCCCGCCGACGGCACCTACGTCCACTACGACCACGAGGCGCTGCTCGGCATCCTCGTCCTCGAGGCGCAGCGGGCCGGCGCCGTCGTCATCGGCGAGGACCTCGGGGTCGTCGCCCCGCACGTGCGCGACTACATGACCGAGCGCGGCCTCGTCGGCACCTCGATCCTCTGGTTCGAGTGGGAGGAGGACCGGCCCAAGCCGCCGGAGCACTACCGCGACCTGTGCCTGTCGACCGTGACGACGCACGACCTGCCCCCCTCGGCGGGCTACCTCTCGCTCGAGCACGTCGCCATCCGCGAGCAGCTCGGGCTGCTGACCCGGCCGGTCGAGGAGGAGCGCGCCCACGAGCAGGCCTCCATCGCCAGGCTGCGCGACGCCTGCACCGAGCGCGGGCTGCTGCAGCCGGGGGCCGGCATCGACGCGGTCGTCGAGGCGCTGCACCGGTGGATGGCGCTGACGCCGAGCCGGATGCTCGCGGTGGCCCTGGCCGACGTCGTCGGCGACCTGCGGGCGGTCAACCAGCCGGGCACGAACGACGAGTACCCCAACTGGCGCGTGCCGCTCGCCGGGCCGGACGGGCGGCCGGTGTCGCTCGAGGACGTGCGCGAGTCCGACCTCGCGCCGGTGCTGTTCGCGGCCCTGCGTGGCGAGCGCGCCTCGCCGTGAGTGCGGACGTGGTCGTCGGGGCCACCACGTCCGTACTCGGGGGGGGATGCCGGATGCGGGGTCGCGTCGGCGGGTCGGGGGCCGGCGGGTCAGCGGCCGAGAGCCGTGGCGAGCGCTCCGGCCAGCCGTCCCGGCTCCTGCTCGCGCAGGTCGTAGCGGGCCCGGATGAGCGGCACGTCGACGGTGAGCGACCCGGGTGATGTCGACCGGGGTGCCCGACACGATCGCGTCGACGCCGCCGGCGTCGACCATCGCGCGGATGGTCGCCTCGAGGTCACGGGTCTGCGCCTCGCCGTAGCCCATCGCAGGCAGGATGCCCCGGGCGTTCGGGTACCTGGCGTACGTCGCCGCGATCGAGCCCACGGCGTACGGTGCGGGGTCGACGATCTCGGCGGCACCGGCCTCCCGGGCACCGACCACGCCCGCACCGAAGCTCATCGAGCCGTGCGTGAGCGTCGGGCCGTCCTCGATGACGACGACGCGCTGGCCGGCGGCCACGCCGCGGGTCGTCGAGGGTCACCGGGCTGTCGCAGCGGAGCACCGTCGGCGCGCGGGTTGAGCGCGCGCACCGACGCCTCGACGGCCTCGATGTCCTCGGCGCGGGCCGAGTCGCACTTGGCGACGATGACCAGGTCGGCCATCCGCAGGTTGGCCTCACCGGGGTGGTAGCCGGCCTCGTCGCCGGGCCGCAGCGGGTCGACCAGCACGACGTGCAGGTCGGGGGCGTAGAACGGCAGGTCGTTGTTGCCGCCGTCCCAGAGCACCACGTCGGCCTCGGCCTCGGCCTCGCGCAGGATCCGGCCGTAGTCGACGCCCGCGTAGACGACGACGCCGGCCTCGATGTGCGGCTCGTACTCCTCGCGCTCCTCGATCGTGCACTCGTGGCGTCACGAGGTCCTCGACGGTCTCGAACCGCTGGCACGCCTGCGCGGCGAGGTCGCCGTAGGGCATCGGGTGGCGCACCGCGACGACCCGCAGCCCCATGTCCCGCAGCAGCCGCGCGACGTAGCGGGTCGTCTGGCTCTTGCCGACGCCCGTGCGCACCGCGGTCACCGCCATCACCGGCCGGCGCGAGCGCAGGGTGGTGCGGCGCGTGCCCGGACACCACGAAGTCGGCGCCCGCGGCGACGACCCGCGACGCCGAGGTGCATCACCTGGGCGTGCGAGAGGTCGGAGTAGGCGAGCACGCACCGTGTCGACCTGCTCGCGCGCGACGAGCGACTCGAGGCTCTGCCTCGTCGAGGATCGGGATGCCCTGCGGGTACAGCGGCCCGGCCAGCTCGGGTGGGTAGGTGCGGCCGTCGATGTCGGGGATCTGCGTCGCGGTGAACGCGACCACCTCGACGCCGGGATCGTCCCGGTACATCAGGTTGAAGTCGTGGAAGTCGCGGCCCGCTGCGCCCAGGATGACGACGCGTTCGCGGGACTCCGCCGAGTTCGGTGGGCTCATGGCGTCTCCGTCGCGGCTGGGTCGACCACGGGTGCGGGACCCGCCGCCTCGATGCTACGCCGGTGCGGGAGAGGGCGACTCAGGACGTGACGGGCGACGCACGTCGCGCCCGGGCCGCGACGACCAGCGTCGCGAACCGCTCCGCCAGCGGCTGCCACGCCGCCCGCAGTCCCTCCTCCGCAGCCGTGACCTCGCCGAGCAGCGCCTCCTGCTCGAGGGTCAGGCCGTCGGGCGAGTCCCACCGCAGCCAGGCGCCGAACACCTCCGGCGAGGTCTCGGGGTGGAACTGCACGCCCCACGCCGCCGGCCCGAAGCGCAGCGCCTGGGGCGGCCGTCGGGCAGGGTCGCGAGCACGGTCCCGGCCGGCGCCTCGAGGACGACGTCGTCGTTGTAGTGGACCGCGGGCAGGCCGCCGAGGCCCGCGAGCAGCGGGTCGGAGGCCCCGGCATCCGTGAGCCGCACGGGCACGAGCCCGACGGTGCGACCCGACGGGTTGCGCTCGACCGCGCCGCCGAGGGCGACCGCCGCGAGCTGGTGGCCCAGGCACACGCCGAGGGTCGGCACGCCGCGCGCCACGGCATCCGCGATGAGGGCGCGGGTCGGGGCCAGCCACGGCGCGACGGCGTCGTCGCACGCACCCATCGCCCCACCGAGCACGACCAGCCCGTCGTGGGTCGCCGAGGCCGCTCGGCGCCACCGGCTCGCCCAGGTCGCCCCGCACGACGTCGAGCTCGAGCCCGAGCTCGGTCCACCACTCGCCGAGCCACGCCACGGGGGCGTCGGGCTCGTGCTGCACGACGAGCAGGCTCGCGTGGCCATCAGCCGACCTGGGTGCCCACGAGGGCACCGATGCCGTAGGTCACGGCCATGGCGAGCAGCCCGCCGACGACGACCCGCACGGTGGCCCGCCGGGCGTCGGCGCTCGCCGAGCCGGGCGCTGACCAGGCCGGTGAAGGCCAGGGCGAGCACGACGGCCACGACGGTCACCGGCACCCGCCACCGCAGCGGCGGCAGCACGATCGCCAGCAGCGGCAGCAGGGCGCCGACGGTGAACGCCGCCATCGAGGCCCACGCCGCGTGCCACGGGTTGGTGAAGTGGTCGCGGGTCGATGCCGAGCTCGGCCTCGGCGTGCGCCCCGAGGGCGTCGTGGGCGGTCAGCTGGCGTGGCCACCTCGAGCGCGAGGTCGGGGGTGAGCCCCTTGGCGGCGTAGATGCCGGCCAGCTCGGCGAGCTCGGCCTCGGGTTCCTCGTCGAGCTCGCGGATCTCCTTGGCGATCAGGGCCTGCTCGGAGTCGCGCTGGGTGCTCACCGAGACGTACTCGCCGACGCGCCATGCTCATCGCGCCCGCGGCGAGGCCGGCCAGCCCGGCCGTGAGCACCGGCCGCGCGGTCGGTCGTCGCCGCGGCGACGCCGATGACCAGGCCCGCGGTCGAGACGATGCCGTCGTTGGCGCCGAGCACGCCGGCCCGCAGCCAGTTCAGCCGCCCGGCGACCGTCGCGTCGTGCGCCTCGTCGTGCTCGGGCGCGGTGGCCAGGGGGGCGTCACCCACCGACGGTCGCCCCTTCGCGCGCGAGCCGCGGCGGAGATGCGGTGCGCCAGCTCGATGTCGAGCTGGGTGAGGCCGCCGGCGTCGTGCGTCGTGAGCAGCCACCGCGTCGTGCGCCAGCGGATGTCGATGTCGGGGTGGTGGTTCATCTGCTCGGCCTCGTCGGCCACGGCGTCGACGATGCGGATGGCGGCCGGGAAGTCCGGCGCCTCCACCGTCGCCACGATGGCGTCGCCCTCGCGCTGCCACCCGCTCAGTCCCGCCAGCTGGGTGGTCACCTCGTCGTCGCTCAGGAGTCGGCTCATGCCCCCATTGTGGTCCACCGAGCGGATGCCGTGGCAGCGCCGGATGCCGCGCGCGGCATCCGGCATCCGGCATCCGGCATCCGCGGACCGACCCCACTTTCCCGCCGATCCCGGAACCTTAGGTCAGCACCGGAACAGTTCCGGTGCTGACCTGAAGCTTCCCGCTCCGGGCGGGAAAGTTGGGGCGTGGGGCGTGGGGCGCGGTGCGTGGGGCGTCAGAGCACCTCGTTGACCGTGGCGGGACCGCGAAGCCGGGCCCTCGGGCCCGTCGTCGCCGGGCGCCACGACGCACCGGGGTGACCTCGTGCGGCAGGATCTCCCCCGCGGTCGATGTCCTCGGCCCAGTGGCAGGCCACCCGGTGGCCGACGGGCACGCCCGGCAGGTCGAGGACGCGCAGCTAGTGGGCGCTCGTCGTCGCAGCGGGTCTCCTGGCGCCACGGGCACCGGGTGTGGAACCGGCACCCGGTCGGGGGGTTGGAGGGGGAGGGCAGGTCGCCGGTGAGCAGGATCTGCTCGCGGGTGTCCTCGACGGTGGGGTCGGGCACGGGCACGGCCGAGAGCAGCGCCCGGGTGTAGGGGTGCAGCGGCTGGGCGTAGAGGTCGTCGGCGGTGGCCTCCTCGACCATCCCGCCGAGGTACATCACGCCGATCCGGTCGCTGATGTGGCGCACGACGGCGAGGTCGTGGGCGATGACGAGGTAGGTGAGGTCGAACTCGTCCTGCAGCTGGTCGAGCAGGTTGATGACCTGCGCCTGCACCGACACGTCGAGGGCCGAGACCGGCTCGTCGGCGACGATCAGCTTGGGCTCGACCGACAGCGCCCGGGCGATGCCGATGCGCTGGCGCTGGCCGCCGGAGAACTCGTGGGGGTACTTCGTCAGGGCGGCGGCGGGCAGGCCCACGGCGGCGAGCAGCTCGCGCAGGCGCTTCTTGGTCGACGCGCCGTCGGTGTCGAGGCCGTGCGCCCGCATCCCCTCGGCGAGCAGCGACTCGACCGACTGGCGGGGGTCCAGGCTGCTCATCGGGTCCTGGAAGACCATCTGGAACTCCTTGCGGCGGCGCCGCAGCTCCTCGCCCTTCAGGCTCGCGATGTCGGTGCCGTCGATGATGACGCTGCCCTCGGTGGGCGGCTCGAGGTTGAGGATCGCCTTGCCGAGGGTCGACTTGCCGCACCCGGACTCACCGACCAGGCCGTAGGTCTCGCCGCGGCGGATCTGCAGGTCGACCCCGTCGACGGCGTAGACGTGGCCGATGACCTTGTCGAAGATGACGCCCCGCTTGATGGGGAAGTGCACCTTGACGCCGCGCACGTCGACGAGGACGTCGCGCTCGTCGTCGGCGGTCGGGGCGGGGGTGGTGGCGGTGTCGGTCATCGGGTCACCTCACGGGGTTGTGGCAGCGCAGGGCCCGGCGGGGGGTCTCCTCGAGCTCCGGGGTCGTGCTCGTGCACACGTCGATCGGCTGCGAGCAGCGCGGCGCGAACGCGCAGGCGTGGTCCCACGGCAGGTTGTCGGCGACCGACCCCGGGATGGGGGTGAGCCGCTCGCCCGCGGGGCGTCGAGCCGCGGGATCGAGCCGAGCAGGCCGTTGGTGTACGGGTGGCGCGGGTCGGCGAACAGCTCGTGGCGCTCGCCGCGCTCGACGATGCGGCCGGCATACAGCACGTTGACCTCGTCGCACAGGCCGGCGACGACGCCCAGGTCGTGGGTGATCATGACCAGCGCGGTGTTGGTCTCCTGCGACGAGCTCCTTGAGCAGGGCGAGGATCTGCGCCTGGATCGTGACGTCGAGCGCCGTGGTCGGCTCGTCGGCGATGAGCAGCCGCGGCGCGCACGCGAGCGCCATCGCGATGAGCGCGCGCTGGCGCATGCCACCGCTCATCTGGTGCGGGTAGTCCTTGAGCCGGCGGTCCGGGTCGGGGATGCCGACCCGCTTGAGCAGGTCGCGGGCCACCGGCTGGGCCGCCCTGCGGGACATCCTGCGGTGCCGCTCCAGCACCTCGGTCACCTGCAGCCCGACGGGGACGACGGGGTTCAGCGAGGACAGCGGGTCCTGGAAGATCATCGCGATGTCGCGGCCGCGGCGCTCGCGCATCGCCTTCTCGTCCAGCGCCGAGCAGGTTGGTGCCCTCGAAGGTGGCCTCGCCCTCGACGCGGTTGCCGCGCTTGGGCAGCAGGCCCATGATCGCGAGCGACGTGACCGACTTGCCGCAGCCCGACTCGCCGACGAGGCCGACCGTCTGGCCGGGGTGCACGTCGAAGCTGACGCCGTCGACGGCGGTGAAGGGCTTCTCGCCCTGGCGCGTGAACGTACCGCTGGGGCACCTGCCCAAGCCTCTTCACGTGCTCTCTGGAAGTCTTCGATTTGGCGCATCCAACTGGTCAGTGGGTTCCGTCTGGGGAAAATCTGGGCCCGCTGTGTTAAGAGTTATGAATTCGAGCCATCGTTCTGACCCCGTTGGGCGCACCCTGACGTACTACGACAGGCACGCCGAGGCGTTCATCGAGCGGACAGCGGACGTGTCGATGGAGCACGTGTACGATCCGTTCTTGGCTTTGATGCCACCAGCAGGGCGAATCCTCGATGCAGGTTGCGGGTCCGGCCGTGATGCCATCGCGTTCGTGAAAAGGGGATTCGAGGTGACGGCGTTCGATGGATTTGTGGAGCTGGTACGACTCGCCTCGGACAGAACCGGCCTCAGCATCTTGCACCTCACTTTCGACGAGATCGACTGGCGCGACGAGTTCGATGGCGTGTGGGCCTGCGCCTCACTGCTCCATCTGCCGTCGCGAGAACTCCAGGCCGCGCTGCAGCGCCTCGTGCACGCGCTCCGACTCGGGGGAGTTTTGTATGTCTCGATGAAGGCAGGCCAATCCGAAGGAGAACGCGAAGGGCGATGGTTCACTGACGCCACGCCGAGCACGCTTACAGCCATCCTGGCGAGCACAAATCAACTGGATGTGCTCGCGGTGTGGGAGGCGGAGGACGCCCGCCCGGGCACGGCTGCGAAATGGACAAACGCCTTGGCGCGGCGGAGGTAGGCGACTGCACACTTGATTACTTGTGCGCAACCCTTGATTGACGTGCTGACGCCCCGTAGGACGCAGGTGCGCACAAGGACGGCGCGCGAACGACACGTGCGCGATCCGCGCTAATCGTGCCCGGGTACGCGGCGGCCGGCGGGATTCGCCTGTGGCCGGGGCAAGGGGTCCCCGTCGCTCGCCGCGTCCGGTGGTTCTTCGAAGGGCACGAGATACCCGCTGCGGCTCGCTTCCCACAGGGTGTCGCACCGATGATCAAACTGCAGGGCCCCACGATACTGGACACCCTGGCTTGAATCGAGCGAGGCGACAGAGCACCGCAGCACGTGCGCCGCAATGCCCAGCCGTCGGGGGCCGATGACGAGTTGGAGGTGGATCCGGGCGCCAGGCCTGAGCGGACGCGGCCCCATGATGAGAGCGCCGCCAGCGCTCAGATCGACGAGGGACACGGAGTAGCCCGGCCGGAGAATCGCCTGCGCGCCGGCGATCACCGGCTGGCCGAAGCGCGTGTCCGCTCGACGATCGGTCAATGGCTGAGCCATATGCGTTTGCCTGAGTGGTACTGCTAGCATCCGCGTGCGTCCGGTGACGCCGAGAACGCGAACAGCGTACTGCCCCCTCCGCCCTCGAATATACAGAGTCCCCGACGTCGCCGTGCCATCCGCGCTCATCGTCAAAATGTTCGCCGGGCCGATGCGAAGGCCATCTGCTCCGGTACCGGTCTGGCCGTCGGCATCGGGTGCATCCGGCGTCAGCCCGAAGTGAACGCCGGGAAACTTGTCGCCGAGCCGTTCGAACGGACCAAGCGGCCGATCGACGCCCTCTCGAATCTCGGCGGTCCGCACCCCGTTGCCGTTGCCGTCCTCGTATGGCGCGTACATGTAGTCCCCGTCGACCGCCTCGAATCTCAGCGCGACCGCACTCGCGCGCCGAACCGCGTCGATCCGTGTCGAGCCGATCCGCCCAGCGACATACCGTGCGGCCACCGCCGTGCGCATCTCGTCAATCGCACCGCTCGTGAGCGCCATCGCGAGCCCGCCGACCGTGACCAACATGGCAAGGGCAAACAGCACTTCCAGCACCGTGACGCCGCGCTCCGACCCACGGACGGTCGCAGACCTCATGCCCGTCTGAGACCGGCGACCCGGCGCAACGCACCGGGCGCCGGCTCCCAATGCTGCCGTGCTACAGGCCCCAGCCGGCGTCATCCTGCCGTTCGGCCTTCTCTGCCGCGACCGTGACCATCGGCTTGAGCTTCAGAAAGCTCTTCTCGCCGATGCCCTTGATGTTCATCAACTCCTCGATCTTCTTGAAGCCGCCGCTCTTCTCGCGGTGCTCGATGATCAGCCGCGCGGTAGCGGCGCCCACGCCGGGCAACCCCTGCAGATCCGCGGCGGTCGCCGTGTTGAGATTGACGGGGGTCGTGACCGCCGGCGCCGGCTTGGATTTGGCGGCTTTCGCCTGGGCGGCGACGGTGACGGGGGCTCCCGCCATCAACGCGGCGAGAGCGCACACGAAAACGAAAGACAGACGATGCATCGATCCTCCTGACGGGAGCGGGTCGCCCCCTTTGCGTGATGATGAAACACGTTGGTGAAGTCCCCGCCCGGCAGACGAACACGATGGATGAGGTCGAGCCACCGTGAACAAGTCCGACAGGCGAGGACGTCAGACGGCAAGGCAAGCCGGCTGCCGGATTGCGCAGGACCCGGAACCGTCCGTACAAGACCAAGCGCGATTGCGAGTTGAAGCCATGCAGGCGATACAGACGCTGCGACGGGCCCCGCGAACGCGTCGCAAAGCGTCAACTGGAGGAGCGTGGTCTGCCTTCGCGCGGGGCCCGGCAGCTCGGAGATCCGCCGGAAGTGGTGGTCAGCCAGATGCCCTCGACCTCCACCGCCAGAGAAGCGGGATTTGTTGCCAGGCGAAAGAAGCGATGCGTGACTGATCGCCACGCGCGGCGTGATGATGGCCCTATCTGGTTCCTCAGTACCTGTTACGTCCCGACTTTGCGGTACTATCGGCGCGTGCCTTGTTGATGGGCGGCACGTTGAAAACCACTTCAGCTGCCGAGCACGTGGAATAGGAGATCGCCATGCCTCTGCTACCGTTGGGAAATGTCTGTATCCGACGGTTCGCCCGCACCTTCGATGGCGTTGCCGAAGGCAGCCACGCGGTCCGTTACAAGTGTCGCGCCGTGGCGACGGAGCGGATGACGACGTCGGTAACGTTCCGCATCACCGCCACGACTGACTGCGACGATGTCGGCACGCTGGTGCCGGTCACAGGACTCCGCGCCAAGGGGACGACGATTCGGCGCGCCGACGGTTTCGCGCATTTCGCGGGACGCGCGCAAATCATCAACGCGGCGCCGGACCCGGACGTCGTGCTCTTCAGCGGTACGCTGGATCTGGTCGCTCGTATCGGCTCCCACCCTGCGCTCGGGGAACCCTGCGGCCCGGAGGCGCACGTCGAAGGCTGGTTCACCGGTCGCGGCACAGGCCGCTACGCGAAGATGACGCTCAACCTGATCCTCGGCGGTGGCGGCCAGCTGGCGACCGGCACGCACGCGTTCCCCGACGCCAGCCAGAATCGCATCATCGGTACGCTCGTCATTGCGCCGTGACCGAGCACATCGGTGAACCTGAAGAGTTGCGTGCAGGAAAACCAAACGCGCTGCACCGCATCCTTCATGCGGTCGTAGATCTGCTTGAGCACGCGGTTCTGTTCGGAGGCAGACAGGCTGTCGAGCGGCTGTTGCGGATCGTTGGCGGCCTGGAATCGTCCGATCTCGGAATCATCGACCGTCCTGGCACTGACGGCGATCCAGAAAATCAGGCATCCTCGGTCTTGCGCATTCTTCAGCAGCACGGGGAGTTCCTTCTCTCGGATGAAATCCGAGTTCAGGAAGTTCTGGGTGATGAGGAACACGGCGATCCGCGCACCGTCCAGGGCGCCTTTGATGTCGTCGGCCCAGCGCGCGCCAGGCTTGATGTCCGTATCGTCCCAGACCTGGAGCAACCCTTGATCCTCCATCGGCCGAAGGAATGTCTTCAGTTTCGCGAGCCACTCCTTGTCTTGATGGCAGTAGCTGATGAACACGGGCTTGGCGATCTGCACCTGCGGCGAGACGAAGTGCATCAGGTACAGCACGCGCTGCTCTTCGATGACTTCGAACGTTATCTGCAACGCCGGACTGGGGTGGGTATAGACGCGAATTCGGCCGTCGCGGCTGATGGCCGCCGTTCGTCCAGGGTAGGCGTCGGGGTTCTCGGCGAGCCTGTCGAGTACGTCGAAGAGGACGAGCAGCGCCTCGCGCGGCAGATCCTTGCGGCTTTTCCTGGCGGTGTCGGACTGCTGCGTCGCGTACGGCTCCAGCGCCACTCCAATTTGGCTCACCATCTCAGTAGTCTGCCCTGACCGCTGCTCGAGCCACACGAAGATCGACGACGTGGACGCGCTGGGTTGGCTCGTCCACGCGATAGTCGATTTCCGTCAATCCATCGGGAGTGCTGGCACACCGCAGTCCGTCGTCGTCCGGGTTCGCCGGCGCCTGCGGTTCGGCGAGCACCTGATCGATCAGCTCTTCCACGGCAAGACGCTCGTCTCTGTCCAATGCCGCCTTCTGCGCGGTCACATCTTGCGCCAACACCAGTCCGTAACCGCGGTCGACGGTGCGGACGCTGGCCACCACGGCGTGGGCGCGCTCGCGCGCGATATGCGCGTTTTCGATGTCGGCGACCCGCTCCATCAGGGCCGCAGGCACAACCACCGGCGCGCCGGCCCCGGACCGGGCCTGCATCAATGTGAGCATGGCGCGAAGGTGGTCCACGTCGGCGACGAAGGCGAGCTGCGCCCAGCTTCGCTCGACCATTCGCCAGACCAGGACCGTGGCTCCCGGCAACGCGAACAGGCCGACGAGGCCAATTTCCCAGAATGCGGATATGCGGAAACCTCCCATGCCGCAGGCCGGCAGCTTCAAAGAACCAGAGAATGATACCGGCGAGAATCAGTAGGATCACGCCCCGACCGTCGTCAGCGCCGCTCCGCCGATCCAGCCGCCGACATGCCGTCGCCGCTCGGCCTTCCATGCCGAGCGCGAGACCGTATGCAGGCCGATTTTCTTGAGCACCCGGCGCTGCCGCATCGCGCCGACTACGAGCGAGAGGTTCACGAGCGACAGGAGCGTCGCCGCCGCGCCGGCCGCGACAAAGATCGTCCCCAGCGCCACGACGACTGAAAACGGCAGGCCGACGGCGTTCGCCACGAACGAGGCGATGAACGCCGCGATGGCGAGCCTGGCGCAGCGCCCAAGCCACCGATAGAGACGGGTTTCGAGGGGCGTGGGGCGAAACGTCTCCGAGGCCTTCCGCAGCGCCTCGAACGCCGCCTCTAACTGGAGAGGCTCCAACGTATAAGGAGTTCGCGCGATGGCCATAGCCGAGCGTATTGTGCTCCAAGGACAGACAGGCGGGAACAAGAAATGGTAAGTGGCTGTTTGCTCCCCCTGACGCGGCTTGGCGCGATGGCGCTATTGCGCAGCCAGCAACTCAGTGGGTTCCAACTATTGAAGATGTGGCTCACCACTTTCTATTAGAGTTCCGTTCACGTCGTCTGCTGGGCGGTTCCGTGCATGAGCGCTCCGATTCACTTGGCCTAGTCAAAATGGACCGAGATCTGACTTTCTGCACGTGGCCGGAGCTGAATCGTCAAATCGCTGCGCTGCAGTCCTTGTGGTGAAGGTCGGATTCGATCCGCGTCAGCAGGACATCCACCACGGCCTTTTTCGAAAGCGTGCAATGCATCGTCTCCGCGGAGGCGAACGTTCCGTTTTCGAAGTACTTGTTGGAGGGCGACCCACCGCCGCACAGGCCGAAATAGTCGCAGGTCGCTCTGCACCTAGCAATCCCCTCGTCCACATCGCGGCAGATGCGTAGAAATTTGGCTGACGTCGCGATCGACGCGAGGCTGTCGCGCATGACGTTGCCCATCATGAAATCCCCGTAGGTCAGGCTCTTCAAGCCGAGCAGCTCTGGCGAGAACGTGGAGAAGTTCCCCGCGCAGTCGATATTGATGATCCGCAGCGGCGTGTTCTCCTGATTCCGGTCGATGAAGCCTGCCCCCCTGCCGATGAAGGTGGCGAGCCCATCGAATTCACGAATCTCGAGCACCGATGATCGATTCAGCTCGAGAAAGCGCCCGAAGAACCCGCGGATCTGTTCAGACGGCGCGCGCGATCTGAGCGAGCTCCGGAGGTTGACTCCTTCGATCTCTTCGACGTTGAACCCGACGCGGCGAAGACCGTTCTCGACGTAGAACTGGAACAGCTCATCGGCATGATTCAACGACTCTCGTGTCAGCACCGAGATGACGTGAAAGTCGATGCCGTGTTCCTGGAGGCACTGGATGCCCCTCATCACGCGCGCATGGGTGCCCTTGCCGCTGCGTGTTTTGCGGCGGGCGTCGTGAAGAAACGCCGGGCCGTCCACGCTCACGCCCACGCCGACGTGATGGCGCTTGACGAATTCGCACCAGGCGGGCGTGATCAGCGTCCCGTTGGTCTGGAACGAATGATTGATTGTGAGCCCGCACGAGTTGAGCTCCGCGATGAGTGCGATGGCGCGCTCGTAGAACGCCGCCGGCAAGACCAGGGGCTCGCCGGCGTGCCAGACGACCGTGAAGGAGTCACGCGCGTAGCTACTGGACAAGACCTGCTCGAACACCCGGCGGAGCACCTCCTCCGAGATTCTCGCCGTCGAGCTCCTGTCGGGCAGGTAGCGGTCCTCGCAGTCGAGATTGCAGAACGGCGTCGGCTGAATCACGAGCAACTCGAGGCGCAGCGGATCCGCTGTCGTCATGACGTCGGTCCCTTTCCACAGGCTCAGAAGTTGTGCCAGTTGCCCCAATTGCCCCAGTTCCGCCAGTTGTTCCAGTTGCTCCAGTTGCGCCAGTTGCCCCAGTTTCCCCAGTTGCCCCACTGGTCCACTTCCGCTCCGTCGTCGGCTGCGGTCAGGGGCTCGGCGGCGTGGGGCTCCTCGTTCTGCAGGCGCACGCGAATTCGCGTGACGCGTTCGTTGATGGTGTCGCTGCTCGCGGTCTGGGCCGGGGCCGCCATGGCGAAGCCCAAAAGTACGAGGAACAACATACCGACGCGCCGGGCGATGCCGCGCGCGTTCGAGACAAGCTCGCGAAGATATTTCACCATTGGGCACGCTCCGTTGATTTCCTCAATTACCGCACCGTGGCTGCCCGCGTCGTCGTTTGCGCTCGAGCCAGCCACCTCGTGAACCTTGCCGCGATGCTGGCGGACTTCGACACGTCGGCCGCAAAGCAGTTGATGTTCTCGCTTGGCTTCCACACTGGCAGGTCATCGAACGTCAGCTCGTACGGAAGCGGGCTCAGCGACTGGCACCACTCGAACCGGCTCAGGTTCCGGCCTATCGCTTCGCGCGCTCTCGTCGCCAGCGCTCCGACATTCAGATCGAGGTGCCGAATCGTGCCGTCGACGCCGGCCGTCATGATGACGTTCCCGTCGGCGCTGAAGACCGCTTCGCGGATGGGATCCTCCGGGGTCGAGAGGATCACGTGCTTGGGTGACGGCTCCCGCAGACTCCACACACGGCCGACCCCGCGGTCGATTGTGATCAGCCGACTGCTGTCGGGGCTGATTCGGATCGCGGAGATTGGTCCTGAATGCGGGTCGAATATGAATGCGTTGCGCGTCTCGTTCGATGGGGAACATCCGGCCGCGCTGACGCGCGTCTTATGAGTGAACCCTCTGGACAAATCGTACAGTCGCGCTGTTCCATCGCGGCTCGCGGTAATCAGCAGTTTGTTGTCGGGACTGACCGCAACTGTCGTCAGCGCCTTGCTGTGATGCGCCAGCGTCGTGCACGAGCCCCTCACATCAGCAGCCAGGAGGTTCCAGACCGTCGCCGCGTTCTGGGGGTCGCGCGCCGTGACGACCAGCAGACTATCGTCGCCGCTGATGGCAACTGAGGCGAGCGCACTCTCTCCGAAACTCTCCGCCAGTACTTCTTTGGCAGGCTCGGTCGTCATGTCCCAGATTCGTATCGTTCCATCGACGGAGACCGTGGCGACATGCCGTTTGCGTCCGCCCACCGCCACGGCCGTGATTGGGCTGGCAACCGGACCGGCGGCAAGCGTGCGCGCCCGGGGCCGACCGGCCTGCAGCTCCAGCACGTTGACGACGCCATCAATGTGGCCGGCGATCAGCCAGCTGCCGTCAGAAGTGAAGTCCATCGCCGATACGTTGTGGTAACTCACCACGTGCTTCGGCTGCGGCGCGCTCGTGTCGTAGACATCCAGATCCCATCGCGGCCTCTCACTCCCGACGGCTGAGCAGCTCGACAAAGCGGCGAGCCAACGGCTGTCGGCGCTCAGTTTCACAGCCGAGAAGGTGCGCTGCCGCCGCCCGGTCGTCGCAGCGGCGTCGCAGGCGTCCGGTCGAAGCACGCGATGGGACTGAGCGCTGGTCCAGTCTGTCAGCTCCAACCCGTTCGCCGTCGCGGTAACCAGCCATCGAAGATCCGAACTGATCGTCATGGCCTGGATACCGGTCTCGCGTCCTCGATGCCGAACGGTTGGATCAGCCGGATCTGGCGCCAGAAGATTCCAGAGACGAGCGGTTGCATCGAACCCGGCTGTGACAAGCCAGTGCCCGTCCGGACTGAACGCGATGTCCTTGACGTATTCGTCGTGCCCGCGAAGCATCTGCGAGGTCGGGCTGCGGCGTGGCACAAGACGTTGATCCCGCATGTCCCACAGTCGAACGGGACCGTCAGCGCTCACGGTGACGAGCCATCGATCGTCAGGACTGAATTCCGCCGCACTGATTCGCCCATCACCGCGCGTCTGCAATTCGCCGATGGGCGTCAAGTCCTCATTCCACAGACTCATTGCCCCGTTCTGGCCTCCCGTCACGAGCCATCGACCGTCGGAACTGATCGCGAGGGTCAGGACAGCGCAGCCAGCAAGCTTCAACCGCTTGCTCAGGGTGACCCTGCCGTCGTCGCCGAGCTGCCACCGGTCCACAAATCCATCCGCGCTGCCTGTGAAGAGCGACCTGCTATCGGTGCTGATCGCAACCGCACTGATCCTCGACACCTGGTTCATCTCGATCCATCGCGGATGAGGTCCCGACACATTCCACAGGTCGATCGCGCCATCTCCGCTCGCCAGCGCGAGCCATCGGCCGTCGCCGCTGCTTTCAATGCGTGAGATCTGCCTGGCGCCCGTTCCGCCAGACGCTGACGGCGCCAGCAGCGTCGGCAACGCGCTCGGCGCCTCGAGATTCCACAGCCATGCGACGCCGTTCTCGAAACCCGCAACGAGCGAGCGGCCGTTTCGGACAAACGCCAGGGCCGTAATCGTCCGGCGGTCCCCGCCAGGCGCGAGATACGTGTCAGCGCGCAACCGGTGCATCGTTGTCGACGTCAAGGACCTCAGCTTCACGGCGCCGCTCTCGGTTCCCATCGCCACCCACTGGTCGTCGGGCGAGACGGCGGCCTTGACGAGCGGACGGATGCGGATCTCGGCGTCTGGCCTCTCTTTCAGAGCGGCCTCGTTTGCGCTGCCGGCAGCGCGGTTTTCGTTGTGAAGCTCCTCGGACGTCCGCTCGGGTGTCGCGGATTTCAGATTCCATCGGCGAACCGTTCCGTCCGCGCTGGCGGTGATGAGCCAGTCACTCGTCGAGGTGACAGCCACGCTGCGGATCTCTCCCGAATGGGCTGCCAGTGCCCGGCCTCCGGCAAGGGAGAGGCCTTGCCGGACGACATTCTCCGCCGCGACTTCGCTCAGAGTCCGGCTGCGCAACTTCAGCGCCTGCACTGCCAACAACAGCGCATGTTGCGGCCTCATCTCAAGCTGATCCCGCGCTTCGCTGACGGCCGAAAAGTACACCCGGTCAGTCTGTTGCTGATCGCGAGCCGTGCTCGCTTTCCTGTACGAGAGGAGTGCCACGACTGCGAATGCCAGCGTGACGGCCGAGAACCGGCGCAGAACACGAACGCGCTTCTTCTGGGCGACGGCCAGCTTCTCGGCATGTGCCAGGGTGGCGTCTCTCGCAGCCGCCAGCTGCGCAGCGTGCGCGAGCTCCTGCTCGCGCGCACCCGCCAGCTCCCGCGTCTTCACGAGCTCGGCCTCTCGCGCGCGCGCGAGCTCTGTTTGATGTCGCGACTGCTCCGCCCGTCTCGCTTCTTCGGCCTGCCGTTGCCGCTCCTGCTCCGCGGTGATCCGGTCTCGGTCCGCTCGAGAGCGTTCGAGAAACTTCTCGACATCACGGAAATCGACCCCTGGGCAGTAGCGCTCAGCCCATGCCGCGTTCGGGCGCTGGCGATCCCACCACGCGTCTGCCTCGTCGAGCGCCCGGTCGCGCAGGAGCGGCCAGGGGCCGCGGGCGGCCCGCAGGGCCTCTGCGGCGATCCATCGGTACTCTGTCGGCAGAATCCGCCTCTTCTTCGACCCAGTGCGCAAGCTTGTCCCACCGTCTGATCAAGCTTTCGTGCGAGATGTCGATCCGCGCGTCTGCTTCTGCGCTTGCGGATCCGTGACCCGTGTAGACCACCAGAAATGTGCGGCCATCGCTTCGAAAGCGGTTCACGATGTCCCACACGGGCTGCTCGTCCGTCAGCCCGACCTCGGCGGTGATCTCGGAGGCCCGCGCCGCCCGACGGATCCTCCGTTTCTTCGTGTCCGTTTCGGTCAACGCCTGGAACACCCGCCTGGAAAGGTAGTCGTCTCCGGGCGGCAGGGTCGCGTTCGCATCATTCGACAATGCACTTCGGAGTGTGCCGATGGCTTCATAGTCGGTCTCGTCGATCGGCCGGACCACATCACTTGAAAGGTGCGAGCCGGCGGTGCCCTCGATTGATGCGTGCCAGTGATCCCAGGTCCGCATCAGCGCATGCTGCAGGACAGGCAACTGGTCGGGCTCTTCCTCTGTGCCGTCGAAGCGGCATTCGTCATCGCTGTCCTCGAGGAGCCGTTCGACGAGCTTCGTCGTGATCGACGCATCGAACAAGGACACTGGCGCTTCGACGATCTCCCGGCGCATCTCGCGCGTCAGTCGCGGCACGAGGTAGAGCGAGCGATTGATCGCCTCCGGCAGGCCATAGAACGCGTCGCAGTCGCGAAGGTAATCCGACCGCATGGTGATGACCACGTAGACCGGCGCCGCTCGCCGCTCGGCAAGCGCGAGCAGGATGGTCACGAATCGCGCGGCTTCGTCACGGCTCGCATCGTCCGCGGCGCGCAGGCCGAAGCGGAACAGCTCCTCGAACTGATCGACGAGGATCAGCAGATTCTCGTCATCGCCGAGGGGCAAGCCACCGTCGTTGTTCGAGTTCGGGCTCAAGTGCTCGAACGCCGCTCGTGCGCCAGCTGCCCGCAAGCGCCCGAACAGCCTCGCGATGCGACGCGTCTGTTCTTCGCGCGACACGTCGCTCGTCAGGTCGCTCTCACAGAGCGCGGCGGCGAGGTTCAGGAGTGGGCTGCTGCCGGGTTGGGTGACGCAAATACGCCACTGTTCGCGGTCGTCGACGAGGAAGCCGGCCGCAAGCGCAGGGATGAGGCCGGCGCGAACCAGCGACGATTTGCCGCAACCGGAGCGACCTACGACGGCAAGCAGCCGGTGCTCCTGAAGCTTCATCAGGACATCGTTGATCTGCCCTCGACGACCGAAAAACAGGTGGCTCTCGCCGCTCAGAAACGGACGGAGCCCGACAAACGGGTTAGACGGCTGCTTCATGGCGGTCCCCCTCTGCGAGGTCGGACAGGAGGTCGGGCAACTCTGCGGGATCGAATCCTGCCGTGTTGTCGATGAACTTGATCGCCATCGAAATGGGCGGTTCGAACCGCCACGCATCTTTGGGACTTCTCTCGGGAGGCGCCCCGTAGACACCGACTTTGATCTTGCGTTTCAATGTCGCCAGAAGGGCCAGTGCGCTGAGCAGCCGCCCTTGGACGTACTCCTGTCCGACCTGACCTGACACGAAGAGCAGTACCTTGGACTTGATCAAGGCGTCGTCGAAGTTGAACAGCCCCGGCTGCTGGTCGTACGGGCGGCTCGCGCGCGGGATCTTGCGCTCGTCGAAGTACTCGATCAGATCCTTGACCCTGGCAGTGTCCTTCTTGTTGACGTCGAGAAGGATGCATCGGGCGTGCTGCAGTCGCCATGCCCGCTCGAGCTTCACGACCCGCGCGACAAGATCTTCCGCGGCATCCCGCGCGGGAAGTCTGGTGAACTGATGCGTAGGTTCGGCCGCGTCGGTCGCCGCAAGTTCCCGAAGCTTCGCGTGCCCGTTCAGCGGGTGCGAGAGGTCCAAAGCCTTCGGCGCCCAGATGATCTGCCAGGCGGCGTGCGTCAGGCCGCATTCCAGGAGCTCGTGTTCCCTGGGGCCCGACGACTCGTCGAACAGATGGATCGACACAGTCGGATTCGACGGATTCCGCTGCTTCAACTCCGCTTGGTCGATGACGGGGATGCTCGCGCGGTTCGCGCCGGTTGCCAGACAGAACTTCTCCACGATCTCTTCTCGAAGATACTCGGGCTGTCCTGAATAGTCCGCGACATGGACCGCGAACAGCGTGGATGGCAGTGGAGGCGGCGGGGGCGGCACCAGCGGCGATACGTAGTCTTCGATCGCCTTCGTCAGATGCGGACGGACGTGCGAGGAGAAATCCGGCCGTTCGTCCGTCGGATAGCAGCACACGAGCGCTTTCCCGGTGGTCGTCAGCTCGGCCTTGAACCGCATGACCTTTTCAAGCTGCTCGAGCTCGTCTTTGCTGCTCAAGCGGTACGGCTTTTCATTGAAGTAGAAGAGTACCGGCCGTCGAGGATCCCGCTCCCAGAATGCGTGAGCCGCTCGATACTCCTCTTCCGTCCCCGATCCCGCGGTCTCCGTTGGTGTGCCGAAGCGCTTCCACATGATGCCGACGAAGATGTCGGTACGAACCGATCTGGTGGTTGATGGAAACCTGCGGAGGCCCGGGGGAGGGATAGGTATGGGTTTCCCACGTGAGAAGCTCGAGCGTGACGCCTCGCTTGGAGAAAGTCGGTGCGAGCTCTTCGACAACCTTCTTCAGTTCCCTGACCTCGTCTCTCACGTCGGCAGGAGACGATGCGAAGATCCGGATATGCCGTGGGCGCTCCTCCATACAGGTATCCTTGCTTTTGTCTTGTCCCCATAGCCTCACAAAGTGCACCTGCCAGGAAGGACTACACGCTCCCTGACTGTCTCAATTGGATTGGACGGACCTGGGGAGGTATCCATTCTTTCGAGTTTCTGACGTTTTTTTGAAAGGCCCGTCGCGCGCGGGTGGCGGGTGTCGGACTGCCTTCATCGGCGACAGGCGAAGTCCCCATGAGTTACGCTTCGATATGAGCGCCATCTTCCTCAGCCATAGCAGCGCAGACGATGAGGCCGCCGCGTCGTTACATGACTGGCTGTCGCGTCTTGGCTATTCCTCTGTTTTTCTCGACTTCGACCCCGAGCGCGGGATTCCGCCCGGTCGCGACTGGGAAAAGGAGCTCTACGCCCAGCTTCGATCATCCCGCGCGATGATCGTATTGTGCAGCGGCGCCTCCATGGCGTCGCCTTGGTGCTTTGCCGAGATCACGCATGCCCGCGCTCTCGGCAAAGCCCTCTTTCCATTAAAAGTGGCCGAATGTGAGATTCACCCCCTGCTGAGGACTGTTCAGGTCATCGACCTCACGGAGCGACGAGAGGAAGGACTTGATAGGCTCTCGCGAGGGCTCAAGGCAGCAGGACTCGATCCGGCGAACAGCTTCGCCTGGGACGGGAGTCGCCCTCCCTATCCGGGGCTGCTGGCCTTCGAAGAGGCTGATGCGGCGGTCTTCTTTGGTCGCGAAAACGAAATCCGCGATGCACTGGACGCATTGGGCCGTCAGCGGCGCTTCGGTGGTGCCCGATTCATGCTGCTGCTTGGTGCTTCCGGCAGCGGCAAGTCATCGCTGCTGCGCGCTGGGATCCTTCCCCGTCTACGCCGCAATCGTTCCCAATGGATCATCGTGCCGCCCTTCCGGGCGCTGGGCCGCCCCTTCGAGAGCCTTGCCTACGCACTGGCGGCAAGCTTCGAGGAGGCAGGCGAACAGCGCGAGTGGCGGGAGCTCCACAGCCTCATGGCAGCCGCACCGTCAAGCGATGCGCTTGCGCGGTTTGGCAGAGAGCTGAGCTTCAGCATGCACCAGCCGGAAGCCACGGTGCTTATCAGCGTCGATCAGCTCGAGGAGCTGTTCACATTGAGCGGATCAGACGAGGCCGACCGGTTCCTTGCCATGTTGCGGCGTGCGGCGGAATCCGCGGGAAGCCAGATGTTGATCGTCGCGACGGTGCGGTCGGACTTCCTGGGCGCGGTACAGACGCAGGCGACACTTCGCGACGTGAGCTTCGCCGAGCTCCTGGTCAATCCGATGTCGATGGCCAGCGTCGGCGAGATCATCGAGGGCCCGGCCGCCGTCGCCAATCTCGAGCTCGAACCGGGGCTGGTTCAAGCCATGTTGCAGGACACCGAGGCGGAAGACGCGTTACCGCTCCTCGCCTTCACCCTGCGCGAACTGTGGGAGCATCGCACAGGCGACAGGCTCTTGCTGCGAGATTACCGCGACCAGCTTGGCGGGCTGACCGGATCCCGTGGCTCGGGCCGCCGAGGGTGTGCTGGCGGGCCGACCGGCGATGTCGAGCCAGGAAGAGTCCGAGCTCCACCAGGCGTTTCTGTCGCTCGTGAGGATCAACGATGAGGGCCGCTTCACACGTCGCCCGGCGCACTGGGCCGACCTCAGTGAACGCGTCCACCCGCTGCTCGAGCAGTTCGTGCAGGCGCGGCTGCTCGTGTCGCAGCAAGACGTTGGGGGCCGTCTGCTCGAGGTCGCGCACGAGGCGCTGCTCAACGCCTGGGGACGACTGGCCACATGGCTCAACCAGGACCGGGCCTTCTTGTTCTGGCGCAAGCGTCTGGATCAGGCCCTCGACTCTTGGGTGGCGAATGACAAGAGCCGGGGGTGGTTGCTGACTGGTGCCTTTCTCCGGGAGTCTGAGAGGCACCTGAAGGAGCACAGCGAGCCGCTGAGCAGCGATGAGAAGGCGCTCATGAGCGCCAGCATCGCCGCCGATCGTCGCTGGCGAAACATCCGCAACGCGATTGCCGGCGGCGTGGTGGCAGTCATCATCCTCTCCGGAGCCTATGCGCTGTGGCAGGCCCACCTGGCCAACGAGCAGCACGATCTCGCGGTCGCCCGGCAACTTGCCACCGAAGCCCGGGTAGTCCTTGAACACGGCGGGGAGAGCGCAAGCGAGCTCCAGCGCAGCCTCCTGCTGGCCACGGCATCGCTCAAGTTCGCATGGACCCAGGACGGTTTCGAGGCATGGTCGAAGGCTATCGAACTTCTGCCCCCTCGCCCCACACTCATTCTCGGACCGGAGGAAGGCCCCTATGCGGCAGTGACATTCTCCCGCGATGGCAACCGGGTGGCCGTTGCCGGGAAAAACTCGATCATGGTGATGGACAGTGCATCGTTCGTTGAGGGGACGCCACCAAAAATCGTGGCGAGGTTGCCGCAGGCCGGTGTCACCACATTGGCATTCAGCCCGCCAGACGGTCAGATTGTTGTGGGCGGCGCGGGTCAGGCAGCCGTCGTCTGGAGCGTCTCCGGACTGCAGCCGGTGAAGGAACTGCCGCAGACTCAAAGTCGATTTGCCTCGATGGCCTTCGACTCTCAGGGCAAGAGGTTTGCCGCTGCCGGCTTGCAGTATTACGCTGGAGTATTTGAGACTAAGGGCTGGACCGAGATCGGTTGGGTGGGAAATGTCCCCGCGCTCGCCGTCGCGTTCAGTCCCGACGATCGTTGGTTGCTGACTGCCGGGCCCCAAGTCGTGGCGTGGGATCTGGCATCGGGGATACGCCCTCCCGGCGATCCCAGACCTGCTGAATCCTGGATCGTCCGTCGTCGTTGACGAGAACGGCCGCACTCCCTATTTTCTTTCGTTCAGTGGCGATGGTCGCTGGCTTGCCGAAAGCACTGGATTCCGGTCCGTCGCGCCGTCCGATGCGGAGCAGAAGTTCAGCGTTACCGACAGACTTGGTTTCGGCAGCAACCCGATCGTCGCAGTCAGCTCGGATGCCAGTCTCGTGGCCACGAGAGGATCGGGTGACGAATTCGTCATCTGGCAGGCTGACCTTGGGCGCAAGAAATTCCAGCCCGTGGGTCGGATTCGTTCAGACGGAGCCAAAGAGAGTCGACCGACCGTCACGTTCGCGCCGGCTGGTAGGTGGCTCATCAGTGCCGCCGATCGGCTGGAACGCTGGGACCTCGCCACTGGGGCGGAGTGGCTGCGGCTGCAGCACGGTGCGGGAGTCCTCGACGTCGCCGTGAGTCCCAATGCGCGGTTCGTCGCGACGACGACGGTTGATGGCTCTGCTCGCGTATGGGACACGAACACGTGGCGTGTGATTTTCAAGGACGAAGTCCATCGTACGGAGGGAGACAGGGCCGCTTCAAATATTGCCTTCAGCGGGGATGGCCGCTGGCTGACCGCGACAAGCCAGAGCGTTCTGAAGGTCTTCTCGACGAACGATTGGCACCAAGTCGCCATGAAGGAACAGAAAAACACTATTGACAGGGTCATATTCAGTCCTGACTCGAAATGGTTGGTGCTTCTTGAAGATGGGGGTCGGGAACTGACCTTGATGGCAGTCAGCTCCTGGCAGACGTCACACGTCGTTCATGGAACGAGGGTCGATGCCGTGTCGATAAGCCCGGACGGTCGCCAGCTCTTGACCTCGCACAAGCCCCACTGTCAACGAGCTGTGCAAATCCCTGGGCTCGCCCGGGTATGGGAGATTTCGAGTGGACGGCAACAGCAAGACATTCCGCTCACCGACAACTCACTGCAATGCCGCCCAGCCGATGGAGAGAAGCAAGACGGGACCCTCGACATAGCACAGCGGACCATGGATTGGGGGGACTGGACTCCCATTCCGGTGAAAGTCGAGCCGCCACGGGAATTGACAAGCCCGGATGGGACCTGGATTGCCAAGCATGCATTCATGTCCGATTCCATCGAGCTGCAGGCCTCGAGCGCTGGCGACCGACCTGGAATCACGCATCGGGCTGGCGGCGTGAACGGCATGGCCATGTCGCCGGACGGGAGATGGTTCGTCACCACCAGCGGCGATGGCGTGGCTCGCATCTGGGCATTGGCCCCCGAGACCATAATTGCCCAGTCGTGCGCGCGGCTGACACACAATCTCTCCAGCGACGACTGGCGTCGCCTCCTGGGCGGAGAGCCGTATTTGCCCGTCTGCCCAGGGCTGCCGCCACGGTAGCCGTCTTCGCTGAGCTGATGTCTCGGGCATCAGGAAACCCGTAATGACATCGAGTCGGCGAAGGATCGTTTCGAGGTTGACGCCGGAACAGGTTCTCCGCCGCCAACTGCGCGCGCGACGTCAGACTCAGCCCGACAATATCGCCGCCGCACCCGTCTGGTGACTACGCCGGTTGCGGCGGACTTCGAGCGATAGCCTCGCCTCGGGACGAGTCAAAATATTCTTGCCTTCGCGAATGACCTGCGCGATGCTACGGGGGCGTTCTAGCTGATTCTGCAGGCGCAATTCCGCCTGTTCCCTACGCGTCAGCTGCTCGTCCGCCATGGCCCCGGGTCTCAGGTGAATTGCTCGGAGAGGTTGCGGAGAAAGATTCGACACTCTGAGTAGAGCAGTGTGAAGCTCGACGTGCGAGAAGACCCAACGACGCGTCCGTCCAGCTTCTGATTTCCGCTCTGACATCAGCCGGGGGCGCTTTTTCGTCAGGTTGGACGGCGACCCGACGTCGACACGGTGTCGCCCTCAGACATTGTTGTCGTGCGGAGACGTCGCCGGTGATTCGCATCGTGATCGTGGCGAGTATTCGGCTGTATCGCGAAGGCCTCGCTGATCTAATCAGCCGACAGGACGGCCTCTGTGTCAGCGGCGCGCTGCCGGATCTGCACGACGCGGAGGAGCATCTGAAGGCCCTCGCTCCCGACGTGGTCCTGCTCGATATGGCGACCGCGGAGAGTGACGGGACCGCGCGGGCGCTAAGGCTGACGGAGACGGCAGTTCCGATCGTCAGCGATCGGCATCGCCGATTCAGACGCCGAGGTGCTCGCCTGCGCCGAACTGGGGGCCGTGGGTTACGTCACGCGCGAGGGTTCGATTGATGCGCTCGTGGCCGCCGTGCACAGCGCGGCCCGAGGGGAGCTCGTCTGCTCACCGCGGGTAACCTGCACACTCGCTCGCCGCCTCGCGACACTTGCTGCGGAGTCGGACCCCCGTCGGATGCGGACCCGACTCACCCGGCGTGAACGCGAGATCGCGAGCCTGATTCAAGAGGACCTGTCGAACAAAGAGATTGCGGTCCGCCTGCGGATCGAAGTAGCGACGGTCAAGAACCACGTCCACAACCTGATGGAAAAGTTGAACATCCACCGCCGCGCCGAGGCCGCCCGCGCGATCGGCGCTCCTGCGCTCCGCAATCGGTCGGTCTCGGGTTGGTCCGCTCCCGCCGCTCCACCCAGCAAATAGAGTTGCACCACCAGGGCGTGGAGCACGCTCGAGGGCTTGTGCTCCGAGCGGCCGCGGCCGGGTTGCCGCGCACTTTGACCCTCGGATTCCCACATCCTGCTGCCGTGGCCGCCATTGCGCGGCTCTCACGCTGACTGCCGTCTATCCGAAAGTCATCCGAGCCATCAAGCGGCTCGGTAGTCGTCCCCATCAAAAGGCACATCCACACCCTGACAGCGAGATACTTTGGACAACAACCAGCGCGCGACCCGTCAGGTCGTCGGCGCCAGGCTCCGGTACCATTCGACGGTCAGCCGAAGGCCTTCCTCGAACGGCACGATCGGTTTGTAGCCCAGGATCTCCTTCGCGAGCCCAAGGTCCGCCAGCGAGTCCCGCACGTCTCCGGCCCGCGTGTCGGCGTACTTGGGCGTCACGTGCGCCCCGATCAGCCGCCTCATCGCTTCGAAGAGCGCGTTGAGCGAGATGCTGCTGCCAGTGGCCACGTTGATGACCCGGCCGCTCGCGCCAGGGGCTTCGCAAGCGCGCAGCACACCATCGACGACGTTGGCGACGTAGGTGAAGTCGCGGCTCTGTTCGCCGTCGCCGTAGATCGTCGGCGCGCGGTTCTCGAGGAGCTCCGTCGCAAACAACGAAATCACGCCGGAGTAGGGCGACGACGGGTCCTGCCGCGGACCGAACACATTGAAGTACCTGATCGTGACGGTCTCGAGCCCGTAGAGCGCCGTGAACATCTTCAGGTACTGCTCCCCCATCACCTTCTGCAGCGCGTAGGGCGACAGCGGGCTCGTCGGCATGTCCTCGTGCTTCGGAGATGTCGCGCGTATTGCCGTAGGCCGAGGACGACCCGGCGAAGACGAGGCGCCGCACCCCCGCATCGCGCGCCGCGACGAGGACATTCAGCGTCGCGTCGACGTTGGCACGGTTGGAGGCGATCGGATCCTTCACCGAGCGCGGCACGGACGGAAGCGCCGCCTGGTGGAGCACGAAATCGGCGCCCGTCACCGCCCGTGCGCGCAAAGGCGAGCTCGGCCAGATCTCCCTCGAGAAACTCCACAGCCGGCAGGTGATCGAGGTTGCTCCGCTTGCCGGTGACGAGTGAATCCGCGACCCGCACCTGGTGTCCGCGGCGAACCAGTTCTTCTGATAGATGGGATCCGATGAATCCGGCGCCGCCCGTGACGAGGTAATGAGCCATCTCAGTCCGGGAACCCCGCCGTCGGGAGCCCCGGCACCAGGCGCAAGGCGTTCTTGTAGTAGAGCTTCTTCAGCACATCATCGGGCAGATCCATGCCGTACAGCTTCCAGAACGCGTGGTAGTCCCGGTAGTAGTCGAAGTACTCGTCGGCGGTCTCGAACGTCCGCCAGTAGTACGGGTACTCGTCGGGCTGGTAGCTGTCCTTCCCGAACAGCACGCGATCCTGATACTTCACGAAGAAGTCGTGCGCGGCGCGCGGCTGCCGGCCCAGCTCGGCGAGGATCGCCGCCACTTCGGGGTACACGTTGGGCAAACGGTCGAGCAGCCGCCCCATCCGCCCGAGATCGTTCGCGTGGTAGCCGAAATGCGCCGCGATGAACCGTGTCTGCGGATGCTTCGCGAACATGCGGTCGCGCTCGCCGATCAGTTCCTCGAAGCGAGGCGCCTGATCGGGCGGATACCGGCGACCCGAATAGAGCGCCATCTCGAGCCACCGTTCGTTCTGATAGGTGATGGGCTCGAAGAACTCCTGGGGTTCGGCGGTGTGAATCAGTACCGGGACATTCAGCCGGCCACAGACCGCCCAGATCGGATCGAGCTCCGGGTCATCGAGCTTCAGGCGGCTGCCGTCCGTGCGTCGGATCCGCAGTCCGAGGTCCTTGAAGATCTTCAGTCCCCTGGCGCCGGCCTTGATGTCCTGCTCGAGCACGGCCGCCGCCTTCGCGCCGAATCCTGGCCCGACGTCTCGAAAATCGACGTTGGCGAACAGCACCATCCGATCCGGGTACTTGCTCGTCCGAATGGCCTCGAGTCCTGCCTTCAGCCGCGCGCCGGAGCCGCCGCTCAGGTTGACCAGGAGCCGGAGGTTGTTCTGATCCATCCCGTCGACGACGCGCGCGAACTCGGCGGCCGAGATCGGCGTCGGCTGGTGGCTGTGGATGTCGATGACGGGAAACTTCGCGCGCGGCCGCGGATGCGCGGGCACGACCAGCGTCGTGCGCGGCTTGTATTCGGTGATGCGGGGCGCCGGCCACTCCGGCTCGCGCCCCTCGCCCGGCCGAGCGCGCTGCTGCCCCGGCCGGACCTCGACCGGCGAGCTCGGCGGCAACTGGGTCGGCTGCTGCTGCTGCGCCCAGACGACGCCGAGTGCCGTGCCGACTGCCAGGAGCGCCAGTGTCAGAACCCTACGCATGAACCCCCCGGAACAATGCTGAATGCTGAATGCTGAATGCTGAAGTAAATGCTGAATAATAGAATTCAGCCTTTACTTCAGCATTCGGCATTCAGCATTGAGAAGCGCCGCCGCAGCAGGCCGTAAGCCGAATTCTGTCCCCCGGCCTTACGGCCGAAGCGACGATCATTCCTCTAGCCCCGTCATTGCTGACGGGATCAAGCGGCCTACCCGGAGGCTTCGGACGGGCAGTCCTGATAACGCCTCCCTATTTGGCCTTGCTCCGTGCGGGGTTTTGCCTGCCACCCGTGTTGCCACGAGCGCGGTGCGCTCTTACCGCACCTTTTCACCCTTACCTCGCCCTTGTCGGCGAGGCGGTATATTTTCTGTGCCACTATCCTTCAGGTCACCCTGACCGGGCGTTACCCGGCGCACTGCCCTGCGGAGTTCGGACTTTCCTCCCCTCGACTCGCCTCTTCGAGGCTCGCTCGAGGCGGGCTCGCATACCTTCAATCGAAGGCCTGCGGGCCTGCCGTGAGCGAGCCCCGGAGGGGCGAGTCGAACGGCGATCATCTGGCCCACTGCGGCGGATCCAACTGATACTTGCAATGCTGAATGCTGAATGTCGAATGCTGAATGTGAATTCTGAATTCCCTTCAGCATTCAACATTCAGCATTCAGCATTTCTTCCTAGCCGTCTCCCTCCTGGCTGATGCCGTATTGCTCGAGCTTCTTGTAGAGATTGCTGCGGGGTGTTCCTATAACCTCCGCCGTCTTGGAAATATTCCAGCCGTTCTCGCGGAGCTTGTCGACGAGGAACGCGCGCTCGGCCGACTCCTTGAACTCCCGCAGCGTGCCTGGACGTTCCTTGTCGGCGTCGGGCGCCGCGACAGGCTTCGCCTCGAGCCGCACGATGTCGCGCAGGTCGTCGACGTCGAGCGTGTCTCCCGACGTCATGATGATCAAGCGCTCGACCGTATTCTTGAGCTCACGCACATTACCTTTCCACCGGGCCTTCTGCATGTACTCGAGCGCGGCGGGGGTGAATCGCGGCAGCCGGCGGTTGTTGTCGCGGCTGAACAGATCGGCGAAGTGGCGCACGAGCGCGGGAATGTCGTCGCGCCGATCGCGCAGCGGCGGCACACGGATCGGGATCACGCTCAGCCGGAAATAGAGGTCCTCACGGAAGGTCCCTTTCTCGATCTCCAGCTCGAGATCCTTGTTCGTCGCCGCAATCACCCGCACGTCCACTTTGATCGTCTTCGCCGATCCGAGCCGCTCCACTTCGCCTTCCTGGAGCACGCGCAGCACCTTGGCCTGCGTCTTCGGGCTCATGTCGCCGACTTCGTCGAGAAAAATGGTGCCGCGATCGGCCTGCTCGAACTTGCCAATCTGCTTCTCGGTCGCGCCCGTGAACGACCCCTTCTCGTGTCCGAACAACTCCGACTCGATCAATTCTTCGGGGATCGCCGCGCAGTTGACCTGAATGAAGCGCTCACGGCTGCGGAGGCTGTTGCGGTGGATCGACCGCGCCACGAGCTCCTTGCCCACGCCGCTCTCGCCCGCGAGGAGCACCGTCGCGTTGGTCGGGGCGGCGCGCTTGACGGCATCCCACACCTGACGGAGCGATGGGCTCTCGCCGACCATCTGGTGGCGCACTTCGGCCGCGCGCCGAAGCGTGCGGTTCTCGTCCGACAGCCGCGTCCGCTCGAGCGCGTTGCGAATCGAGACGAGCAGCTTCTCGCTCGACGGGGGCTTCTCGATGAAGTCGAACGCGCCCGCCTTCGTCGCCTCGACCGCCGTGCTCACGGTCCCGTGCCCGGAGATGATCACGACGGGCAGGTTCTCGTTCGCGGCGCGGAGCCGCTGCAGCACTTCGAGCCCGTCCATTCCCGGCATCTTGATGTCCAGAAAGACCAGGTCGGGTGCTTCGCGCTCGGCGAGCGCAATGCCCTCGGGTCCGCTCGGCGCTTCGATGACTTCGTAGTCGTCGTAGCGAAGGATCATCCCGACCGAGCGGCGGACCTCCGCCTCGTCGTCGATGACCAGTATGCGTGCCTTCATGTAGGTCTCGACTCAATCGACGACGACCGTCACCAGCTGAGCGCTGGGCGACTGCGGGATCGTAGTAGTAGAACGCGAGGACGTCGCCCGGGCGCACGGTCTCGACGATTCGCTGATAGTCGCCGACGGTGGGCGTCGGCTTCCGGTTGACTTCGAGGATGATGAACCCGCGGCGGATCGCCTGCCGCGCGGCGCCTGTCGGGTCGACGCGCTCGACAATCACTCCCTGCACGCTCTCGGGGATCTCCAGGCGGCCGATGAACATCCGATCCATCTTGCGGACAGCTCACTCCGATCGGCGCCGGCGAATCGACCAGGCGGGGCGCCGGCCGGGCAAGGCCATCCTGTCGTGCCGGCGGGGCCTCGACCTCGTCACCCCGCGTCGGCCGTTCGGCGAGCTTGACGCTCATGGTCTGGCGGCGGCCCTCGCGCACGACGTCCAGCCGGGCCACGGTCCCCGGGTGCCGCGCGGAGATGTCCGCGATGAGCTCCTGGTCGGACGTGACGCGTCGCCCCTCGACCTCGACAATCACGTCGTAGGCCCGGAGCCCCGCCCGTTCGGCGGGCGATCGCGGCGTGACGTCCTGCACCATCGCCCCATCGGCGACCACCAGGCCGAGCGCCTGCCGCAAAGCGGGAGTGACGTCGGTGAGGGTGACGCCGATGAAACCCCGCGAGACCCTGCCCGTGGACTTGAGCTGCGGCAGAACCGCGACGGCCTGATTGATGGGCAGCGCGAACCCGATGCTCGAGGCCTTGGAGCTGATGGCCGAGTTGATGCCCACGACTTCGCCCCGCGATTGATGAGCGGGCCGCCGCTGTTGCCGAAATTGATGGCCGCGTCGGTCTGAATGTAGAAGTCCAGGCTCGGATCGAACAGCTTGCGTCCGATGAAGCTCACCACGCCGACCGTCACCGAGTGGACGTAGCCGAGCGGGTTACCGATGGCGCAGACCCACTCCCCGGCCCGCAACTCGTCCGAGTTCCCGAGCGGCGCCTCGGGAAGGTTCGCCGTCTTCGGAATGCGCACGAGCGCCACGTCGATCGCCGGATCCGAGCCGACCACGGTGCCACGAAACACCCGACCGTCGGCCAGAGTGACGGTGATCCGCTCGGCTCCTTCGACCACGTGGTAGTTCGTGAGGATGTAGCCCTCTCGATCGACGATGAAGCCGCTGCCCGCGCCCTGACGCGGCACGTCGGGATCGCGAGCGCCGTCGGGGTCCTCGGCTCCGCGCTGGAACAATCGCGCCGGCGCACGGCCGCGCGGCTTCGAGGCCGCATCGATGTTCACGACAGCGGGATTGATGCGCTCGGCGACATCCGCGAAGTTCACCACGCCCGCCGAGGCGCCGAGCGATACCGTTCGCGGCCGGTCTGGCGCCGGCGCCTCGCGCACCGGCGCGCTCGACACGACGGGTCGCGCCACGCCGCCGGCGAGGATGACGCCGACGAGGAACGCCACCGAGGCGGACAGCGCCAGCGTGATGAAGGTGAACCGTTTCGACATGGTGTCTGAGATCAGCCGGTCCCGGGTACTCGACTCCGCTATTATCGCCCGGAATGCCTCTTCCGTAAGCGTCTTGACACCGAGCGCCTGCGCCTTGTCGAGTTTGCTCCCCGCGTCTGCGCCTACGACAAGATATGTCGTTTTTCGGCTGACGGCGCTCGCGACTTTGCCTCCGAGCCGCTCGATGGCGGCCTTGGCCTCCTCGCGGCTCAGGGTCGTCAGGGTGCCGGTGACGACGAACGTCTTGCCGGCGAGGGGCCCCGCCACCTCGACGTCCGGCGGCGGCTGCTGGCTCGTCATGTTCACGCCGGCCGCGGCCAGTTTGTCGACGAGCGCACGGTTCTTCGGCTCTTCTGCGAAGCTGCGGATCGACTGTGCGACCACCGGCCCGATCTCGGGAACGGCCTGCAGCTGCTCCACGGACGCCTCGATGATCGCCATCATCGTCCGCAAGTGCCGCGCGATCGTGCCGGCCGCTTTCTCCCCGACGTGCCGGATCCCCAGCGCGTACACCAGCCGCGACAGGTCGTTCTGCTTGGAGCTCTCGATCTGCGCGGTCACGTTGCGCCCGACCTTGCCGAGCTTCCTCGGCACGGCGCGCTCCGAGCGCGGCTCGCGCGGGGTGACGACGAGGTTCTCGAGCTGCGACGTCTGCAGCGAATAGAGATCGGCGAAGTCGTGGACGAGCCCCTGCTCGATCAGCTGATCGACCAGCGACTCCCCGAGCCCCTCGACGTTCATGGCGCTGCGCCCGGCAAAGTGCTCGAGGCTCCGGCGCAACCGCGCCGGACACGACGCGTTCTCGCACCGCCAGACGACTTCTTCCTCGTCGCGCTTCAGCGCACTTGCCGCACGCCTTGCAGGTGGTCGGCATCACCCAGGGCACCGATTCGGGCGGCCGGAGGGCGAGCACCGGCGCGACGACTCTGGGGATGACGTCCCCAGCCTTCTCGATGACGACGGTGTCCCCTTCGCGCAGGTCCTTCCGAGCTGATGTCCTCCGCGTTGTGCAGCGTCGCCATGGACACCGTGGAGCCGGCAACGAAGACCGGTTCCAGTACGGCGTATGGCGTGTTGGCACCGGTGCGGCCGACGTTCACGTCGATCTTCAGGAGCTTCGTGTGCTGCTGCTGCGCGGCGAACTTGAAGGCGGTCGCCCAGCGCGGGAACTTGGCCGTGCTGCCGAGGCGCTCGCGGAGCGCGAGGTCCGCGAGCTTGATCACGACGCCGTCGGTATCGAACTCGAGCTGGTGGCGCTTCGTGTCCCACGCGCGGCAGAACGCGATGACGTCATCGATGCCGTGAACCTCCGCAGCATGGGACTCGACCGGGAGGCCCCACGCGCGCATCGCCGACAGCAGCTCGAAGTGTTGGGTCGGAGCGCCTTCGGTGGGTCCGACGTACTGATACACGAAGGCTTTGAGCCCGCGCCGCGCGACCAGGGCGGGGTCGAGATTCCGCATGGTCCCGGCCGCGACATTGCGCGGGTTCGCGTACAGCGGCTCGCCGGCGTCGGCGCGCTCCTGATTGATCCGCTCGAAGGATGCGCGCGGAAGAAACAGCTCGCCGCGCACTTCGAACCTCGACGCCGGCCCGCCGCGCAGCGTCAGCGGAATCGACCTGATCGTACGCACGTTCGCGGTCACGTCTTCACCGCGGAGGCCGTCGCCCCGCGTCGCGCCGCGGATGAGGCGCCGATTCTCGTAGGTCAGCGCGATGCTCAGACCGTCAATCTTCAGCTCCGCGACGTACGGAACGGACGCGTCGCCGAGCCCTCCTGCCTTGCGCAACCGCTCGTCGAACGCCCGCAGGTCCGCTTCGTCGTAGGCATTGTCCAGGCTGAGCATCTGCGAGAGATGCTCGACAGTGGGAAACCCCTGCGTGGGCCGCCCGGCGACACGCTGGGTCGGCGAATCGGGGGTCACCAGATCGGGATGCGCCTGCTCGAGCGCCTCGAGCTCGCGCATGAGTCGATCGAAATCCGCGTCGGAGATCTCGGGAGCGCTGTGGATGTAATAGAGCTCTTCGTGGCGCCGGATCTCCTGGCGCAGGGCTTCGATCCGATCAGCGGGATTCATGCCTGCAAGCCCTGGGTTCAGGGGTTCAAGGGGTTCAAGGGGTTCAAGGGGCTCAGGAGGTTCAGGGGGTTCAGGGGGTTCAGGAGGTTCGAAAGGTTGAACAGCTTCAGCGATCCCGCGACACGACGTAGTCCGGCAGGGCGATGAGCGCATCGCGTTCCTGACTCGGCGGGAACGCGGACAGGCAGCTCTTCGCGCGCGAGGCGTACTCGAGCGCGGCCTCGTAGGCGAGCTCGGTGGACCGGTGCTCGTGCAGCAGGCGGAGGATGTCGCGCCACTGCTCCGGTGCGACGGTGCGATCCCGAACGATGTCGCGAATCAGCCTGTCCGCGTCGGCCCCGCCTCGCCGCAGCAGGAGGATGATCGGAAGCGTGACCTTGCCCTCGCGGAGATCCCCGCCGACGGGCTTGCCGAGCGCCGCGGCGTCGGCCGTGTAATCGAGCAGGTCGTCGACGAGCTGGAACGCGATGCCGAGGTTGAAGCCGTAGTCGCGGAGCGCCGTTTCCTGTTCGGGCGTCACGCCGCCGAGCATGCCGCCGATCTGGGCGCAGCCGCCGAAGAGAAACGCGGTCTTGCGGCGGATGATCTCGAAGTGCTCGTCCTCGGTGATGTCGACGTCGCCCGTCTTCGTGAGCTGGTACAGCTCGCCCTCGATCATGCGCAGCGTGACGTCGCAGAGCAGCCGGATGATCTCCAGCGAGTCCTGCGTCAGCGCCATCGCCATCGACTTGATGTAGAGGTAGTCGCCGAGGAGCACCGTGATGTCGTTGCCCCAGCGGGAGTGCACCGCCAGGCGCCCGCGACGCAGGTCGGCGCCGTCGATGATGTCGTCGTGGACGAGCGTCGCCGTGTGGATGAACTCGACGACCGAGGCGTACAGGACGGCACGGTCGCCCTTGTAGCCACTCAACCGTGCCGCCATGAGGAGGACGGCTGGCCGCACGCGCTTGCCGCCGCTCTTCTGAATGTAACGGCCCATCTCGGGGATGAGCGCGACGCGGGACTGGATGTGGCGGACGAACTCCTGCTCGACGCCTTCGAGATCCTCACGGATGGGTCCGAAGATCTGCGCCAGATCGGTGGAGACGACGGATTTCTGCGCGGTATCGCTCAAAGGGTATGCCGTTTTCTACTTCCTCGTCGTCTCAGAATAGTGGAGTTCCGCGCAGAGTGTCAACGCGCTAAGCCGTTTGGTGGGAAACAGTTGGACCAAGGCCCGGCATCAACAATGCCGCGAAGTTGCGGGCCGCCTGCGCGCCGAGTGCCGCCGCCGGGACGCCGCGGAGCCCGGCAATCGTCTCTGCCACGCGCCCGACGAAGGCGGGCTCGTTCCGCTTCCCACGGTGAGGAACCGGCGCCAGATAGGGCGCGTCGGTCTCGATGAGCAGGCGGTCGTCGGGCACGAGTCTCGCGACCGCCCGCAGCTCGATCCGCACGCGGGAACGTGACAATCCCGGCGAGCGATACGTAGAAGCCGAGATCGAGCGCCGCACGCGCCATGCCACGGTCGCCGGTAAAGCAATGGAACACGCCGCGGACCGCGGCGCCCGCCTCGCGAAGAATTCCGAACGTGTCCTCGGTGGCCTCGCGCGTGTGGATGACGACCGGCAACGCCAGCTCCAGCGCGAGGACGACCTGGGCGCGGAAGACCTCCTGCTGCACGTCGCGGGGCGAGAAGTCGTAGTGGTAGTCGAGGCCAATCTCTCCGATCGCCCGCGCCCCTTCGCTGACGATCCCCGACGGACGCAGGCACGCGCGTCCTCGCGCCGGCCGGCGAACTCTCCCGCCTTGTGCGGGTGGATGCCGAGCGAAAACCGGACGTCCGGCCAGAGCGCCCGCACGCGCACGCGCCGCCGCCGACTCCTTGGCGTCGCCGGCCGACAGGATACAGAGCGCACCCTGCGACGCCGGCGGCCTGCGCACGGCCGACGACCGCCTCGAGATCGCCGGCGAAGGCCTCGTCCGCCAAGTGACAATGGCAGTCGATCATCGTATGGCTGAGCTCGGGGACAGTCACTCTTCGAGTGTCCCCGCCTACCGCACCCTGCTCCCCAGCGGGACATCCTGATCGAAGCCGACCAGCGTGGGCTTGCCACCTTCCGGACTGGCGGCGAGGACCATCCCGTTCGACTCGATGCCCATCAGCTTGGCGGGCTTGAGGTTGAACACGATGACGATTGTCCGGCCGACGAGCTGCTCTGGCTCGTACGCTTCTGAGATTCCGGCGACGAGCGTCCGCTGCTCGGTCCCGACGTCGACCGACAGCTTGACGAGCTTGCGCGAGTTGGGCACTTTCTCGGCCGTCAGCACCTTCGCGACGCGCAGATCGACTTTCATGAAGTCGTCTATCGAGATCTTGTCGGCGCCGCTCGCGGCAGGAGCCGCGGCTGCCGCGGCTGCGGGAGCCGCCGGCTGGGCCGGAGGCGGGGGCGTGTTGCTGGACTCTTCCACTACGGAGCTCCTTTTCTGGACTCGAGTTTCGTGTTCGCCTTCTCTATCTTCCCAGACTTCTGCGCCTCCGATTCCGCGCGTGGCCAGAGGGACTCGCCCTTGAGTATGTGGCGCGGACCCTCGTTGCCCCACGCGGCGTGGCGAGCCGGATATCTCCGGACGGCCGCGTCTCCCCGACACGGCGCAGAATCTCGGCGGCCGCCTTCGGCATCACCGGCAGCAACAGGATGGCGGCTACGCGTACGGCTTCGGCGACGTCGAACAGCACCTGCGACAACTCGTGTGCCCGTGCCTGATCGCGCGCGATGGCCCAGGGTTCCACGCTCGCGATGAACTCGTTGGCCGCGTCGACAATCTGAAATGCCGCGCCGGCACCACGCTCCAGCGCGAACCCGTCCATGGCCTGGCGGTAGATCGTCCACCGCCTGCGCGGCGACAGCGGCCAGTCGGCCTGGACTACCCGAGGGCGCCAGCGTCCCGCCGCGGTATTTCTCGGCCATCGCGGCAACCCGGCTCACCAGGTTCCCAGGTTGTTCGCCAGATCGACGTTGTAGCGATCCTCGTACCGCTCCCACGAGAAGTCTCCGTCGCTGCCGAAGGTGATCTCCTTCGTGAGGTACAACCGGAGCGGCTCCGGCCCGAAGCGATCGACGGCCTCGAGCGGATCGACCACCGTACCGAGCGACTTGCTCATCTTCTCGCCCTTGAGGTGCACCCAGCCGTGGCCGAAGACCTGCCGCGGCAGCGCCACACCCGCGCTCATCAGCATCGCTGGCCAGATGACCGAGTGAAACCGCGTGATGTCCTTCCCGATCACGTGCAGGTCGGCAGGCCACCAGCGCGCGGCCAGGCGCCTCGTCGGTGCCGAGCCCCACGGCCGAGATGTAGTTGATGAGCGCATCGAACCACACATAGATCACGTTCGACGGATCCTGCGGCATCGGGATGCCCCATGCCTGTCCCGCGCGGCTGACCGAGATGTCGTCGAGGCCCGCCTCGATCAGCCGGAGAATCTCGTTGCGGCGAATCTCCGGAATCAGGAACTCGGGATGAGTCGGAGAATAGTGTCAGCAGGGCCGGCTGGTACTTCGAGAGGCGGAAGAAGTGCTTCTTCTCGCGGATCCAGTCCGGCTTCGTGCGATGGATTGGACACTGGCCGTCGACGAGGTCCTTCTCCGGCTTGAACGCCTCGCACGACACGCAATACCACCCTTCGTAGTTCCCCTTGTAGATGTCCCCGGCCGCGTGATGCGCCGGATCAGCTCCTGGACGCCAGCCCGGTGTCGCGGCTCGGTCGTCCTGATGAAGTCGTCGAAGGAGATATCGAGCCGCCGCCAGACGTCGAGGAACTCGCCGGCCATGCGGTCGCAGTACGCCGAGCGGGCTCCTCGCCGCTCCTTCGCCTTCCGAACGACCTTCTGCGAGTGCTCGTCGTTGCCCATCAGGAAATGGACGTCGAAGCCGGCGAGCCGCTTGTAGCGCGCGATCACGTCGGCGGCAATCTTCTTGTACGCCGTCCCGAGGTGCGGACGGCTTTGACGTAGTCGATTGCGGTCGTTAGATAAAAACGAGTCACAGTTGTTCAGGGGTTCAAGGGGTTCAAGGGGTTCAAGCGGTTCAAGGGTTCAAAGGTTCAGGAGTTCAAGAGGTTCACGAGGTTCACGGTTCAGAGGTTCACGAGGTTCACGAGGTTCACAGGTTCAAGGTCGAGTACGGTCCAGCCACGCCTTTGATAGCGATCGCCTGCACGTCTTTGATCGGCAGGCCGTGCTCGGCCGCTGCCCTCGCGCAATCCTCGAACTCCGGCGACGCGTTCAGCACGCGGCCGGCGCGCGTCGCGATCTTGAAGCGGATGGCGCCCACCGGGGTCGCGATGCTGCGCACCTCCCGCTCCAGGCAATCGCGGTGCACTTCCTGATAGCGCACGCCGATCGTCGTCGTCTCGGCGAAGAGGAGCCCCGACAACAACTCTCGCTGTTCGGGACGCGCGACGACGGTGACGAGCGTGCCGGGGCGGTTCTTCTTCATCTGGACCGGCGCATAGAACACGTCCAGCGCCCCCGCCTGCGTGCAACCGGTCCATCAGCGGGCCGAACAGCTGCGGGTTCATGTCGTCGATCTCGCTCTCGAGGACGACGACGCGCTCGGCGCTGACGCCGAGCGTCCGCCTCGCCGACGAGCAGGCGCAGCACATTCGGGTTGGCGGCGAAGTCGCGATCGCCCGCGCCGTAACCGATCGACTCGACGCGCATCATCGGCAGCCGGTCAAAGCTATCCGCATAGTCGGTGACGAGCACGGCTCCCGGTCGGCGTCACCAGTTCGGCTGCCACGGCTCCAGCGTAGACCGGAACGCCCTGGAGCAGCCTTGCCGTGGCGGGCGCTGGTACGGGAAACGTGCCGTGCGCGCAGTTCACGGTGCCGCTGCCGACGTTGAGCGGGGACGCGACCACGCGGTCCGCGCCGAGCCAGTCCATACCGTACACCACGCCGACGATGTCGATGATGGAGTCGAGTGCTCCCACCTCGTGGAGATGGATCTCGTCGATGGACATCTGGTGGATTGCTGCTTCGGCCTCGCCGAGCCGGCGAAAGAGGTGAATCGCCCGATCCTTCCCCTCCCGTGTCAATGCGGAGCGCTCGATGAAGCCGGCGATCGCCTTCAGGCTGTGATGAGGCCCGTGCCGATGCTCGTGAGTGTGACCGTGCTCGTGATGGTCGTGATGAGCGTGGTCATGGTCATGGCTGTGATCGTGGTCGTGGTGATGGTGAGTGTGACGACCCTCGCCGTGACTGTGGCGATGACCACCCGATGCGACCTCGGCCACTGGCGATTCCTGAACCCGGAACTTCGTCGCCGACACGCCGGCTCGGAGCACGCGGTCGGCCGACACGGTGCCGTACTCGATCGCCAGGCTGCCGAGCGCCGCGCGCAGCCCGTCGAGCGGCAGCCCCAGATCGAGCAGCGCCCCGAGCAACATGTCGCCCGACGCGCCGGAAAAACAGTCGATGTAAGCAATCCTGGACACGATTAAGATCTTTCTCCACACCCGTGTTGTCCGTGGTCTGTGATCGCGCTCAGATGTATCGCTCTTCCTTCATGGAGCAATAGCGGACATTGGCGAGAATCACGTGGTCGAGCACGTCGATGCCCATCAGCACGCCTGCGGCAATCAACCGGCGCGTGAGGGCAATATCTTCCTGGCTCGGCTCCGGGTCGCCCGACGGGTGGTTGTGAAACACCACGATCGCGGCGGCCCCGGCCGCCGCCGCCTCGCGGAACACCTCGCGCGGATGGACGATGCTCGCATCGAGGGTGCCGATCGTGACCACGGTCGTGCGCATCACCCGATGCTTCGTGTCGAGCAGGACGACACCGAACTGCTCGACTGGCCGGTTGCCGTAGAGCGGCAGGAGCAGTTCCGCGACCGCACGCGGGCTGGTGACCTGCACCCGCTGCCGATTCGCGCGCGTCAGCGTCCGGCGGCCCAGTTCGACGGCGGCCAGCACCTGCGCGGCCCTGGCCGATCCGATCCCTGGCACGCGGGTGAGCTCGTCGTGCCGCGCCCGTGCCAGGCCATCGATCCCGCCCGTCTTGTCCAGCGCCGCGTTGGCCAGATCGAGCGCGCTCGCCGCCGCCCGCCCGGACCCGAGAATCACGGCGACCAACTCGTTGTCGCCAAGCGCGGCGGCCCCGAGCCGTTGAAGTTTTTCACGCGGACGATCGTGCGGCGCAACGGTCTTCATCGTACACCATCCGGGCTCGCGGCCAGTCGTCGACGGCTCGAGCGCCGAAGGTGTCCTGCAAAAAACACGCGCGTCGTCTCGACGTCGGCGCGAGCAGGGAAAAGAGCGAACCGAGGAGGCAAAGTGCGCAGCCGCTTCACACGAAATGCGCCGGGGAGGTGGCAGGAATTGCTACGCGGCTCGCGGTTTGCGGCTGGCCGCTCGGAGAGGCGGCTCTCGGCTTTAGGCTTTAGGCTCTCGGAAAACCTTCGATGCACGCGGTCGAGGATCTGTCTAGAGCCAAAAGCCAAGAGCCCAGAGCCGCCTCAGATCACCCACCCCAGCCCCATCACGACCACTACGATGAAGATGAAGCCGGCAATGTCGAGCGCGATGCCGTGCCGCATCATCGTGGTGATCGGCACGTGGCCGGAGCTGTAGACGATCGCGTTCGGGGGCGTCGAGATCGGCATCATGAATCCCATCGACGCGCCGAAAGTGGCGCCGAGCGCAGGCTCCAGGGGATCGATGCCCGACGCCTGCGCCACGGCGATCGCCACCGGCACGATCATGTTGGCCGACGCGGTATTCGAGGCGGTCTCCGGACATCACGATCGCCACGGCCGTGAAGAGAATCGTGAGCGACAGCGTCGAGCGCACCGGCAACCATGCGGTGATTCCGTGGCCGATCGACTCGGCGAGCCCGGTCGAGAACGCGAGCGCCCCCATCGCCAGGCCGCCGCCGAAGAGCAGGATGATGCCCCAATCGATGCGGACCGCCTGCTCCCAGCTCAACGTGAATTGGCGCGCTCTCCAGTTGACCGGCAGCACGAACAACAGAATCGCGCCGATCATCGCGGCCACGGATTCCGGCACGGCAGGCTCGTATCCCCTGGCGAAGGCGCTGTCGTCGAGGCCGGCGATGGCCAGAACGCCAGGGAACAGCCAGAGCGCGACGGTCACGCCGAACGCCACGAGCGTATTGCGCTGGCCTGTCGAAATCGGTCCGAGCTTTCGCAACTCTTCCTGGATGTGCGCGGCCCGCGCCAGATCGACTGTGAGCCCTTGGAGAAGACTCCACCGGAAGTAGACGACCAGGAACGCGAACAGGAGCACCGCGAGTGGGACGCCGAGCATCATCCATTGGAGGAACGAAATCTGCTGATGGGCGATCCGTTCCAGCATGCCCTTGCCGATGAGATTCGGGGGCGTCCCGATGGGCGTCCCCAACCCACCGATCGACGCGCCGAAGGCGGCCATCAGCATCATCGCGGTCGCAAAATTGCGGGCTCGCGACGTCCGACTCCTGGCCCTTGGTCAGATGGGCGACGATCGACAGCCCGATGGGAAACATCATCGCCGTCGTCGCGGTGTTGCTGATCCACATGGAGATGCCGGTCGCGACGGCGCCGTAGACGAGCAGAATCCGGGTCGGGCTGCCGCCGACGGCGCGCGACGACAGCGCGCCGAAGGCGATCCGCCGGTCGAGCCCGTGGGCGAACATCGCTTCGGCCAGCATGAAGCTGCCGATGAAGAGAAAGATGATCGGGTCGGCGAACGGCGCGAAGACGGCGCGCGCCGGCGCGACCTGCAGGATGATCGCCAGCACCGGACCGATGAGCGCGGTGACCGCGAGCGGCAGCGCCTCGGTGATCCAGAGGATCACCATCATCAGGAGGATCGCCGCCAGCCGGTGAGCCGCCAGAGAGATCGGGAGCGGGGCCGCGAGCAGCACCAGCAGAGCGCGACCGGTCCCGCGATCAGCCCGACATTGCGGCGCCGGCGATTGAAAAGCTCTTCGGCCGGTGAGTAGGTCTCGACGGCCTCGCCGGCCTCATGCAGGCTGCGCATCAGGACTTCAACCAGCGGCACTCGGCGACGATCTCCGCCCAGCCGGTCAGGAACAACCCCTCGTCGTCCCACTCGACGCGTTGGGTGCCGCCCGGTGACACGACCTGCACGTCTCTCGACGCGCCTCCAAAACGGATGGCGGCGACGGCCGCCGCGCACGCGCCAGTGCCCGACGCTTCGGTCGGACCGACGCCTCGCTCCCAGATCAGGATTCTGACGCGATCCGGCGATTCGACCGTGGCGAGCTCGACGTTGGTGCCCTCGGGAAAGTGAGGATGGACGGCAACGCCCGGCCGATCGTGTGCAGCCGCGCCTCGGTGACGTCTCCAAGAACCACGCACTGCGGGTTGCCCACGCGCAGCGTGACGGCCGTCACGCTCTCGTCGCCGATCTGGAACACGTGCTGCTCGATCTGCTCGGGCTCTCCCATCGCGGCGCAGAACGTATAGCGGCCCTCGCGTCGATCCAGCAACTCGAGCGACTTGAGGCCGGCGTCGGTCTCGACCTCGATGAAGACGCCCTCCTGGAGCTGCTGTGTCGACGCGATCCACGCGGCCAGACAGCGCACGCCGTTGCCCGACACTTCCGAGCGGCTGCCGTCGGCGTTGAAGAGCTGCATCGAGGCGCCCGCACTGCGGGTTTCGAAGACGATCAACCCGTCGGCGCCGATGCCGCGATGGCGGTCGCAGACGTCGCGGGCGAACCCCAGAGGGTGCGGGATGCCAGAAAAGTCGAAGGCATCGATCAGCAGGAAGTCGTTGCCGAAGGCGTGCGAGTTCATGTGATTCGCGGCTCGCGGTACGCAGCTCGCGGCTGGCGGTTCGCGGCTCGCAGCTCACGGGCTGTGCAACGATGCGGCTCGTTCATCATGCTGGCTTCTGCCGAGGCACATCTCAGCCGCTCGGGTTCAGCATTACTTCAGCCTTCGGCACTTACTTCAGCCTTCAGCATTTACTTCAGCATTCAGCACTCAGCATTCAGCATTCTTCGAGCGGCCCTACTATAGAATGAAACGCATTCATGCGTCCGCGCGATCTCGACACGCTCGCCGCGACCACCTTCGACCTGCTCGTCATCGGCGGCGGGATCCACGGTCTGGCGATCGCATACGACGCCGCGAGCCGTGGCCTCAGCACGGCGCTCGTCGAAGCGGGCGATTTCGGCAGCGGCGCCTCGTTCAATCATCAGCGGACCGTGCACGGGGGTCTGCGGTCGCTTCAGTACGGCCGGTTCCGATATGCGCGGCAATCGATCCGCGAGCGCCGGGCGCTCGCGCGCATCGCGCCGTGGATGCTGCGTCCACTGCCGTTCCTGGTCGGCACCTACCGGTCGGTCACGCGCAACCGCCTGGCGCTTCGCGCCGCGTTCAAGCTCGACGAGTGGCTGGCGAGAGATCGCAATGCGGGTGTCGAGCCGGAGCTGCACCTGCCTGCGCCGCGCCTCGTGTCGAAGGCCCTCACGCTTGCGCCTCTTTCCAGGCGTCCGCGCCGACAGGCTCACCGGCGGCGCGCAGTGGTACGACTATCAGATGGTCGAAGCCGACCGTCTGACGTTCGCGTTCGCGGCCGCGGCCGATCGCGCCGGGGCGCATCTCGCCAACTACGTCGAGGCCGTGTCGCCTCTCCGCGACGGCTCGCGGATCACCGGCATGCAGGCCCGCGACACGCTCACCGGCCAGGACCTCTCGATCCGCGCCGCCGCGACGGTCAACGCAGCCGGTCCGCAGGCCGGCGCGATCATGACCGCGTTTGGCGTGAAGCGGGAGTATCCGCTCCTCAAGGCCATGAGCCTCCTGACGTCGAAGCCGGCGAGCGACATGGCGCTCGCGGCCCCCGCGTCGCACGGCCGCATGTTGACGCTCGTCCCCTGGCGCGGACGGGCGCTCGTCGGCACGAGCCAGTCGCAGACCTTCGCCCAGCCGGGCGACACCGGTGCGTCTCCCGCCGAAGTCGAGCGGCTCGTCGCCGATGCGAACATGGCGTTCCCGGCCCTGAAAATCTCGGCCTCCGACGTCACTCTCGTGCACCGGGGCCTCGTACCCGCCGTCAAGGGGAGCTCGGGCGTGCCCGAGCTTCGGATGATTCCTCTGGTGTGCGATCACGCGAAGGAGGGGGCCGAGGGGGCGTTCACGATCTTCAGCGCCAAGTACTCGAGCGCGCGCGGCGTCGCAGAGCAGGTGACCCACCTCGTCGCACGCCGGCTCGGCAAACGCGTCAGGCCCTCGAGGACGGCAACGACGATCCTTCCTGGCGCAGGTATCGCCGACCACGAGGCGCTCGCCATCGAAACTGCCCGGGCACTGGGTCTCGACCTGTCGGTCGCCACGATTCGTCATCTGATCGCGCGCTACGCCGAGCGCGCGGCCGACGTGATCAGGCTCATGCACGACCTCCCCGATCTCCGCTCGCCGCTCGCGGCGGCCACACCGACGATAGGCGCAGAGGTCGTCTACGTCATCCGGCACGAAATGGCGCTCAAGCTGACCGACATCGTCCTGCGCCGAACCAGTGTCGGCGCGCTCGGACACCCCGGAGATGGGGTCGTGCACGAATGCGCGCGCATCGCCGCCGTCGAGCTCGACTGGGACGCGACGCGGACGGCCGAGGAAGTGTCGTCTGTGAATCTCTTCTACGCGATCAGGGGTTCGTAAGCTGCTCGCTTCTGGCGGCTCGCGGTTCGTTCCTAACGCTTTTTCCGCATAATCAATGCTCGCGGGGCGACTTCGCGCCGCGCTCGGGCCGCAGGCGCTGCCGAGCCAGCGTCGTCTCTCAGTCGGGCTTCATCCGGCTCGCTCCAGCTGCTCCCTTGTTACCGGCGTTCTGTCTGCATTTATCACTGCGCTTGGGGCCCCACCCCCAAGCGCTCTCGCGCGGCGACTTCGCGCCGCGCTCGGGCCGCAGGCGCTTCTCCTCCTGTCTCCTGTCTCCTGTCTCCTAGCTCCTGTTCACGGCAACGTAAACCCTCGAAACACATACGTCAGCCCGCCGGTGAACCCGAAGCTCGGGTCCCTCGCGGTCAGGCCGAAGCTCAGCCCGCCGTCGACGCGCACCGAGGCTCGCGTGAACCGGACACCGGTGCGAATCATCGAGCGTGTTTCGGTGCCGGGTGGCATGCGCTCGTTGCGAGTGCTCAACCGGCCGTTGAGCTCGCCGACGAATTCGAAGCCCTGCCCGAGCGCCCGGGCGAACGACAGCCCGTAGGTCACGACATCGTTCTGGCGGTCTCCTTCGACCGGGTCCGAGAGGATGCCCAGGCCGAAATTGCCCACGATGCGAACCGAAGAAACGGTCTTCCCGAAAAGACCCGACACATAGAAGTCCATCGTGTCGAGGCCGAGGCCGCTTTCGTTACTTGCGATCGGCAGCTTCGTCGCCAGGCGCACGCCAATCCCCGGCCGGCCCGGACCCTCGGAGACCACGCGAATCTTGGTCGCGACGACGATGTCTTCGATGTCGTGCGTCTCGTCGCCGGTCAGCTCCAGCTTGTCGGACAGCGGCGCCGGCTCGATGGACGTGATGTTGAGGCGATTGTAGAAGCCGCCGTCGATCTGCAGCTCGAGGATGGAGCTGAACCCGAAGCTCACCCCGACTGTGGGAAGGCGCAGGAGGTCGCCGGTGAGCCCTGACGCCGGGTAGACCACCTCGTGGTGAGAGTCGAATCCGCCTTCGATGAGGATGTTTCCTGTCCCGATCGTCTCGGGATCCTCGGTGACGAGCGGTCGCTGCTGAGCGGACGCAGCGCCGGCAGCGGCAGATAGGACTAGAAAGATGACGCACGCTTTGTTCATCAATTTGGACTCTTCAAGTGCCATGGGATGAATGACTCCGCGACTCTGGTTCGGGTGCCGCCTGAACGGGGCCTGACGGCCACACGATCCACTTGGCCACGACGAATCAGACGTTTACGCGCACATCGTGTGCATCGTGACATCGTGCTCTTCGTGCCATCGGCCCGTCGGCTCGTTCACAAGGTCGGCCAGCTGGGATGTTAGACGTGGCGGAGGACTCCCCGGCCGCGCGAATGCGCTCGGACCTCAACGCTTGACCAGGTGAATCGGCGCGACCCCGGCCTGGGCGACGAGCTCGCTCGACTCGGGCAACGGGTGCAGCCGGCGATCGAGCAGGTGCCTCGACGCCACGTTGCCGATTGCGCGAATCATGGAGCTCTTGATGTCGGGGTGCTCGACCGCGAGCTCCGCGATGAGACGCTTGACCCGCTGGCGTTGAAGGCCGAGGTCGCCGCACGCCGGGCAGCAGCATCCGATGATGGGGAGCTCCGAGGCTTTGGCGTAACTCCTCGCCTCCGACTCGGTCACCGCCACGAGCGGTCTGATGACCACGTGCTGGCCATCGTCGGAGACCAGGCGCGCCGGCATCGCCTTGAGCGTGCCGGCAAAAAACAGGTTGAGCAGCAGCGTCTCGATGAAGTCGTCGAGGTGATGACCGAGCGCGATCTTGGTCGCCCCCACTTCCGTCGCCAGCCGATAGAGCACGCCGCGGCGGAATCGGGCGCAGAGCGAGCAAGGCGTGGCATTAGCCTCGAGCAGATCCTCAATCGTCTCGCCGATCTCCGTGTGGACGATCCGGTACTCCCAGCCGCGCGCATCGCAGGTCTTCGAGATGAGGTCGTGACGATAGCCGTCGTAGCCGGAATCCACGGTGACAGCCACGAGCGAGAACCTGATCGGCGCCCGCTGGCGGAGCACATCGAGGATCTGGATGAGCGCCCAGCTGTCCTTGCCCCCCGACAAGCCAACCATCACCCGATCCCCGTCGTCGATCAGCTTGTAGTCGACGATCGCCTTGGTGACCTTCTTGGCGAGCCTTGCTTCGAGTGGTGTCGCGTACGCCATGACCCTGAACCTCATGAACCTCGGTGAACCGTGAACCTTTTGAACCCTGTGAACCTCTTGAACCTCCTGAACCTCCTGAACCTCCTGAACCTTCAGTTAGTCTATCTCGGTCAACTTGCTGACCGCCTGTGACCAACTCAAACGCGCCGCGGACGTGAGGGCCGCGGCACCCATTCTTTCGGCGAGCGATCTCTCGTCCATGAGGCTTGCGAGAGCACGTGCGAGTGCGACTGGCGTTGCCTCACACACCAGGCCGTTCACACCCGACTCGACAAGCTCGGCTGGCCCCCCGCTGTCCTGGCACGTGACAACGGCCTTGCCGGACGCGAAGGCTTCCACCGTGACGAACCCGTAGTCCTCGTCGAGGGGCGGGAAGCACACGGCGCGGCAGCGTGCCAGGTGCTCGAGCAGCTGTGCCTCGGTCAACGATCCGGTCAGCGTGACCCGGCCCGACACGCCGAGCTCGCCCGCGAGCGCCGTCAGACGCGACTGCTCCTCGCCCTCCCCGCCAATGACGGCGCGAAGCCCCCGGCCGTGAGGATCGGCGAGCGCACGGATGAGGAGGTCCGCGCGCTTGAGCGGCGTCAGCCTCGACACCATGAAGATGTAGTCGCCGTATCCCTCGCACCGATAGGGACGCTGCGGCGCCGGCGGATAGAGCACGGTCGACTTCAGCTCTGGCCACATCCTGTACCGCGCCTGCACCGTCCGGGACAGGACGAACAGCCGCGACACATTGCGCGTGAGGAGATACCGGTCGGCCACATGGAACGCACGACGCCTGAGGCCTTCCTTGAATCGACCCTGAGGGCTCAGTCCCGAGCTGAAGCGGTCCCACAGGTCGTAGGTACTCGCGCATGGTGTGGTTCAACCAGCATACGTGCCGCGGATGACGCACGGCATAGCTCGGGTAGCGCAGGCTGATCACCTGGTCGACGCGCTGCCCGTTGCCCTGGCCGACGTCGGTGAGCCAGTTCGCCAGGTAGGCCGACGCCTGACGGCCGAACCGGTTCTGAGGCGTGACCACGATGCCGGCCTCGTGGCCGGCCGCGCGAAGCGCCTGCGCCAGCGAGCGCGCGATCACCATGTGACCGCCCTCGACCAGGGGCGGGCTCGAGGTGACGACGGCGATCCGGCTCATACGCCGCCCTCGAGCATGTAGACCGAGACGTCGCCGCTGCGAAACGCTTCCCGAAAACGACTCGGCCGCGCGCGCATCGTGGCTTCGAAGTCGGGAAACATCTTCCGCTCCGGCGGTCCCACGATCAGGTAGTCGATACCGAGGCGCGCCGCACGGCTGAAGGCGGCGTCGGGATCGCGCTCCTGATAGAGCGCCAGCACCTTGATGCTCGCCTCTTCGTACTTGGCCAGCGGCACCATCGAGATTGGCAGGCCCGCCGCCATGCGGCGCTCGGCGAACGCCGGCACATCGGCCCACCGGCGCCCTTCCCGCGCATGCGGTTCGATTTGCACGACAGCATCCGGTGGTGTCGCGCCGCGGATCCAGGCGAACGCCGCGACGTCGTCGGGCGACAGCACAAGCGTCCAACTGAAGTTGTCCGCGGGGTTCTGATTCGTGATGTCCTGCGTGTTGTAGAAATCGATGACGAATGTGGGTAGCGACAGCAGCGCCAGCAGCAGCGTTGCGGCCGCCGTCGCCGCGCGGGCTCGCCCACCCAGCCGCCAGAGCTCCTGCAATCCATAGCCGACGAGCACCGCGAAGGCGACGAACAGGAAGTGGCCGGCCCGCCAGCCAACGTAAACATTCTGGTGATCGCGGACGTCGACGAAGAAATAGAACAGCACCGACACGACGATGATGGCCGCGATGGCGAGGAACTGGACACGCTCCACGTTGCGGCGCCGGACGGCCACGAGCGCGCCGGCTGCGCCGAGGATCAACATGGGTCCGAAGCTGAGAGGGACCGCGATCCACATGTTTCTGACCGCCATCGGGTTCACCAGCACCTGGACGCAAGGACTCCGACGAATCCAGGTAGTGGAGCGATCTCGCGACGAGCACCGAGAGCGCGAGCGGAATCGCTCCCGCCACGCTTCCAGTTGCCAAGGTCACCCACCGCCGCTCCCAAACGAGCATCGCCGCCGCCGTTACCGCCACCATCATCGTCAGCATGATCGCCGCAAACGTGGTGAAGAGCAGCGTCACCCCGAGCAGACAGCCGCAGAGGGCCAGGATCCGCGGCGTCAGGGCGCCGCGTGACTGGACCAGTACCAGCAACGCCGACAGACCAAGCGCGTATCCAGTCGAGTGGTGCGGCTGATACCAGAGCAGTCGCTGCAGGCCGTCGATCGGGAGGCTCAAGTAAAACCAGCGCGTGACCGCGTCGATGTTCAGATCGGCCACCGCGGAGAGCCGGACACCCGTGCTCCAGAAGACGACCAGCCGCTCGAGGCCTTCGAAGCTCGTGAACACCAACGCGCCGAGCGATCCAAGAGCGGCTGCGACCGGGCTCTGCACCCACTGTCGGGCAAAGCCGAACAGAAACAGGACGAAGGCCAGCCCGAGCGCGACCGAATTGGCCAGCAGCACTTGCTCCATCGATATCTGGCGGTGCACCTGGCGATACTCCGCTGCCGGCAGCAGATGCGGAAGCCAGTAGTAGTGCAGCGGTTCGCCGCGCAGAAACGGATTGCGCGGCGGCACGTTGCCCTTGCTCACCTCGGCCACGACCGCCATGCGCCAGATCATGTCCGCCGTGAAATACGCACGGTAGGCGCGCCCTTGCGGCACCGGCTCGGCGACGTGCGCAAAGGGGAGTCCGACGATCGCCGGCACCGACACGAGCAGGAAGAGGACGGCGATGACATCGGGCCGGCCGAACGCTGGTGGCGTGAGCACGCCGCGCACCAGCCCGCCGGCGATCGCCGCGACGGCGCAGCCGAGAATCGGAACGCCGAGCAACACGGACCCTCGCGCGCCGGCCATCCAGAGGGCGAGCAGCACGAGGCTGCTGAGGCCGTAGCCCCAGATCGGACCAATCACCCAGGTCGCAAACGTCCGGCCTGGAGCGGGCTCGTACACGAGCCGGGCCAGCAGGAATCCAGGGAGCGTGAACCAGATCGTGATTCCGAAAAGGGCCAGGCCCGAGCCAAGCGAGACGATCGCCTGGAGGCACAGCGCCACCGAGATCGCGAAGAGGGTCGCCGCAAGCACCAGCCAGCGACGCGCACGCCTCGCGCCGGAGGGTTCAAACCGGGTCAAGCTGTCGATCTTCATCGAGTATCACGGATAGCGTCAAGTATCGCGGATAGTGTCGAGTACAGACGGGACGGATCGCAGGCTCCCTCACGGGACGCGGATTTCGCGGATCTCACCTTTGCCACGGGATCGCGGAGCTTTCGCGCGATCTCACGCTTTGTCACGGGACGCGGATTTCGCGGATCCAGCCTTTGCCACGGGACGCGGATTTCGCGGATCTCACGGATTGCTCTGCGTCGCGCCGAAGCGCGGCGCAAGCAGTCCGCAGCGTGACAGCCTCTGTGCGTCTTCGTTCGCTCCGTTCCTTCGTGGTGAACCCGTTAACTCCGTCCCCTCCGTCTCCTCCCCCTCCGTCTCCTCGCTCTCCTCTCCTCGCCCTCCGTCTCCTCGGCCCCGTCTCCTCGGCTGCGTCTCCTCCTGCGTGTTACGATACGGGTTTCGCGACGGGAAGGAAGTAACTGCAGGGCGTGCCGAACCAGGAAGGACAACAGACCGTCATCGCGGGCGCCGGCCCCGCCGGCCTCACGGCGGCCTGGATGCTTGCGCGGCGCGGCGTCCGCCCGCTCGTGCTCGAACAGGACAACCAGGTCGGGGGCCTCGCGCGGACGGTCGAATACAAGGGTTTCCGTTTCGACATCGGCGGTCACCGCTTTTTCACCAAAGTCGGATCCGTCCAGAAGCTCTGGCGCTCGATGATGGGCACCGAGATGCTGCGGCGTCCCCGCCTCTCGCGGATCTACTACGGCGGCAAGTTCTTCGACTACCCCCTCAAGCCGATGAACGCTCTCACCGGCCTCGGCATCGGCAACTCTCTCCTCGTCTTCCTGAGCTATCTCTGGATCCGGATCAAGCCCATTCGACCGGAAATCAGCTTCGAAGACTGGGTCTCCAACCGATTCGGCCGCCGCCTCTATCGCATCTTCTTCAAGACCTACACGGAAAAGGTCTGGGGGATTCCGTGCAATCGCATCGGGGCGCAGTGGGCCGCGCAGCGGATCAAGGGACTGTCGCTCTTCACGGCGATCACGAGCATGCTCCTCAAGGGGTTCCGCAAACCCGGCGCGAAGCAGATCAAGACGCTCATCGAAGAGTTCGAGTACCCGCGTCTCGGCCCGGGCATGATGTGGGAAGCGTTCCGTGCCGAAGTCGAGCGCATGGGCGGCACGGTCGTGCTTCAGGCGCCGGTACAGCGCGTCGAGCACAACGGCTCCTCCATCGTCTCGCTCGACTACGGGAAGGACGAGCGCCGGCGAGTCGAGGTCGGCGCCTTCATGTCGACGATGCCGCTGCGCGAGCTCGTGCAGAAGCTCGATCCGCCGGCGCCGGAGTCCGTGCGCGCGGCCGCAGCGCGGCTGAGCTATCGCGACTTCCTCACGGTCGCGCTGATTATCGACACGCCGACCCTGTTTCCGGACAACTGGATCTACGTGCACGACTCGCGGGTGAAGCTGGGACGCATCCAGAACTTCAAGAACTGGAGCCCCGACATGGTTCCCGATCAGAGCCAGACATGCCTCGGCCTCGAGGACTTCTGCTTCGAGGGCGACGGGCTCTGGACGATGGCGGACGCGGATCTCCTCGCGCTCGGCGCGCGGGAGATTGAGACTATCGGGCTGCTCGGCGGCGCGAGAGTCGTCGACGGGACGGTCGTCAGGATGCCGAAGGCCTATCCGGTCTACGACGACGGGTTCATGGACGCGCTGGCGGTGCTGCGCGAGTATCTGGCGGGCTTCTCCAACCTGCAGGTGGCCGGCAGGAACGGCATGCACAAGTACAACAACCAGGATCACTCCATGGTGACGGCGTTCCTGGCGGTGGAGAACCTGCTCGGCGAGCATCACGACGTCTGGGCCGTGAACGCCGACGACGACTACCACGAGGAATCGGACGTCGACGTGGATCTGGAAGACGTCTATGCCAGCCTGCCGAGCCTCGAGGCACCCAGCCGCAGGTACCCACGCCCTTGAAAAACGGCTAGAAGCCCGATCAGGTTCATGCACTGTCACGTAACCCATCAGGAGACCGGAGGATCAGAGAGATCAGACAGCCTTCTTCTCCTGAATCGTTCGCTGGTCTTCGCAATCTACGTGACACTGCCGTGGCAGCGAGACGTCCGATCACGGATTGAAATAAATGGGCACGACGCGCACGAGGGCGCCGAGGTAGCGGTTGTCGGGATTGCTCGAGTCGTGCAGGAACGGCACGAAGCCGGCGCTCGACGAGACTGAGAGCCCGTACACGAAATTGGTCGGGAACCGCGACGGCTTGTACGGGACCCCGGCGCCCGCCGATACCTGAACGACGCGCACCTCGCCCGGCGCCAGATCCAGCCGGACGCGATCCCACCCGCCCGAGACGACCACGCGGTTTGGCGCCACACCGTTGGTGACCTCGATGCTGAACGCACGGATGCGCAGCGACACGTCGCGCTCGTCGGCGCCTCGGGTCACTGGCGCACGAAGCAGGAGGTCCGCGCGGGACTCGCCTCGCACCCAGAAGCCGTCCCCCTCCGGCGGGAACGCGTTGTCGTCCATGAAATACGCCTGGACGGCGGGACTGCCGCCGAGCGAGCGCCGCGCGCGGGCGGCATCGGCGCTGACGGGAAGATCGTTGAGGAGCGTCCGCTCGATCGGCAGCCCCCGCAGCGGGCCGGCCTTGGCATGCTCTCCCGGATTGAACGACGAGTAGAACGGGTTCAGCAGAATCTTGGCGGTGAAGAGGGCGCCGACGGCGAGGCCGATCACGATCGGCCAGGCGCTGCGAATCGCCGGCATGAGGAAGAGAAACAGTGGGTAGAAGCTGACGAAGTAGCGGTTGCCGACGGGTCCGCCACCGCCGGAGTAGGTGTAGGGCATGTAGCACATGAGTGCCAGGGCACCGAAGACGAGCCCGGCGGCAACCCACGACTGCCAGGTCCTGCGCTCGTCACGGCGCGCGACGAACAGGGCCATGGCAACAAGCCCCGGGAAGAAGTACGGCAGGAGGCCGCTGTACCTGCCCACCGCGAAGTAGACGAGGTTCCACGCGAGGACGGGCGCGGTGTCGCGGTGCAGCAGGATGTCGAAGGGCACGGCGTCGGTCGCCACCGACACGCCGCGGTTGTCGAAAGTCTCCCACGTGTTGGCGAACGGAAAACCGGTCGTCGCCCCGTAGAAGGTCTTGCGCTCGCCGCCTTGATAGCTGAGCTCGCCACGTCGTCAGCGCGTTCAGACCGAACAGGCCCACCACGACCAGGCTGAAGCAGACGATCATCAACGTGAGCCGCCGCCATTCGCGGGCGAAAAGCGCCGTGGCCCCGATTGGCAACGTGAGCAGAATGTGCGTCGGCTTGGAAAACGTCGCGATGCCGAGCAGCGCCAGGGCCGCGTAGTCCGAACGAGGCGAGCGCAGGAACCGTTCGAGGCGCGTGTCCCGGTCCGGCGGAGGGGCGATCCGTTTGTAGCACCAGAGAAAGAACGCCGTGAGGACGAGCGTGACGTTGAAGAGCTCGGGCGTGAGCCAGACGAAGTAGACAGGTGTCACCGAGGCGAAGAGAAACACCGACGCGAAGCCGGCGGCCAGACCCGGGCTCGAACCTCTTGCCGCCAGATACCGATACGCGAGCGCCATGTCGAGCGTCAGCAACAGCGCGTGAAACACGAGGAACCCGGTCGTCCCGAAGCAGCCAGACGAACGGCGCGGCAAACAGCGGATAGATGTACGACTTTCCGTAGGAAAGGCGGCCCCTCGCGGCGTCCGGGGTGCGCTCCATCGTGAAAAAGGGAAACGTGGACGACCGGCGGAAGTCGACATTGCTGCCGCGCTTGAGGAAGATGCCGTCAGGGCCCGAGAACTCCTCCCAGACCCGAACCAGATCCTGGCGTTGGAACGTGAAGTCCCCATCGCGTGCGAGGCTGTAGGTCAGGCTGTAGTAGGTCGCCTCGTCTCCCTTGAACCCCTTCGCGGTTCTCGGAAAATCGATCGACACGGCAAACCCCAGACAGACGAGGGCCACCGCCATCGTGGCGAGGGCGCCTGGGTGCCGCACGCCGGCCTTCGCGGCAGCGATGAGTCGCGCGGTCATGAGGATGCGGCCCGGCTCGTCAGAAAGCTGAGATCGGCGCCGAGCAGGCCCTTGCGGTGGGTCGCACGCGACGTCTCGTGCAGCAGCACGTAGAGCCGCTCCATCTTCCTCACGAAGAGATCGATATCGTACGTGCGCGCCGGTGCGGCTGGCGTTGGCGCCGAGCCGCGCGCGCTCGGCCGGGTCCCGCGCCAGACCGACGATCGCATCGGCGAGCGCACGCGGCGTCGCGCCGCGGGACCATGCGCGCGTCGTGTCCGCCGGTCAGCACGTCCTTGAGGCCGTCGGCATCGGTTGAAACGATCGCCTTCCCCATCGCCAGCGCTTCGAGCACGGTGAGCGGCGTCCCCTCCCAGAGCGACGGGAACACCAGAAGGTCGAGCGCCGAGAGCGCTTGCGCCACGTCGCGTCGGAAGCCCGAGAACACCAGCCGCTCGCCGAGCTGGAGCGTCGCGGCGCGGGTCTCGAGCGACGGCTGCAGCTCCCCCTCGCCGATGATGTAGATCCGCGACGAAGGCAACGCGTCGATGACGCGCGCGCGCAGCTTCGACGAGGTACTCGTTGCCCTTGGACGGCATCAGCCGCGTGACGGTGCCGATCGCGAACGCGTCGGGCGGTATGGCGAGCGCTCGGCGGGCCTCGGCCACTTCGTCGAAGGTTCGCGCGCGGCTGAACTCTTCGAGCGGCACGCCCGAGATAGACGACCTTCGTGCGCTCGGCCGGAATCAGCCGCGCCGCGACCATGAAGTCGGCGGTCGACTGCGACACGGCGATCGCGATGTCGGTCGCCGGCGCGAGCATCCGGTCCGCGACCTTCTGGAACCACGGCGTGTCGGTCAGGTTGGCGTGCTCGTGGAGGACGACGGGAATGTGGCGAATCGCCGCCGCGAGCCGCCCGAACGTGCTGGCGCCATAGCCGTGCAGATGCACGACGTCGGCCTGCCGGCGCTCGAGCTCCTTGAGCAGCGCCGGCAGCGTCGCCGGGATCGAACTTCGAGCGATGCAGGTAGGTGACGTCGATCCCGAGCTCGTCGAGCGTGTCGTTCGACGAGATCGCGCTTGCGCAGGCTGATCAGCGAGACCGTTGAACTGCTCGCGTCGAAGCGCGGGATCATCCACGCGAACAGCCGCTTGACGCCGTGCATGCGCGACCCGGCCCATCCCAGGTGATCGCAGATGTGGACGACGTTCAGTTTGCGGACGGCTCACAACAACCCCTGCGAACGGTACCAGTCGGCGGTCCGGCGAATGCCGGTTCGAAGTCGACGGCCGGATTGTAGCCCAGCTCCTCGCGCGCACGGGTCGTGTCGAACGCGCGGCTCTTGCGGTAGAAATCGACGCGGCGCCGGAAAAGCGGCGGCTCGATGCCGAACGGCACGCAAACGGCTCGCAGAGCGCGCCCGCGATCCACACCGGCCACACCGGCAAGTGCAGCCGCGGCGGCGACACTTCGAGCTCGGTGGCAATCAGACCGACGAGCTCGTTCGAGCGTCGTGTATGTCGGCGCCGGCAAGGATGTAGGTGCGGCCTGCCGCGGCCGGCACCTGGCCGCACAACTGCGAAGCCGCGCACGAGGTCGTCGATGTAGGTGAGGTGGTAGAAGACCTCGCCGCGACCCGAGCATCGGAAAGCGGCCACGGGCGATGCCGCGGAACATCTTCAGGAAGCGAGTGTCGCCAGGGCCGTAGATGCCGATCGGCCGCGCAATCACGACCTCGAGCGCGTGGCGCGCGCCGAAGGCCACGGCCAGCTGCTCCGCCTCGAGCTTGGTGCGCTGATACACATCGCCGGGCGCGACGGCGCGTCCTCGTTCGCCGGCGGATGTTCGATGTGGCCGTGCACGCCGCCGGTGCTGCAGTGCACGACCCGACGCGCGCCTGCAGCCAGCGCACCCTCGAGGACGTGCCGGGTACCGTCGACGTTCACGCGCGTATACGCGCGCTCCGCCTTGCCCGGCTTCGCGGTAGGTCGCGGCGATGTGAAAGACGAGCTCGCAGCCCGTGACCGCGCGCCGCCACGGCTGCAGCGTCGGTGAGATCCGCCACGCGGATCTCGATGCCCGCGCGGCGCAAGCTCGGCCGCTCGCCCAACGCTCGACGGCCGCACGAGCACGGCAACGTGCTCGCCCGCCTGCAGGAGATGCCGCGCCAGATGACCGCCCGTGAAGCCCGTGGCGCCCGTGACGAGGACGTTCATGCGTGCGGCACGGCGGGGACGCGCGTGCGAAGACCAGCGGCGGTCAGGCGATCGCCACCTGCCGTGTGCGCGAGACATACGCCTCGCGGCTGTAGCGGGTGCGCGCGCGCTCGCCGGCGGCGCGCGCCAGCTGGGCGCGCTGGGCGGGGTCGGCCAGCAGCCGCTCGAGGGCCGGCGGCAAACGCCGCCGGCTCCGGCGCGACGAGCAGCGCGGTCTCGTCGTCCAGCACCTGCGTGTGGGTCAGCAGATCGGTCGCGACGATGGGCTTCCCCGCCTCAGGTACGAGTAGATTTTCAGCGGCGTGTTGGTCCCTGATGCGCGGAGACGCGAGGATGTCGGCCGCCTCGACGAAGGCGGGGATCTCACGCGCGGGCTGGTGGCCGGTGAAGATCGCCGGCGCGCCCGCGGTGGTGGCGCTGCGCCCGCGCGGCTTCCACCTGCTCCGGCGCGTCCGCCGACGACGAGCAGACGCACGGCCGGCCGTGTCCGCGCCAGGATCGCCATCGCGTCGAGCAGCATGTCCAGACCCTGATACGCCTCGAACGTGCCCGTGTAGAGGACGAGCGGCGCCGCCGGATCGATGCTCCACTGCGCGCGCACAGACGCCGCCGACAGCGTCGGCGGCTCCTCGACGTCACCCCCCATCACGTTCTCGATGAGCACCGCGCGCTCCCCGGCTCCCATCGCCTCCACGTGATCCTGCAGGTCCTGGCAGATGGTGACGACGACGTCAGAACCGAAGATCGAGGCGTCCTCCATTTTCTGGAACATCCACCGGAGCACGCGGCTTCTCGCAAAGCGGAAGTTCGTGAGCTGTTGCGGCAGGCTCGAGTGCATGTCGTAGAGGTGCGGCACGCCGAGCCATCGCGCCAGGAGCACACCCAGGACCCCCGCCTCTTCGTGCGAATGCACGAAGTCGTACCTCTGCCGGCGCGACTGCCGCCACGCGGTGACCGCCAGGAGCAGATCGAGAACGAGCTTGGTCGCCGACGGACCGATCCGCACGCGCGCTGACAAACGGCGGGCGAGCGGTGCGGACGATGCGCAGGTTCGGCAGCGCGACGTCGGCGCCGAACGGATACGTGACGAGGTCGACGGAATGGCCCAGCTCGGTCAAGCGCTCTGATCCGGTGGTATTCGCTGAACGGCGTGCCGCGCGGCTCGAAGAACGGCTCGGGGGCCAGCATCAGAATGCGCAGCGGGCGCGCGGGAACCGGCGATCCGCTGGGGGGGTCTCGCTGCAAGGTCAGTGGCGTTATGGTAACATTCACGCGCTTACCTCGAGGATCCATCCTCCATCCAATCATCTAATGACACGACCCAAACTGAAGGACGTGCTGATCGTCCTCAAGCTGGCGGTGAGCACTGTCCTGCTCGTCATCCTGTTCCGCCGGGCAGATGTGTCGACCATGGCGACGCGCTTCCGGCAGATGGATCCCGCGTGGACTGTCGCGGCCCTCGGTGTCTACGGTCTCATGCTCGCGGTCAGTGCCTGGCGCTGGCGCCTGCTGCTCCGGCTCCAGACGATCGACGTCGGCCTGAGCACGCTGACCAAGTCCTTTCTCGTTGCGACCTTCTTCAACAACTTCCTGCCGAGCAATATCGGAGGGGATGTCGTGCGGGTCGCCGACACCGCGCCATTCGCGGGCTCGAAGACGCTGGCGACAACGGTCGTGCTGATCGACCGAATCATCGGTTTGATTGCCCTGCTGGTCCTTGCGGCGGTCGCCTCCACGCTGGCGTGGAACCTGGGCGTCCACCTGCAGGGCATGCAATACGTCTGGGTCGCGCTGGTGGTCTTTTCCGGAGGCCTGCTCGTCTGCCTCAGGAACCCGGAGCGGCTCGCCCGGACTGTACGCTCGGTTTTGGCCGATCGCATGCTGGCGGTCCAGACGCGGCTGCAGAACCTGGTCAGCGCGATGGGCCGATTCGGCGAGCAGCCGCGGGGGCTCTGGTCAGCCTTCGGAGGGGCGCTTGTCGTCCAGGTTCTGCTCGTGATCTTCTACGTCTGCGCCGCGCACAGCCTGGCGGTCCCGTTTCCCTTCCTGGCTGCCTCCGTCATCGTCCCGATCAGCCTGGCCGTGCAGATGGTGCCGCTGTCGATCAACGGCTTCGGGGTGCGCGAGGCGGTCTTCGCGTTCTTCTTCTCTGGTCTCGGCCTCAATGTCAGCTCGGCCCTGACGCTGTCGCTCGGCAGCGCCGCGCTCATCATGTTGTTCTCGCTGAGTGGCGGGGCGGTGTTCATGCTCAGGCCGCGGGGGGCGAAGTTCTAGGCCCGCGGCTCGCTCCTCGCGGCTCGCGTCGCGCGGCTCAAAGAATAGGCGTCGGGTCCGGTTTCAGGCAGGTCTTCTTGCGGGCCATCTGGCAAGCTCAACAATACTCCGCATTTTCGACAAAACCCCCTCGCCCTTCGCACCCACCCCGCGCTATCATCGATGCCGTTCCCTGAACGGAATCTGGATTGCACCTGACCGGAGGTCTAATCAATCTCCGCGAGCAGCCGATAACACCGGGTAAAGGCCAATCCGCACTGGATCCTCGTGTGCCTGCGTGGGCGATCCGGGCCGATTTGACGCAAGCCATGACCAAAACTGTGATCTCCATTACAAGACTCGCGGCCGCGGCGGTCGCAGCGGCTGCCATCAGCGGCTGCGAGGCGGAAAAAAGCAAGAATCCCCTGAGCCCCAACATAGCCGGGCCGATTGCCGGCGTCTCGATCTCGGCGCCCGTCCCGGTCAATCCCGTCAACGCCGAAGTCCTCAACACTGCGCCAGTGCGTCTGGTCTTCAACAACGCGTCCACGAACGGCGTGCGCCCGATCTTCTATGTGGTCGAGCTGGCCTCCGACGCCGCGTTCACGAACAAGGTGTTCGCCCAGTCCAAGGTCACCCCTGGTTCCGGCACGCAGACCAGCATCGTGGTCGATGCCGCGCTGACGGCTGAGCGAACGTATTACTGGCGCGCAAAGGCGGACGACGGCGCGAACGAGAGCGATTACTCGAGCGTGGCCAAGTTCGACATCGTCGTGCCCGTCGTGATCGAGCCGCCGGTTCCCGTCTCGCCGGTCAGCGGCCTGGTCGCCTCGTCCACGCGCCCGCCGCTGATTGTGAACAACGCGGGGGTTCAGGGCCGGGCGGGAAAAGTGAGTTACTGGTTCGAGGTCGCGTTGGATCAGGCGTTCGCGAAGACGATCGTCGCACTTGGCGTGGACCGAAGCAGCGGAGCGACGACGAGCGCGCAGATGCCCGAGCTGCCGGCAGGCACGCTCCTCTTCTGGCGGGTCGTGGGGATCGGGGTCAATGGCACGGTGACGGGCTCGTGGTCGCTGACGCAGAGCTTCCGCACCCCCGCGGCACCTGCTCCATCGCCCGCACCGCCACCCGGACCCAGCCCGCCGCCGCCGGCCTCGGGCTGCAACGCCGCCGGATCTCCGGCTAGCTGGTCGACCGACCAGTGGCGCCTGTGCTTCTTCGCGCTCGTCGCGGCGAGAGGTGTGGGGCCGACCGTCACGAACGCGGGTATGGCCGCTCTAAGGGGAGACCTCGTCGCACGCGGCGCAGATTGGCAGAACGGATGGCGCGGAGATTATCGTCCCCGGATCTTCCTGCCAGTACCGAATTGCCCTCCGGCGACAAGCCCGACTGTACCGGACTGTTCGTACAGCCGCACGGTTGACATGGGCGATGTGGGCGCTCCGTGGCAGTGGGTGCCGCGCTGATCCGAATCTCAGGGCTCAAGGCTCAGGCAAGATCTTGGAGTAGTTACTCGAAGGTCTTGCTCGAGCCTTAAGCCCTGAGCCTTGCGCCCATCTCCATGCGTTATATTGAACGCGCATGTCCCTTCCTGCGGGCACTGGCTCTAGTGCCGACGCCTCATCACAGCGCTATCTCCGACGCGTCGACCTGTGGTTGATCCTCGTCCTCGTGGTGGGATTCGCCCTGCGGTGGCAATACGTCCACCTGCCGATCGCGGAGGCTCACAGCTGGCGGCAGATCACCAACGCCGACATCGCTCGAAACTTCACCGAGGAATCCGCCAATATTCTCTATCCGCAGGTCAGCTGGGGCGGGCCGAAAGACGCGTACGTCAGCATGGAGTTTCCGCTGTTGCAGTGGATGGCGGGCATGCTCTTTCACGTCGTCCGGGACCGCGAGTTCGTCTGCCGTGTACTGAGCATCCTGTTCTCGCTGGGCGCCCTGGTGGCCACCTATGGCCTGGGCGCCAGGCTGTTCGGCGTGCCCACGGGTCGCGCGGCGGCGTTTCTGCTGGCGATCTCTCCGTCGTTCGTGTTCTTCGGCCGGACGTTCATCTCCGACACGCCGATGGTCTTCTTCTCGGTCGCCGCGATTTGGGGTCTGGTCACCTACGCCCAGACCCATGACCGCCGCGCGGCCTGGTGGGGCATCGCGAGCGCGACACTGGCGTGCATGGTCAAGATTCCGGCGATCCTGATCTTTGCGCCCATCGCCTGGCTGGCGTGGAGCGACATCCCCCCCGACGCGTTGCGTCAGACGTGGGGCGCGAGGCTCAGTGGCCATGTTCGCGCGCTCATCAATCCGGTCTGGATCGCCGCCATCGGAATCCCCTTCGTGGGCACGGCGCTCTGGTATTGGCACGGGGACAGGCTGTTCCATCGCACCGGCCTCGGCCAGGCGATCTTTCATCCGTCGGGCGGGTACTCGCCTGATGTGGCGATGGCGATGGGACCTGTCATGGGAGTGTCGCATTGGAGCACGCTCCATCAACTGGCTGACCCCGTCTTCTACTCAACGCTTCTGGACCGGACGTACTACCTCCACCTCACGCCGGCGGGTTTCGCGTTGACGCTCTTCGGGCTGGTCGTCTGCTGGGCGCGGCCGGCGTCGCGTGTCGTGGTCGTGTGGCTGGCGGCGGTCATCTTCTTCATCCTGGCGTCCGCCGAAGGCAACCGGTACCACGAGTTTCATCAGCTGCCGATGCTTCCCCCGGCCGCGCTCCTCTTCGGGCTGGCCGCGTACCCGGCCTTCGACGGCGCGTGGCTGCGCCGCCACGCGGGCTCGCGACTCGTGCCGGTCGCGTCTGCCCTGTGCATCACCGTCGTCGGCCTGATCGGCTTCTCGTTCAGCAACGTCGTCTACGACTACTTCAGGCCTGAGCGGCTGGACCTGCGGTCGATCAGCGCCGGTCACGCGATCGAGCGCGTGGTGCCCGTCGGCGACACGGTGATCGTCGTCGAGTATCAGCAGTACGGCGCCAACTCGCCGATTCTGCTCTACCGCGCGCACCGGAAGGGGTGGAGCTTCGATTTCAGCTCCATCACGCCGCACGTGGTCGAACGGCTGCAGCGGCAGTTTGGCGCCGGCTACTTCGCGACAACCATCTGGCCACAGCTCGAAGAACGCCACCCTGACCTGGCCGAGTACCTGAAAACGCAGAAGCGGATAGATCTTGACGTGCCTGACACGGCGCTGTTCAAGCTGCACTGACCTCGTCGCGATCCGAGCCAGAAGACCTCCGGGATATGATTCTCCGTTGAACAAACCGCCGGTGGAGGGACCTCGGTGGTTCCCCGCTGCCGCGTTCCTCCTGTTGTTGCCTGCTGGAGACTCTGTGGGACTGACCAAAGTCTTTGTTCGTCTGCTGGCGCTCGTGTTCGCTGCGACGCTCTTCGTGCCCGTCGTGACCGCTTTCTGCAGCCGCCTGAACGATCCATCCCCGTGGACAGCCGCCACGTATCTGACCTATCTCGCGATCGGAGCTGCAATCGCCGCGGTCGCCTTCGGCGGGCTTCGACTGCTCGGCTCTTCCGAGCCCAGCCTGGACGATCTCTTCGCCGATCAGACGCGGTTCTTCGACGAGCTGCCCGTCCGCTGGGTTGACGTCGCGATCTTCGGGTCGGCCGCGCTCAGCCTGTTCCTCGAGCTGACGGTCATCAGGTGGCAGGGCACCGTGTTCGAGTTCTTCGCGTTCTACAAGAACTTCACGCTGTTGTCGTGTTTCGCCGGTCTCGGGCTCGGGTACTCTCTCTCCTCGCGCGACCGCACGCCGCTCGCCGCGGTGGTGCCGTTGCTCGCCTGGCACTTCGTCTTCCTGATTGCGTTTCGTTTCGGCATGCCCGAGTGGAGCCTGGCCAGCGTGCGCAACCTGCCGTTCCAGGAGCAGCTGAACATGGGCGTGAACGTCCTGACGACGTTCGCGGAAGGCGCGGCGACGTACTTCTTTCTCTCCGTCGCGTTCGTGATGACGGCGATCACCTTTCTCCCCATCGGGCAGATGTGTGGCCGCTTGATGCGGCGGCGCTCGAACCTGCGCGCCTACGGCTTGAATCTTCTCGGCAGCCTCGTGGGCGTCGCGCTGACATTCGTCGTCAGCTTCCTCTGGACGCCCCCGCTGGTCTGGTATGGCCTGTCGCTCGCTGCCCTTCTGCTGTTTTATGTCAGGCGTCAGAGCAGCGTGATTGTCGGCGCTGCGGTGTCCATCGTTGCCCTCGTCGTTCTGGCGTGGCCGGTCAACCCGCTCTGGCTGAAGGTCTACTCGCCCTATCAACTGCTGGAGCTCGGGCATACGCCGCGCGGATTCCTCGAGATACGCGCGGCCGGCCACTACTACCAGCGCGCCCACGATCTGTCGAAGCCGGAGGCGCTCGATGCGGAGACAACCCGCATCCGCAACTACTACGACCTGCCGTACAGGGTCTATGGTCAACCGATGGACGTCGCCGTTGTCGGCGCCGGCAGCGGGAACGACGTGGCGGCCGCGGTGCGGTCTGGCGCGGCACGCATCGACGCGATCGAGATCGACCCGGCGATCATGGCGGCGGGCAAAGCGGCGCATCCCGAACACCCGTACGATCAGCCGCAAGTCCGCGCGATCGTCAACGACGCACGTACGTTTCTGCGGAACAGCAACTGGCACTACGACATGGTCGTGTATGGGCTGCTCGATTCCCATACGCTGCTCAGTCATGCCTCGAGCGTCCGGCTCGATTCCTTTGTCTATACCGTCGAGGGGTTCCGTGACGCACGGGCGCGCCTGAAGGAAAAGGGAGTACTGGTACTCTCGTTTGCGCTCATCACCAACGAGATGGGCCGCAAGATCCATCTGATGCTCGAGGCTGCCTTCGACGGCCAGGCGCCCAGGTGCGTCGAAGGACGATACGACCACTCGGTGACTTTCTTTCAGGCCGCGAGAGGAGAGGTGCAGATTCCCCAGGACGCCACCCAGCAATTGGGCTTTCAGGAGTGCACGACGCGGTTTGCGAACCCCGCCCTGCGTGCCGACCTCTCGACAGATGACTGGCCGTTCTTCTACATGCCGAGGCGGACTTATCCGGTCTCGTACATGGCGATGATTGCCGTCGTGCTGGCGCTCTCGTTGTTCCTGATCGTGAGCTTCACGGAAAGGCCGACGGCCGGCAACCTGCCGTACTTCCTGCTCGGCGCCGGGTTCATGCTCGTCGAGACCAAGGGCATCACCGAAATGGGGCTGGCGTTCGGCAACACCTGGCAGGTCATCGGGATCGTGATCGCGGGCATCCTCGTGATGGCCTTCTTCGCGAACTGGGTGGTTCAATCCCTGAAGATCGAACGGCCCCTCGTCCCTTACCTGCTGCTGCTCGCCAGTCTCGCGGCCGGCGTGCTCGTGGCGCGAAGTGGCGGCCTCGCCTCGACGTCTGCGGGCCAACTGGGGACCGTCATCCTGCTGACGTCGCCGCTGTTTTTCTCCGGTATCGTGTTTTCGTCGTTGCTCGCCACGACCAGGGGGCTCAGCGGTGCGATGTCCGCGAACCTCTTTGGCGCCATGTGCGGTGGACTACTCGAGTACAACGCCATGTACTTCGGTTTCCAGTTTCTGTACTGGCTGGCCGCCGCGCTGTATGCGGGCGCATTCGTGTCTTCGCTGGCGGCGCGACAGCACGCGACACCCTGACCGGGCCCGGCAGCCCATAGCTCGCTTGACCTGCTGACTGAACGCGCCGACGGCGGGTTCACGACCAGCCTCCGCTAAAGCTACGGCGGTCCGCCGGAGCCTTGGCGAAGGCGGATGGACACGATGGCACGATGCGCACGAAGAAGACATCCAAGAGTCATCGTGTGCATCGTGTCATCGTGCTCATCGTGCTGGTGCCGTGAGCCGGGACAGCTGCCCAACCGAAGTCAGCTGCGGCTCTAGAACCTCCCGCGTGAGACCCAGAGCGTGCCGAGGTCGCTGACGTCCTGCCAGGAGGGGCTTGGACTCGCCCCGCAGTGGCTCACCATGATGTCCCAGGCGTAGGTGTCCCGGCTGCCCTCGTCGGGGCCAGAGCCCCAGTGGTAGGCAACCTCATCGCGGGCGACGTCCCCCACGACGCCGCGGCGTGAGTTGAACCCCCACCGCGTATCCTTCAGGCGCAGACGGTCGACGACAAACTCCATGTACTCCCAGGTCCCGTTGCCACCCGACTCCGGCTGGCACGACCTGGCCACGAGATCGGGCCGCTCGTTGAAGAGTTGCGCGATGAGCGCGGCCTCGTTGGGCTTGGGGAGACGCTGTCCCGGAGGCGGGTCGGCCGTCCTGGACGCGTACTGCACGCGCACCTGAAGCGTGCCGCGCTGCCCTTCGAGCGTGGCAGAGATCGTGGCCGTGCCCTCGTTCCCGACCGTCATCAAGCCGCTCGGCGAGACGCTGGCCACGCCAGAGTTGTCCGACTGCCAGGCCGCCGACGAGGCGCGGTTCTCGACGAAGCCGTTGGTCAGCGTCGCCTGCGCGGCAAGCTGATGCGTCTGGCCACGCTCGATGAAGCTCGTGGTGGTCGCCGTGACCGCGAGGGAAGACACACGCGGGGGAGACGGCACCGCCGCGTTCGAGGGACCGGTGGGAGCGTCGCTGGCATCCGCACGCCGAGGCGACTACCGCGGCGAGCGCCGCGCCGACGACGAGTACACGTACCTGCATGCACACTTCTCCCGTTGTAGGAACAGCCTTTGGGGCGCCGTCGACCGAAGGCGCGAAACGAGTGCGGCCGGGCTAGAACCTGTACCGAACACCGACGCCGATCTGCAATCCACCGGCCGTGACGTCGGCGGTCTGGGTGTCGGAGAGGTTGAACTCGACAGTTCCATGGCTATAACGCATGAGACCGACGGCACCGATACTGGGCGTGAGGGCGTAAGTCACGTCTCCGCCGATATGGAAGCCCCAGGCCGAGTCGCGGAGCTCGACTACATCGACCGAATCGATGGTGACGCTGGTGAAGTTCGGAGGAATCTCGCTGAAGGCCACGCCCCTGATCAACTCCTGCTTGACGTTGAAGAGCGTTGGGCCGGCGGAGAACGCGAAGTCGACCTTGTCCGTGAACGGCACGAGCCAGATGGCCTGGAAGTGCACGGCCTGCTCGCTGTGGGCCAGCTCGTCGACGGATGCCGTGAACGTCCGGGGCTGGTCGAAGAACTGCGGGTGCGGCAGCGTGCCGTCGACCGTGCCGTCGCCCTTGTTCGAGAGGAAGCCGTAGGTCAGGCCGACGCCGAGATTGGGGCGCACCTTGTAGGCGCCGCCGAACTCGATGAACGCGCCGTTGTTGATGGTCTGTTTGATGTTGACCTCAGCCGTTTCCTCGTAGAGATCGAACGTCGACGTTCGTTCCAGGTTGTTATCGCCGACCTGGATGCCGAAGTTGACGCTGACGAAGACCTTGCCGCCGAGAAGTCCCTGCTGGGCGCGCGCGGTTGACGGCGATGCAACAAGGACGGCCACCGCGGCCACAGCGATGAACAGGACTGACTTACGCATTCACACCTCGTCGAGAAGAAAGAGTTAAGGGGTTTTTCATACTAGCACGCGATACAACCGTTTTCGCGGTGAGCAAAGGCCCATCACTCGGGAGAGTCCTCAAGAAATGGCGTGGCCCGGATGGGTCGGATGTGCGTTACAATACGAGGGCTCTGCGGTTGCTCACCCGCCGCAGCTCTCAGCACAACATGGAGTCTTTGATGTACCGGATGTTCAAGACACTTCCGAGTGTGGCCACTGCCTGTGTTCTCGCCGCGACACTCGCTGCCTGCAATGGATCGCCGAGCGCCCCCTCGAGCAGCAGCGCTGCCGGCGGGTCGACGACCGACGCGGGCCCCAACGGGGAAACGCTCAAGGTTCCGGCACCGTCGCTCGCGTCGCCCGCCAACGACCTCAGGCTCGACAACCGCAAACCAACGCTCGTCGCGACCAACGTCGCCGGGAAGTTCGTCGGCGGCAGTTACTCGTACGAGTTCGAGTTGCTCACCGACGGCAACACGCGCATCGACGGCGCAACACTTCCCGGCGGGGAGGGCACGACCACGTGGGCATACCCCACCGACCTCGAGCGCGACACACCCTACCGGTGGCGCGTACGTGCCCGGTTGGGAAACAGCGTCGGTCCGTGGGCCGCGAGCCGAAGGTTCATCACGGTCTTCGAGAAGCGCACACCCGATCCCGATTCGAATTCGGTCTGCTTCGATTCGGTCGGCCAGACAGTCCGCAACTGCATCCCGGCACCCAACATGTCTCACATCGTCCAGCAGGTGGTCGGGGCGAATCCTGGAATTCTCTCCCTGCAGCGCTCGTGTCAGGAGCCACAGTTCGGTGGCGACCACATTCGCGGCTGGGAATTCCTGGACAAACTGGTTGACGCGCTCCGCCTCGAAGACTCGCGATTCGGCTACAACTGCAAGCGGGGCAACTGCAACGACCCATCGCTCGACGTGGTCGTGTATCACTACGGTCCGGGACCTGACCAAGGCAGCGGTCAGATCTGGGCTTGGGACGTCGTAGGATCCCACTGTGGAGGCGGCTCGGTGGGTGTTTGGACGCACATCACGAACGTTCGCGGCTCCGGAGGCGGGTTCACGAGCCGGGGTCGCTGGTAGTCTGTTGAAGTTCTCGGGTACGCGGGTTCCGAGGGGCCGAGGTTCTCGGTTCCCTGGAAACCCGCCACGCCGGGAATCGGGAACCCCGCCAACCCTACCAGGCAATTTGGCGAGCCCGGCAGCCAAACGCCGGAACCCGAGGACCTGAGAACCCGTTCGTGTCCGATACTTTCTACCGCGATTTTTCCGACCGACAGAAAACCGTCACCGACTTCGGGCGCGCGCGCCGCGGGCGCACAGAGCGTTCGCGTCTCGGACTCCTGATGCGCTCTGCGCAGCCTCCGGGCGACATGCTCGAAATCGGCCCGGGCAAGGGCTCGCTGGCGCTTGCGGCCGTGGAGGCCGGGTGGCGATATCGAGCCGTCGAGGCCAGCCCCATTCTGATCAAAGAGCTGCGTGAGATGGGCCTCGACGTCATCGAAGGCTGGGCGCCTCCGATGCGGACCGGCGACGCCACCTGCGACGTCGTCTACGCCGACCAGGTGCTCGAGCACATGTCCGGGATAGACTCTGCGCGCGAGTTCGTTGCCGAGTCATTGCGAGTGCTTCGTCCGGGAGGCGTCCTCTTCGTCGTCGTGCCTGACTACTTGAAGGAACGCGGTTTCTTCTGGGACGTCGACTACACCCACAACTTTGTGACGACCGAGCGCCGAGTGCGTCAATTGCTCCGGGACGGCGGATTCGAGATCGAGCACGTCGTCCGGAGCATCGGAGCGGCGACCGGCGTCAAACGCGACATCCTGGCGGCCGGCGCCGTCTTCACGAACCTTCCCGGCCTCGACACGTTGTCGCGCTACACAGGAACCGAAGACCTGCTCTTTCGCGTGCGGAAGAACCTGTTCGAAACGCTGGAGTTCGTCGCCCGCAAGCCTGTTTAGCGTCCCTGTCACGAAAACCGATCGCGATGAGCACGCAGCTCGCGAAGATCGCGAAGGACGTCTACCGTATGATTCTTCGCGATCTTCGCAACTTCGAGATCTTCGCGATCAACCGTCGTGGCCACTGACAACGTGAGCGCGAACCTCACCGGCTCGCTCTGGGTTCGAGGGCTGCTGACCCTGGCGGTCCTTGTCGTCCTGACCCTCGAGATCGACATGCGCGCAACCGGTGAAGCCTTGTTTCGCGTGTCGCCGGCTGCTGTAACGGCTGTCCTCGCGCTCCTCGCGGTCGACCGCGGCGTCATGATCTGGCGCTGGATCATCCTCCTGCGGGCCCGGGGTGCGGCCGTCACGACGAAGTCGGCGACGTGGATCTACCTGGTGAGCGCATTTGTCGGCGGCTTTCTGCCGGCCGGCGTCGGAGCCGACGCCGCACGCGCGTTCACCCTTTCGCAGCGAACGGCGCGCGGCAGCGAGGCCGTGGCCTCGGTCGCGGTCGATCGCCTTTTCGGCCTGCTGTCGATCGTCGTGATGGGCGTCGTCGGCGCCGTTGTCGCGGGCCGGCAGATGGACGGAACCCCGCGATTCCTGCTGCCGGCAACCGCGATCGTGGTCGTGTCCGGGAGCGTCGCGATGCTCTGGGCCGACCGTGTCATGGCGGCGGTCCTACCCGGCGGCATGCAGGCATCAGCGCCCGGGAAGCGACTGATGCGCCTCGCCGACGCCGTCGGCCTGTACCGAGGGCATCGAGGCGCACTCGCAAGCGTGGCGGTCCTGTCGATCGCCGTGCAGGTGCTGCGCATCGTGCAGGCCTACCTGCTTGGCCGCGGCATCGGCATCGACGTACCATTCTCCTACTACCTGCTCTTCATGCCGATCGGCCTCATCGCCCTGCTGCTCCCTATCTCAATTTCCGGAATCGGCGCGCCGCAGGGGATCATCGTCTGGCTGCTCGCGCCGGCCGGCGTTCCTCAGCCCCAGGCGCTCGCGCTCTCGACGCTCATCGTGCTGTCGGGAATCGTGGCGAACCTCCCCGGTGCCTGGCTGTACTTGCGGGCGGCACGATCGGCGCCTCCGGAAGGGTCGCAGTGAAAGGCGCGATCCGAAGCGTCGCGGTCGTTCTGCTGCTCCTCGCCTGCGGCTCGTGCGCGCGCCTGCCGCACGAGAAGCAGCCGCTCGGCGACGTCTACACGCCATCGTTCTCGCGCGTGCCGCCGAGTGAGCCCGCGACGCAGAGCATCAGGACCCTGGCAAAGGACTGGCGCGAAGGGGGCCGGCGGACCATCACGCGCGACGTCCTGTCGGCGCAAGGCCTTGGCGTCGCCCTCGCGCTTGCCGTCATCCTCGTCGTCGCCTGGGACTTCCGGCGAGCGGCGGCTTCGCGGAACATCGACCTGTTGTTGATGTTCGCGTCAGGCGCCATCTTCTTCGACGTGATGCGGTTCTTCGGGGTGATTCACTCGCCCACGTATCTGAACCTCCTCGACTGGGTGTTCATCGCCGTCGTCTTCCTGAACCTCGCGCTGATCGTCCGAGTGGTCATCCGCGTGAAGCATCCGGAGCCAGCTCCGTGGACACCGAATCTCCCGATCAAGCTCCTGGCGCCGCTGGCAATCGCCCTTCTCCTCGTCGACATCACCGTCGCACTGACGCGCCCCTCAGACGATGCGGGTACTTTGCGAACCTGGGCGCGCAGCGATTGCGAGAGCGTGGGCGGTTGCCGTATGGCGATCCCCTGCTGACCGGAACGCCTGGCGCCGCGTACGGCCCCTTGCTGTACGCCGCGCACGTGCCGTTTCAGATCCTGCTGTCGCCAGACCCGGTGAATCCTGTTTCTCCGGATCGCCCGAACCTCACATCCGGCACGCCCTACTATCTGCCGCCGGCGATGGCGACCCAGATCTGCGCCGTCGCCTTTCATCTGGCGGGTGTCGTGGCTCTCTTTCTCGCCGCTCGCGCACTGGAGGGCGCGCGGGTCGCCTGGGGCCTCGTCTGTCTGTACTGCGGGAGCCTTGCGATCCTCGGGATCGGCGGACCCGCGGATCAAGTGGCGGGTATCACGTTTGTCTCGCACGTCGCGGCGGCGTCGATGACACTCCTCGCGTTCGCCGCGATGAAGTCGCCAGCGCTGTCAGGCACGCTGCTCGCGATGAGCACGGGCGTCGGGTTCTACCCTGCGTTCATGGCACCGGCGTGGCTGGGGTTCTACTGGAACGACGTGACGAAACGCACGCGGTTCGCGATCGGGTTCGGCCTGGCGGCGGCGATCATCGCGGGCGGCGTGTACGCGATGTCGCAGCCTGCTGGCGAGCGGTCACGGCTCGGCACCATCATGTACGACACGTTCGGACACCACACGGACCCCCACGGCTACGGGTCCAGCGTTTTCGGTTTCTGGGGCCAGCGCGAGGGGATCCGTCGCGTCCTCGCTACGCCGCTCGTCGGCGGTTCAGGGTTCACGTCGCCCGCGTGGCTCGCCTTTGCGGCATTCCTTGTGGCGACCTTTTTCCTGGCCCGGGGCCGTTCTGCGGCTGAGCTGGCACTGCTCGCAGGCGCGGTCGCCATCGGCGCAACCCTCATCAAACCGCACGCAACGGGGACCTACCTGGCGTGGGCTTACCCCTTATTACTCCTCGGGTTAGTCACAAGCGGCTTTACTTTGCGCCCGCAGAAGGTTTAAAATCAATACTTTATGGCACAAGTCTATGCGCTGAAGTACCTCGCCAAGGCGGCGATCAGCGCCCCCCGCGACCTCGTCAACAGCTACGTGGCCCGGCACCACGCGATCCATCCGACCGTGCTGATTTTCCACTGCACGTTCGTCTGCGACGCCCGCTGCGAGATGTGCTGGAACTGGAAGCGTGGCGACCGCAAGACGGACATGTCGCTCGAGGACATCGACAAGGCCTTCAGCTCGGGCCTCTGGAAGAACATCGAGAACGCCAACGTCTCGGGCGGCGAGCCGACGACGAGGAACGACCTCGTCGACATCTGCCGGATCATGCTCGACAGGCTACCTCGGCTGCGAAAGTTCGGCCTGAATACCACCGGCCTCACGCCCAGCCGCGGCATCCCGATGCTGACCAAGATCGTGGAGATGTGCCACGAGCGGAACATCATCTTCAGCACCAGGGTATCGATCGACGGCGTCGGCGACATGCACAACCAGGTGCGTCAGGTGAAGCGCGGGTTCGAGAAGGCGAACGAAACGATCCGCGCGATGAAGGAGCTCCAGAAGAAGCACCCCTTCAACTTCGGGATCTCCACGACCATCTTCCACATGAACCTGGACGATGCCGAGAACATCCTGGCGTGGGCGAGGAGCGAGGACCTGGACATCGTGTTCAACATGGTCCGCTTCACCGAGCCGATGCTCGGGAATACCGAGCTTGCCGCAACGGCCGGCGTCGTGGGCGAGGAAGAAGAGCGGATGCGCCAGTTCTTCCTCGACCGCGTCCGCAAGGACTCGGTCCTCGACGGACAGAACTACGTCTACATGCACTACGCCGACATGATCGCCAACGGGTATCACCGTCTGGCGCCCTGCCCGTTCCAGACGCAGGGCATCATGCTGAACCCGGACGGCGGCGTCTTCTTCTGCGAGAACAGCGACGTGATCGGCAACGTGAAGGACACCGATCCGGAAGAGCTCTACTTCAGCGCCGCGGGCCAGGCGCACCGCGACTACATCCGCGACCAGAAGTGCCCGACCTGCCTCAGCCCGTGCCAGATGAACGTCGCCGCGATCAAGCAGGTTGCCCGTACGCGAAGTTCCTCGTGCGGGCGGCCGTCGAGAAGCGCCGCTACCACAACGATCAGGCGGCGCTGGTCGGTTCCCGGTAGTCCTGGGATCGCAGATCCCGGAGTCCTGGGATCAGGGATCAGGGATCAGGGATCCAGGGGTCCTTGCCTTCGACGAAAGCCCTGGCTTTTACAAGCCCGAGTTCTAATATCCGAACCGCGATGCTCCCCTGATGATCGCCTGATCCGGATCCCTGATGATCCCTGATCCCTGATCCCAGGTCTATTTCTCGCACACCGCCATCAAGTGCCACCCGAAGCGCCTGACGAGCGGCCGCGGGATGGCGTTGAACGCTCCCACGAACACCGTGTTGAACGCGAGTGCCTTCCACCCCTTGTGCAGGCGTGACTTGACCGGAAACCGTTCCGGCACGAGCGTCGTCTGCGCGAAGCCGCGGATGAGCTCGCGGAACTCGGGGATCGAGTACAGGCGCAACACGGGCGCATCTTCGTGCTCGAGGTCGACCTTCATCAGCTTCGAGAGGGCGTGGAGCCACGAGACGCGGTTGTAGACCATGAAGATCGCCGTCCCGCCGGGCGCCAGCACTCGCAGGGCCTCCTCGACAATCCGGCGGGGGTCCGGCGCATACTGCAGCACGCCGTGCGCGTAGACGACGTCCTGGCTCTTGTCTCCAAACGGCAGCGCCGCGCCGTCCCCGACGATGGCCGCCCCGCGTTGCCCGTGCGTGGCGAGGTTCTGCCGGGCGAGCCGGACCGCTGTTTCCGACAGGTCCACTCCCACGACCTGCGCTCCGCCCCGGGCGAACCGCACGAGGTCGGTTCCGACACCGCACCCCACCTCGACCAGACGTCTGCCCTTGTAGCGGCCGAAGTCGATCACCTGCGGCAGGTACGCGAGCTTGTCGAACCGGTAGTCGTCCAGCTCGTCGAAGAACGCCGCCGTCCCGACCGGTTGCGTGGTCATTTCCAGGTCGTGGATGCGTTCGTTCCAGTAGCTGCGCACGCGCCGGGTGAGGCCGCGGAAGTCGGTCGACGGATCGCTCGCGGTCATCGTCACCGCGGGGACGCGCCGAGTGCCGGTCGCACTTCGAACGTGGCCTTGATGGCCTCGAAGTAGATGGTGGCCATCGCGTCGTATCCGCGCGCGGTCGGGTGCAGGTCGTCGATGCCGATGTAGCTGAGGTCGTCCTTCATGCCGTTGTAGACATCGATGAGTGGGACGCCTTCGGCGCTGGCCAGACTGCGAACCCGGTCGTTGAAGCCCGGAATCATCCCGGCCACTGCGCCCCTGTTGCGGAGGCCATTCCCACGCTGCGGCGGTATGGTCGCGAGCGCGATGCGGACGTTCTGGCTCTTGGCTTCGGTCACCATCGCGCGCAGGGCATTGATGGCGAAGTCGGCCCCGATCTGGCCGCTGAGCAGATCGTTTGTGCCCTCCATCAGCAGCACGGCCTCGGGACGATTCTGCTGCAGGACACTTCTGAACCGCTGCACGCCCGTGCCCGACGCCTGCTCGCCGGCGTTGCCCTCGTTCAAGACGACCGGTGTCTGCTGGCGGTACCGCGGCACGAGGCGGCTCTGCAGCACGAACGGATACGACTCGGGCGGCGAGACGATCAGCAGCATCACGGCCGGCGACAGGACGCCGGCGGTCAGGCTGTCGCCGAACGCCAGAAAACGCGTCACCGTCAGGCGGGGCGGTCCCTGCACGTTGACGATGAACCCGCATGCCGCGCTCTGGCCTCGCGAATCTACCGCCTGGCAGTTCACGGTTGAGGTCCCGACGTTGAACGAACTGCCCGACTGCGCCGAGCAGGTGGTCGTCACGGGTGCCGTGCCACCGGAGGCCTGCGGCATATTGAACGACACGCTGGTCGCGTCGCCGTTGACCGATTGCGCCGTCGCCGTCCCGGGACACGTCAGGAACAGCGTCGGTGGTAGCGGCGGGGGCGCCGTCGGCGAGCCGCAGCCGCCCATCCCGACAGCGATCGCCACCGCCGTTGCGTACCGCGCGACATCCCGCGTCGTCACAGCGCGAACTCCTCCGCCCAGCGTTCGAAGACCATCAGGCTGAAGAGCACGTGCGCATGGTTGGCGCATCCGGCGCAGTGCTCCTCGATGAGCCGGCTCGTTTCCGCGGGCTCGATCAGGCCGCGCGCGGCCACGCGATCCGGCGCCAGGAGGCGGTCCATCAGCGGCTTCAGCTCCCGCTTCAGCCACTGCTTCATCGGAATGCTGAAGCCCTCCTTCGACCGATCGAGGATCCGGTCCGGGATCGCCCCGCGCAGCGCCTGCTTGAGGATGTACTTCCTCGTGCCGCTCCGAATCTTCAAGTCCCCGGGCATCGAGAACGCCAGCTCGATGACGTCGGCGTCGAGAAACGGCGCGCGCGTCTCGAGCGACGTCGCCATGCTCATGCGATCGACCTTCACGAGAATGTCGTCGGCCAGGTAGATGGACAGGTCGGCGTAGAGTTGCCTGTTGAGGAGGTCGCCCTTCCCTGCCCGCCCCAGCGCTTCGCGCACCGGCCGATAGACGTCGGCCGAGACGAGGGCGCTGCGAAACGCGGGCGAATACAAGCGCTCCTTGGCGTCAGCTCCGAGGAACGTCATCCAGCGGTACTGCGCGATGGACGCCGGCGCATGCGCCAGGCCGTCGACGAACCGCCGCGCCTTGTTGACGAGGCCTTTCTTTCTGTCGGTCGGAGGGACCAGCGCGAGAAGGGCATCTGCGGCGCGCGTTGCCGCGTCAGGCAGCAGCCCGGCCCACTTCCCGGCCAGCGCCTCCGCCTGATAGGCGTCGTACCCGCCAAAGAGCTCGTCGCCCCCATCGCCCGTCAGCACGACCTTCACGTGCTCCCGCGCCATCTGCGACACGAGAAACGTCGGAAAGAGCGACACGTCGGCGAACGGCTCGTCGAGATGCACGACCAGCCGGTCGAAGAGCGCGGCAACGTCGGGCGTCACGGTCCCTTCATGGTGCGCAGTCCCACACAGCGCCGCGACCTCCCGTGCGTACGGCAGCTCGTTGTAGCTCCCATCGTCGAAGCCCATGCTGAAGCTCGACACCGAGGATCCGCCGGGCGCGTCGCGCAGCATGATCCCGACCGCGCTCGAATCGATGCCTCCGGACAGAAAAAGTCCGATCGGCACGTCCGACATCATCTGGCTGCGAACCGCCTTGGCGAGCGTCTCGCGGAGCGCGTCGGCGGCCTCTGCCTCCGTCCAGGCACGCACCTGAACGTCGGCGGCGTCCCAATAGCGCCTGACCGTCACCTCACCATCTTTGTAGACGAGGTAATGTGCTGGCGGCAGCTTGTGAATCGCCTTGAAGATCGTCCGGGGCGCGATGATGTATTCGTAGGTCAGGAACTCGTCGAGCGCTTCGTGATCGAGCGTCCGATCGACCTCGGGCTGCGACAGCAGCGCCTTGATCTCCGAGGCGAGGCGAAGGCCCTGCGGGGTCAGCGTGTAGTAGAGCGGCTTCTCTCCCGCGCGGTCTCTCGCCGCGATGAGCGCGCGCCGCCGCCCGTCCCACAGCGCGAGAGCGAACATCCCGTGAATCCTGCCCAGGAACGCCTCGCCGTACTCTTCATAGGCGTGGATCGAGCACTTCGATGTCCGAGCGCGATCGAAAGCGGTGACCGCGCGCCAGGAGCTGGTCCTTGACCTCCTGGAAGTTGTAGATCTCGCCGTTGGCGATGACGTGCATCGATCCGTCTTCGTTCGCGAACGGCTGCTGGCCGCCGGCGATGTCGACAATCGACAGCCGGCGCATGGCGAGGCCAACGCCAGGCAGCAGGACACTGCCCTCGTCATCGGGGCCTCGATGGTTCAGCGTCCGGACCATCCGCTGCACGTCGCCCGCCCTCACCGGCCGATTCAGATCCCGTTCGACGATCCCGACGATGCCGCACATAACCCGGTTCAGTTCCCTGATTCCGACGACCGTCGATCGCGAATGATGCGCGCCGGCACTCCTGCGGCGACCTGAAACTCCGGCACATCCGACGTCACCACTGCCCCGGCTCCGATGACGGCGTCCCGCCCGATGTGCACGCCGTCGGCGATGACGACGTGCGCCCCGAGCCAGACGTTGTCGCCGACGTCGATGCCGCGCGCCGTTCGGCCCTGGTCGAGCACCGCGACGTCGACCTTGTCGTAGAGGTGGTCGCCGCCGACCAGGTAGGTGTAGGCCGCGATGAGCACCTTCCTGCCGATGCGGACCTGTGCCGCGGAAAAGACCTCGACGTTGAAGCCGATGTTCGCGTCTTCCTCTAGACAGATGTCGCCGTTCTTGCAGCTGAGGATCGTGTTCCGGCCGACAAACACACCGCGCTTGATCGAGATGCCCCGGTTGGTGGTGCCCTTCGCGTCCAGACAGCACTGGTCGTCGATGACCACGTTGTCGTCGATCTCGATCTTGTGCGGGTGCCGCAGCACGATGTTGCAGCCGAACGCGACGTTCCTCCCCACGCGTCCCAGAATCAGCGGATACAACTTCGAACGCAGGAACAGGCCGAGCGCCCCCGGCACCCAGGCCGACAGCAGCAGGACCAACTCGTGGCGAACGAGCGGCCACAGGCCCGGCTGCCCGACGACCAGGTCCGCATAGCGCTGCCTGCGCGACCGGCTGGCGCCGAACTCCCGTTGAATGTCGGTGATGCGAGCATCCGCAGCCGGGGGTCCGGCGGGAGCGTTCGACTCCCCGCTGGTCCCTCGGGCCCGCGGCTCAGTTGAACCGCTTGATATTGCCACGGGAGTCGTCTTCTTCGGCCGCGGTCTTGCCGGACGCGGTCTTGCCGGAAATGTGGCGAGGCTCGCTCTGCCGGATTTCCCGGATCACGTAGGTCGGCTTGTCCTGCGACTCGTGGTACGTCCGCGCCTGCATCTCCGCAAGCAGCCCGAGCGTGACGAGCTGCACGCCCGTGAAGATCAACAGGATGCCGAAGAGCAGAATCGGGCGGTCGGCGATTCCCTGCGTGGTCGTCAATCGCACGTAGGCCAGCCACGCGAGTATCGCGCTGCCGAGCAGTCCCATGAGAAGACCCCACAGCCCGAAGATCTGCACCGGGCGCGTGCGGTAACTGATCAGGAACTTGACCGTCAGGAGATCGAGGATCACGCGAATCGTGCGCGAGATGCCGTACTTGGACGTGCCGTGCTTCCTCGCCCGGTGGTTCACGACCCTCTCGACCGTCGTCACCCCGAACTCGCTGGCGATCGCCGGCAGGAAGCGGTGCATTTCGCCGTACAGCTTCATCCCCTTCACGACCTCGGCACGGAAGATCTTGAGCGAGCACCCGTAGTCGTGCAGCTTCACTCCGGTCGCCTTCGAGATGATGCGGTTGGCCACGACCGAGGGGAGCCGGCGGCTGAAGAACTTGTCTTTTCGATTCTTGCGCCATCCCGCGATGATGTCGGCCGGGTACTCCTCGAGCTCGGTCACCATCGCGGCGATGTCACGCGGATCGTTCTGCAGGTCGCCGTCCATCGTGACGATGTAGCGCCCGCGGGCGTGGGCGAAGCCGGCAGCGAAGCTGGCTGTCTGGCCGAAGTTGCGGCGGAATTGGATGACGCGCAATCTGGAGTCCGAGGCCTGCAGCCGGGCGAGCCGCGCGAAGGTGTCGTCGGTGCTGCCGTCGTCGATTGCGAGGATCTCGTAGGGGCGTCCGCAGGCTTCGAGCGCCGCGGTCAGCTCGCGGTAGAGCTCGTCCACGTTGGGCGCCTCGTTCTTCATTGGGACGACGACCGAGATGTCCAGCTGCATTCAAACTGACACTGATAAACGTTTGATTATACAGGCCTTCTGGCCGATCGTCAAACCGCCTGACGGTCACGCTTCCGGCGCCAGAGGATCCAGCCACCCCCAAAAACGAGCGCCACAGCCGCGACGGCCACGCCCACGGTGTGAGCGTTCTCGTTTAGAAAGTCCGCAGCGTGGTCGCCGTAGTAGACCGCCAGCAGGCCTTCGCCGAAGTAGCGAAAGCCTCGACCGATCGCGACCGCGATGATGAAGTCGAGCGGCCGGACCTTGGCGACGCCGGCCGCCAGCACGAAGATCTTGAACGGCATCGGCGGCGGAAGAACCGACGGGATGAGAATCGCGAGCAGGCCGTAGCGGCGGAATGTCGCCATGGCACGCTCGAGGTAGTGCGGATTGAACCGCTTGCGAAGGAACGCCTCACCACCCTTACGGGCGAGAAAATACAACGCCAGGCAACCGCTGATCGACCCGAGCGTGGTCATCAGCGCGTAGTAGATCATCCTGTCCTTGTGCTGAGTCGTCAGCCAGATGATCAGGATATCGTTGACTTCGGGGAACGACAGGAAGGACGAATCCAGGAATGCGATGACGAACAAGCCCGGGCCGCCGAGAGAAACCGCGACGTCCTTGATCCACTCGACGAAAGCCGCCATTCGTCCCAAAGTGTAGACTAAGAAGCGCTCTGGCCACCACGACGCCTCACCTCGACGAAGCCGGCGGCGAACTCCGTGCGCCGATCATCGCGCCTCGTCCGTCCAGAGGCGAACACGACGAAACCGGACACGACGAAGACAGCTACCCCGAGAACGTGAAGCGCTGGGCGGCACGACTGATTGCCCTCGCCACGCTTCTCGTCGGCAGCGCGGCAGCGATCTACTACAGTCGAGCCGGCCTGGCGCTGAGCCACTACGACGCACGCGCCCACCTCGTCGTGGCTCGCCGAATCTTCGACAGCCTGATGCCTGGATGGCAGCAGATCGGCGCCGTGTGGCTCCCCTTCCCGCATGTTCTCAACATGGTTCCGGTGCAGGTCGACGCGTGGTATCGCACGCGGCGCATCGGCGATCGCCATCTCAGTGATCGCCATGGCGGTCGGCGCATGGGCGCTCGCGTCGCTCATCATCCGTCGGACGGGATCGGCCGCCGGCGCCGCTGCAGGCGCGGCGCTCCTTGCTCGCGAACCCGAACGTGCTCTATCTCCAGAGCACGCCGATGACCGAACCGTTGTTGTTCGGGACGACGCTGCTGGCGGTGACGCTGACCGTGAGAGTGGTTGGATCGCGGCGCGCCGGCCTGGCCGCGGGCGGCGGGGCTCGCGCTGGTCGCCGCATGCATGACGCGGTACGAGGCCTGGCCGATCTGCGGCACGCGCTCGTCCTCGCGCTGGCAGTACTGCTGAGACGGGGCACGCCGTTCGCCGCGGCCGCGCTCGCCGTCGCCAGGCTTGCCGCGTATCCCGCGAGCGCGATCGCGCTGTTCCTCCTCAACAGCCGATGGACGGTCGGCGCCTGGTTCATCAGCAGCGGCTTCTTCGTCGCGGAGAACGACGCGCTCGGTCATCCGCTGCTGGCCTGGGATCAAGTGCGCGAAGGCGTCTATCGCCTCTCCGGCCCCGCACTGGTGTGGCCGGCGTATGCGGGCGCGGCGCTCGTCGCGTGGACCTTTGCGCGGTCACGGGCACGCGCGTCGCTGGTGCTCGTCCTGGCCCTCGCCGCGGCCGCAGCTCTGCCGTGGTACGCGTATCTCGAGGGACATCCCTTCCGTATCCGCTACGGCGTGCCGCTCGTTGTCGCGTGCGCGGCACTCGTCGGCACGGGAATCGGCCTGCTGCCGCGCAGCGCTTCGCGCCGGTGCTGCCGTTGCAGCGGTCGTGGCCGCGCTCTGGCAGGTCTCGCCGCTCGATCGGTCTGCTCCGGTCATCGCCGAGTCACAGCGCGACGCGCAGAATCTCATCGGACGCCGCGCGGTCACCGCGTATCTGGTCGCGCACCATGATGGCCGCCCGATCATGATGAGCATGGGGTCGCTCGCGCACTACATGCACGACCTCTCGCTCGGCGGGGTTCGAGATCCACGATTTTCTCCACGAGGGCAATGGCGAGGTCTGGAGCCAAGCGATGGAGTACGGGCCGCGCGCGTACGTGACGTGGGTAGCGATCGAGGAGCGCGCCGAAGGCGGGGACGCGGTCTTCCAGCGGGCGCGGCAGTCCAGCCGCTTCCTTGAGGGATTCGAACGAGTGGCCGAGGGCGGAGGCGTGGCGCTGTACCGGGCGCGCTGATCGCGGCCCTCACAGTTTTTCAGCACCCCCTCACGACTTCTGAACGCGGCCAGACGATAGGCTGATTCCGTAATCTCTTGCTCATCCGTCTGGCGGTTCATGGTACCGTGCCCTGTCCAAACGGCGAGGTAGAGAAACGATGCACAGCAGAGCCGTCTCAATTGGCGAACCCGCGGCGCGCCCTCGCTCACGACGCGCGTCGTCAGCAGGACGGCGCTCTCGGAACGCGAGGTCGACGCGATGCACGATCTGCTGGCGCAGCATTTCCTGGGCGTCGATCGGCAGACGTTCCTGCGCGACCTCTCGGAGAAGAACTGGGTCGTCCTGCTCGAGGATGACAGCGGGGCCCTGCGCGGATTCTCGACGTTCCTGATTTACGCGACCACTGTCGACCGACGGCCACTCACTGTCGTCTACTCCGGCGACACCATCGTCGAGCCTTCGGCATGGGGATCGCCCGCGCTGCCGCGCGCCTGGATCCGCGCCGTCTACGACGTCGCTCGCGACTATCCCGACGGGCGATCTCTACTGGCTGCTGCTGACGTCGGGATTTCGGACGTACCGTTTCGTGTCCGTGTTCCTCCGCGCCTTCTACCCCAGGTTCGACGCTCCAACTCCGCTCGAGTCGCAACACCTTCTGGATGCCTTGAGCGCCGAACGTTTCGGCCCCGCGTATGATGCCCCCGCGGGTCTCGTGCGGTTCTCGAAGCCTCAGGTCCTTCGAGAGCGTCTGAGCGGCGTGCCCGACGGACGATCGGCCGACCCGCACGTGCGGTTCTTTCTCGAGCGCAATCCTGGCCACATCGAGGGAGATGAACTGGTGTCGCTGGCGTCGCTCGCCCGCGAGAACCTCACGGCGGCAGGCTCGCGCATGGCCCGCTGAGGACAGCATGGTGATGAATGCGATCGGCCTTCGCGTGATCCAGGCGGGGCACCGGCTCTCCCTCGGTCCCGCGCGCCGGCGCTTCGAGCGCGCCCTGCGCGGGCTGCGAGGCCGCACAGGCCAGCCGTCTGCGCGAGCTCGTCACGTCAAACGCCGACACGGCGTACGGCCGCGCCCACCGGTTCGATGCCATCAGCTCGGTTCGCGACTGGCAGGACCGTGTGCCCGTCGTCGACTACGACGATCTCGAGCCCTGGGTGCGGCGTGCGACGGCGGGCGAGCCCCGCGTCCTGACCGCCGCACCGATCCGCGTCTTCGAGCGAACCGGCGGCTCGACGGCCGCGAACAAGCTCGTGCCGTATACCGCTCGCGTTGTTCGACGAGTTCGCGGCCGCTACAGGGCCGTGGCTGCACGACCTCTACGCCTCCTTCCCTGGACTTCGCGGCACGACCAGCTACTGGTCGATTTCGCCGGCGACGCGGCAGCCGGAGCGCACGAGGGCGGGAATCCCGGTCGGACTCGACGACGACACCGAGTATTTCGGGCCGCTGGAGCGATTCGCGCTGCGGCAGATGCTCGCCGTGCCGCCAGGAGTCGCGCGCATTCCCGACATGGACGCGTGGGCCGACGCCACAGCGCGCCATCTCGTCGCGGCCGACAATCTCGGCCTGATCTCGGTCTGGCATCCGTCCTTCTTCGTGCTGCTGCTCCGGCGCATCGAAGCGTCCCTCGACGCATTGCTCGACGACGTGCCGGCGCGACGTCGGGCCGCCGTGCGCCGTCGCCTGCAGACACGGCACGCTGGGCGAAGCGCTCTGGCCGCACCTGGCGCGTCGTCTCGTGCTGGGCGGATGGAGCCGCGGCAGGATGCGGTCCCGGCGCTGCATCGCTACGTGCCGCACGCGCGGATTCAGCCCAAGGGTCTGCTCGCGACCGAAGGCGTCGTGTCGTTCCCGCTGCAGCTGGAAAACGTGTCGGACCGCACGGTCGAATCGTTGCCGCCATCGCCGGTCACTTTCTCGAGTTCCTCGATCTCGAACGCCCTGCCTCTCCTCCGCGTCCTCGCGCACGAGCTCCGGCCAGGGCGCTGTCTACGCCCCGGTCATCTCCACCGGCGGCGGCTTCTATCGCTACAAGCTCGGCGATGCCGTTCGCTGCACCGGGTTTCATCAGCAGGCGCCCCTGCTCCAGTTCGAGGGCCGGATCGATCAGGTCTCGGATCTGCTGCGGCGAGAAGCTCAACCCGCGGATGGTGGCCCAGGCACTCGGCTACGCCGCGCAAACGACGGGCGCGACGCTCACCTTTGCGCTGCTCGCGCCGGCAGCCGGTGATCCGCCCGGTTACCGCCTCTACGCCGAAGGCGCGGACGAGACGACGCTGCAGCGCGTCTGCGATGCGGTCGAGCGCACGCTGTGTGACAGCCACGGCTACCGGTACGCGCGCGCGCTCGGCCAGCTGACGGCCATTCGACGGCGTGCCGGTCCAGGATGGCGCCGCGCGGTACCTGCGCGCCAGAGCCGAGGCAGGCCAGCGCGCGGGCGACATCAAGCCGGCACACCTCGATGACCGCCTGGACTGGAGCCTCGTCTTCGAGGGCGCCGCGCGCGAACCACTCGCTTCTCGCGAGGTCACAGATGAGCACCGTTGCCGTGCTGGACCCCGCGCGCGTCGAGCCGGCCACCACCCCTGCCGGCAGGATGCGCGAACGATCGGGCCTCCTCAAGGAAGCCTGGTATGCGGCCGCGCGATCACCCGAGCTGACGGCCGACGCGGCCGCTCGGCCGCGTCATCCTCGAGCAGCCGCTCGTGCTCTGGCGATCCGACGGCCGCCCCGTGGCGATGGAAGATCGCTGCGCCCATCGCAACGCGGCGCTGTCGAAGGGTGCGGTCTTCGACGGCAAGCTCGGGTGCCCGTATCACGGCTGGGTCTACGACCACGAGGGACGTTGCGTCGAGGTGCCCTCGAGCGGGCCGGACGCCGCGCCGCCGCAGTGCGGCGTGCGGCGCTTCCCCGCCGTCGAGCGCCACGGGCTCGTCTGGGTGTGGATGGGCGACACGCGCCCCGACGCGCGAGCCGTTCCCGATGCCCTACTGGGACACGCCCGGCTGGGGAACCTACTACATGGTCACGGAGTTTCCGAACGAGGTGACGCACCTCGTCGAGAACTTCATGGACGTGCCGCACACGACCTTCGTGCACGTGGGCTGGTTCCGTCGACCCGCGCACAAGCGTGTTCGCGTCGTCGTCGAACGGACGCCCGACAGCGTGCTCGTCACCTACGACCTGCCGAACGATCGAGATCGGGTTCACCGGCCGCATCCTGAATCCGGATGGCGCGCCGACCGAGCACACCGACAAGTTCTACATGCCGAACACCACGCGGGTCGACTACACGTTCGGACCGCGGCGCGGGTTCACGATCACGAGCACCTGCACGCCTCGCGGACCGTTCGCCACGACCGTGTACACGCTCATCAGCTACAAGCTCGGCTGGCTGAACGCCCTGGCGCCGTTGTGGCTGCCGTTCTACACGCGCGAGGTCATTCGGCAGGACGTGCAGATCATGCGCATCCAGGGCGACAACCTCCGCCGTTTTGGCGGCGAGACGCGCTTCAACTCGACGGCAGCCGATCTGCTGCACGAGTACATCGAGTCGCTCCGCGATCACGCGGAGCGCGGCGGCACGGGCCCAGCACCGGAGCCGCGGATCGACGAGGTGTTCTTCTGGATCTGACGCTCGCTCCGGCAGGCGGCCGTGGCAGGCGTGGACCGCGTACACGACGCGTCGTGAGCGTCCTCTACGCGCTCGCCACCCGCGCGCCGTAGCGGGCGCCGATCGCGATCGAGCCGAGCGCGATCGATGGATTCATCCCGTTCGTGCCGGCTGCGGCGCTCGTCTACGCGACGCTACTTCCTCTTGCTGCCGGTGCTGATCGTCACGGCCAGACGAACGCCTGGCTTCGACGACGTCTTCGCAGTCGCGATGGGCTGCGGCCTCGCCAACGTCGTGGCCTACACCCTCGTGCCGACGCGCATCGCCGCGCGCACGGTCGCGCCCGACGGGTCGCTGCTCGCGGTCATCCAGCAACTGGATACGACGCTCTGCGCGATCCCGAGCGGCCATGTCTCGCTTGCCGGCCGCCATCGCCACGGCGTGCATTGCTGGTCGCCGCGCCACGAGCCGCCGCCGCGACGATTGCCAGGTTCTGGCACGTCGCCGCCGCCGCCTCCGCGGTCTGGACCACCGCTCTTGCCGTGTCGACGCTCCTGACGAAACAGCATGTCGTCGTGGACGTCGTGACGGGCCTGGCGTTCGGCCTGGTGGTCGCGATGCTCGGCATGCTGGTCGCTCGGAGTCGTCGAACGCCCGCTGCGCGACAATCGAGGTCACCCCGACCTGCGCTCCATCTTCCGAGCGCTTGCGGCGTTCCTCGTCGAGTGGACGCTCATCGTTGCTGCCATCGCGGTGGCGATTCGCTGGTGGAGCGGGCCGGTCATCGCCTTTGCCGCGCCTCTTCATCGCCACGAGACAGCATGCGATCCTCGTCCTCTATCATGACGGCGTCCACTGCCTCGTCGCGCGAAGCCGGCGTGTGAACGACTTCATCGTGAACTCGGTCGTCGGCGTTCCACTGCTGCTGCCGATTCACCTCTACCGCGCGCTCCACCTCAGTCATCATCGGCATCTCGGAGCAGCGTGCGATCCCGAGCGCGTGCTGCTCTACCGCGGGCAACCGTGGACGTTCCGTCCCCTCGCCGCTCGGCGCGCTGGCGCGTCAGCTCGCCGGTGACGTGCTGGCCTGGAACGGCATCGTCATGACGATTCGCTACCTGCGCGAGACGAGCGGAGGGGACGCACTGAAGCTGCCTCGCACGCGCGCCGTATCCCGAGCTGACACTCCAGTTCGTGGTGTTTGCCGGCGTCGCGTCGCGGGCGCGTATGCGCTCTGGCCTGTCACCACGCGTGCACGTGGCGCTGCTCTGGTTCGTGCCCTACGTGACGGTGACCCAGTTGCTCCAGAAGATTCGCAGCTTCGCGGAGCATGCCACGGCGGACGCCGACCCGAGCCTTTCGTGCAGCTGGGCGCCGGGGCTCCTTGGCCGGCTGACGATCTGGCCCTACAACATCAACTACCACCGTGAACACCACTCGCGCCCGAAAGTTCCGTGGGACCGGCTGCCGGCGGCGTTCCCGGCGGCGCGGCAGCGGCCCGGCCGCGATCTGCTGGCGCATCTCTGGAGCGGAGCCAGTCGATGACGTCTCGAACCATCGTCGTCGTCCAAGGCGAGCACCTGGTGCCCGATCTCGAGCCGTCGTGGTCGGCGCTCGGCAGGTACGGACGCGCCAACCTCGTCGTCACCGTCGCGCAGGTGGCTGTCTGGGCTGCGCTGCTGACCGCCATCGACAGCCGGGCGCTGCACTGGAGCGCGCGCGCGGCCGCGCTCGTGCTCTTCTGCCTGATGATGCAGGGCGTCTTCACCATGCTCCACGAGTTCTGCCACCGCAACGCGCACCGCAACCCGACGGCTGAACTACCTGATCGGCTGGTTGACCTCGACGATGTTCGGGACGGCGCCGACGTTGTTGCAGGTGCAGCACTGGGGCCATCACCGGCGGAACAGGACCGAAGCGGAGCGCGCCGAGTTCATCCACGACGGCGAGAGCCCGCTGCGCAAAACGGCGACGTACTACGGAGCCATTCTCGGCGGCATCTGGCTGGCATGCTTTCGTCTTCCCGCTCATCTCGCCGCTGCTGCCGTACTCGACCGCTCAGCGGCTCGCGCGTCACGAGCGCTTCAACAGCTTCGCCGCGGGCTTCGGCGAGTTCAGCGCGCGCGACTGGCGCCGGATGCAGATCGAGGGACTCGTGGTCGCTCGCGTTCTGGGGAGGGCTGGTGTGGTTCGGCCCCTGGCACTGGCAGACGCTGGCGGTCGCCTACGCGGCGTTCGGGTTCAGCTGGTCTTCGCTCCAGTGGATCTACCACGTGCACACGCCCGTGCACATCGTGGAAGGCGCCTACAACCTGCGCGCGCCGGGGATCGTGCGGATGCTCTTTCTCAATTTCAACTACAACCTCACGCATCATCGGCGGCCGTCGCTGCCGTGGCAGGAGCTCCACGCGCGCAGCGACCTGAGGGAAACCCAGCCGATCTGGCATCGGTACTTGCTGGTGTTCCGTCCGCCGGTGCGAGTTCCCCGAGCGACCAGTCGGTGCTCGAGAAGCGCTACTTCTAACGGCCATGCGGCTCGCAGAGCTCGTCGCGCGATATCCGAACACGCGGTTGGCCACGCCGGCCGACAACGCGCGCATCCTCGACTTCTTCGAGCGGACGCCGATGCACACGTCCGCCTTCGACGTGCAGCTACACGAGGCGGCCGGATTTCTTCAAGCTGCTGCGCTACCAGTCGGATCGCTCGTTCGTCATCTCACCGAAGACGAGGGCGGCGGCATCCGGAGCCTCGGCGACCGCGTCGCTGCGCCCGGGCTGGGTGAATGGGCAGCCGACGACGATCGGATACCTCGGGCGATCTGCGGGTCAGCCTCGACCGCGTCTTCAGCCGTCGCGTGGCGCCGGCTGTTTGCGGACCTGATCACGCAGGCGCGCGCGACATCGAGGAGCTGGCCGACTGCACGCACTGGTTCACGACCGTGATCGACGGCAACCGCGCCGCGCTCGCCGCACTCGGGAACGACGACCGTTCTGAGCGATCGGCGCGCAGGCTCCGCCGTCCGCATCAACCGTCGCTCGTGCCGATCGGGCCGTTCACGATGCGCAATCTCGTCATGCGGCTGCCGCTCGCTGGACGCGTCGCGCCCGCGCGGCCGGTGGCAGGTGTGCGATGCGAGCTGCCGCGACCGGCGCGGCGCTGACCGCATTCTTCGAGGACGAGAATCGCCTGGCGCCATTCGGCTTTCGCGGCGAGCTCGCCCGGCGGCTGCTCTGCTGGGACGGCCTGTCGATCGCTGATTTCGTGTACGCCGCCGACGAACGTGGCATTGCCGCCTGCGTGGCCCCCTGGTCGCCGAGCGCGGCGAAACAGACGGTCGTCTCCCGCGTGCCCACGACGCTGCGGCTCCTCGGGCGTGGGCGCGCGCGCGCTGCCGTCGCCGCCGCTACGCGTGCCGGAGGCCGGGCGAGCCACTGCGCATGCCGTACCTGACCCACTTGACGTTTGCGTCGCGGCTCACGCCCGGACGAGCGGGCGGGCGTGTTCCGCAGCATGCTCGATCGCCTGTTCGATCGATGGCGCGGAGCCGACTGGCACTGCGTGGCGATGTGCGACTTCGACGCGTGGAACCTCGGGCGCGCGCTCGGCGGGTTCGTGCAGCAGACAGTGCCGATCACGGTCTACGCGGTCGTCCCACCCGGGCACGCGCACGAAGCCGGGCGCGAAACCGAGCGCGTGCCCGCCGGCGTTTGAAATGGCGATGGTGTAGCGGTGGCCGCGCCACGCGCATCACTGGACCCCGGACGGCTTCGAGCGGTATCGCGAGCTCTTTCCGCAGACGCCGCCGCTCGGGCTCGAGCCAGATCAGGCGCCTGACGAGACTGGAGCGTTCGCTTCGCGGATGCGTGGCGGAGCGGCATGTCTCGGCATCGAGCGGCTCGCTCCGTTCGCGGGCGGCAACGACCACGGTCGTGTTCGTTCGAGGCTATCTCGGTCACTACATGCCGCGGAATCTCGTCGCGCCGTGCGCGGCGCTCCGTCGCATCGGATTCGACGCGTTCATCGCCGGCAATCGGTCGGGCGGAACGGTCAGCCGGCAACGTCGCCGCCCTCGCGGACCAGCTCGCGCGCGCGGCCGACCCGCGAGCGTCTCGTCTTCTGCGGCCACAGCCGTGGCGGGCTGGAGTGCCTGACCGTGCTCGCCAGCGACGCGTCCATCGCGGCGCGCTGCGACGGCGTCGTGCTGTCGCAGACACCGCACGGGCCCTCCTTCGTCATCGAAAGCGTCCTTCAGGGCCGCCATCGCGAACGGTCGTACACCGCCCGGCGACGCGCGACCGAGATCGCGCAACACGCGGCGCTCGCGCTCATCGGCGCGACGCGCGGCGGCCACGAGCTCACCTCGGACGTCTGGCCGACCATCGTCGAACGCGTTGACCGCATTCGCTGGCCGTTCCCCGTCCTGCAGACGGCTTCGTGGTCGTCAGCAGCCAACGACGTGGCTCGACTCCTTCCACGAGCGCCTCGGCGAAATCGGGCCGGGCCGCGCGCACGACGGGCAGTTCTTCCTGAACGACCTGATCTGGCCCGGCCTTCCGCACGTGCTGCTGCCGCAGGTGGATCACGCGCAGCCGGCGGTCGGCGGTCACGGCTTCGATCCTGCGCGCTACTGGCTGGCCGTGCTGTCGCTGGTGCTCGAATCGGCGGACAACACACAGGGCAATGATGCGGCAAAGCAATGCTCCGATTTGCCACGGACAACACAGGCCGTCCGCTGACCACCGCGCTATCACGACGGCGCGAAGAGCGCGCGAGCACGACAGAAGCACTAGCCGGTGTTCTTCTGCGATCTTCGCGGGCTCTCGGTGGATGCTTCGTGGACACCGTCGTGACCGTGCAGCAGTCGTTTGGCTTCAGCGTCTCTCTGGAGGTCTCTTGACACCACGCACGCGAATCGACGCACCTCGCGCAGGATCTCGAGCAGGCGCTCGACGCGGCTGCCGTCCCGCACGTCTCGCGGCGTGACGTCCCGCGCGAGCTGCTCGAGCCGGCCAGCGAGGCCGGGCTCGTGCGCATGGCGCTCGAGGAGTGGGCGATGATCGCGGCTGCGTGGGTCGCGATGGCCGCGGCGCCGTGGTGGCTCTATCCGATCGTGGCTCTTGTCGTTGCCGGCCGCCTTCACGCGCTCGGCGTCGTGCTCCACGATGCCACGCACATGCCGCTCCGGAGGAAGACCGCCGCGGTCAGAGTTGTGGAAGTGCTCTGCGGGTATCCGATCGCGTCGACGCTCAACGCGATGCGGTATCACCACCTGAGGCATCACCGCGACAGCGGCATGCACACCGACCCGTACTACAAGGCGGGCCGCCAGAATGTCGCTCTGGCAGACGCTGAACATCCTGCGCGGCCTCGCGCTGCCGCCGTTCTGGAGCTGTCCGCGCGATCGTCGGCGCGATCGCGTCATCTCGTGCCGCGGCTGCGCAACGTCTACGCGCACGTCTTCCTTCAAGACCGCACGAGCGACGATCTGCGCGAGTCTCCGGAGGTCGTCGAGTGTGCGCGGGCGGAGTGGGGACAGGTCGCGTTCCAGGCGCTGGTCGTCGCGCTGGCGGTCGCGGTTTCCGGCAGCGGTCCTGTGGGGATACGTCGTGCCGGTCAGCATCGCCGGCCTTCTGGCCGCCCGGCGCGTGCTCATCGAGCACACCTACGAGCGCGTGACCGATCGTCAGATCGAGACGATCATCGGCACGACCAACGACAATATCTAGGAGTGTTCGGCGCCCTGGGGCTCGCGCCGCGCAACATCGGCTACCACATCGTGCACCACATCCACCCGCAGGTTCGGCTGGGCGCCTTGCCACGCCTTCGCGACTGGTACGCGCAGAAGCATCCGCAGCTATACCCGCCGGCGCGACGGTGACACGCTGGGTAGCAGAATTCTCTTGACAATTGGCGTCCAAAAGCTTTTCACCGCGGAGAGCAGCCGAGAGCGCAGAACAAAGACTCGTCCTGGCTCTGCGTCCTCGGCGCCCTTCGCGGTGAGACTCTTGGACAGCGTCGAGAGGTTGGCGCCGTCGTCCGACCAACACACGGCCGTTTGTGATGAGCTTTTACCTAAAAGCGGATGTGGATCGTGAAGCCGAACGTGTTCCCGCCGAGGTCGATCTTGTCGCCCAGGAGCTGGCTCGTGGACGCGTCCGTGTCCCCTTCCGCTTTCTGCCACTTGTACTCGAACCCGCGCCGAAAACGCATCGCCAATCGGGAATCGCAGACCGCGCCACAATCACCGGCCCGATGGCCGTGCCGTCGGCCTTGTACTTGTCGGCGCCAACACGCTCGAATATCGAATCGTCGGAAAAGTCGACGAACTCGCCCTCTTCGGTGTAACGCCAGTTGAAGATCCCAATGCCGCCGCCAATGTAGGGCTCGACCGCCGCGCCTCGGCCGGCCGGCAGGAAACGAATCGTCGCGGTGATCGGCACGATGCTCAGTTTGAGGTCCTGTGCAATCTCGGTCCCGTTGTCGTTGACGAAGTCGCGATAGACCGATGTTACGGTTCGCGAAGAGAAGCCCACGCTCACGCCCGTCTCGAGGAACTTGCTCACGCCGTAGAGCCACTCGCCGCCGAACGTCCAGTTGTTGAAGTCGTCGATCTCGAAGGCGAGGTCGTTCGAGATTTGCCAGCAGCACGTCGTCATCGACCGCGGCCGTCTTCACCTTTCACCATGAAATAGCCCAGGTTGAAACCCACAGAGTGCCGCGCGTCCGCTCGCGTCACCTGGTAGACCTGTGCGCTCGCCGGCGAGGCCAGGCCCCCGACCAGTAAGGCCACGCCCGCGACCAAGCCCCAGGCTCGACACCCTTCCGCGATTCAGCCAGTAGCGTTTCATCATGACAGTCTCCGTAAACCAAACCGGACAGCATGCCGGGCCGGCGTCCAGTCAAGCCCGGAGCATGAAAAGTGCCAGCTCCTGGTGAATTGGGACCCCACCCATTTAGTCCCGGAACGGGGCCGCTAACCGCGCCGAAGGACGCGAAGACACGCGGCCTGCCGCGCCGAAGCCCCGCCGAAGGCGGGGCGAAGGCGGGCTAATGTCATTTATCGGTGTCACCAGAGACACCTGGCGGGGTCAAATCTCGATTTTCTACAGGCCTCGCGACCACCGGTCGTTCGGAAAATCGAGATCTGACCCCATCAGCCGCGAATCGTCTCCAGCATCTGGGCGTGGATCAGGCCATTCGAGGCCAGCACGCTCCCCTCGCGCGAGCCGTATTGGCCCCCCGACATCGACGTCACGTGCCCACCGGCCTCGGCCACGATGAGCGCGCCCGCCGCGACGTCCCACGGCGCGAGCTTCCGTTCCCAGAACCCGTCGAAGCGCCCGGCCGCCACATAGCAGAGGTCGAGCGCGGCCGACCCCAGCCGACGGACCGCGCGTGCCCGGCTGATGAACGCCGCGAAGATCTCCATCACCTCGCCGGGGTCCTTCTGCACGTCGTAGTGAAATCCGGTGACCAGAAGCGAATCGATGAGCGACCGCGCCGTCGACACCCGCAGCGGCGTACCGTTGAGCCAGGCGCCCTGCCCACGCTCCGCCGTGAAGAGCTCGCGACGCGTTCGGATCGTAGATGGCGGCCACGACCGGTTGGCCATCGATCTCGAACGCGAGCGACGAACAGAAAATCGGGAGGCCGTGCGCGTAATTGGTCGTGCCGTCGATCGGGTCGAACACCCAGCAGAGACGGGGGATGCGATCGCCTGACTCGCCGGACCCGAACTCCTCGCCGAGCACGTGGTGATCGGGAAAGCGCTCGGCAATCATCGCGCGGAAACCGCGCTCGATCTCGATGTCGATCTCGGTGACGAGGTCGATGGCGCCTTTCTTGTCGATGCGGAACTTCTGGCCGAAGTTCGTCCATCTGCACGTCGCCGGCACGCATGACCGCTTCGACCGCCGTTGCGAGCAGAATGGGCTCGGGAACGTCAGCCACCGGACGAGAGCTTTTTGACCATGCGCACTTCCATCCCGCCCTCGGCCGCGCGCCGGAGCGTCACGTCGTCCATGAAGCTGCGCATGAAGAAGATGCCCCGGCCGCTCGCCTTGAGCAGATTCTCGGGAGCCAGCGGATCGGCGATCTCCTCGGGATCGAAGCCTTCGCCCTGATCGAGCACCCGCACGACGAGCTCGCTCGGATCCGAGAGCGGCGTAAAGGTGAACTCGACCGTGACGAGCTTTCGGCATCTTCGCGGTTGCCGTGCTTGATGGCGTTGATGACCGACTCGCGCACGGCGACGCCGATCCAGTGGACGGCGTCCTCGTCGAGCCCGCCGAGGTTGCGCCATGCGGTCGCAGACCACCTGGACGAAGTCCAGCGTGTCGAAATTACTGCGAACCTGGAGCTTGACGGTTCCGCCGCGCGTCAGCATGCGGCGGCGGCGACACCGGCGCCGAAATGTCCGGAGACCGGGAGTGGACGATGGGGTCGGCGGCGCCGACTGACAGCATGACGCGCACGCGAATGGCCCTGTATTCTAAACCGGATCCGTCCAGGAATGGGAATTGGTCTTCGAGCCCAATGTTATAGTGCGCAACATGCCTCACGCGCCAGCCGACGCCGCCCTGGTGACGCCGGCGGCACGAGTGGCCGGCGTCCTTCGAGTCCCCGGCGACAAGTCGATCTCTCACCGTTACGCGATGCTGGCGGCCCTGGCCGACGGCCGCTCCACCATCCGCGGCTACCTGTCCGGCGCCGACTGCCTCACGACGCTCGCCTGCCTGCAATCGCTCGGCGTGGCGATCCGGCGCACCGCGGCAGGCGTCGTCCAGATTGACGGCCGCGGCCTGCGCGGGCTGACTGCCGCCGCTCGGACCGCTCGACGCGGGCAACTCGGGCACGACGATGCGGCTCCTGTCGGGCATCGTCGCCGCGCACGAATTTCGAACGGTGATGGGCGGCGACGCGTCGCTCTCCCGCCGCCCGATGAAGCGCGTGATCCGGCCGCTCACCGAGATGGGCGCGGTCATCGGATCGGAGGATGGACGGCCGCCGCTCACGATCGACGGCGGGCGGCTGCGAAGCATTACCCATCGGCCGGAAGTCCCGAGCGCGCAAATCAAGAGCGCCGTCCTCCTCGCCGGCCTCCAGGCCGAGGGCGAAACGACCGTGCTCGAGCCCGTCGCGACGCGCGATCACACCGAGCGCGCGTTTCACGAGTTCGGCGTGCGCGTGCAGAAGACCGGCGAGGCCATCAGCGTGACCGGCGGCCAGCGCCTCGGCGCGCGTGACCTGGTGGTGCCCGGTGACGTTTCGAGCGCGACGTTCTGGGTCGCCCTGGCGGCGGGCACGCCGGGAGCCGAGATCGAAATCGAAGGCGTCGGCCTGAATCCGACGCGGACCGCGATGATCGAGATCATGCGCCGCGCCGGCGCCCGCATCGACGTCACAATCGAGAACGCAGGACGCCGGCGAGCCCGTCGGCCGCATCCGCGCATCGTACGGCTCGCCTGCCAGCTTCGCGATCGAACCGCACGAGGTGCCGGGCGTGATCGACGAGATTCCCGCGCTGGCGGCGCTCGGCGCGCTGCTGCCCGAGGGCGCCGAGATGCGCGTGCAGGGCGCCGGCGAGCTGCGCGTCAAGGAAAGCGACCGCATCAGCTGCCTCGCGACCGGCCTCAAGGCGCTCGGCGCGTCGGTCGAGGAGTATCCCGACGGCTTCCGGCTGGTGTCCCGCCCGCTGACGGGGGGCACGGTCGACGCGGCTGACGATCACCGGCTGGCCATGGCGTTTGCGATCGCCGCCACCGGCGGGGCCCACCCGACGACGATCCTCGGGGCGTCGTCGGTCAGCGTGTCGTATCCCGGGTTTTTTGACGCGCTCGAGCGGCTGACGCGGTGACGGCCGACAAGATCTACCTCGTGGGTTTCATGGCCGCCGGCAAAACGACCGTCGCGCGCGCGCTGGCGACGCGCCTCGGCTGGCGCGCGGAGGATGTCGACGAGCTGATCGAAGCGCGCGAGCGCCGGCCCGTCGCCGACATCTTCTCCCGCGCCGGCGAGCCGTACTTCCGCTCGGTGGAACGGGAGATTCTCAAGGTCCTCCTGCCGCTGCGCCACATCGTCGTGGCCACGGGCGGCGGCACCTTCGTCGAGCCCGAAAACCGCGCCGCGATCAATCTGGACGGCCTGTCGGTCTGGCTCGACGTGCCGATCGACGTCGTGCTGGCCAGATTGCCGGCTGATGGCCGGCGGCCGCTCGCCGCCGATCGCAGCCAGATGGAGAGGCTGTTCGCAACGCGACGGGTCGCGTACGCCCAGGCGCACATCCGGATCGATGTTGGCGCGGCGTCGGCCGACGAGATCGCCGACGAGATTGCCGACCACGTGCAGTCGTAGTGCCCACGCGCGATGCGCTACCTGATCATTACGGACATTCACGCGAACATCGAGGCACTCAACGCCGTGCTGGACGCGGCGCCGGTGTGGGACCATCTCCTCGTCCTCGGCGACCTCGTCGGCTACGGCGCGGCGCCGAACGAAGTCGTCGACCGCATCCGCGCGCTCGACCCGATCGCCATCATCCGGGGGAATCACGACAAGGCCTGCTGCGGCATCGAGGACGGCAGTAACTTCAACCAGGTCGCGCGCGTCGCCGCACTCTGGACACACGAGGCGCTCACGCCCGCCAACCGGCAGTATCTCAAGGAGCTGCCCGCCGGCCCCGAGGCCATCGACGAACACGTCGAGATCTGCCACGGGTCGCCCTTCGACGAGGACCACTACATCTTCGATGGCGATGATGCCGTGCACGCGCTCGGCGCCAGCGGACGTCCGGTGTGCCTCTTCGGACACACGCATCTCCCCGTCGTCTTCCACTACGAGAATGACTCGTTCGACGGGTTCGTTCCGGAGCCGGACGAGGAGACCGTGATCGCGCTGCACCCTGACGCGCGGTATCTGGTCAATGCCGGGTCGGTCGGTCAGCCTCGCGACGGGGACCCGCGGGCGGCGTATGGAGTCTACGACTCCGACGCGCTCGCGCTGACGCTCAAGCGCATCGTCTATCCAGTCGAGGCCGCTCAGCGACGAATCCTGAGCGCGGGATTGCCAGCCAGCCTGGCAAATCGTCTGGCGGTGGGGCGGTAGGAGACAGGAGCTAGGACGTAGGAGACTCGGACAGCAGCAACTGCGGCCCGCGGCAGCTCCCGCCAGCAGCGAGTCCTATTTCCGACCCTCTGTCGGCATTTCTCAATGTGCGCGGGGCCCACCCCCGCTCGCTCACGCGCGGCGACTGCGCGCCGCGCTCGGGCCGCAGGCGCCGCTGTCCATGTCTCTTAGCGTGGAAGCATCCCCGCTCGAATGAACTTCTCAGGGGGCAGCTCCGTCTACTCCCTAGGCTAATCTACAAGAGAGGCATCGTGGGCCGAGCCCAGGCGCACGAGAATCCCGGGCCAGCCCCTGGTACTGACATGAAGGTTCAAGAGGTCATGATGGCTCGCGTACTACCGATACTGAGCTTCAGAAGGCTCGTCGTGAGCGCGTCGAGGCGGTGAGCGACATGTACAACGTCTTCGCGATCCGGATGATCGGACGCGAGCGAGTCGAAGCGCACGACGCGATCGCATTCTTACTGACGCCGAGGCCTGATGCGAAACCAAAGACCCGCGCGGGCGAACAGATACGGCACTTCAGCGCGCGCGCCTGGGTCAGCGAGAACGATCACGAACTGGTGAAACTGGAGGCCGAGGCGATCGACAGCCTGAAGTTCGGCTTGGTTGGGCTGGCCAAGCTGCACAAGGGTGCCCGACTGTCGTTCCTGCGCCGAAAAGTCAACGGCGAGATCTGGCTGCCTGCGGTTGCGCGCACTCATCGTTCCTATCGTCTAGAGAGGCCATTCCATGATCCGGGTCCAACTGGCGAAATCTAGGTCACCCGTGAACCTTTTCCATCCTCCCGACGTCTTCTCCCTATGTGAATCTACAAGAGACGCACCGTGAGCGACGAGACTGACGTCCTGCAGGGCACGCTCGATCTCCTGATCCTGCGCACGATTGCCCTCGAGCCGATGCACGGCTGGGCGATCGCCCAGCGAATCCAGCAGATTTCCGACGACTTGCTGCGAGTCCAGCAGGGGTCGCTCTATCCCGCGCTGCACCGCCTCGAGCATCAGGGCTGGATAACAGCCGACTGGGGCGTGTCGGAGAACAACCGCCGGGCTCGCTTCTATTCGCTGACCAGGGCCGGCCGCAAGCAGGTCGAGGCCGAGGTCGCGAAATGGGAGCGCCTGTCGGCCGGCGTCAACCTCGTGTTGCAACGGACGTAGCCGTGCGCGCCTGGCACATCGTCCGCAGCCGTCTCCGATCGCTCGTCTTCCGCGGCGGCCGCGAATCCGATCTGAACGAAGAGCTGCAACTCCATCTCGAGCGCGACACCGAGCGGTTGCAGGCGAGCGGGCTGTCGCGAGAGGACGCGCGTCTCCAGGCCCTGCGCCTGTTCGGCGGCGTCGAGCAGATCAAGGAAGCCAGCCGCGACGCGCGCGGGACGGCGGCCTTCGACGCGCTGGCGCGCGATACGCGCTACGCCGTCCGCCGCCTGGTGCGCGATTGGCGTTTCACCACGGCGGCGGTGCTGATCCTGGGCCTCGCCATCGGCGCCAACACCGCGATCTTCAGCGTCGTGAACGCGGTGCTGTTCCGTGACTCACCGTTCGCCGACCCCGATCGCCTCGTCAACATCTATCAGAACGATCCCGCCGGCAAGCCGCTCGTCGTCATCTCGTACGACTCCTACAAGGAGATGGCGCAGTACACCGACATCTTTGCGGCGACGATGGCCGCCACGATTCCGGTTCCGGCCCGCTATCTCCACGAAGGCGGCATTCGCAGTGGAACCGCCGAGTACGCGACGGCGACCTATCTCGATGTCCTTGGACTCCGGCCGTCGCTCGGCCGGTGGTTCGACGCGACGGAGGAACGGCCGGGGGCACCGCTTGTCGCCGTCCTCGGGTATCAGGCGTGGACGCGAGTGTTCCGCGCGGATCCCTCCATCCTCGGACGCATCGTTCGGATTGAAGGCGCGCCGGTGACGATTGTCGGCATCGGTCCCGCCAATCACCGCGGCACGCTCGACGTCGGTCTCGTGACCGATTTCTGGCTGCCGGTAACCGCACTGCGTGAGCTGAACGCCATGCCGGGGATGCGCGGCGGCCCCACGATCATCGCGCCCTTTTTCGTGAAAGCCCGGCTGCGCGAGGGCGCAACCGTGGCGCGAGCCAAAGCGGCGATGGACGTCCTCGCACCACGGCTCGCGGCCGCCCTGCCGGAAGAGGTTCGCGGCGGCGCCGAGTTCGCCGTCGGCACAGGCATCACGGTCGTTGCCACGACGGACGTGCGGGTTCATCCGCAGGCGGACGCGCCATTCATGGCGATCGCGTCGGGCGTGCTCGTCGTCGTCAGCCTCGTTCTCGCTATCGCGTGCAGCAACCTGGCCACGCTGCTGCTGGTGCGCGGCGCCGCGCGGACCAAAGAAATCTCGGTGCGGCTGGCCATGGGCGCCACGCGGCGTCAGCTCGTCCGGCACCTGCTGACCGAAAGTCTGCTGCTCTCGCTGGCGGGCGGCATCGTCGGCTGCATCCTGGCGTGGTGGACCCTGCAGGCGCTGCAAGGAGTCGAGCTCCCCGTCACCGTGGATCTGACCGTTGACTACCGCGTGCTCGCCTTTGCGATGGCGCTGTCGCTCGATCACGGGCGTGGCGTTCGGCCTGGTGCCGGCGCTGAAGGCCACGAGGGTTGACCTCCTCCCGGCACTGCGCGACGAGGGGGTGCCGCCGATCGATCATCGGCGGCTCACGCTGAAGAACGCGCTGATCGTCGTTCAGGTCGCGGTCTCCGTGCTGCTGCTCGGCGGCACGAGCATCTTCCTGCAGCAGCTCGCGGCGACGAGAGAGCGGCGCGTCGGCTATGCCGTCGACGGCGTGGCCATGCTCGAGACGGACGCGCGCTTCGCCGGCTACCCGGCGGCCGCGGTCGTGAACATGTACGACGAACTGCTGCGGCGGATCGCCGCCGTTCCGGGCGTGCAGTCGGCGGCGCTGTCGTACGGCCTGCCGATGCAGAGCGCGACCGTGGCGACCGTTGTCGAGGGGGCGGCCAGCGACACGAGATCAACTGGTGACTCCTCGATGATCTGGGCTGGGCCGGGCTTCTTCGAGACGCTGCGCATCCCGCTGCTGCACGGGCGTGTCTTCGACGCCCGCGATCGCGCGGGCACCCCGAGCGTCGCGGTGGTGACCGAGACGATGGCGCGGCAGTACTTCGGCGCGGTAGACGCCGTCGGGCGTCGCTTCCGGAACGGGAACCAGCCGAACTCCTGGATGGAGGTCATCGGCGTCGTCCGCGACACCGGCGCGCGGAGTCTCTCCCCTGATGACGTCCTCGCTCGACAGCCGTCCCAGTTCTACCGCTCGTACACGCAGGCGGGCCTTGTGCCGGCGACCGTCATTGCGCGAACGTCGGGTGATGCGGCCGCCCTTCTCGGGGCGATGCAACGCGAGCTGCGCGCCGTGGACGTCACGCTGCCGGTGATCACGGCGCAGACGATGGCGCAGGATCTGGAACGATCGCAGGCGGCGCCGAAGGTGGTCGCCACGTTTCTCGGTGCCCTCGGCGGCCTCGCGTCTGGTGCTGGCGAGCATCGGTCTCTATGCGGTCGTCGCGTTTGCGGTCGCGAGGCGGTCGCGCGAGATCGGCATCCGGATGGCGCTCGGCGCCCGGAGTCAGCAGGTGGTCTGGAGCATTGCACGAGGGGTGGCGGGGCTGATCGGCGTTGCGTACGAGCATCGGTCTCGTCCTCACGGTCCTGATCATGCTCGCGCTGCGCGCGACGTCCGGATCGGCGGACATCGGGATCGGCAACATGGACGTGTATCGCCCGAACATCGACCCGGTAGCGCTCGTGGCCATCGCCGCCGTGACCGCAGTCGTCGGCGTTGCCGCCGCATTCGTGCCCGCGCGCCGGGCCGCCCGAATGGATCCACTCGTGGCCCTGCGCCACGAGTGACTTCGCGGCCTGTAAGGCGCGACCCCTACGCCGAACCGGCCGCGCTTCGGAGCGCCTCAAGCCGCCTGAGCAAGTCGTCGATCTGGTTCACTGACTGGTCTGACAATTCTTGACAGCGGGCGCTGAGTGGTCTTATAAGTTGGCCTCCTTCGGCCTGCCCGACGGCGCCGCTCAGGAGGAGTGATGCGAGTCTGTCTGTTTCTGTGTGCCATCGGGCTCACCGCGACCGTCGCCGGAGCCCAGGACATCTCTCCTTTCTACGACGCCCTCAGCCGCGAGACGCTGCCCGTGAACAACGGCTGGGCCGCGTTCGGCGCCGGCACGACGGGCGGGTCAGTCGCGTTGCCCGAGCGCGTGTTCATCGTCCATAACCGCGCCGAGCTCATTGCCGCTCTCGGCGGCACGGCGCCGAAAATCATCTTCGTCTCCGGGACCATCCCTCTCAACGTCGACGATTCCGGGCAGCCTTTGTCCTGTGACGACTACGCCGCCGGAACGGGCTATACGCTGGAGGCGTATCTCGCGGCGTTCGATCCCGCGACCTGGGGACGGGCCCGCGTTCCGAGCGGTCCGCTCGAGACGGCCCGCGTCGCCGCGCACACGAAGCAGCAGAACCGGATTCGCGTCAACCTCACGAGCAATACGACGCTGGTCGGCCTCGGACCCGATGCGCGCATCGTCAACGCGCACGTGCGCGTCAACAACATTCAAAACGTGATCATCCGGAACATCACGTTCGAGGATGCCTTCGACTGCTTCCCGCAGTGGGATCCCACCGACGGCGCGCTCGGCAACTGGAACTCCTCGTACGACAACATCTCGCTCACCGGCGCCACCAACGTGTGGATCGATCACAACGCGTTCAACGACGGCGAGCATCCCGACAGCGCTCAGCCGGTCTACTTCGGCCGCCCGTTCGTCATACACGACGGCGCGGTCGACATCACGAATGCGTCCGATCTCGCCACGGTGTCGTGGAATCGTTTCGATGAGCACGACAAGGTGATGCTGATTGGCAGCAGCGACGGCGCGACCGCGGACGTCGGCAAGCTGAGAGTGACCGTGCATCACAACGTCTTCGACAGCAACGTGCAGCGCATGCCACGCGTCCGCTTTGGTCAGGTCCACGTCTACAACAACTACTATGTCGTCAAGTCCGAGACGTACGGGTACAGTTGGGGCGTCGGAGTCCAGTCGCAGATCTACGCGGAGAACAACTACTTCGTGACCGACGGGACGGTCGATCCGTCGCGCTTCATCAGCCGCTTCAACGGCACCCTGATCTTCATCGGCGACACGCTGCTCAACGGACGCTCGCAGAAGTCGCACGTCGATGTGCTGGCGGCGTACAACGCCGCGCGCGATCCGGATCTCTCGAATGCCGTGACGTGGACACCGTTCCTGGTTGGCGAGTTCCACCCGACACAGGCGGTAACAGGCGTGGTCAGGAATACGGCCGGGACGTTCCGCGAAGAATAGGCGCGTTCGGGACTATAGGAAACATGAGGGCCGTCTCGCGGTTACCAGAACGCCCGTTCCCGGTGGGTCCCGTGTGACGCCGTTGTGCCCACCCACTGTTGCCCCGCCAGTTCGCTAGCCAGCGCTTCCTGAGGTCTCTCGGCTACATCAAGTAACTCGTGCGGGATGGGCCCTTCTTGCCCGAGCTGACGGGCCGCAAGGATGGTCGACGGCGCTTCCCGACTCACGCCCTCTTCGCGCGTTCCTCTCTCCTCTTGAGCTCCATCGCGTAAGCATCGGCGGCGGCGCGCGACCCGAGCACCCATCCGATGACAATGCCGACCAGCAGCACCGCCGGGATGAAGATGAAGTGCGCCGCCGTCATGTTCCCTATCACCGGCGACCCCCGCCTGCCACCCGTTGGCTCACGCTCGCGATCTCCTGCTCCACCCGGTCCAAGCGGCGCCAGATCGACCACACGTAGCCGAAGATCACGACCCACGCCACGCCATACGCGGCCATGACCAGCGGCGCTGCTGGCAGCTGCTCCTTCGGCTTGAGCTGATCGATTGGCACGAATCCTTCTTGTGCCGGGCTCGGCGGCGGCTGTGTCTGGGCGGCGGCCGGCACCCCGCCCCAGCACGCCACGAGCAGGAGCACCACGGCCAGCAGGCGCCGCGGTTTGCTGATGCTGTTCATGTCTGTTCCTCGAGTGCGAGATGAAGCGAATCGAGCTCCGCCTTGCGCCGCTCGAGTTGTGTCCGCATCGTGAGCAGCAACGTGAAGAGCCCGAGGAACGCGGCCGTGGAAAACCAGAGCGGCAGGCCCATGGCCACCGGAAGCGTCGGCACCACTGACGTCTTCGGATGGAGCGTCCGCCACAGGTTCACCGACCAGTAGACGAACGGGACATTGAACATCCCGAAGAGACCCACCGCCGCAGATAGCCGCTCGGATCCGGGCCCGCCGAAACGCCGCAGCAGCAGGTACGAGACGAACATCAGCCACAGCACCAGCGCCGACGTGCCCCGCGCGTCCCACGACCACCACACGCCCCAGGCCTTCCGTCCCCAGAGCGGTCCCGTCAGCAGCCCGATCAGGCCAAACACGACGACCAGCTCCGCCGCCGACACGGCCGTGAGGTCCGACTCCTTCCGCCGCATGAACAGGACGCGGGCGCTCGCGACGCCGCAGACCGCCGTCGCCGCGAACATCGCCATCCACGCGGAAAAGTGGAAGTAGAAAATCTTCTGCACGAGCCCCATCGAGGACTCGTACGGCGCGCCGACGATGAGCACCGGCGCACACAGGAACATGGCGGCGACGAGGACGGCGAGGGGTGTGAAGATGACGTGTCATTGGTCCTCGGTTCACGGCTCTAGGCTCTAGGCTTTGGGCTCTAGCAAGAGCTTCGACCACTCTCGTCGAAGGTTTTGCTAGAGCCTGGAGCCTAAAGCCGAGAGCCGTCGTGCCTATTCTGTCATCACTGCCTCAAACGTCCACAGCGCGAGCGTGATGAAGACCACGTCGAAAAACACGAGCATCGAGAGCCACGCGCGGGCCATGGGCAGATTGGCGTCGGCCTGCAGCAGCGCCGCGGTGCCGTGCACGCCGGCGATGATGACGGGCACGGTAATCGGATAGAGCAACAGCGGCAGCAGGACGTCGCGGCTCCTGGTGCGCACCAGCATGGCGGCAAACAGGGTGCCGACGGCGGCGAACCCGAGCGTGCCCGCCAGCAGGAGGCCGGCCATGAGCGCAGGATACCGGAAGAGCGGCGCCTGGAACATGAACGCCACCATCGGAACGACGATGACCTCGACGGCGACGAGCAGGAGCAGAATGCCGGCGAGCTTCCCCAGGTACAAGGCCGGACGCTCGGCCGGCGACATCAGGAGCCCGCGCAGCGTTTCGTTCTGCCGCTCGCGTTCGAACGTGCGGCCGAGCGCCAGCGTGCCCGAGAAGGCGATCGCCACCCACAGGATCCCCGACGCGGCCCCTTCGACCGCCACGCCTTCGCGGACGAAGCTGAAGGAGAACACCAGCATCACCGACACCGCGAAGAACAGCGTCGTGTAGACAATCTCCCGGCTGCGAAACTCGATCAGCAGGTCCTTGCGCGTCACCAGCCAGATGGTTTCGAGAAGTTGCATCATGAAGACTCAATCAGGCGCCCGCCCGTCGGTAGCGGTCCCTGAGGGATCCGCCGGCTGCCGGCAGCGAGACCAGGCGTCCGTCGCGGAGCATGACCGCTCGATTGATGACGCCGTCGATGACCTCGAGATCATGGGTCGCGACGACCACGATGCGTCCGGTCGCGCGCAGCTCCTCGAGTCGTTGCACGAGCGCCGATGACGAGGCGTCGTCGAGGCCCGTGAACGGCTCGTCGAGCAGGACCAGCCGCGGATCGTGCAGCAGCGCGCGCTCGAGCGTCAGCCGCTGCCGCATGCCCCGGGAGAAACCGTGCACGGCGTCGTCGCGCCGGCTGGTCAGCTGCGCGCGTTCGAGCGCCGCATCCACCCGCCGCTCGACATCCGGGACGCGATGCAGCCGGCCGTAGAACGTCAGGTTCTCGGCGGCGGTCAGGTCAGGATAGAGATAGAGGTCGTGGCCGACGAGACCGATGCGCTGCCGCAAGGCCGGCGTCGCGTGAAGCTCGTGCTCACCATATCGAACCCGGCCGGCCGACGGCGAGAGGAGCGCCGCGGCGACCGACAGCAACGTGGACTTGCCGGCGCCATTCGGACCGAGCAGCGCGACAATCTCCCCGGCGTCGCACCGGAGCGAGACACGGTTGAGCGCCCAACGCCGGCCGTAGCTGCGCGAAACGTCGGTGAAGATCGAGCGAGGTGAAATCCATCGGGAAGAAGGCTCTGGGCTCTAGGCTTTAGGCTCTAGCAAGATCTTCGAGTAAGTAGTCGAGGGTTCTGCCTAGAGCCTAGAGCCTACAGCCTAGAGCCTTCGGTCAAGCCGCCAGCCGATCGATCTCCGCGTAGACACGCTCGAGCGACGCACACCAGTTCTCCCCGGCGCGTGGCGTAGCTTCTGCGGGTCCACTCGCCCTGCGCGGTGCTGTTCCTCGAGCGAGGTCAGCTCGGCGAAACAGCTGACTGCGGCGCTTCTCCAGACGATCCTGCCCCGACGCCTGAGCGCCCGCCGCGCGTGACGCGCGCGTGCTGCCCCACCACCCTGCCGCCAGGATCAGTACGGCGAGCGCAACGGCCGTATAGCGCGGCCACTGCGCCTCGTGCGGCAGGTTCGTGAAATTGAAGGCGAGACCGCTCGCCGGCGCGGACGGCCGGTCCCTGGCCGACCACATAGGTCTGTCCGTCGGCGGCCATCTCGCGCTGCTCGGTCATCTGCGCGGAGGCGAGGCGCATGTCGGCGATCTTCTGCGCCAGAACGATCACGCGGTTCAGCGGAACCGGCATCGGCTGCTCGACGGTCAGGCTGCTGCTCGAGTAGGGCAACGAATACGCGAACTGGATGTTGCGTGACGCCGGGCGCGAACGGACCGAGCGACTGTGACCTTCCTGCCCGCGGCCGTTCCCTGCGGCGACGAGTCCTTCAGCATCGCCGTGCCGGTCGCCCCTTCGGGCAGATCGAACACGATGGGCTGCGGCGGCATGACCGGTGTTCTCGCCGTGTTGACGCAGCTGGAGGAGATTGAACACCGAGAGGCTGCCATCGCCAAACTCGAAGACGAACCGCGACTGCTCGCCAATGACGACGATGCCGGGCTGCGCTGGTCCCGCCGCCAGACTCCGGTCTTCCTGCGCCCGTTTGTCGATGTCGGGATCGGTGGCGACGAGCAGCAATCGCGTGCCGCCCGCAGCGGGCACGGCGAACTCCTGCGATTGGAGCCGCTCGCCTTGAACCGTCGTGACGGCCGTAACCTTAGTCCCCGGCGCCAACCCGGCGAACTCGGCGCGTCCCTTCGGCGTCGGTCTTGACGGTTCGAGGCGACCCGGCGACCGAGCAGCTCGACCTGCTGATCCGGAATGTTGTTGGCGAGCGAGCCCCTGATGACGCGAACGACGACGGTGCCAACCGCGACGTCGCCGACCGGCAGCGGGATGCCGGCGATCTCTTTCGGATCGGGCATCTGCTGGGCGTGACTGACATCGGAGCGCGCGAGAATCGCGACGCTCACGACGATCAGGAGGAGAGTCTTCGCCCGCATCGGAGTCATCGAGAACTGGCGGGCGCGCCATCGGCGTGCGCGAGCTTCGTGCCGCATCGCTTGCAGAAGAGCGCATCCGTGTCGTTCGCGGTGCCGCACGCGCAGAGCCCCTCGGTATCGACGGCAGGCGCCGGCTCCGGCTCCACTGGTTGTCCGGCGAGACGGCCGGCCGCAGCTCTGGCGGTCAACCTCGCACTGAGCTCGCGCTCGATGATCGTCCGGTAGCCGGTGCCATCTTCGTCCAGTTGCTTCATGAGCGACAGCGCGCGCGTCCGAAGCCGCGCCGCCATCTCTTCGAAGTCGGCCTGAGATACCTTCCCCATCGAGCGATCGAACTCGAGATCCTTCAGCGCCCGCAGCACCAGGGCCTTCTCGCGCGCGAGGACAGCGCGCGCGCGTTCCGACAGCCCCCCCTCGCCGGCCATCGCGGACGCGTCGCCGACAAGGGGCGACATCGTGCGATAGAAGCCGGCGGCAGCGAGTCCCGCCGACGCGATCATCAAGCTGATGAGGACCAGATGTTCCGGCGTGGACTGCCGGGACATGATGACCGCGCCCGTTGCGGCCATCAGCGAGGCCAGCACGAAGAAGTGCGACGCGCGAAACGTCGACGTTCCCGAGGTCGCAGCGTCCGGCTTCAGTCGGACGTCGCCGACTCCCGTTGTGTCCGGCTTCAGCCGGACCTCGCTAGTCGAGGTCGCGGAGCTCATCATCCAGCCTCGAGCGCAGGGTACGTGTCTTCACTCGTCGCAGCGGGCGACTGCGGAGGCCTCGTGCTCGCGCCTGGACCAGCGCACGGCTGCGAAGGCCAGGCCGACGGCGCCAGTCGCGCCGACCAGGTATGGGAACAACCAGGCCAGCCGATTGAAGCCCTTGTCGATCGGCGCACCGAGCGGCTCCTGGCTGCCGTACTGCGCGATGAAATACTGATAGACCTCCTCGCGCGTCTTGCCCTCGTCGAGGAGCTTTGATACCTCGAGGCGCATCTTTGCCGCATGGCCGCAGCAGAAGTCGCCGATCCGCTTGCGCCCGCAGGTGCCGCACATGCAGATGAGCTCGCGCCACAACTCCTTCTCGAGCGGCGTTCGCGCCACGGACAGCGCGCCTCGCCTCGGCGCTCTCGATGTGCTGCGCGTGCGCGACCGACGGCAGCAGCAGGAGCAGGACGAGCAGCGACGTGGTCGCGCCGGCGGCGCCGGCCGGAACCCTCGCCGTCGCGAACGCAATCGCGCTCTCGGGCAACAGCGCGATTCCGGTGCCGAGCGCCATGATGCCGAACCCGAACCAGATCCAGTTGACGAGCGGGTTGATCGTCACCGTGTAGGTGGCCGTCTGCGCGGACGGCGTCGATAGCCCGCGAGCACGACGTACAGGTCTTCGGTAATCGCGCGCCGGATGGCGACTTCCGTCGTCGGCTCGTCCTCGCGCTTGTTGAAGTACCACTTGGCCGGTTCGAGCGAACCGGCGGGCTTCCCGTCCTCGAACACGCTGACGTGCCCGGTGACCATCTGCTTCTGACTGTCGTTGGTGACCCGCAGCGCGTCGTGGCGGATGGCAAAATGCCCGACGGTCAACTGCTCGCCGACCTTCATCAACGCCTGCTCCTCCTGCCTGAACCCTTCGCCGGCGAAGCCGAGGAACATCGAGGACGATGCCGACGTGAACGACGTAGCCGCCGTAACGCCGCTTCGAGCGGCCCGACGAGCCCGATGAGCGCGGTGAGGATGTCGGTGCCCGTCGCCTCCCGGCGGACCTGCGCGCCGCGGACGAACTCCTGCACGATGGTCGTGAGGACCATGGCACAGAGCGCGAAGCACGTGCCCGAGCTCCAGACGCGCACGCCAAGGGCATAGAGCGCGCCCGCCGTGACGAAGAAGGCGAGCACGGGCCACTTCAACTGGTAGATGAGATTCGAAACCGTCGACTTGCGCCACGCGAGCAGCGGACCGATGCCGGTCAGCGTCAGCAGCATCAACCCGATCGGCAGCATCCAGCGGTTGAAGAACGGCGCGGCGACGGTCAAGCGCTCGCCCGTCACCGCCTCGCTCAGCGTGGGGAACATCGTCGCGAAGAGGACGAAGAACGCCGAGAAGAGGAGAATCCAGTTGTTGGCGAGGAAGGCCGCTTCGCGGGAGACGAAGGAGTCGAGCTCGTTCCGCGACCGCAGCAGCGGCAGGCGGTAGATGACCCAGCCGAAGCTGAACGTCAGGATGAACACCATGAAGATGGTGAAGAGGAGCGCCAGCTCGCGGTCCTCGCCGAATGCGTGCACCGACTGCACGACACCCGAGCGCGTCATGAACGTCCCGAAGATGGTCAGGAAGAACGTCACGATGACCAGCGTGACGTTCCACACGCGCAGCATCCCGCGCTGCTCCTGCACACGCACGGAGTGCAGAAACGCGGTCGCGGTGAACCAGGGCAGGAGGCCCGCGTTCTCGACCGGGTCCCACATCCAGTAGCCGCCCCAGCCGAGCTCCTCGTACGCCCAGAGCATTCCGAGCGTCAGCCCGAACGACAGGAAGAGCCAGCCAATCATCGTCCAGCGGCGCACGGCCCTCAGCCAGGCATCGTCCAGATGACCGGTGACCAGCGCCGCGATCCCGAACGCGAACGGGATGGTCATCGAGACGAACCCGATGTACATCGACGGCGGGTGGATGGCCATGTAGAAGTTCTGCAGCAGCGGCGTGAGCCCCGCCCCATCCACGGGCGGCGTCGTCAAGAACGTCGAGAACGGGTTCTTGTGGATGATCATCAGGAAGATGAAGAACATCTCCGTGGCGGCGATGACCGAGACGACGTAGGGAATCAGCTCGCGGTGGCGGTCGCGGTTCACGTAAATCGCGAGCGAGCCGAAGATCGACAGGAGCGACACCCAGAACATGATCGAGCCGTCGAGCCCGCCCCAGTACGAGGCGATCTTGTAGGCCAGCGGCTGCGCGGAGTCCGAGTACCGCTGCACGTACTTGATGGCGTAGTTGCCGGTGACGAAGGCGTGAACGAGCACCGCCGACGCGACCGTCATCAGCGCCGCGAGGAAATAGAACGCGCCGATGCCGCTTTCGACGAGCCGCGTCGACCGGCGCCGGGCACCGGCGACCGAGGCCGCAATCGCATAAGCACAGGTGACGAAGGCCGTCAGGAGGACGAAGGTACCGAGTGCCGGCATGGTTGTTCCTGGTCTCGGTTATCGGAGGTTCACGGCGACGGGAAGCGAGCTCAAATCCCGGGTGCGCCCGGGGTCTTGCTGGCTTCGTACTTCGACGGGCACTTGGCCATCACGCCGTTGGGCGCGACGTCGAAACCGTGCGGCCCCAGTTGCCCCTTCAGCACGACCTCCGAGCCATCCTTGAACGTGTCGGGAACGACGCCGGTGTAGCGCGCGGCCACGACCTTGCCGTTGCTCTGGACCTGAAACCGGATCTCGAGCGTGTCGGGCTTGGCGAAGATCGACTTGTCCACGACGTAGTCCGTGCAGGCTCATGCGCTTGCCCTGCCAGGCCGTCGGATCCGCCATCACCTCGTCGACGTGCTTGTCGTACTCGGTGCCTTCGCTGAGCGTGGTGTACATCAACCCGGACAGCGCGGCCACGAGGACGGCAGCGGTCGCACCGATCTTGATCGTTCTTGGCTTTCATGGCTCAGCTCTCACGGGGACCTAAATCCGCTCAGAATACCGTTTACCGCTCCGCGGGGTCAATCGCGTTCGGAGCCGCCGGGCAGGACCCCGGCCCCGGCCTCGGCCAGCATCCGATAGGCGGTCGCAATCGGCAGTCCGACCACATTCGACCAGGATCCGTCGATCCGCTCGATGAAGCGCGCCGCGCGCCCCTGAATCCCGTACGCCCCGGCCTTCCCTTCGGCCTCGCCGGTCGAGATGTACCAGGCGATCTCGCGCTCGCTGAGCGGAGGTGAATCGGACCTCGGTCGTGACAACCTCCTCGACCTGCCGTCCCGGACCCCGAACCACCACTGCCGTGTGGACCTCGTGCACGCCACCGGAGAGCGTCTCTCAGCATCGAGTGCGCGTCGCGCACGTCGCGGGCTTCCCCATCAGCCGCCCGCCGGCGACCACGACGGTGTCTGCGGCGAGGACGATCCGATCGTTCGAGAGCTGGCGGGCGACGTCCTCGGCTTTCGCCCGCGCCACGCGAAGAGCGTACGCTCGAGGCGGCTCGCCCGGCGCCGGTGTCTCGTCAACGTCGGCGGGAACGACATCGAACTCGAAGCCCGCCGCCGCGAGCAAGTCCGCCCGGCGGGGTGAGGCAGACGCTAAGACAAACGACACGGGGAGTAATGATAGCGTCTTGGCCGCTGGAAGCCGGTGTCGACGTGCGTACACTACGAGCTGCCTTACCGGCGGCCCGACTGGCGGTCGTGACGTGGTCGAGGACGGCGCCAACCCCCGAGGTCTGCAGCGTCCAAGACCTTCTCACCGCAGGGAACGCCGAGTGCGCAGAGAAAGGACCGTCTGGCTCCGCGTCCTCGGCGCGCTCTGCGGTGAAAGACTTTTGGACGGCAGCTTGTCCGTGGTTATGCTCCCAATCCAGCAACTCAGCGCCGGCGTCCTCGCGGACGTCATCCGCCGGCAGCCCTCGTCGCCCGCCCGCACCGCGCTGGCGTGGCAGCTCGCCGTCGGGCCGGCGCTTGCCCGCGCGACGACCGTCGCGCTCTGCGACGGCGTGCTGACCGTGCAATCGTCCGGACGCGCGCTGGACGCTCGAGATCACTCGCGCGCGCGATATCGTCCTCAGGCGCCTCCAGCATTTCCTGGGGCCTGAGTGCGTCTAGTCTCTGCGTGTCGAAAGGAAGCCCGGTAGCCTGCGATGAGCACTCGCGAATCCGTCATCATCTCTGCCGTTCGAACGCCGACCGGCAAGTTCCTCGGCGCGTTGAAGGACCTGACCGCGGCCGAGCTCGGCGCGCTCGTCGTCCGCGACGCGGTCCGCCGCGCGGGTATCGATCCGACCATCGTCGACGAATGCATCATGGGCAACGTCATCCAGGCGGGCAACGGCCAGAACCCGGCCCGGCAGGCGGCGCTCAACGGCGGATTGGCCGATCATGTCGCCGCCCTGACGGTCAACAAGGTCTGCGGGTCCGGGCTGAAGGCCGTCATGCTGGCCGCGCAGGGCATCGCCACGGGCGACATCGACATTGCCGTCGCCGGCGGCATGGAGTCGATGAGCAACGCGCCCTACCTGCTGCCGCGCGTCCGCGAGGGCCTGCGCATGGGCGACGGCAAGGTCATCGACTCGGTGATCAACGACGGCCTCTGGTGCTCGTTCGAGAACTGCCACATGGGCATTACCGGCGAAGTCGTCGCCGAGAGATACTCCGTCGGACGCGACGAGCAGGATCGTTACGCCGCCGAGAGCCACCGCAAGGCGGCCCACGCCACGCACGAGGGATGGTTCAAGGACGAGATCCTCCCGATCAGCATTCCGCAACGGAAGGGCGACCCGCTGGTTATCGACACGGACGAACCGATCCGCGAAGACACCACTCGCGAGTCGCTCTCGCGCCTCAAAGCGGCCTTCAAGAAGGACGGGTCGGTGACGGCCGGCAACGCGTCGGGCGTGAACGACGCCGCGGCGGCGGTGGTGATCATGGCGGCCGCGAAAGCCCAGACGCTCGGCCTGACGCCGATGGCCAGGGTCGTCGGCCAGGCGACGAGCGGGCTCCCGCCGAAGCTCGTCATGATGACGCCGGTCGAGGCCGTGCGGAAGGTCGCCTCGAAAGTCGGCTGGGCCCTCGAGGACGTCGACCTCTTCGAGATCAACGAAGCGTTTTCGGTGCAGGCCGTCGCCGTCATGCGCGAGCTTTCAATCGACCCGGCCCGCGTGAACGTGCACGGCGGCGCGGTTGCGCTCGGCCACGCGATCGGCGCGAGCGGCGCGCGGGTCCTGACGACGCTGCTCTACGCGATGAAGCGCCGGGACGCGAAGCGCGGCATCGCCGCGCTGTGCCTGGGCGGGGGCAACGGCGTGGCGCTGGCCGTGGAGCGGGTGTAATCGTGGCGATCGTCAACATTCAGCGAGTCGGCGTCGTCGGCGCCGGAACGATGGGCAACGGGATTGCCCAGGTCTTTGCGCAGGCAGGGTTCGACGTGCGGCTCGTCGACGCCGCGGCGGGCGCCCTCGACCGCGCGAGGTCCTCGATCGAGAAGAGTCTGTCCAAGCTCGTCGAGAAGAACCGGCTGACAATCGCGGAGCGCGACGCGACCATCGAACGGCTCGCGACCGGCACCAGCGTCGACGCGCTCGCCGAGAGCGACTACATCGTCGAGGCGATTTTCGAAGATCGGCAGGCCAAGCTGTCGCTCTTCGCGCGGCTCGATCAACTGACGCGCCCCGACGTCATCCTCTCGTCCAACACCTCGTCGATCTCGATCACGACGCTCGGCGCCGCGACGAATCGCCCCGGCCGTGTCCTGGGCATGCACTTCATGAACCCCGTGCCGCTCATGTCACTCGTCGAGCTCATCCGCGGTCAGGCCACCTCGCCGGAGTCCATGCTGGTCGCGGCCGAGCTGTGCATGCGCCTCAACAAGACGGCCGTCGAGGCGTCGGACTACCCGGGATTCATCGCCAACCGGATATTGATGCCGATGATCAATGAGGCGATCTTCGCGTTGATGGAAGGTGTCGGCACTGCCGATTCCATCGACAAGGTGATGACGCTCGGGATGAACCATCCGATGGGACCGCTGACGCTCGCCGATTTCATCGGCCTCGACGTCTGCCTGGCGATCCTCGAAGTCCTGCACGAGGGCCTCGGCGATCCCAGGTACCGGGCGTGTCCGCTCCTCCGCCGGATGGTCGCCGCCGGTCACCTCGGCCGAAAGTCGGGCCAGGGCTTCTACCGCTACTGATCACCTCGTGCTGCCGACGCACCCTGTCGCGCGACGTCTCGCACTGGCCGGCTGGGTCCTCGCCGCCGTCGCCGGCAGCGTGGCCGTCTGGTGGCTGACTTCCTATCTGGAAACGCTGACGGTACTGGCGCAGACCGACCGCCGGTCGGCGCTGGACCTGTTCCGCTCGCGCGCGATGCCGGCGCTCCTCGTCGTCGTTGGTGTGGCCGTGGCTGCCGGCGCGGTCCTGCTCCGTCAGGGGCTTCAGTTGGCGCGCGAGGGCCAGGCCCGTACGCTTGGCCACGCCGTCGCCGTAGCCGGCTTCGTGCTGGCAGCAGTACCGCTCATCCTCATCTCCGTGGTGTTCTGGATGCTGGGGCGGGAGTGAGTCACCTGGCGAAGTATCCGCGCCGGGCGCGAACGTCGCCTGACCTGCCGCGGAGCTTCACCCCGATCGTGTGCCACCCGTCGTCGGACACGCCTGACGGCGTGTAGCTCAGGACGTAGCGCTGCCGAAACTCTTTCAGGACGCTGAGGAACGTCGCCGCGAGCGCGGCCTCGTCCCGCGCGTAGACAACGCGCCCGCCGGTCTCGTCGGCCAGGGCATCGAGCACTCGCTCGGCGGCCCCCGACACTCGAATCGTGACGGGATAGAGCACGACGTCGGTGCGCCGCGCCGCATCGACGGCCTTGCGGCCGGTCAGCCAACTGGCCGTATCGCGGCCGTCGCTCAGGAGAATCACCAGCGTCCGTCCCTGGTCGGCCTCGCGGAGCGCGAGAGCCGCGATGGTGGCGTCGAAGAGCGACGTGGCACCCCCAGACTGAAGGCCGTCGACGAGGGCCCGGAGGCGCGCGCGATCGGCGGTGAGACCGGATATGAGCGCGACGCGGTTGGAGAAGCTGAGGAGCGCCGAGCGGTCTTCTCCGGCAAGCGCGGCGATGACACGCCAGGAGTCCCCTCTTGAGTTGCCGAGCGGCGCCCCCGCGACGCTCCAGCTCACGTCGAGCACCGCGATGATATTGAGGGGCAGCGTCTCCTGATGACGTCGATGATCGTCTGGACGACGCCGTTGTCCCGCAGCTCGAAGTTCGCGGCGGTCAAGCCTGTCACCGGCCGCCGGCCATCGGTCACGAGCGCATCGACTCGCACCGCCGCCACCCGGCCTTGAATTGGGCGGACTGGGCTGACGTCGGGACGCGCCCGACTGCGCCGCCAACCAAACGCCAGGAGCAGCGTCAGTGGCCTCACTTGATCACCATCGACCGCGCGATCTTCAAATACGGCTCGAAACGCCACGCCAATCCACCGATGTAGAACCACCAGGGGTCCGCCTGATCGGAGCGTCCGGCAACGCGTCGATCGCGGCTTCGAGCGGCGCCGGCGCTGGCCGTCGAGGTGCAGGGCGTGGGCCTTGGCGACGCGGGCTGACTGCGACATGGCGACGAGGGCGATCGCCCGGTCGTAGGCTGCGGCGGCGGCTGCCCTGTCTTCCCGTCGTTCGTGCAGGTCGCCTTCGAAGAGCCGCGCGAGGTACTCGGCTATGGCACCGGCTGGAGCCCAGTCGTGCTCCGCCAGCAACCGGGACGCGTCCGCCAACTCGTTCAACTCGAGGAGTGACATAAACCAGGCGAAGCCGGGCTTCGGATCCCTTTGGATCGGCCGCCACGCTCCGGCGAAGATAATCGCGCGCGTTGAAAAGGGATCTCCTGATCGACGGGGGTTCCCCCGCAGGATCCCGCTGGGCATTCTCGAAAGACATCCGCCAGCTCAGCTCCTGTCGCGATCCGGCAGCGAGGAGGATCTGCGGGTCGTTCGGAAACGCGGCCAACGCCTCATCGAGGTAGTCGAGCTCGACGGGGATGAGCTGATGGATGTTGACCTGTCGGAAGGATTCCCAGAGCAGATACCAGCGCCCTCAGAAACGGCGATCTCTGGTCCATCCTCTTGAGCGTGAGATGAAGACGCTGGATCGGCGACATGTAACGTTTCAGCACTCGCGTCGGGTAGGGATCGTCGTACCGCCACGCGATCATGATTGCGTCGGAATACAAGAGCAACGCGGCCTCGAGATCGGTCCGCCGGTTCTCCCGCTGCGCCTCGCCGATCCAACGGAGGACTTGACGTTGGCCGTCGCTGGCCGCCAGCAGCTTGTCGAGGACTTCCACGGCGCGTTCGATCGCACCGCTGCGGTAGATCGTCAGCAGGTCGCCGTATGCGCGGGCCTCGACTCCAGAGATGGCCGGCGGCTGCGCGTGTGCTTCGATCGGAACGGCGAAGCTCCCCAGCATCGCCATCACGACCGCGCGTCTGACCGACCGCCCCATTCCTTTCATCTTCGATCCGATCGTGTTCCGGGTGTGGCAGGTGGCGCGGCGGCAAAGTAGCCACGCCTGGCCTTGACCTGTCCGCGCCGCCCCCGCAGCTTGACCTCGAGCGTGTGCCAGCCGTCAGCCGGAACCTTCGCCGGTGTATAGCTCAGGACGTAGCGCTGGCGGAACTCGGCAAGGACGTTCAGAAACGTCTTTCTGAGGGCGCCCTCACCCTCCGCACTGAACATCCGTCCACCGGTCTCGTCGGCAAACGCCTCGAGGAGGCTATCCGCGACTTCATCTCGAAATCGAGAGCCTGATATCGGGGTCGTCTGTCGCGGCACGCTTGGCGGGTTCCTGTTGTCCGCATCGCCGAACGGGACAAGATGCTGGGGAAGGTTCAAAGCGTTGGTCATCCGCGCGTTGACGGGATACATCACGACATCGGTACGGCGCGCGGCGTCAAGGACCGTGCGTGCCGAGAGCCAGCTCGAAGTGTCACGGCCGTCGCTGAAGAGCAGCATCAGCGTACGCCCTTCGTCGACTTCCCGCAGCGCGAGTCCCGCAAAGGCCGCGTCGATTACTGAGGTAGCGCCTCCGGCCTCGACGCGTTCAACGAGACTTCGAAGCCTGGACCTGTCGCTCGTGAGCGGCGTGTGGATCTGCAGCCGCTCGGAGAATGTGACGAGAGCGGCGCGATCGGCTGGCGCCAGCGCGTCGATGAGCGCCGTCAAGGCGTCCTTCAGATTGGCCAGCGGCGGACCGGAGACGCTTCCGCTGACGTCGAGCACGCAGATGAGATTCAGCGGCAGCGTCTCCAGCGAGACGTCGGTGATTTCCTGCTGCACGCCGTTGTCGCGTAAGTCGAATTCGAGCGCGTGAGTCCTGTCACCGGCCGCCCGCCATCGGTGACGAGCACGTCGACGCGGACCGCCGCCACACCGGTCGTGAATCGGGCCTCTTGGGCGTCGAGCCGCCACCCAGCGACGCAGAGCAGGAAGACGGCGAGCAGACGTTTCATCGTCGAACCAGCGCCCGCGCGGCCGCGAGTCGCTGCTCCAGTCTCCACCACTGCCCCCTCGTGTACAACCACCAGGGATCGGAGCTCGTTGGTGGCCTGGCGAGGGCGCGGCCAATCTCTTGCGCCGCTTCAGCGCGCCGAGCCTCCTTGTGGGCGAGCTGCGCGGCCGCGACACGCGCCGATTGATCGCCGGGGACGAGCCCAATCGCCGACCGGTAGGCCGTGGCCGCCGACGCGTGGTCGCCACGTCGCTCGAGGAGGTCGCCCAGGAAGAGGAAGCCGAGGTAGCGAAACCCGGGCTCAATTGACTCGGACGTCGATCGGCGAAGCTCGGTCTCGGCCGTCTGGATGTCACCCAGAAGAAAAAGGACTCGGCCAAGGCGCAATCGCGGTTCCGGCGGCAGCGGATCCGCAGCCAAGCTGCGGCGCAGCCAGTCCGCGGCGGTCTGGAGCCGCTTGTCGGACGTGTCACCTCCTGACGGGCGGCGTTGCGGATTGGCAGACCAGTTCCACCAACGCATCTCCTCGCGGGAACCCGCGGCGAGCAGGACTTCGGGATCGTCGGGAAAGTCCTCGATCGCAAAACGCAGATATTCAGTCCCGTTCGTCGTGGTCCGAATGCCCGACCCCTGCTCGAGGGACTCCCAGAGCAGATACCAGGCGCGCATGAACGGAGTCGCAGGGCCAAGCGATCTCAGCGTGCCGACGATGTGGTGTATCGCCGCCTGCTGGCCGAACCAGCTCCGCAGGCCGAGCGTGAGCCCTTCGCTGAATCCGTCGAGCGCGGACTCGGTGTACAGCATGAGTACGACCTGAATGTCGGCAACACGGCGGGCGCGGCGGGCTGACACGAGCCAGTCGTTCATGATCCCCGTGGCCTCAGGTGATGAAGTCAGGGTCTTGAGGCCCGGCCACAGCCGCGCTCACGTCACCTCTCCTGTACGCGGCGATCAGAGCGGTGTACGCGGAGGCGGCTCCTGAGCGCCGAGCGAGCGCTGACAGGAGGCAGACGGCGAACAGGCCGACGCCGCGAAGCCGTACGCCGCGCGGTCGGCGATGGCGAGAGCCCGTGAACCGCGTCGTCGCGTCTCTGGTCATGTCGAGCTCGACCCGGATCGGAGAAGAACGGTGAGCGCCGAGCACGGCCCAGGATCGCGATCTCCACGACGAGCGCGATCCCGTTCTGGCGCACGAACACCCAACCCTGATGGTAGCGTCGCGAGATCGGCATGAACACGTGGAGGGCGGACTCGAAATAGTCGCGGCTCACCGGCCACAACGCCATGATGCCGATGGGCGGCGACGAGTCCCGGCCCGAGCCAGTCGAGCAACACGTGAGTAGCGTAAGCGGCGGCGCACGCGACGGCGCAGGTGGAGAGGGCGCCGCGCCCGCGCCGCGCACGGAGTGACGGTCCCAGATGCACCAGCCGACAAAGCCGACGACGAGCGCGGCGCCGATGCTGTGCGTCGGCCCGCTGTGCGCGCCGAACAGAAGGTCGATGTCGGGGCGTGCGCCCAGGGCGCCAAACAGCGCCGCCTCCCACGCAAACTTCTCAAAGGTCTCAAAGGTGGCTGGCACCTTCCCGGCGAAGGTGCCAGCCACCTTTGCCGGATCTTCTTTTCTGCCAGAACTTGTGCGCGCCCAACGGTGCGCCGGCCACCAGCCACCCGGCAGCCACACCGGCGATCACGTGCCCCACTGGAGACGGCATTCTCAGAAAGCTATCAGTTCGCAGGCTCGCTACTCGCGGCTCGCAGTTCGCAGCTCGCAACTCGCGGCTCGCGCAGGCGGTGATGCGGCAAGCACGTGACGGAAGACGCGTCGCAGAAGCTGCCAACTCGGCAGCGCACGGACGGTGGCAGAAACTGCGACGGGCGGGAGAGGGGGGCGAAAGTCCGCTGGCTCGTAAGATGCCTCCAATCAACATGATAATAGGGCATGCTTTACAGATTTTCGCTTGACTTTCTCCCCGGCACGAACCTAGAATGCCGAGTCTTGTCAGCCGTCAATCGTTGACGGCCGACAAACCGCGAAGGAGATACCGAATGCCGCCAGAGAACGACCGCGAACGCCTGAAGGCCATCGAGATGGCTGTCGGCCAGATCGAGAAACAGTTTGGCAAGGGCTCGATCATGCGCCTGGGCCAGAAAGATGCCGTGGCTGCCATCCCGGCCATTTCCACCGGGCTCGGTCAGCCTTGATTATGCCCTCGGAATCGGTGGCGTTCCGCGCGGGCGCGTCGTCGAAATCTTCGGTCCGGAATCGTCGGGCAAGACGACGCTCTCCCTGCAGATCATCGCCGAAGCGCAGAAGCTCGGGGGCATGGCGGCGTTCGTGGACGCCGAACACGCGCTCGACGCCAAATACGCACAGAAGCTCGGCGTCGACCTCGACAACCTCCTGGTCTCGCAGCCCGACAACGGCGAGCAGGCGCTCGAGATCGTCGAGGTCCTCGTCCGCTCGAACGGCGTCGATGTCGTGGTCGTCGACTCGGTCGCGGCGCTCGTGCCGCGCGCCGAGATCGAGGGCGAGATGGGCGAAGCGCAGATGGGGCTCCAGGCGCGCCTCATGTCGCAGGCGCTCCGAAAGCTCACGGGCGCCGTCTCGAAGTCGAAGACGTGCCTGATCTTCATCAACCAGCTGCGCGAGAAGATCGGCGTGATGTTCGGCAATCCCGAAACGACGACCGGCGGCCGCGCGCTGAAGTTCTACTCGTCGGTCCGGATCGATATCCGCCGCATCGGCGCCATCAAAGACGGCGACGCGGTGGTCGGCGGGCGCACGCGCGTCAAGGTCGTCAAGAACAAGGTGGCGCCGCCCTTCCGCGAGGCCGAGTTCGACGTGATGTACGGCGAGGGTATCTCGAAGGAAGGCGACCTCCTCGATCTCGCCGTCGACCGCAAGATCGTCGACAAGAGCGGCACGTGGTTCGCCTTCAACGGCGACCGTCTGGGTCAGGGCCGCGAGAACGTCAAGCAGTTCCTCAAGGACAATCCGGCGGTCTTCAAGTCGCTCGAAGAGAAGGTCCGCCGCGAGCTGGGAATGGGACGCGAGGCAGAAGTCGCTGACCGTCTGAATTCTGGCTGCGGTCTGAATTCTGAAAGACGTCCGGAGCGCGGGACCCGATTCCCGCGCTCCCGTCTTCGTCGCGGTTGGCGCGGTCGCCACGTCTCCCGCGGCCGCGATCGCGGTGTCTGACGATCACCAGGATCTCGCCCGGCGTGATGAGCCCGAGCTCGGCTCGCGCGACGTTTCGATCGTGGGAGCGTCGTGCTGCAGGCGGCGAATCGCATCTCGCCAGCGTCGCGTTCTCGTACTGCAGTCGGGACAACTCGGCGACCGCCGCGTTGAAGTCCCGTCGCGCGCGCAACGTCTCGGACAGCCCGCGCTCGCCTATCAGCGCGTTGACCGCGAGCGACGCAGGCGGCGAAGCAGAACACCCGTCCTGTCCACGCCTGGTCTTGCTTGCGTGCGGGAAACTTCGGCGCGTCGAGACCGTTCTGGCTCATTCGTCGAGATGTACCGGGAGAAGTGCCAGAACACACAAGCGAGACGAAAGTACCAAACCCGCCGGAAAAGTACAAGCCCTGATTCGCGCGAGCGCGCGATCAATCAGCGCGCGCTCAAAGTACCGCAACGCGGCAGAAAGTACAAGTGGTTTTTGTGCGCTGAACAATGCGCTTTTGTGCGCTTGAGCATGCCGCTTTTACGCGACAGGTAAAGTGGTCTTACGCGCCGGTAAGAGTCGCGAATCGAAGCGACTCGCGCACAAACTGTCGATTGGAGATGCGCGCGGGTTGTCGATCGCCGGCCGGCGCTGATATACTCTTGGTCTGCCGAGGTAGCTCAGTTGGTAGAGCACAGCACTGAAAATGCTGGTGTCACTGGTTCGATTCCAGTCCTCGGCACCAACCTTCGCTCGCTGTCAGGCGAAGGTTGTCCGCCGTAGCTCGCAAAGCGAGCGAAGGCGGACTGTCGCTGTCCATCCCCGAGCTTCGGTTGGCAAGCCAACCTTCGGCCTGTCGGCTGCCATCCTGACCCGCAGGCGCCTTCAGCGCTCAAGGATTCCTTACTCGCCCCAGTAATACGCCCGACCCTGATTCCAGTTCACGACGACCATCAGGCGTCCCTGCCGCGATCGATACGCCTGAAGGCCCGCGGCCTTCGCGTGCTCCGCGTTCACCGTCCCTCGCAGCAGGACCGGCCACCATTCGATCCGTCCGGGGATGTCACACTCGACGCCGGCGAGCGACGTCTCGTCGGCCTGCAGCATCGCCCGGAGCGCGGCCGCATCCTGCGGCGGAAAGTTGAACAGCCCCCACCGCCGGGACGAATGCCGATCGCTCGCGGTGCGGATGTCGTGCGCCCCCTCGGGCACGCCAGGAGGAATGTCTCCACGGGCCGCGGCACCGGCCTCGCGTGCCTCCGCCATCGTCACGTACGACGAGGTCACGACGTCGTTGTCGCGGCATGCCGGCTGCGGCGCGGCAACGAGGGTCGCAAGCATGACCGCGGCGCGCCATCGGAGCCGCCGGGCGGTCGCCGCACGTCACCGTCCCGCACGGGCCCACTCCGCGTAGAGCTCCGGCCGGCGGTGCTGGAGGAACAGCCGGCGCGCGTGCGATGCTGCCGGCCTCCGACAGATCGACATCGACGGCGAGGACCGAATCGTCGAGCCTGGGCGCGCGCGCCACGACGCGGCCGTCAGGCGCGCAGACGAAGGACTCGCCGGCAAACGTCAGGCACTCCTCCGCGCCCACGCGATTGCAGAGCGCCACGAAATACCCTTGCTGAAAGGCCGCGACGCGCATCTCTGCCTCGTAGAGCCCCTCGGGCCACTCATCGAGCGCTCCCGCCTGAGGCACGACGACGAGATCAGCGCCACCGAGCGCGAGGGCGCGCATGTACTCGGGATAGTGGCGGTCGTAGCAGATTGCCACGCCGATGGCACCCGCCTGGGTGCGATAGACGGGCGCCCCGGTATCGCCGGGCGTGTAGTAACCCTGCTCGTGGAAGCACGGGTAGTCCGTGATGTGGATCATGCGCGTCCGGCCGAGGAGCGACCCGTCTGCGTCGATGACCGGCGAGCAATCGAATCCACGCTCCCCGTCGCGCTCGTACAGATTGAGCACGACGACGATGCCGAGCTCCCGCGCTCGACGGCAGAACGCATCGGTCGTTGGACCCGGAACTGTTTCGCCGTGCCGCCACGGCGCGTCGGCGGCGGGTTGCTGAGGAAAGAACCGTTCGAACGCGACCTCTGGAAAGACGACCAGCGCGGCGCCCTGCCGTGCGGCCTCGTCGAGCGCCGCCGAGCCCGCGCCGCATGTTCTCGGCTTTGTCTGTTCCGGCTGACTGCTGAACCAGTGCGAGCTTCACGAGGGTATCTTAGTCGGGAACGCGGCTCGCTTCTCGCGGCTCGCGGCTCGAAGACATTCAGATCTCAATCGCACGAATAGGATCTGAAAGCTCTTCCGAGCAGCGAGCAGCGAGCCGCCAGAAGCGAGAAGCGAGCCTACACCGCCTCCCACTTGCCGCGCGACGATGCGCGCGCCGCAGAGGAACACGACCGCCAGCCCGGAGAGAACCGCGACCTGAGGCCAGAGCGCCTGAACCGGCGCTCCATACCAGAATACTTTCAGGTAGCCGTCGAGTGCCCAGGCGTTGAAGGTGACGAGACCGACCTTCTGCATCGTCTCGCTCATGAGGAAGCGCGGAAACATGCTGCCGCCGAGCGCCGACATCGTCAGGATCGAGGATCGTCGAGAAGCCCGAGAGCTGCGCGCGCGAACGCGCGAGTGTCGCCAGCATGAGCGCCAGCGCGGCGGCGGCGGCCGCGGTGACAACGGTCATGACGATGAAGCCGGGGAGGTGGGAGAAGAGCGGCAGGCCGAACGCGACGTCGCCCCAGAGGAACATCACGCTCAACTGCGCACACCCCACGAGCACGAGAAACGCCCATTTGCCGAGGAGAATGCCCGTCATCCCGAGGTTGGTGCACAGAAGCCGTTCGAGCGTGCCCGACTCCACTTCCTCGAGCAGCACGCCGCCGGCCGCGCCGACCATCGAGAACAAGCAGGAACATCACGCCCACGCCCGCGGCGTAGAACGAGACGAGCGATCCGCGCTGGTCGTCTGCCGCGCATGACGTCGATCACCTGCACGTTCACGCCCATCGCGGAACCGCTCGGCGAGCCGGGCGTGGCTCGACGTTGCGCCAGGCTTCAGCTCGGCATCCACGCGTCCACGGCCGCTCTCTGTTGCGGCGTGAGCTGTCCGGCGTAGGTCTCGAACTGACGAATGCCGCCCTGCATCATCAGATCCGGCGCGGCCGTCATCGTCACCTTCTGCAGGAGCCCGCCGACCACGTTGGGCGCGATCGGATCGGAGGGGTCCGCCAGCAGCACGATCGCCGGTCCGCCGCCGAAGCCGGTTTGACCGAAGGCGGCGCCCAGCCCGCGGGGGATGACGACTGCGACGGGCACGTCGCCACTGCGAACCAGGCGTTCGGCTGCCGGACGGTCGAGCGCCGCTCCGCCGGCGTCTTCCGTGGCGGATGTCCTCACCCTCAACCCGGTCTCCTTCCGCATGCCCTCGATCATGCGGCGGCTCAGCTCGGACTGGTCTTCGTCGACGACCGCGACGCGGATCCGCATCGTCTGCGGATTGCCCTGATTCCCGAAGACCGTCGCGAAGATCGAAAAGAAGATGATGGGCAGCAGAAACGTCATCGCCTGCGCCACGCGATCGCGCTTGAGGTTGGTCCACGCGATGCCTATCAGCGTGAGGACTCCGGATCGGTGCCGCGCGCTGTCGGCCTGTGGCGTCATTCTCTCAGCTCCCTTCCGGTGAGGTGAATGAACACGGCCTGGAGGCTCGGGCCGCGCACGTCGAGATCCTCGACCGATCGGCCGGCCTGGCGGAGGCGGTCGAGCAATGGCGGCAGCTCCGACACCGACGTCTTTCAGCCGGGCGCGCACAACGCGCGGATCGGTCGGCGTCGATCTCGATGCCGCTGGCGCGCTCGATGCCGCCTTCGCTCGCCAGGTCGCGGCCGCCCGTGAGACCGGCCGGCCGGCGTCGAGCGGCCTGTCCATGCGCAATGTCACGAGTCGATGACGGCCGACCGTGAGATCGACCAGCTCGGGCATGGTCCCCGACGCGATGACCTTGCCGTGATCGATGATGACCGTGCGCGAGCAGCGGGCCTCCGCTTCCTCGAGATGGTGGGTCGTGAGCAGCAGCGACACGCCGTCCGACCGAAGCTCGGCGAGCACGTCGTAGATGCGATCGCGGCTCTGCGGATCGACGCCGACCGTTGGCTCATCGAGCAGGACGACGCGGGGCCGGTGGACGATGCCGCAGGCGATGTTGAGCCGGCGGCGCATCCCGCCAGAAAACTGTTTGATCGGCTCGGCCGCACGGTCGGTGAGTCCCGTGCGCTCGAGCACCCAGTCGACCTGCTGGCCGAGCACGCGCCCCGACAGTCCCTGCAGACGGCCGAATGCCTGGAGATTCTCGCGCGCGGTCAGGAGCGGATAGAGCGCCACCTCCTGCGGAACGACGCCCAGTTCCTTCGGGCGTGTGCCCGCCTGCCAGCACCCGGCCGAACAACCGCACTTCGCCCGCCATCCAGGCGCACGCGTCCGGTGATGGCGCGAATCAATGTCGTCTTGCCCGCGCCGTTCGGTCCGAGCAGCGCCAGCAGCTCCCCTTCCGCGAGATCGAACGACGCGCCTTCGAGCGCCTTGACCTTGCCGAAAGACTTCGTGGCGTTCGACACCGTCAAGACGGACATGTCGGCTCCCGGCGGGTGCGTGGCCATCGATGCATGTTCAGACGTTACGCCCCGCGGCGCCGCCGCGATCGATGTATCCGGTGAACGGCGGGTTCGGGACGGTGGACGGCGCAGGGAAATGCTGAATGCTGAGTGCTGAATGCTGAAGTAAAGGAAGGAATTCAGAATTGCCTACTTCATTGCCTACTTCAACATTCAATTCCGACTTTCTCGATTCTGAATTCCCTTTTTCAGCATTCAGCATTCAGCATTCAGCATTGGTCAGCGTCCTTTGTCTTTGAGGCGTTTCTGCAGGGCCTTGCTGCCGGCCTTCGCTCGCCGCTTCTCTTCGAGCAGCGCGCGCTCGTCGCAGTTTCCGCGCCTGATACGCCTGCTCGTCAAGCGAGCTTGTGGAAGCTCTCGAGACGACTCGCGGGTATCTCGCCGGCCTGGACGGCCGCACGAACTGCGCACGCCGGGCTCGGTGCCGGTGTAGGCAATCGCGAAACCGGCAGTCGGACGGCACGCTCGTCGATGTCCGCGAACGTGCCGCCGACCGCGTCGCCCGAATCCCACAGCTGGAGCTCGCGCATGCCGGGCGTGTCGATGAGCACGCCCTGCCCTGGCAGCATCACGAGCTGGCGCGCGGTGCTGACGTGCCGCCCCTTGCTGTCCGACGCGCGGACCTCGCGCGTGCGCATCATCTCGTGACCGATGAGCTGATTGACGATCGACGACTTGCCGACGCCAGACGACCCGAGCAGCGCGCCCGTCTGTCCGTGCCCGAGGTAGCGGCGCAGGACGTCGAGGCTCTCGGGCCTGCGGCAGGACACGGTGTGCACGTCCACGCCGGCGGCTCACGACCCGAACCTCCTCGAACACGACCGCCATGTCGTCGACGAGGTCCGCCTTGTTGAGGACGATGACGGGCGTGGCACCGCTGTCCCAGGCCACGACGAGGTAGCGCTCGATGCGGCGAGGATTGAAGTCGCCGTCGAGCCCGGACACGAGGAAGACGGTATCGATGTTCGCCGCGACGATCTGTTCTTCGGTGGGATCGCCGGCCGCGCGGCGGGAAAAGCGGCTCGACCGCGGCAGGACGGCGCGGATCCGCGCGTCGGCGCCGCTCGGCTGGCGGCTCGATGGCGACCCAGTCACCCACGCCCGGAAAGTCCGCACGCTTCGAGTGCCTGATGGCGCAGACGCCCGGAGACGCGCGCCAGCCACTCGCCCGATTCGGTGAACACGCGATAGACGTGGGTGTGCTCGAGCGCGACGCGCGCCGGGACCAATCCCTCGGCGGCATGCGCGGCGAAGGCGTCCGCCAGCGTGGGAGTCCAGCCGAGGGCGGTGAGGTCAACCGGCATGCGGCCACCTTTGGCTTGGCTCTGCGAAGTTATCTGTGATGTTTCTCATCGACACCCGACCTGCGGCTCGAACGCCAATGCGGGGGCGCCTTGCCTTGGTCTTTCGCACGCTTCAATCATTGCACCGAGGTGCTCGAGATGACACCGATCGGGTGAGCGTGACGGAATCCTAGCGCGGCCGCTTTGCGACGGGAATCACGAACTTCTCGGCGGTATGGGTGTCCGAGAAGCTCACGACCTTGACGTCCACCAGGCCCGCCTCGCTTGCCGGCGGCCATCGTCTCGGCCTCGGTGATCTCCCGGCGCCCCTTGGGCCGCACGATCCAGACCGCACCGTCGGGCTTGATGAGCCTGACGAGTGCCGCAATCCCGCCAAGCGCGTCCCGGTGATCGGCGCCGTAGAAGATCAAATCGACGGGACGGCTCGCGGCCGGAGGCCCGGCGCATGATCTTCTCCGCCCGCCCGGCGGCCTCGACGAGAAACCCCTCGTCTCGAATCCCGATGGCCGCGATCGTCATGCCGGCTTGATGCCCAGCTTGTCGAGCCTCGATGGCGGACTCGTGATGCGCTTCGCCCACTTCTCGGCGGCGCTGCCGATCGTGAAGTCTGCGGACGAGTCGCCGAACTCGACGTGCAGCGTGCCTTCGCGCGAAGTCACCGCGCTGATCGTCGCGAGCGGGATCGCGAGGCGCACCGGGCCGCGGAACACGAGGTCCTTGTGCTCCAGCCAGGCCGTGCCTCTGGACGTCTTACCGTCGAACGTCAATGTGCAGGTTGCGTCATAGCCCATTTTTTAGGTTCAAGAGGTTCAAGTCAGGTTCAGGGGTTCACGGTTCAGGGGTTCATCAGGTTCAGCGCGCGGGCTGCGCGTTTGCCAGACGCGCCTCGGCAGCCTTCAAGTAGCCAGCCATCGTGGCCTCGTACCCGAACACGAACCGCGCCATGACGCGGAACACCGGATTGTAGATCTCTCCATCCTCAGTGATCGTCAGCGTGCTGCCGTTCGCGGCGGCATGATTTCGTACGTCCACGTGCCGCCAAACGGGAGCGCGGGATCCGCGATCCGCAGCACGAGCAGGCGTGGCGGCTCGCTCCGCTCGACCGCCAGCGTGATGCGGCCGCTGCTCCGTCTCCTCGACCCAGACCGGCCTGCCGTCGCGATCGGGCAGACGCTGCACCGTTTTCACGTCGCCTCGCCACGACGGAAACGCCTCGACGTCCGTGATAAGCGCCCAGACCGCTTCGGGTGGAGCCTGAAACGTCGCCTGGCGTGAGGCCTTGTGCTTTTCGGGGAGCAACCAGCCGACCAGCAGCACGACGACTACCAGGACTGCCACGACCGCGACCCCGATCCATTAAGTTCCTCCTCATCGTGCCTGCCTTTCTGAGCTCGCAGTCTGTTCTGCATTCTTAGTTGTCGTGGGGCCCCACCCCCACGCGCTGCCAGCGCTGCGCTTCGCTCGCGCCGCTGGCTCGGGGCCGCAGCCTGCTTGGGGCGCGTTCCGTCTGCCCTGTTGCTCTCGTCAGCATCTTCTTACCTCTTTGAACCTTCTGAACCTACTTAACCTGCTGAACCTCTTGAACCCCACCTCCTAGCTCCTAGCTCCTAGCTCCTTCCGCTTCGGTCCGCTCGCTCTTCCATCTGTCGCCTGCGCGGCCGCCGCGAGCAGTCCCAAGCCGCGAAGCGCGGCGACACGCTCCTCGTCGGTCAATCGCGCGACCATCGCCTCGACGAGGGGCGGATCGAGCACGGAGCTCGCGTCGCGCACGCGGACGCCGGCGGTGGTCAAGCGCACGTGGACGCGGCGGCGATCGGCGACGTCCCGCAACCGTACGACGTAACCCTTGCGCTCCAGGCGGTCGATCGTCAGCGACATCGTTCCCGACGTGACGCCCATGTGCCGCGCCAGACCGTTCAGCGTGATCGGATCGACTTCGTCCAGATGGTCGAGCACGCTCGCCTGATGGCGACTCAGGAGCCGGCCGCTCTGCGGATCGCGAACATGACGCGTGTGGCACGCGAAGAAGATCTTCGGATAGAGGCTCATCACCTCTCGAGCCGCGGCGACCGCTGACTTGGACACACCCAGAGTCTTCCCGATAATATATTGCTTTGTCAAACAAAAGTAATTTCCTGCAAATTGTTCTAAACCAGACCGTTGGCACTTCCGTCCAATCCCCCGATCAATGACTGACCCAGCGGACGAGGGCTGTTCGGATCCGGGACGAAAGCATGTCGGATTCGGTCAGGACTCAGCGATCGCACGGTCGGGGCTGCAAGGAAATCATGCATCTAATCAACAACTTACGAGCCGACAGCATTCGTGGCACACGATTTGGCTTAGCTGGATCTGACGCCGGCGTCGTTCCGTGCCCGGCTCCAGGACAGAGGCAATTCAATGGTCGACATAGCGCGCTCCCCGGAAGTCAAACGCAAGAAGCAGATTCGCCGCATCATCTACGGGGTCGTGGCCCTGCTGGCAATCGTGCTCATCACTGTTGGGGTGTCGCGGCTCAGGCCCGCCGCGCCAGGCGTCGATCGCGCCACGGTCTGGATCGACACCGTCAAACGCGGCCCGATGATCCGCCAGGTTCGTGGCTCCGGCATCCTCGTGCCCGAGAACATCCGCTGGATTACCGCGACGACCAACGGCCGCGTCGAGCGGCTGGTGCTCCGCCCCGGCGCGACCGTCACGCCGACGTCGGTCATCCTCGAATTGAGCAACCCCGACCTTCAGCAGGCGGTCATGGATGCGCAGCTCGCCTTCCGATCGGCAGAAGCCGCCTACGAAAACCGGCGCGCCGACCTCCAGAGCCAGTTGCTCACCCAGGAGTCGGGCGTCATCGACGATCGATTCCCAGTACCGACAGGCGAGCCTGCACGCTCGCGGCGAACGAAGAGCTCTTCAAGGAAAAGCTGATCTCCGAGCTCCAGCTGAAACAGTTCCGCGCGACCGACGCAGGACCTGAATAACCAGTTCGTCGGTGGCGAAACAGCGCCTCGAAATCACGAAAGCCGGCATGAAGTCGCAGCTGGCGCCGCAGGAAGCCGACGTCAACCAGCGCCGGGCCGCCTACGAGCTCCGCCTGCGTCAGCTCGACGATTTGAAGGTCAAGGCCGGCATGAACGGCGTGCTGCAGGTGCTGCCGGTCGAAGTTGGTGCGCAGCGTGGTCGCCGGCGCCCAAATCGCGCGCGTCGCCGATCCGACGGTCCTCAAAGCCGAGCTGCGGATCGCCGAAACGCAGACCAAGGACATCGCCATCGGCCAGGTCGCCGAAGTCGACACGAGGAACGGCATGGTCCCGGGCCGCGTGTCGCGCATCGATCCCGCAGCTGCGAACGGCACGGTCGGCGTCGACATCACGCTCGAAGGCGCCCTGCCCCCGGGCGCGCGGCCGGATCTCAGCGTCGACGGCACCGTCAGGCTGCAGAAGCTCGACGATGTGATCTTCGTCGGACGACCGGCGTTCGGTCAGGAAGAGAGCACGATCACGCTCTTCAAGCTGTCGGCCGACGGCGAAGCCCACCGGACCAAGGTGGTGCTCGGGCGAAGCTCGGTGAGCACGATCGAGATCAAGGAAGGCCTGCAGCCCGGGGACCAGGTCATCCTGTCCGACATGTCTGCGTAGGACCAGTACGACAGGGTGAAACTGAACTAGGGCCCCGGATAACAGGAGAACATCGGCGCTCAGTTGCGAGCTGATTGCCACGGTGCATTTGCTGAGAGCTGAAAGCTGAGAGCTGACAGCTAACTACTAAGGAGCGATGATGAACACTGCCGCGCAAACACTTATCCACCTCGATGGCGTCACGAAGGTGTTCTTCACCGATGAAGTGGAGACCCACGCTCTGGCCGGGATCCACCTCGAGATCAAGAGCGGGGAGTACATTGCGATCGCCGGGCCGTCAGGCTGCGGCAAATCGACGCTCCTCTCCATCCTCGGGCTGCTCGACTCCCCGACCGAAGGCAAGTACACGCTGAACGGGAAGGCCGTCGCGGATCTGCCGCTCTCGGAGCGCGCGCGCGTGCGGAACCGCGAGATCGGCTTCATCTTCCAGAGCTTCAACCTGATCGGCGACCTCAACGTCTACGAGAACGTCGAGCTGCCCCTCACCTACCGCGGCATGAAGGCGGCCGAGCGCAAGGAGCGGGTGATGGGCGCGCTCGAAAAGGTCGGGATGGCACACCGCGCGAAGCACCTCCCCAGCCAGCTCTCCGGCGGTCAGCAGCAGCGCGTCGCCGTCGCCCGAGCGGTCGGCGGTGCCCCATCGATCCTGCTGGCGGACGAGCCGACCGGCAACCTCGACTCGAAGAACGGCGAAGCAGTGATGGAGCTGCTGCGCGAGCTTCACCGCGAAGGCGCCACGATTTGCATGGTGACCCACGACCCGCGCTACGCGCGCCACGCCGACCGCAGCATCCATCTCTTCGACGGCCGCGTCGTCGAGGAGGACGGCAGCAAGCGGGGCGAGAAGGAGATGGAAGAGAGCGGGTTCGACATCGCGCACTAGGACACTGATCGCTCGGGAGCCGGCGGGCAGGATGCCACGTCCGGCGGTCGGCTCCCCGGCGTGACCGCAGGGACCTCCCGGCCATGCTGATTACCGATCACCTCAATAATCCGCTCCCGCAGCGAATCGTCCGAGCACAGCCGTCACGCCGTGCGCCCGAGCGCGCCGCGAGTCCTCATTGCCGACGATCAGGCAGATGTCCTCGAGGCGCTGCGGCTGCTGCTGAAGGCAGAAGGATTCCAGCTCGAGACCGCGTCGTCTCCGGCGGGAGTCCTGGCGGCAGTCGAGGCCCGGGAGTTCGACGTCGCGCTGATCGATCTCGAACTACACGCGGGACACGACGTCGGGCGAAGAAGGCCTCAACCTGCTCTCGCGAACGCAGGGACTCGACCCGACGCTGCCGGTGGTCGTCATGACCGCATGGGGCAGTGTCGAGATCGCCGTCGAAGCGATGCGCCGGGGCGCGCGCGATTTCATCCAGAAGCCCTGGGACAACGCGCGGCTGCTGTCGATCATCCGGACGCAGATCGAGCTGAGCCAGGCGCTGCGCAAAGGACAACGGCTCGAGGCCGAGAACTCGCTGCTGCGCAGCGAAGGCTTTCCCAAGATCGTCGCCGAATCGCCGTCGATGCAGAACGTGCTGCAGGTCATCTCGCGCGTGGGGCCGTCGGATGCCAACGTCCTCGTGCTCGGCGAGAACGGCACCGGCAAGGGCGTCGTCGCGCGGGCGCTCCATTCCGTGTCGAGCCGGGCGTCGAGGCCCATGGTCGTCGTCAATTCCGGCGGCGTGTCGGAAGGCGTCTTCGAGAGCGAGCTCTTCGGCCACGTGCGCGGCGCCTTCACCGATGCCAAGGCCGACCGCGTCGGCCGCTTCGAGCTCGCCGATCAGGGGACGCTCTTCCTCGACGAGATCGCCAACGTGCCGCTCAGCCAGCAGAACAAGCTGCTGCGGGTCATCGAGACAGGCGAGTTCGAGCGCCTCGGATCCTCGCGCACGCGGCGCGTCGACGTGCGGATCATCTCGGCGACCAACGCCAACATCCCCGAAGAAGTGGCCGCGGCGCGTTTCCGCCAGGATCTGCTTTTCCGGCTGAACACGATCGAGATCCGCCTGCCGCCGCTGCGCGACAGACGCGAAGACACGCCGCTGCTCGCCCAGCACTTCCTGCAGGCAGCACGCGCAGCGCTATCGCAAGCGGCTGACCGGCTTCGAGAGCGGCGCCATGCAGTTGCTCCTCGAGCACCCGTGGCCCGGCAACGTCCGCGAGCTCGACCACGCGATCGAGCGCGCCGTGCTGATGGCGCAGGGGCCGCTCGTCAAGCCCGGAGACCTGGGCCTGCGGACGAGCCGCGAGGGCGGCGGCCGCCTCGAAGACATGAGCCTCGAAGAGGTCGAGTGCTTCCTGATCAAGAAGGCCATGACCCGCTTCGACGGCAACGTCAGCCAGGCCGCCAAGGCCCTCGGCCTCAGCCGCAGCGCACTCTACCGACGGCTCCAACGGTACGGACTGTAAGGTCGTCGGTTCAAGAGGTTCAGACAGGTTCAAGAGGTTCAACTAGGTTCACAAGGTTCAATGGGTTCAAGAGGTTCAAGGGTTCAGGAGGTTCAGGGATCGGAAATGGGTCAGAGTTACACTCAGGGGCTGACCCTGAACCTTGAACCCTGGAACCTTGAACTCTGAACCTTGAACCCTTTGAACCCCTCTGAACCTTGACCCTGAACGTCTTATTGAACCGTTAAGATGTCTTCAGTTTCTCCGCGGGAGCCACGTCTCAGTCACGACCGCCGCATCCTGTTGATGGCGTTCGCCTCGGCGCTGCCCGGGCGCGCTCATCTCGCTCATCTTTCTCTGGACCGGCGACTACACGCCCAAGGTTCAGTGGACGCTCACCGTCCTCATCGTCACGTTCTGCCTCGGCTTTGCCCTGGCGCTGCGCGAGCGCGTCATCCTGCCGCTCCAGACGCTCTCGAACCTGCTCGCCGCGCTCGGCGAAGGCGACTTCTCGATCCGCGCCCGCGGCGCCCGCGGCGGCGACCCCCTCGGCGAAGTCATGATCGAAGTCAACGCCCTCGTCGAGACGCTCCGCCACCAGCGACTGGACGCGCTCGAGGCCACGACGCTGCTGAGGAAGGTGATGGCCGAGATCGATGTCGCGGTCTTCACGTTCGACGAGCAGCACGAGTTGAAGTTCGTGAATCGAGCGGGGGCGCGCCTCCTCAGCCAGCCGTCCGAACGCCTCCTCGGACGGAGGGCCACGGATCTCGACCTGGACGATTGCCTGAGCGGCGAGGCGCCGCGGGTCATCACCACCGCGTTTCCCGGCGGCGTCGGCCGCTGGGAAATCAGGCGCAGCCGCTTCCGTCAGGGCGGGCGGCCGCACGAGTTGCTGGTCCTCTCAGACCTCAGTCAGCCCCTGCGCGAAGAAGAGCGCCAGGCGTGGCAGCGTCTGATTCGCGTCATCGGGCACGAGATGAACAACTCGCTGGCGCCGATCAAGTCGATTGCCGGCAGCCTGGCAACCATCGTCGAACGGGATCCCCCGCCACGCGACTGGCGCGACGACGTTCAGCGGGGACTCGCCGTCATCGGATCTCGATCCGAGTCGCTCAGCCGGTTCATGAGCGCCTACGCGCGCCTGGCGAAGCTTCCGCCTCCCAAACTCGCGTCCGCTCGATGTCGCCGCATTCGTCGATCGCGTCGCGACCCTCGAGAAAGCTCATCACATCGTCGTCGTTCCGGGGCCGCGCGTGACGATTCAGGGCGACGGCGATCAGCTCGAACAGCTCCTCATCAACCTGATTCGCAACGCCGTCGACGCGGTTCGCGAAACCGGCGGCGGCGTGCACGTGGGCTGGCAGCGCCTGCCCGGGTCTTCCCCGCCGACCATGGAGCTGTGGGTGGAGGATGAAGGCCCCGGGCTGTCGAACACGGGCAACCTGTTCGTGCCTTTCTTCACCACCAAGCCTGGCGGCTCGGGGATAGGACTCGTGCTCAGCCGGCAGATCGCCGAAGCCCACGGCGGCAGCCTGATCCTCGAGAACCGCGAGGACCGGTTGGGCTGCCGCGCAAGCCTCCGCATTCCGCTCCACGCAGGGGCTCACGTGAGGACTGACCCGGTGGCACTGACGCATGGGTGATCGGGACGATCTCAATCTCAATGTCCCTGTGCTTCCCGGCGCCGCCGCGACGGACTACGAGCGCTACCTGCGGACCGACGAATTGTTGTCGCTGCAGAAGAGCCGCCGACGAGGTCGTGCATCGCGACGAGCACCTCTTCCAGGCCGTTCATCAGTCGTCTGAACTCTGGCTGAAGCTCGCCTGCGTGGAGATCGAGACGGCCACGACCCTTGTCGACAGCGACCAGCCGGCGGCCGCGACGCGCCTGCTGCGGCGCGCCTGCGAGGCGATGCTGCTCATCACCAATCAGCTCGCCATGCTGGAGCACATGTCGCCCTGCGACTACGCCATCGTGCGCACCGCACTTGGCCACGGCGCGGGCTTCGACTCGCCGGGCTTCCGAGGCGTCCACAAGACGTCGCCCCCCCTCGGTGAGGCGTTCGACCGTCTGCTGACCAGGCGCGGCCTCACGCTGCTCGAGGTGTACGAGCGCGGGCACGACCTCGAGGAGGTCTATCAGCTCGCCGAACAGCTGATGACGTGGGACGAGCGCACGATCCTCTGGCGGTTCCAGCATCTGAAGACGGTCGAGCGCATCATCGGCGGCCACGTGATCGGCACGCAGGGCACACCGGTCGACGTGCTGGGCAAGCGGATCGACGTCCGCTTCTTTCCGGCGCTCTGGCTCATACGCGACGAGATTACGCGCCGCTCGGCGCTCGGCACCGACGGACACGGCTCCTGATCCCGGCCGCTCGTCAGTTCACTGACAGCGCTCCGCCGAGCCTCGCCCACAGATGAGCCGAATTGCCGGCCCGACACGGGCGTTCCTCAATGCGATACGCGCGGCCGTTACGCGAACGGCACCTGGAATCCCCGCCATCGACTGATCCATCGCGCATTTTCATCGAAGGCTCGCGCCTCGTGGTTCGAAAACGCGAAGGGTAACGTCGTCTGGGCGCAGACGCCCCAACGTGGCTTGTTTTACAAAGCGAAAGATCCGCAAGCTCTTGACACCTCTCATGCCCTCTTGTAGGGTCTCCGCCAAACTGCAATGTCAGTAGGCAGTTTGGGGCTCATTAGCGGAGGAGGCTCTCAATGTCGAGGCTCAGGTCTGGTCCGGGCAAGACTCTTCTCGTCGCGGTCACGGTGGCCATGTCGGTCATCCTGCTACCCCGCTTCGCGGCCGCCCAGGCCGTGAGCGGGATCATCTCTGGCAACATCGCCGACCAGCAGGGTCAGGTGATTCCCGGCGCGACCCTCACCATCATCAACGAAGCGACCAACGACACGCGCGTCACGGTCAGCGATGGGAACGGCGGCTTTCAGATCACCAACCTTCAGCCAAGCTCGTACACCGTCCGCGTCGAGATGCCGAGCTTCCGTACGCTCGAACGAAAGAACGTCGTGCTGAGCGCGGGCGAACGTCTCTCGGTCGGCACGCTGACGCTCGATATCGGCAGCCTGGGCGAAACCGTCATCGTCGAAGCCCGCGGCACGCAGGTCAACGTCGCCGAGACGCAGCACACCGGCCTCATCACGGCGAAGCAGATTGAACAGGTTCAGGTCCTTGGCCGCGACGTCACGTCGATCATGCGTCTCCTCCCGGGCGTTCGCTATGAGAATACCGTCGACTCGCTGGGCATGAGCTTCGGCACGTCGGTCCCGAACGTCGGCGGCGCGCGGCGGGACTGGAGCAACGTGATCGTCGACGGCGTCGTCGCGAACGAGGTCGGCGCGAGCAGCCTCATGGCGCAGCAGATCAACCTGGATGCCATCGCCGAAGTCCGGGTGCTGCTGAACTCCTACCGGGCGGAGTACGGACGCTGCAGGCGGCGGCCAGGTACAGATCGTCAGCAAGAGCGGCACGTCGAACTACCACGGCAACCTGTACTATTACGGCCGCAACGAGGCGCTCAACGCGACCGAATTTCTTCGTCAACCGCGCCAACGCGGTGAAGCCCCGCTACCGCTTCAACACCTACGGCGCCAACGTCGGCGGCCCGGTGCCGAAGCTCGACAAGAAGCTGTTCTTTTTCTACTCGATCGAGGCGCCGCAGGTAAGCCGTCCCGGGCCGCTGCGGAACTGGACGATGCCGACCGACGCAGAGATGAGTGGCGACTTCTCGAATACGTTCGACGCACAGGGGCGCTTGATCAACATCAAGGATCCGCAGCGCGAGGGCGCGTGCAACGCGGTTACGCGGCGGACCGGGATGCTTCCCGGGCAACATCATCCCCACCAACCGCATCAACTCGAACGGTCGCGCGCTCCTGAACATGCTCCCGCGCGCGAACAACTTCGATCGGACATTCACGCAGGGACAGTTCAACTACTCGACGCAGGAGAACGCCGACAACCCCAAGATGAACAACGTCCTCAGAATGGACTGGAGGCCGACGACGAACGACAGCTTCTACTTCACGTTCAAGGATTGGTACTCCGACCAGCGTGGCAGCGAGATCACCGCCGGTCCGAACAAGTGGGGGTTCTTCAATACGCACTACCTGAACACGGATCGCGGGGTCAGCGCGAACTACGCGAAGATCATCCGGTCGAACCTCGTGCTCGATACCGACTTCGGCACCCGGCAGCAAACCGAGCAGTTCTATCCGTTGACGCAAGGCGACTGGGACCGGATCAACCGTGCCAACGTCGGCTTCACCCTGGGCCAGTTCCACCCGGAGCTGAACCCGCGAAACGTCATGCCGAAAGTGAACTTCAACGTCCCCAACTCGCCGAACTTCACGTTCGACAACCGCCTCGTCGATCAGGGCGAAGCGTGGCTGACGTCCCTGCGAACGAATCTGACGTGGATCAAGGGAAACCACTCGCTCAAGTCGGGCTACTACTTCGAGCTGTCGCAGAACTCCGAAGGCAGCGGCGGCGTGGGCGCCGGCCCATGGGCAGGTCAGTTCACATTCAACACCGACACGAACAATCCGTTCGACACGAACTACAGCTACGCCAACGCGCTCATCGGCTCCTTCCAGAACTACACCGAGATCGACGCCTTCTCGGAGGTCAAGGGCAAGCGCTACATCTCCGAGTTCTACGTGCAGGACACGTGGAAGGCGACGCGACGCCTGACGCTCGACTACGGGGCGCGCTTCCTCTGGTACACGCCGTGGTATTCGGAGACGCCAGCGGCGGTCTTCGTGGCCGAGCGGTACGATCCGGCGAAAGCGCCGCGGCTCTTTCAACCGGCGCGCATCGACGGCGTGAACGTCGCCTACGACGCCATCACGAACGTGAAGCTGCCGAACGTCTTCGTGGGCACCTTCGTGCCGGGCACGGGCGACCGCTACAACGGCATGGTGAGCAACTCCGACCCGAACTATCCGAGGGGATTCCGGGACAATCAAGGCCTCGAGCCGGAGCCTCGCGTCGGACTGGCCTGGGACCTGACGGGGGACTCCAAGACGTCGATTCACGCCAGCGTCGGGCTGTATCACAACCCCCACGTCAACGCGAACGGTCTCGACGCGATGGCGCGGAACCCGCCGGCGCAGAACGCGCCCAGCATCATCTACGGCACCATGGACAAGCTCCTGGAGGCGGGCGCGCAAGGGGCGTTCTCGAACCGGCCCAGCGACGTCTTTGGAGTCGAGCGCGACGCGAAGACGCCGAAGAGCACAACTATTCGCTTGGCGTCCAGCGCGAAATCGGCTGGGGCACGGTGCTCGATGTGACCTACGCCGGGTTCCAGATGCGCAACGCCGAGATGGCCACGAGCATCAACGCGGTGCCCGATGGCGCGCGGTTCGTCGACGTCAATCCGCAGAACGCGAACCCGCAGAATCCGACCACGGCCAAGGCGAATGAGTTCCTGCGGCCGTATCTCGGCTATCAGAACATCACGATTCGCGAGCACTTCGGCCGCGCGTCGTACAACTCGCTGCAGCTCCAGCTCAACCGCCGCTATATCAACGGGCTGCAGTTTGCCGTCGCCTACACCTACGGGAAGACCATCACCGATGGCACGAGCGGCGATCCGCCCGGGTTCAACACGCTGCGGCCCGCCGACTCATGGAACGAGGGGCCGGCGGTCTTGACACAGTTGCACGCCCTGGTGGTCAACTACACGTGGGACGTGCCGAACGGGAGCAGGATGTGGAACAACGTCCTGACGCGCGGCTTGCTCGACGGCTGGCAGCTGTCCGGAGACTCGGCGTGGGTCAGCGGCGACTGGGGGGGCGCGAGCACGTCGACGACGGACAACTTCGACTTCACCGGAGGTGACGGCGGAACCCGGCCAGACATCACCGGCGACCCGATGTGCAGCGGCGGCAACTGCGACCCGACCCCTGGCGGAACGGGAAGCTACTTCAACGTGTCGGCGTTCAGCCGGCTGTCCGGCCGTGGCGACATCGGCAACGCGCCGGTCACCTTCTACCGGTTGCCGAAGATCGTGCTGTCGAACATGTCCGTCTTCAAGAACTTCCAGCTTGGGGGTGGCAAGCGGATTCAATTCCGGTGGGAGGCCTACAACGTCTTCAATCAGGTGAACTGGTTGACGCTGAATACCAACGCGCAGTTCAACCCGGCTGGTGAGCAGGTCAATGCGAGCTTCGGCCAGGCTCTGACGGCCCGCGACGCCCGCGTCATGCAGGGAGCGATTCGGTTCACCTTCTAAATCGCGGATACCAGATTCCACGGACGCGAATGGACCCGATGCGAGAATATCCATCGGGTCCGTCGTGCGTCGTTCGACGGCGTCGAGCTCGGTCCTCGAGCGTGTAAGATCGGCGCAAACGGAAAGGACCGAGTCCGATGACGAAGTACGCGGGAATGCTGTTGGTCGCCTTCGGATGCCTGATCCATCCGGCGACCAGCACGGCGCAGAACCCTCACCTTGTCGTCTACCAGGGCGACAAGGGTCCCGGTGCCGGCAAGCACATCGTGTGGCTCGCTGGAGATCACGAGTACCGCGGTGAGGAATCGCTCCCGGCGCTCGCGCGCATCATGGCGAAGCACTACGGGTTCAAGTGCAGCGTTTTCTTCACGACCGATCCCAAGACCGGCTTCATCGAACCGGGGAGCTCGAACATCTCAGGACTCGAGGCCCTCGAGACCGCCGACCTGCTCGTCGTCTTCTTGAGGTTCCAGGACTTTCCCGACGACCAGATGCAGCACATCGTGGACTACCTGGACCGGGGCGGACCGATCGTTGGTTATCGCACCTCAACACATGCCTTCCAGATCAAGCGGCCGGACGCCAAGTTCCTGAAATACACATGGAACAACCCGGCCAGCGACTACACCGGCGGCTTCGGCCGGCAGATTCTCGGGGAGACCTGGGTCTCGCACTACGGCCGCAACCACAAGCAGAGCTCGCGGCTGCTGCTGCAGCCCGCCGAGGCCAACCACCCGATCCTCCGCGGCGTGAAAGACGTATGGGTGCAATCGGGCGGCTATACGGCCGATCCCATCGCCGGCACCCATGTGCTGGCGCTCGGCCAGATCCTGAACGGGATGACCGCGGACGCTCCACCGGCCGAGGACAAGAAGCAGGTACCGGTCGCGTGGTACCGCACGTACCAGGGGGCGTCAGGAAAGCAGGGGCGCGTGTTCACCACCACCCACGGCGCATCCGAGGACCTGTTGAACGATGGATTCCGCCGCATGTCCGTCAACGCCACGCTGTGGGCCGCCGGTCTCGAGGCCGGCATCCGTCCGAACGGCAACATCACGCTCGTCGGCCCGTTTCAACCGACGACGTTTGCCTTCGAAGGTTTCGTCAAGGGGATGAAGCCGTCGGACATGGCCGGATGGGACTCCCCGATTCCAGCCAGGAAGTAGAGTTAACGACAATACGGAGAAGCGGCGGGCGGGGTAAGCTTGAGGATCGGTGAAGAGTCATCGCCAGGTGGGCTAATCATGACCAAGACGCGTGCGGGTTGGGCGGGATTGTCGATGGGGCTGGGCCTCGCCATCGCGGCGGCCCTGGGGAGCGGCAGCACGAGCGCGGTCATCGCGCGTCAGCAGACGTTCGCGCTGCAGCCGAAGGATCACATCAGCATCATCGGCAACACCCTGGCCGAGCGGATGCAGTATGACGGCTGGCTGGAGACGATGCTCCAGGCGCGGTTCCCCCAGCACGAGCTCGTCGTGCGCAATCTCGGGTTCAGCGGCGACGAGATCAACACGCGTCCGCGCTCGAAGAACTTCGGCACACCCGACGAGTGGCTGAGCGGGCTGGCCAACCCGATCGGCGGCTACGAAGACAACCGCTTCTCTGGCACGGAGACGAAGGCTGACGTTGTGTTCGCGTTCTTCGGCTACAACGAGTCGCAGGCGGGTCAGGCGGGACTCGAGGCGTTCACGAAGGAGCTGGGCGCGTGGATCGCGCACACGCTCGGTCAGAAATACAACGGACGATCGGCGCCACGGGTCGTGCTCTTCTCCCCCATCGCGCATGAAGACCTCGGCAATCCCGATCTGCCCGACGGCAAAGAGAACAACCAGCGCCTCGCGCTCTACACCAAGGCCATGGCCGAGGTCGCCAAAACCTCCAACATCACGTTCGTCGATCTGTTCGCGCCGAGCGTGAAGCTCTATGCCGAGAGCAAGGCACCGCTCACGATCCAGGGCATCCATCTCAACAGCGAAGGGAACCGCCAGATCGCACAGGTCATCGACCGGACGCTCTTCGGCGAGTCGCCGAAGTACCAGGAGGCGCTGCTCACGAAGGTGCGGCAGGCGGTCGTCGAGAAGGACCAGCTGTGGTTCCAGCGCTATCGAACGACGGACGGCTACGCCACGTTCGGCGACCGCGCGTTCCTGACGTTCGTGCGCGGCAACCCGCGCAACGTCAATGCCGATCAGGCGGCAAAGGTCGCCAAGGAAGACGTGCTCCCCACCAACTACGAAGTCCTGCAGCGCGAGATCACCGTGCTCGACGTGATGGTCCGTAATCGCGATCGGCGCGTCTGGACCGTGGCACGCGGCGAGGACCTCAAGGTCGAGGACACGGACGCGCCGGCCTTCATCGACGCGAAGACCAACGAGCCCGGCGAGGGCCCCGGTGGCGCACACGTGTTCCTCGGGGGCACCGAGGCCATCGAGAAGATGACGATCGGGAAAGGGTTCAAGGTCGAGCTCTTCGCGTCCGAGAAGGAGTTCCCCGAGCTGGTCAACCCGGTCCAGATGGCGTTCGATACGCGCGGCCGCCTCTGGGTCGCCGCGTGGAAGAGCTATCCGCACTGGCAGCCGAAGACGCCGATCGACGACAAGCTGCTCATCCTCGAAGACACCAACGGCGACGGCAAGGCGGACAAGAGCACCGTTTTCGCCGGCGACCTTCAGAACCCGACGGGGTTCGAGTTCTGGAACGGCGGCGTCCTGGTCGGCCAGCAGCCGAACCTGGTCTTCCTCAAGGACACGAACGGCGACGACAAGTACGACACGAAGGACATCATCCTGCACGGGTTCGACTCTGCGGACACCCACCACGCGATGAACAGCTTTACCTTCGATGGGGGCGGCGCGCTGTACTTTCAGGAAGGCGTCTTTCACCGCACATCGGTCGAGTCACCGTGGGGACCAGTCATCCGTCAGGCCGACGGCGGCGTCTACCGGTTCGAGCCGCGGTCCTGGAAGTTCGAGACCTACATTCCGTTCAACTTCCCGAACCCCCACGGGCACGTCTTCGACCAGTGGAGCCGCGACATCGTCTTCGATGCGACCGGCGGCCAACCCTACTACGGGCCCTCCTTCTCGACCAAGAAGTACTACCCGGCAATGGAGACCAAGCAGGCGCCCAAGCCCGGCGACGTCCGGACGCGGCCCGTTGGCGGCGCCGAGCTGCTCTCGAGCCGGCACTTCCCGGAGGCGATGCAGGGCAACCTGATCGCGCTCAACACGATCGGTTTCCAGGGCGTCCTGAACTACACGCTGACGGAGGACGGTGCCGGCCTCAAGTCAACGGAGACCGAGTCGATCCTCAGTTCAACCGACAAGAACTTCCGGCCGGTGGACGCCGAGATCGGTCCCGATGGTGCGCTGTACATCGTGGACTGGCACAACCCGATCATCGGACACATGCAGCACAACCTCCGCGACACGTCGCGAGACAAGGACCACGGTCGCGTCTATCGCGTGACCTATCCCAGTCGTCCGCTCCTGACGCCGGTCAGGATCGATGGACAGCCCATTCCCCAGCTGCTCGATGCGCTCAAGGAGCCGGAGAACCGCGTTCGCTACCGCGCCAAGATCGAGTTGAGCGCGCGCGACACGAAGGAAGTGCTGACCGCGCTCCAGACATGGATGGATCGCCTCGATCCCAAGGACCCGGGCTACGAGCATCACATGATGGAGGCGCTCTGGGTGCACCAGTGGCACAACCGGATCAACGAGAAGCTGCTGACACGCATGCTGCGCTCGAGCGACCCGTGGGCCCGCGCGGCCGCCACGCGCGTACTGTGCTACTGGAGAGACCGCGTCGCCAACCCGCTGACCCTGCTCAAGACGCAGGCCACCGACGAGCATCCCGCCGTGCGGCTCGAAGCCATCCGCGCCGCGAGCTTTTTCCAGACGCAGGAAGCGGCGGAGGTCGCACTCGCCTCGCTCAGCCTCCCCCAGGATCGCTTCCTGAAATACACGCTCGACCAGACGATGAACACGCTCAAGGCGTTCGTCCGGTAGGATCGAAGAAATGCTCGCACGTCGCGTGTCAGCGGGCCTTCTGTGTGCGTTTCTGGGGGTTTCTCCTATAGGAGCCACAGCGACGTCAGCACGTCTCTGTCTGCTTTACTCAATGCTCGCGGGGCCCCACCCCCACTCGCTCTCGCGCGGCGACTTCGCCCCGCGCTCGGGCCGCAGGCGCTCGGCGCTGACGCGTGGGCGCAGACGAAAATCCTGATCGATCAACCTCTCCGCGCCGTCGAGTATCAACTCGGCCGTCTGACGAACGACGAGCTCGTCCTCGTCGAGCGCAAGGAAGACGACGTCCGGTATCGTCCGGTCTATTTCGCGCTGCTGACGCGCAAGGGCGTGGCCGCTCAGTTCCGTGACGAATCCCTGACCGCCTTGACCAGGATGGACAAGGCCAGCAGGAGCCGCGTGCTGCTCGAGGCGCTGGCCAGGGTTCCCGTCGACGACGCGCTGACGGCCGAGAAGCTCGTCGGCCTTCTCTTGTCCCAGCCCACCGATGCGCTCCGCAAGGAGCGCTCGACATTCACGCAGGCAATCGACGCCACGTCGAGCACGCCCCTCGTCCTTCGCGGCGCCTACGGGGCCGTCATGATCGGTGATGGCAAGCCTGATGACGCCTGGCAGGTGTCGCTCGCGCACCCGGGGCACATCGTCGAGCTGCTGCTGAGCGTCCGCTACATTCCGGCGCCGGCGACGGCGGCCGCGAGTGCCACCGATCTGCGCGCCCAGCTCTTTGCGCCGATCGCCGCGCTCCTGAAGACAACCGAGGATCCCGCAACGAAGACGGCGGCGCTCGACGCCCTCGGGTGGACTCGTCGCGACGCGGCCACCTTCGATATCCTCGCGCGCGAAGTCAAACCGGAATCCGAGGACCCGCCCCGCGCCGCGGCCATTGCGTCGCTCCAAGCTGATCCCTGAGGCCGCATGGCCCCCGGCGGCCATCGAGCCCCTCGCGCGCTCCATCGTCGCCGTCGTCGCCGGCACGCCGCCGGAGCGGCGGACCGAGCCCTCGGCCCTCGACGCCATCCAGTTCGGCGAAAAGCTGGCCGCGAAGCTGCCGGACGACCCGAAGCGTGCCGTCCGTCGCGACCTCCGGGCGCTCGGCGTGCAAGTCATCCGCATGCAGGCCATACCGGAGAAACTCAGCTTCGACCTGAAATGGTTCGTCGTCGAGGCCGGCAAGGCCGTGCAGATCGTGCTCTTCAACCCCGATGCCATGCCGCACAACCTCGTCGTGGGCGCGCCCGGCTCGCTCGAGGCCATCGGCACCGCCGGCAGCGCCATGCCGATGCCGACGGATCCCGAGGCCAAGGCTTTCGTTCCCGATTCACCTGCAGTGCTCTACGCGACGAAATCTGATCAAGGAGGGAGAGACCGAACGTCTGGGCTTCACCGCGCCGAAAGAGCCCGGTGAGTATGTTTACGTCTGCACGTTCCCCGGCCACTGGGTCCGCATGTACGGCGTGATGCTCGTCGTCGAGAAGCTCGACGCCTGGGAAGCGAACCCGACGGTGCCCATCGACCCGATGACCAAGCAGCCCTTCACATCCAAGCAGCACTGAAACGATCGGGCTGTTCGTCGGCGATCCGCCCGCAAGCGCTTCTGCTATCCTGCAGCACATGACGCCCAGCCTCTTCAGAGGAACCGTGAGCATTCAGACGGTTCTGCTGGCGGTGGTTCCCACGCTGGCCCTTGCGGGGCTGGCGGCGTTCGTGACCGGCCGCCTGGCGCGCCGCGCGCTGCAGGCCCTCGCTGGCGATCACCTGTCGCTCTCGAGCCCCCTCGTCCGGGGTCCGCTGCGGCTCGTCAACCTTGCCACGTTCGTGGTCTGCGCGTCTCTGCTCCTCTTCCCAGCGTTCGAGCTGGTGGGCCTGCGTCCGCGCACGGGCGTGTCGCTCAAGTCGATGGCCGAGTGGGGATTCGAGCACGGCATCAAGATCGTCGCTGATCGCGCTGCTCGCCTACGCGCTCATCCGCGCCACGGCGCTGCTCGTGCGGCGCTTCGAGCACGAGGTGAGCCGGGCACCAGCCTCGACGCGCTCGAGCGCGCCAAGCGCGCGCGCACCCTCGGGTCGCTCGTGAGCAAGGTCTCGACTGTCGCGATCACTCTCTCCGCCGTGCTGATTATCCTGGACGAATTCGGTGTGAACATCACCCCCGTGCTGACCGGCGCCGGAATCGCCGGCCTGGCGGTCGGCTTCGGCGCGCAGACCCTGGTCCGTGACATCATCAGCGGGTTCTTCATGATCCTCGAGGATCAGGTGCGCGTCGGCGACTCGCGGCCATCAATGGCCAGGGCGGCCTCGTCGAGGAGATCAACCTGCGCACGATTGTGCTCCGCGACGAGGAAGGAACGGTCCACGTCTTCCCGAACGGCGCGATCACGACGCTGGCCAACCGCAGCAAGGACTTCTCGTACTACGTCATCACGCTCGCGATCCCATATCACGAGGACACGGACCGGGTCTCGGCCGTCCTGCGGGACGTCGGCGCCGAGCTCCAGAAAGACACGCATTACGGCGCCTTCATCCTCGAGCCGATCGAGATCATGGGCGTGGACGCGTTCCTCGAGTGGTCGGTGCAGATCAAGCTGCGGATCAAGACCGTGCCGCAGCGGCAGCACGAGGTCGGGCGGGAGCTGCGCAAGCGAATCCGCCGCGCGCTCGATCAGCAAGGGATCGCAGTTCCCTTTCCCGATCGGCTGGTGGCGGTGCGGGAAGGGGCTGACCCGAAGTAGGGCGGGGGCGGCTGGTTCCCTGTCTCGTGTGTCACTGTCACGACGGGATCACGAAGATCGCGAAGCTGCGAAGCTCGCGAAGAAACTCCCTCGCGACCTTCGTGATGAGTGCCGTGGCCGCGTCGGCATTTGTGATGCCTTCTAGTATCCGCTCGGAGCACCTGCGACGGGCGTCTGCCCCTCGATTCCTGCACGATCTTGACTCCGGCGCTCGCGCCGACGCGGGTCGCGCCGGCCGCCACCATGGCCTTCAGGCCTTCGAGATCGCGCACGCCGCCGGCCGCCTTCACGCCCATGTCGGCGCCAACGACGCGGCGCATCAGCGCCACGTCTGCGACCGTCGCACCGCCGGGACCGAAGCCGGTTGATGTCTTCACGAAGTCCGCGCCGGCGGCCTTGGTCAACGTGCAGGCGGTGATCTTCTCCTCGTCGGTCAGGAGCGCGGCCTCGATGATCACCTTGCTCGTCACGCCACACTGCCGGCATGGCTCGACAACGGCCTCGATGTCGCGCTCGACCGTACGGAGATCGCCGGATTTGAGCGCCCCGACATTGATGACCATGTCGATCTCCGCCGCGCCGTCGAAGATGGCGCGACGAGTCTCGAAGTTCTTGACGTCGGCAGTCGTCGCGCCCAAGGGGAACCCGACGACCGAGCAGACGCCGACGCCCGTGCCGCGCAGCCGGGAGGCCGCAAACGCGACCCACACGGGGTTCACACACACGGTGGCGAACGAGAACTCCGCCGCTTCGCGGCACAGCTTTTCGATCTCGGCGCGCGTCGCGTCCGCCTTGAGCAAGGTGTGGTCGATCATTCCCGACACGCCAGGCGCACCGCCGGTCGCATGAAGGCCAAGACGCGTCGCTCCGGCGTCGAGCACGCCGCGCAGGCGTGTCGGACAGCAGTCCGATTGCACCGAGTGACAGGTGCAGCGCGTCTGGACACCGCCCGGCCCCTGTGCCGCGAGCAGCTCTTCCGTGATGATCTCGACCAGCCGTTGCAGATCCTGTGGGTTCACGGGCGTTCTTCCAGCCGGCGGATCTTCATCAGGCGCCTGATGTATCGGGCCTCCCGCATCGCCGTCCCCAGCCACAGGTCGACAATCCGGAACGCGGCGTCGGCGCCCGGCAGCAGCGAGGCTCCCAGGGCGAGGACGTTGGCACCGTTGTGTTCGCGCGAGTAACGCGCGGTGGTCTCGTCAAGGCACATCGCGGCGCGGACGCCGCGGATCTTGTTGGCGGCGATGGCGGAACCGATCCCGGCGCCGTCGATGACGATGCCGGCATCCGCTTCCTTGCGCGCGACCGCCAGGCCCACGGCTGCCGCGATGTCAGGGTAGTCCACGGGATCCGTTCCGTCGGTTCCCACATCGGTCACCGACAGCCCCTTGCCCCGCAGGTGCTGGACGAGCGCCCGTTTGAGGGCGACCCCACTGTGATCGCTGCCGATGACCACGCGTCGCACGTCCGCCACCGGCACGAGGTCCGGAGGGAGCTGTGGATCGGTCATCCCGGTGGCCACGACGGTGACCCGCCGGGCTGCCAGGGTGTCCCTGGCGAGCGGTGTGACGAGGCCGCCGGGCGCGAGCTCGATAGTCGAGCCGATGTCGAGCACCCTGGCGTCCGCCTCGGTGACGATCTCGAACCGCTTCATTCCTCGTCCAGCACGGCGATGTGGCTGAGGTTGCGGTACTTCTCCGCGAAGTCGAGCCCGTAGCCGACCACGAAGCGATCCTCGATCGTGAAACCGACGTACTCGACCACGACGTCGACTTGACGCCGCGACGGCTTGCTCAGCAGGCACGCGGTCTTGAGCGACTTGGGCGCCCGCGCGCGCAGGATGTCCTGGAGGTAGGTCAGCGTCAGGCCCGTGTCGACGATGTCCTCGACGATGATGACGTGCCGGCCTTCGAGCCCGGCATCGACGTCCTTGACCATACGGACCTCACCGGTGGATCTGGTCCTCTTCCCATAGCTCGAGACGGCGATGAAATCCAGCGTGACACGCGGGCTCATCGCCCGGACCAGGTCCGCCATGAACATGAACCCGCCCTTGAGCACGCCGACCAGGTGAATGCCCACCCCAGCCGGATAGTCGCGCTCGATCTGCGCGCCCATTTCCGCGATGCGCGTCTGAATCTGTTCGTTTGTCAGCAGTATTTCCATGACTTTTATCAGCGCTCGCGCGGCGACTTCGCGCCACGCTCGGGCCGCAGGCGCTGCTGATTCGGCACGGGCGCTCACTTCACCCTTATCCCAGCACGGCCAAGCGATCACAGCGAACGGCAGAACCGCCCGAACCTCCTGAACCCAATTGAACCTCTTGAACCCCTTGAACCCCTTGAACCCCGTGAACCCTTTTTGAACCTTTTGAACCCCTTGAACCCCTTTGAACCTAATGAACCCCCTGAACCGCCTGTCTGACCTTTGCAGCCCAGGTGTTGGCCTCATCGAGCACGCTGCTCTCGTTCAACGTCAGCACCTTGCGGTTCCTCATGACGATCTTCCCATTGACGACCACCGTCTGCACGTCGTCTCCGCGGGTCACGTAGACGAGGTGCGAGAGAGGATCGTACATCGGCGTCTGGCGTGCTGTTCGCATCGACACGATCAGCAGATCCGCTCGCTTGCCCGCCTCGAGCGACCCGATCTCGCCATCCATGCCGAGCACGCGCGCGCCGTCGATCGTCGCCATGCGAAGGGCGGTCCGGGCGGGCAGCGCGCTCGGATCGTTGCTCGTCAGCTTGTGGAGGAACGCCGCCTGCCGCATCGCCTCGAACATGTCGAGGTCGTTGTTGCTCGCGGCGCCATCCGTGCCGAGCCCGACGACGACGCCGGCTTCCTGCAGGGCGGGGACGGGCGACGTGCCGCTCGCGAGCTTCATGTTGCTCTCTGGATTGTGCGAAAGGCCCACGCGGCGTGTGGCCAGGATGCGAATGTCCGCGGGCGTGACGTGAACCCCATGCGCCGCGATCGTGCGGTCGCCCCAGAAACCGATCGACTCCAGGAACCCGGTCGGCGTCAACTTGTACTTGTCGCGCGCGACTTTGACCTCGTCGCGGGTCTCGGCGAGATGGATGATGACCGGCGCCCGTTCGCGGCTCGCGACCGCCCGAATCTCCTTGAGCGTCGCGCGGTCGAGGGTGTACATCGAGTGCGGCGCAATGGCCGGCACGATGAGCTCGTCCCCGGCCCATTGCTTGATGAACGCGGACGCCCGCGCGATCCCGAGGGCCGGCGTCTTGGCGTCCGGCACCGGGAACTGGATGATCGTCTGCCCCAGCACGCCGCGGATGCCAGCCTCCTTCGTCGCCTTCGCTATCTCCTCTTCGAAGTAGTACATGTCCGCGTAGGCCGTCGTTCCCGACTGAATCATCTCGAGCACGGCCAGACGTGTGCCTGCCCGAACGAACTCCGGGCTGACGGTCTTCGCCTCTGCCGGGAAGATGTACTTCCGGAGCCAGTCCATGAGCGCCAGGTCGTCGGCTAGACCACGGTAGAGCACCATCGGCGCATGGGTGTGCGTATTGATGAGCCCGGGCATGATGACCTGCCCGGCCGCGTCGATGGTATCGCCCGATGCGAAGCGTTGTGCGATGGCGTCGACCGTATCGACTCCGACGATGTCCCGGCCGTCAATCGCGACTGCGCCAGGCCCGAGGACGCGCCCAGAACCGTCCATCGTCACGACGGCCCCGTTGGTGATGATGAGCGATACGGCGCGCCGCCCCGGCTGCTGGACGAACAGGACCGCCGCAGCCATGACCAAAAGCGCACACAGGGATCGGAACATGAACAGGCCGAATTCTATCGCAGCTTCCACAACGCGGCTCGCGGTTCGCGGTTCGCGGTTCGGGCTCGCGGCTCGCGGCTCGTGGTTCGGGGTTGGGGGTTCGGGGCTCGAGGTTCCGAGCTCGCGCTGGTTCGCGGCTCGCGGTTCGGGCTCGCGAGCTCGCGGTTCGCGAGCTCGCGGTTCGGGGCTCGCGGTTCGGGGCTCGAGGTTCGCGGCTCGGGGGCGCAGAGTTCGGACTTCGTGCTTCGGGCCTTGGACTTCGGACTGGCGGACTCGGACTGGCGAAACGACTGTCGACTCAGACTGGCGACTCGGCCTGGCGACTGGCGACTAGGACTGCGGACTGAGACTAACGACTGTCGACTGCCGACTGTCGACTGCCGTATAGTGAACCCCGTGCCCGTGCATCTGGTTCAGCACCCGCTCGTCCACGACGCGCTTGCGACCCTCCGCGAGGTCTCGACGACGCCTGAGACATTCCGTCACATGGCTGTGCGCATCAGTCTTCTGCTGGCGTCGGAGGCGACACGCGACATTCCCAGCGTTCCGGTGCGCGTTCAGACACCGATTGGGCCAGCTGAGGCGCGGCGCGTGAGAGACGGCGTGGTGGTCGTGCCAGTGCTGCGTGCGGGGCTCGGGATGCTCGACGCGGTGCTCGAGCTGATTCCCACGGCGCGGGTCGGCCATATCGGCCTGCAGCGCGACGAGATGACGGCCGTCGCCTCGCAGTACTACTCGAAGCTGCCGGGAGACTTGAGCGCGTCGTTCGTCCTCATGATCGACCCGATGCTGGCGACCGGCGGGAGCGCCGTCGCCGCGCTGGATCTGATACGGTGCGCCGGCGGACACGACGTTCGCATGATCTGCATTGTCGCGGCGCCCGAAGGCATCGCTCTCGTCGAGACACATCATCCCGATGTGCACATCTACACGCCGGCGATCGACGAGGGTCTCAACGACCACAAGTTCATCGTGCCTGGGCTGGGTGATTTCGGGGATCGGCTGTACGGGACCTGATCATGAAACCTAGACCAACCGAACTGGACGCCGCCACGAGTGCGGCACAGCGATCCGAGCGGCGCACCGCGGGCACCACTGGCGACGAGTGGCGTACCGCGCTGACGTGCATCGAGCCCAACAAGATTCTCGTGCGGGGCTACCCGCTCGACGAGATCATGGGTCGTCTGACGTTCGGCGAAGCGATCTACCTGCTGCTCGTCGGTGAGATCCCGACGCCCGGGATGGGGCGCCTGATGGAAGCGCTCCTGGTCTCGTTCATCGACCACGGCGCCACGCCTCCGTCGACGCTGGCGGCACGCAACACGGCCACGACCGGCGCGCCGCTACGTGCGTGCGTGGCCGCGGGAGTCCTGGGGTTCGGGCGGTATCACGGTGGTGACATCGAAAGCTGCATGCAGTTTCTCGACAGCGGGCTCGCGCTCGTGCGCGAGGGCGTGGGCCTGCGCGACGCCGCCGAGCGCATCGTGCAGAAGTGCGTGGACGCCGATGAGCACCCACCGGGATTCGGCCACCGCTACCACACGCGCGACCCGCGCGCCGCGCGGCTCTTCCAGATGGCCCTCGAGCTCGAGGTCGAGGCGGATCACATCCAGATGATTCGCGCCGTCGAGCTCGTGCTGCACAACCACGCCGACGAACAGGGGCGCACGCTCCCCGTCAACATCGACGGCGCGATCGCGGCGGTCTGCGGCGACCTCGGCATCCCGCCGACGATTGCCGACGCGCTCTTCATCATCTCGCGCGTCCCGGGCATCGCGGCGCACGCCGACGAGGAACGGCAGCGCCAGCAGCCGATGCGTCAGATCGACCCCAAGGATCACCGCTATGACGGGCCGTCCGTGCGGCGCCTGCCGGAACGGCGAAAGTAGAGGGCGCTGAACTGAGCGAGCGTGAACCCCCGGTTGCCGCTATCTGGATGCCTGAGATAAACTGAGGGTTCCCTTCAAGTTGGGCGCTTGGCTCAGCGGTAGAGCACCGCCTTCACACGGCGGGGGTCAGTGGTTCGAATCCACTAGCGCCCACCAACTTCATGCGGCTCCGGCACGAGGATCGAGTCCCGGAAACCTCGCCGAAGTCGACGGCCGATCACATCCAGCTCGTCCGCGCCGCCTCGCTAGTCATCCCGTCGGTTCAGCGGTCTGGCCCAACGAGGTCCGTCACCGCGCGCTCAGGGCTGAATCCCGGCATGGTGAAAGCAAACGTCCCCGGCTCAGACGTGACCACCACGCGCGCTGTCAGCGCCTTCGTCAGGCCTCCGTTCTCCAACTCTACGACGTACTCACCGGGGAGCAGATTCACGCGATTCGGCGTCGTTCCAGTGACCCTGTCCTGCTTGGAGTTGGCGTCTACGGGCCTGATCTCGAAGCGCGCCCACGGACGGGCGTCGATGGTGACATCCGTCGGGACCGTCGTTACCGTGGTCGGGCCTGGCGGCGGCAAAACTGGCGGTGACGGTGCTGGCGTCGGCTTCTCGACAGGCGGCGTCTGCTTGTCAGACTCAGCGATTGGCGGCGGCGGGCTCTCGCGTGGGCCAAGCCGTGAGTATTGATACACCCCCACTGCACCTGCAACGAGCAGCACTGAAGCCAAGGCCCACGCGGCCAGCGGCCTCAGACGCCGTACGAGCGCCGCGCGTTCCACCCCGCGAACGCGCTGCAACAAGGCCTGAGCCGCCGGGTCGGCGCGACGCAGGCGCAGCGCCTCGGCGACAGCCACCTTCGCTTCCGCGACGTTTCCAGAAGCCAAGGCGATTTCCGCACCCGTGACGAGGTCTTGCACCCGGCACACGATCTTCAGCTCGTCGAGCTGCGTGTTGACGATCGGGTGGGCCGGCCTGAAGCCCTCGAGCAGCGCCACCGCGGACTCGCGGTCGCCGGCCGCGAAGCGCTCTTGAGCCAAACGCACTGCGTCTTCTGCCCGGTCCCGCAACTCCCGTTCGAGTTTCTCCTGCGCTGCGACTTTCGCTTGCTCGACGCGGCGCGCCTCTTCCAGGCGGAGCGCCTCCGCGGTTCTCTCCTCGTCCTTCCGTCGCAGATCGCCCAACGCATGCGCGAACAGCTCTGGAGGGGTGCGGCGACCGAGCTCTTCGATCGCGGCGCGGCGGCCTTCTGCATCCTCTTTCGCGACCCGCTTCTGCGCGGCTGCGATCGCGGACTCGGCCCTGAGCAGCTCCTGCCGTCCCTCCTCCACGAGTCCCGGTATCCGAAACGCCGCCAGACGCTTCAGGGCACCTTGCGCCTCTCCGCCCGCGAACATCCTGCGCGCCTCCAGCAGGACCGCGTTCGCCTCATCGCGGGCGTGCTCGGACTCGATCTGCTGCCGCTTGCGCTCGAGATCGCGCCGGACGTCCGCCACACGTGCCGGAACCGGATGACGGTCGAGCAGCGCGATCGCCTCGTCATGGTGGCCGTCCCCGAACAATGCCTGGGCCCGTCGCATTGCGTCGGCCGCCGCCGCCTCTTCGCCCGCCCGCCTTTCCTCGGCAGCGCGCCGGGCGTTCAGCTCACGCAGGCTCGCGGCGGCGCCTGCGATCAAGGCGGAGGGTTGAACGGCTGCGAGGCTTTCGAGGGCGGCGTCACGGGTGGGGCCATCGCCCGTCTGGACGCGATGTTCGATCTCCTCGAGAACGGCCGCGACCCGGCGAAGAGTGGCGAGCTCCGTCGACACGAGATCTGCGTGCTCGAAGCCTTCCAGCAATTCGATCGCTTCGTCGCGCTGGCCCTTCTTGAAGGAATCCTCGGCACGGCGGATCGTCTCCTGGGCCGCCTTCTTTCGGGCCTCGAGTGCCCGCGCTTCACGTCCAGCCTGATCCGCGGCCTGCTCCCGGTCCAGCTCGTTCGAGAGATCCGTGAGCTCGGCCAGAGCCGCCGTGACATGTCGATGCGCTGGATGGAACTCGCGCAGGCGTGTGAGCGCTTCGGATCGATCTCCGTGCTCGAACTGCCTCCGTGCCTCGCGAACGATGGTCTCCGCCGCGCGGTCAGCTGCCTCTTCGGCCGAACGCTGCCCGGAAATTGATCGGACTTCAGCGAGGTCCTTGGCAACGAGATCGGCGTCTTCGAACGAGGCGAGACGTTCGATGGCCTTCGTGCGTTCTGCTTCTGTACCAATCCGAACCGCCTCACGTGCCGCAGCAACCTCTGCCGCGCCCGCGCGCAGGAGAGTGAGCACGCCGGCGACTCGGCGAACGTCTGTGAACGCTTCCAGCTCGTGGATGGCCTCGCCGTGGGCGCCGCGTTGAAACGTCGCACGCGCCGCCGTAGCTGCGGCGAGGGCGCGCTTTTCTGCAGCCTTTTCCGCCCGATCTTCTTCAGCCGCTCGACCGGCGGCAATGGCCTGCAGCGCGCCATGCGCGCCGGCGACCAGATCCCGGGGGCTCCAGGCCAACAGCTGCTCGAGGGCGCGCCGGCGGCCTTCCGGTGGGCCATGGAGAACGACGTCGCTCGTGGCGCGGATGGCCTCGTCCGCGCGTCGCAATTCGTCGAGCGTCGATCCGACGAGTTCCGCGGGCCGGAACGCGGCCAGCGTCTCGATCGCCTCTCCTCGCCGGGCGCTCGCGAAGTCAGCTCGTGCCTGCGCCACCGCCGCTTCTGCGGCAGCGACCTCCTGGGCATTCAGCTCGACGTCGCGCTCCCGCAGCTCCAACAGGACGTCGGAGACGCGCCCGTGCGGAGGATGAAAGCGAACCAGCATCGCCAGGGCCTGTGGCCGGTCCCCGGCCTCGAACATCCGCCGCGCCGATTCGATGGCGGCTGTGGCCGCCGCATCGTGACGCTCGAGCGACGCGCGCGTAGCATCGACATCTCGCAGCCTTTCCAGCACGGGCCCGACGAGCGTGCGCTCCGGAATCTCGTCGAGGGTTCGCAGCGCCTCCTGACGCTCGTGAGGCGGACCGGTCTCGACGGAGGCGATCGCACGCTCGACCGCCGTGGCCACGCGCTTGAACTTCGCGACGCCGTCCACCACGAGCTCCACGGGCTCGAACGTCTCGAGCATGCGAATCGCCGCCGCGATCTCTCCGCTGCGGAAGGCACTGGTCGCCGCGGCGATGGCCGCGCGTGCCGCGTCTTCCTGCCGGAACCGGAGTGCCGCTCTAGCCTCATCGCACGCCGCGGCGAGCACACTACGAATCGTGTCGTTCGGCGCCGCCGCCATGGCACGCTCGAAGTGGCGGAGCGCTGCCGCCGGATCCTCTGCCGCCATGGCCTGGCGCGCGAGCCGCGCATGCTCCTGGACCACAGCATCGAACCTGACCGTCCTGCCGCCCTCGTCCTCCTCAGGAGGCATCTCCTGCTCGAGCCGCTCCCGGACTTTCGCCAGGTGCCGGCGCATCTGCGCCAGGTCCCGATATCGCTTGTCCGGATCTTTGGCGAGCGCCCGATCGACGATCGAAGCGAGCTCGGGGTCGATGTCGGCGCGAATCGCCGACATCGGCGTGTGCGGCTCCTCGAGGATCTTCCGCTTGATCTCCTCGAAGAGCTCGAACTGGCTCTTCGGACGGATGATGAACGCTTTCCGAAACAGGAACAGCTCGTAGGCAACGGCGCCGACGGCGAACATGTCACTCCTCGCATCGGCATCGAGGCCCCGGATCTGCTCCGGCGCGACGTAATTCGGCGTGAACAACAACTGCCCACCGGTCAGCGTCCCGCCCGCGCTCTGCACTTTGGCGATGCCGAAGTCCAGGATCTTCAGCGTGCGGACGGTGTGTGACCCCTCCTGCTCCTCGCGAACCACGAGGTTGACCGGCTTGACGTCGCGATGTACGACGCCTCGCTTGTGGGCGTAATGGAGTCCGTCGCAGAGCTGTTCGATGAGGTTCAGCCGCTCGGGATCAGAAAGCGGGACGCGGCGCTCGATGATGCTGGAGAGCGGCTCGCCTTCGACGAACTCCATGACGATGAAAGGCTGGTCCTGGTACACTCCTTCATCGAACACGACGGTAATGTTTGGATGGGCCAGGCCTGCCGCGGAGGTCGCTTCGCGCTGAAAACGCTCGCGCCAGTCTCGATCTCCTGCCAGCTCCGGGTTCAGTAGCTTGAGTGCCCGTACGCACTTCATCTTCAGGTCGTCGGCACGGTAGACGGCGCCGAAGGCGCCGCGACCGACGAAACGGAGATTGCTGTAGCGTTCTGCGAAGGGATCGGGAGGAGCCACCGTTGTCAGGGCCGCGACAGCGTCAGGAACCGGGTTTGAGGTTGACGCTCAACGTTTGGACGACGCTGCCGATTATAACTGCCAATCCGTGTCGGAAAGGCGGAGCGGGGCCAGGCGTGTCGGGTGGTCGTGAAGTATCGCCTCGAGTTGAATGCGGCACCGACCACCCGGCCATACGGAGCCGAACGCCTGTGGCCTGTCATCCTCGGCAAATTGACCCGGGCCGGTCTGGAAATGGACAAGGTCAGCGAAATATACTACCCAATGGTGTTGCGACATGCCTTCGATCGTCAAGGCTGACGGCGGCTCTCCGTATCCGCTCAGGGGGTACCTCGTCCGGCCATCCCTTGCCATCGTGGCAATGGTCATGACCTGCTTCGTGGCCACTGTCGACGGCCGTCAGTGGCACTGGTACGAACTCTACGATCAGGCGGTCGAGCACGTAGCCAGGGGCGAATGGCCGCAGGCCGAGCAGAAGCTCTTGCAGGCTCGAAAGTTGGGGCCTCGGCCCGGTCGGGCCGTTCCTCGCTACGGAACTGTGCGAGACAGCTTCTTTCCCGACTACTACCTCGGCGTCGTGTACCTGAATACTCGTCGCCCGCGCGAAGCGGTGAAGCAATTCGAGATCGCGAGCGGGCAGAATCCCAATACGAGTGACAAGAAGTTCGCCCAGCTGCCGACGCAAATGGCGCAAGCGCTCCAGCAGGTGAAAGCCCTCGAAGCACCTCCGCAACCAACCCCGAGCACGAAGGTTGCGCCGCCCGTCGAAAAACCCGAGAACAAACCGGTCGTGATTGTCCCGCCTCCGCCCCTCCCGTCTCAGACGCCGCCGGCTCAACCCGATACCCGGGCACAACTCGATCAGGTGCTGAAGAGCGCTCGCACGCAGCTGACGGCCGGAAACACAGCTGGCGCCCGTGCCACCATCGAGGAGGGACGCCGGCTTGGGCTGGACGCCACCCGCTTGAACGAGATCGAGCGCGAGGTCCGTCGTGAAGAGATCGCAACGGGACGTGCGCCGCGCGCTTCAAACGCGCAACCTCGCGACCGCCAGCGCGTCACTGTTGAAACTGGAGTCGATTGATGCCGCCTGGGCGAAAACCGCGGAGCTGAGGACGCAGGTCGGAACCCTCCGGGCAACGCTCCAGCGCCTCAGCAGCGAGCGGCGGGCGATGGTCGCGTTCTTTGCGGGCAACTACGAGCAGACATTGACACTGCTCAACGAGTCGGAACGGTCGGGGGCGCTGTCGCCGCGTGGCTACTTCTATCGCGCCTGCAGCCTGGCCGCGCTGGCGCTCGTTGCCAGTCCCCGCGATACCGCGAAGCTCGGGGAAGCGAGGCGGCAATACGGACTGGCTGCCGCACGGGGCGGCGAGCTGGCTCGTGATCGGCGGTACATCTCCCCGGAGATTCTCAAGGTGCTCGCCGGCTCTTGAAGAACCTCGGGGCCGACCCTCTCGATGACACGCCGACTACGATGGAGTCGAAGGCCTCGGCTGGATACGGAAACACGAACCGATCCCCCGCCGATCTGGCCGGCGTACCCGTGCCACTCGACGTAGATGCTCTTGACGTCGACGTGCCGGAACCGGAAGCGTGGATCGCCTGCCGACAGCTGTTCTGCGCACCAGGCGACCATCCCGGGATGCGGATCGATCCCCTCGTAAGCGCCGACGGGCTCGGCCAGCAGAAACCGCGCGAGACGCCCGCACCCGCATCCCACATCGAGAAAGTCGATGACCTACTGCTTCGCCTGCGCGATCAGCAGGGCGAGGATCTTCGCATACCGATCATCGGCCTCCGAAAACGCCTTGGTGTAGGCCTCTTCGGTCATCTTCGCCTTCTTCCATTCCCCGTCGAAATTGACCGCCTGCGTGCCAGCCTCCCAGCTGTCGGGCGCGTCGCTGCCGTCGGGCTTCGCCACGAGCCCGTTGCAGTTCTGGTCGATGATGAAGACCTTGCTGCCCGCGACGGACGCGGCGCTCAAATCGATGTAGATGTCTCGAAATTCCTTCGTCTTGATCTTGGCGGTGAGGAGTGACGGCGCCGAGTACTTGGCCGAGACGACGAGCAGCTGGGAGCCCTGGATGTAGAGAGCGGCGACAAACGCGGTGGGGTCCGAGGGATCTTCGGCAGCGATGGAATCGAGTTTCGCCGCGTCGAGGGCTTGCGTGAGCTCCTTGGCCGCGGCCGCCGACCTGGTATCCTGAACCGCCGCGGGAAAACTATCGAGCGAGAAGACGAGCACCGCCGCCGTCACACACCGACGCGTTCGGATGATCATGCGTCACCTCAGCAGATGGGAGCCTTCTTCTACCACCCAATCCCCACTGAAGGTCAATTGGATCAACGCCAAGTCAGCCCCAGTTCAACCCCCGAATTCAACCAATAAAGAGCGGGTCCTCCTCATCAGCCGCCCGGCCGTGGCGGGGACGCTCGCGGTAGCCGCGCAAGGCCCCGAAACCGGCCTTGAGGGCTGCCACGATTGCCAGCCCCTCGCGGGCCGGGGTGATGATCGCCTGCTGGACGACACCGGCGGTCTGGTCGACCCGCACGGCTAGATCCGACAGGAGTCGATCGATCTTTTCCGCCTGGGCCGTGGCAATCGTCGCCGCGCGCGACGCTTCGTCCGCCACGGTCGTGAACTTGGCCGCCACGACAGTGGCCTGCGCGATGAGCGGACGTACGTCCCGGTGGACCTCGGCAATCGTCTGCTGTGCCTGGCGCACGACGCGCAGGATCGCCACGATCGCCCCCACCTGTATGAGGGCCATCAGCAGCGTCGCGACTGCGATGATGCCGAGAAACGTCTCGCTCAGATTCACAGGATGTCCCCGCCCGAATCCGGTTGCGACCCGCTGCGCGCCTGATTGTAGGCCTCTCGCCCGCGATCGATCGCCGTACCGAGCGTGTCGCGCTGGCGATTGAGGAACTCCTTGCCCTGTCGCGCGGCATCGGCGGCCTTTTCACGCCCTTCCTTCGCCTTCTCGCCGAGGATGCGCCGGGTTTCCTCGCCCGACGCCGGCGCCAGCAGCAGCGCCACCGCTGCTCCGGTGATCGCGCCGAGCACGAAGGCTACAACGACCGTTCCTGCGGCTGCCCCGTCATCTGTGGCCATTGGCTGAATCTCCTGAAAGCTGCGGTCCTAAAAGATGCTGACCCTTATGTTGAGGTATTTCTTGGGGTCCTTCTTGATCGCCTCGATGAGCGTGCGCGCCTCGCTTGGCAGTGGCGTTAATGTTCTCATACAACTCTTTGTTGTGCAGCATCAGCTGCAGGGTGCCCATCCGCCTTCTGGATGTCCGACACGAGCGCATCGACACGGTTGGCCACCGAGTTGAACCGGTCGTACAGCTCCTTCTCGGTCAGGAGCTTGCCCATCGTGTTGTCGTTGCGCCGGAGCCGGCCCGTCAGGTCCTCGAGGTTGGCCGACGCGCCAGTCAGGGATTTGGCGAGCGCATCGTCCTTGAGGAACCGGCCGAGGCTGCCCTCGCCGGCATTGATCCGTCGAGTGATCTCCTGCAGATCGCCGAGCGAGGCGTTCAGGCGATCGTAGGCCGCCGGGTCCTTGAGCAGGCGCCCGAACGTTCCCCGTCCTTCGCGCAGATGCGTCGTCACGCCCTGCGCGGCCGTGACGAAGGCGGTAATCTCCTTGTAGAGCTCGTCGTCGCTGAACAGCTTGCCAACCGTGCCCTTGCCGGCGCGAATGTCCTTCAGCACCAAGCCGTCATCTGCTCGAGCGTCTCCCGGGCGCCGTCCGCGACGTCGGCCAGCTGTCCAGGCGCGCGCCCGGCAGGAATGTAGTCGCCGTCTTTGAGCGGTGTCCCGCTCATCGTCGGGCTGATGTCGATGACCGGTTCGCCAAGCAGACTGAGCGAGCCAATCGACGCGCGCGAGTCGCTCGTGATCCGCTGCTCGTTCCCCTTCTTGACCTCCAGGACCACTTCGACTTCCGCGCCCGACAGCGCGACGCCGCTGACCTTGCCCACTTCGACGCCGGCGATGCGGACGACGGCGCCGCTCTTCGAGACCCTTCACGTCCGGGAACTTGGTCTTGAGCTCGTAGCGCTGCCAGGAGAACCCGCCGGCCCCGCCGACGGCGACGATGATCATCGCCGCCAGCACCATCGCGGCACCACGGCGACGATGCCGATCTTCAGTTCGGCCCAGGCAAGAGATCGTGTACGCGGCATAGATAGTCCTGACCTACGACAAGAACGCGTGGATGTACGGATCTTTCTCGGCAGCCGCGCGCAGCTCGGCGGCGTTCCCTTCGAACGCGATCCGGCCCTGGCTCAGCATGATGAACTCCGCCTCGTCAGCCTTGTGACCCGACGCGCGTTCGAACTCCACGTCGCTGGCCGCTTCCGCACCGCGATGTGTTCGGCGATGAAGAAGGCGTCCCGAAGCTGGTGCGTGACGACGATGGAGCTCACCCCTTCCAGATCGCGCAGCTTGATGATCTCCTCGTCCACCGTCAGCGCCGTAATCGGGTCGAGCCCCGTCGTCGGCTCATCGTAGAGGAGGATCCGCGGCTTGGCGGCCATCGCGCGGGCGATCGCGACGCGGCGGCGCTGGCCGCCGGAGAGCTCCGACGGCATCCGATCGATGAACTCGGCGAGCCCGATGAACCCGAGGACTTCTTCGACGCGGGCGTTCGCCTTGTCCATCGGCCAGTAGAGCTCCTCGAAGAGCTTGTAGCCCACGTTCTCCCGCACGGTGAGCGAATCGAAGAGCGCGCCCTCCTGGAACACCATGCCCAGATCGGCAGCGCACCGCCAGGAGGTCGTCCTCCGTGCATCGCGTCGATCTCTTCGCCGTTGACGAAGATGCGCCCCTGAGTCGGGCTTCAGCAGTCCGAGAATCAGCCGCAGAATCGTCGATTTGCCCGCACCGCTCGCGCCCAGGAAGATCTTCGTGTGTCCGGTCTGCAGCGTGAAGCTGACGTCACGCAGGATGACCTTGTCGTCGAACGCCAGCCCGACCTTGTCGAAGACGATGATCGGCCCTCCGGGGCCCAGGGCCTCGTCGAGCAACGCCGGACGCTGTCCTGGTTGTTCGGTCGCCATCAGTACATCAGGACGATGAGCAGCTGGGTGACGAGGTAGTCTACCGCGATGACCGCAACCGAGCTGGCGACGACCGCGTTCGTCGTCGCACGGCCGACGCCCTGGGTGCCGCCGCGCGTCTGAAGCCCGACGTGGCAGCCGATGCTGACGATGGTGAAGCCCAGGAAGAACGGCTTGATGAGTCCCATCCAGACGTCCTGGATGAAGAGGCCCTGCACGACGGCGTTCCAGTAGACCGAAGACGCCACGCGCAGCAGCGTGACCGTCACGAGCCATCCGCCGACCATCCCGACGGCGCTGGCGATCACGGTGAGTATCGGCACCATCACGATGCCGGCGAGGATGCGCGGCACGACGAGCTTGCGGATCGGGTCGGTCCCGAGCGCGCGCAGGGCGGCGATCTGGTCCGTCACCATCATCGATCCGAGCTCGGCGGCGATGCCGGACCCGACGCGCCCCGCGACCATGAGGCCGGTGAGGACCGGTCCCAGCTCCTTGATGATGGACGCGCTCACCAGGCGGCCGACCATCGACCGCGCGCCGAACTGGTCGAGGGTGAAGCCGGACTGCAGCGCCAGCACCATCCCGGTGAACATGCCGGTCAGGATGACGACCGTCAGCGAGCCCACGCCGATGGCGTCGAACTGCTCGATCGACGTCGCGGAAGTAGAACGGCCGCGTGACCAGCGCGCGGAGCGAACTTTCCGACCATCTTGACGTACTCCTGGACCTCCAGGAGCGCCGACTTGACCCATTCGACGAAACGGTCTCCCACGTCAGCGCTGGCTCCCGACCAGGCCGAGATCGCGGCTCGCGCAACTGCTTGATCCGGTCGCGCAGCGCCGCCGCCTTCTCGAATTCCAGGTTGGCTGCCGAGGCCTTCATCTGCGTGCGCAGATCGGCGACGTGCGCGTCGAGCTCGGCCTGCGTGCGGAACGTGTCGCGCTCGTCCTGTGGCGACGGTCACGTAGTCCCTCTCGTAGACGCTGCTCATCACCTCGTCGATGCTCTTCACGATCGACGCCGGGGTAATCCCGTGCTCACGGTTGTAGGCCTCCTGAATCGCGCGGCGGCGATCGGTTTCGCTGATGGCGTATTTCATCGAGTCGGTCATCGCGTCGCCATACATGATCGCGCGGCCGTTGACGTTCCGCGCGGCCCGGCCCACGGTCTGAATCAGCGACCCTCCGGAGCGGAGGAACCCTTCCTTGTCCGCATCGAGAATCGCGACGAGCGACACTTCCGGCAGGTCGAGGCCCTCGCGCAGCAGATTGATCCCGACCAGCACGTCGAACTCCCCGCGCCTGAGGTCGCGGAGAATCTGGATCCGCTCGAGCGTCTCGATATCCGAATGGAGGTACCGCACCTTGACGCCCAGCTCCTGATAGTACTGCGTCAGGTCCTCGGCCATTCGCTTGGTGAGCGTCGTCACGAGCACGCGCTCGTGCCGCGCCGCGCGCTCGCGGATCTCGGTCAGCAGGTCGTCGACCTGGCCGCGCACCGGCCGCACCTCGATGATCGGATCGACGAGGCCCGTCGGGCGGATGATCTGCTCCACGACCGCACCGCCCGCGTGACTGAGCTCGTAGGGACCGGGCGTCGCCGAGACGAACACGAGCTGGCCTGTCCGCTTCTCCCACTCTTCGAAGTTCAGCGGCCGATTGTCGAGCGCAGACGGCAGCCGGAACCCGTACGCCACGAGCACTTCCTTGCGCGAGCGGTCCCCGTAGTACATACCGCGGACCTGCGGCACGGTCTGATGGCTTTCGTCGACGATGATGAGCGCGTCGCCTGGCAGATAGTCGAGCAGCGTCGGCGGCGGCTCGCCGGGAGCCCGGCCCGTCAGATGCCGGGCGTAGTTCTCGATGCCATGGCAGTAGCCGATCTCCTTGATCATCTCGAGATCGAACATCGTCCGCTGGTGCAGCCGGTGCGCCTCGAGGACCTTGCCCTCCGATTCGAGCTGTGCCCGGTACCACGTGAGCTCCGCCTTGATGGTCTCGACGGCCTGCTTCGTGCGGTCGCGGGACGTGACGAAGTGCGTCTTCGGGTACACCGCGACCTTGTCGTGCTTCCGGAGGGCCTTGCCGGTGAGCGGGTCGAAGCTCGTCAGCTCGTCGACTTCGTCGCCGAACAGCTCGATCCGGAGCGCGATGTCTTCGTACGAGGGGTAGACCTCGACGATGTCGCCGCGGACCCGGAAGACGCCGCGGTTGAAGTCGTGGTCGTTGCGCTCGTACTGAATCTCGACGAGCTTCCTCAGAATCTGGTCGCGGTCGATCCGCTGGCCGCGCTCGAGGGGCAGCATCATCCCGTAGTAGGCCTCGGGCGAGCCGAGCCCGTAGATGCAAGAGACGCTGGCCACGATGATGACGTCCCGCCGCTCGAACAGCGACCGCGTCGCCGAGAGCCGCATCCGGTCGATCTCGTCGTTGATTGTCGCTTCCTTCTCGATATACGAGTCGGTCGTCGGGACGTAGGCTTCCGGCTGGTAGTAGTCGTAGTAGCTGACGAAGTACTCGACGGCGTTCTCGGGAAAGAACCGCCGGAACTCCTGATAGAGCTGCGCGGCGAGCGTCTTGTTGTGGGCCATCACGAGGGTCGGGACGATTCACCTGCGCGATGCACTGCGCCATGGTGAAGGTCTTGCCAGACCCGGTCACGCCGAGCAGGACCTGCGCCTTGTCGCCGCGGTTCAGCCCCGCGACGAGCTCCTCGATCGCGTGCCCCTGATCGCCGGCGATCTCGAAGTCGGTGACCAGATTGAATCTGTCGTACTTGGAGGCCATGTCGTGGGAAGTACAGACGCGCGCCCGGGAGAGGCGCTAAACCCCAAATCGTACCATAGGTTGGGAGAAGTCCCGAGAAACGACGCGGGTCAGTGGCTGATCGGCCGATAGGGCGCGAAATACCCCGTGCGGGTGCGCAGCTTGGCGCCCTTGAGGTCGGTGCGCTTCAGCTTGATCTCCACCTTGCGCCAGGCCCCGTCCTTGCGGGTATCGGTCGACGTGTACCCCAGGCTGTACCGGGCCGCGATCTCGCGCTGGATCTTGTCGTAGATCTTGTCGAGTTCCTTGACGTTCGAAGGAAAGAACGCCTGGCCGCCCGTGATCGCGGCCATCCGCTGCAGCTGAGCCTGCTGCTGGGTGCGCGCGCTGCTGCCCTGGTTCTCGAGGTAGCCGATCGAGTAAACGGTGACGTCGGACGACTTGAGGAGGTCGAGCAGGTCCGAATAGGTCAGCTCGCTCCGCGTGTCGCCCCCGTCGGTGTAGAGCAGCATGATCTTCTGGCCGTCGAGCGGCCCGACCCCGTTCAGATACACGCCGACGGCGTCGAAGAGCGCGGTCCAGCCGTCCGGCTTCCGCCGCCGGATGCGCTCGATCAGGCGCTCGATCTCGTCGGCACCATAGCGCGCGACGCGGATCTCGGTATCGAAATCGACCAGTGTGAAGTCGATCGCGGCCCTGTTCGCGTTCAGGAACTTGACGACGGCGGTACGGACATCGTGGATGTCGCGTTCCATGCTGCCGCTCGTGTCGAGCGTCAGCCCCAGGTGCAGCGGCAGGACATCTCCGAGGTTGTCGCCGTCCTCCGGGTCGCCCTCGGTGAAATAGCTGATGGTCTGCGGCTTGCCCTCTTCGATGAATCTCGAAATCCTCCGGACTTCAGGCCGGTGATGGGCGTGCCCTGCTTGTCGGTGAGAATCACCGAGAACTGGATCAGGTCGACTCCCGCCTTGAACCGCTGCTGGCCTGCGAGGGTGAGCGTCGTCACGGCCGTCACGGCGCCCGCCGCCGCGACGGCCAGCGCGACTTCGCGCCGGAGAGCCGTCATCGAGCGACGTGGCGGAGCACGCCGGGGCGCAGGCGCCTCGCGCGGTGAGCACTCAGGCATGTGGCAGTTCCTGAGCGCCATTATGGACGATTTTCAGCGATTTGGCAATCCCGATTATTGTCATTGCCGACGTGGGTTTGCGTTGACAACCTCAGCACGACGCCGCACTGGGCGTATAATCAAGGTTCCGGCATGAAGACCCTGCGGCTGATGGGAGCGAGGAGGCTCGGCTGACGTGCGCGTCTTCGCGATCTGTCAGGACGAGTTGGTCATTCGCTCCCTGGACGACGTATTGCTGCCGACTTTCGAGGTGGATTTCCTCGTCGAAAGCCGCCCGCTGGCCCGCCGCCTGCACGACGCGGGGATCCAGGTTACCGCGGGCGACCCGCGGCGAATCGATACCTATCTCAAGGCCGACATCACCCCCAGCACCTGTTTCATCGTCGAAGACAACGGCAGGCGAAGCACCAAGAAGGTAGTCTCAGCCATTCGCGACGCTGGCGGCACGCTCATCTACGTGCTGCACACGGGTCCGAAGACGGCGAAGACACCCGAGCACTCGAGCTCGGCGGAACCCGACGTCGCCCACATCAGCCTGGGCGAGCTCATCAGCCCCACGCTCGTCACCGAGCTGAGCCGCTCGATGACGCGCGCGCGCGTGCAGCAGTATCAGCGCTACTTCGCGGACGCGGACCGGGTCCTCATACTCCTGCACAACGATCCGGATCCGGACGCCCTCGCGAGCGGCCTGGCGCTTCGCAACCTGCTGCGCCGGACGAAGACAACCGCGATCATCGGCGCCATCCAGGGCGTGACGCGACCCGAGAACCTGCGGATGGCGAACATGCTCGATATCCACGTCGAGCAGATCACGCCGGCATCGTTCCAGGAGTTCGAACGCATCGCGACCGTCGACGTGCAGCCGCACTATTTCGGCGGCATGCTGGATCACGCTCACCTCGTGATCGACCACCACCCTGAGCAGCCCGGCTACCGCGCCGTGTTCAAGGACATTCGCGCCGACTACGGGTCGACGTGCACGATCCTCACCGAGCACCTGCGCGCCGTGGACGTGAACATCTCCGAGCGCACGGCGACCGCGATGCTGTACGCGATCAAGTCCGACACGCTTTTCTTCGCGCGGCACACGAACCGTGTGGACCTCGAAGCGTTCACGTTCCTCTATCCCCTCGCCGACGCGGCGCTCATCCGCAAGATGGAGGGAGCGGAAATCACGCTGGAACGCCTCGGCTATGTCACGCGGGCGAGCCAGAACGGGGTCATGCGCGACCAGGTCTTCAGCGCGTTCATCGGCGAGGCGCCGCGCGAGGACTTCATTCCCTACACGGCGGATTTCTTCCTGCAGCTCGAAGACGTCAAGTGGACGATCGTCGCGGGCATCGTCAACGGCACGCTCATCGTGAGCGTGCGCAACCTCGGCTACTCGCGCAACGCGGGCGAGTTCGTGAAACGCTGGTTCGGGGACGTCGGCAACGCCGGCGGGCACCGCGCGATGGCCAAGGCGGTCGTGCCCTGGGAGCGCTTCTGCGGCAAGTTCGGCGCCCTCACCGGGACCGCGCTGAGCGCGCGCATCGCCGAGATGGCCGAGCAGTTCCTCCACGAGCCGGCCGCCGACAAGAAAAAGGAACCTGTAGCACGATAGGTTCAAGGGGTTCAAAGGGTTCATTAGGTTCACAAGGTTCAGGTCCATGAACCTTGAACCTCCTGAACCTTTGAACCTCTTGAACCTACTGCGCGCGAAGCGCGGTAACCGTTTGAACCTACTCCGCGCGAAGCGCGGTGACCGGGTTGATTCGCATCGCGCGGCGCGCTGGGCCCCACGCCGCAATGAGGCTCACGAGCACCAGCACTACGGCAGTCCCCACGAAGCTCATCGGATCGCTGGTGCTCAGCCCCGCCACGAGAAACATCGACAGCGGCTGCGTGACGAACCATGCCGCGGCGAGGCCGATGAGGCACCCGGAGGCTGAGAACACGACTGCGTCGCGCAGGACCAGACGCATCACCCCGGCACGCGTCGCGCCGAGCGCCATCCGGATGCCGATCTCGGCCGTCCGGCGGCTCACGGAGTAAGAGACCACGGCGAAGAGTCCCACCATCGCCAGCGCCAGTCCGAGCGCGCCGAGGGTGCCGAGCAACGCCGCGCCGAGCTGACTGGGCAGGAACGCAAAGGCGAGCGTGCGCCTCATCGTCTGAACTTCGACCGAAGCGGACGTGTCCAGCTGCGTGAGCACTTGCGCCACGTCGCGCGGTGTGGCACCCGCGCCCGGCGTCGTCCGGACGAACACGTGGACGACGCGCTGCTTGCTGGCGCGCTGGGCGTAGGCCTCGTAGATGGCGGCTTGTTGGTCCTCACCTAGCGACCGGTGCTTGCTGTTCCGGACGACGCCGACGATCTCCGCAGGATAGCCGGCCTCGGTCGGGCCCGGCAGGCGAACGCGGGCGCCGAGCGGATCCGCGTCCGGAAAAAACCGGCGCGCGAACTCCTCGTTGATGACGACCACGACCGGCCCACCGCGCTTGTCTTCGGCGCGGAACTCGCGACCCTTCACGAGTCCGATGCCCATGACGTCGAAGTATGCCGGACCGACGAAGTTGTTCTGGTACTGCGCCTGGAATCCCCCAGCCTTGCCCTCGACCGTCAGCTCCGCCCCGCTGGTCATGCCGCTCCGGAGGGTGAGGGGCGCCCCGAGCGCGTAGCTCGCCGACTCGACGCCGGGCAGGCTGCGCAGGCGCCCCACGGCCGCGTCGAGCCATGCCGTCCTCGTGACCGGCGTGTACCGGCCCTCCACGAAGCCGACGAGCGCGACGAGCGTGCGCGAGGTGTCGAAACCAGGGTCGAGATCGTTCGCCCGCGCCAGATTGCGGACGAACAACAGGGCCGTGACGAGCAGCACGAGCGCAACCGCCATCTGTCCGACGACGAGCACGTTGCGAAGCGACCAGATGCGGCCGGCGACGCGCGCGTCCTGGCGCTTGAGCGCCGGCATCTGCGATCGCCTGGTCGACTGCAGCGCCGGCGCCAGGGCACACAAGAGCGTGGTCACCAACGTGAGGAAGACCGAGTACAACAGCAGCCGTCCGTCGAACCCCGAATGGATCTCCAGAGGAACCGGCAGCGGCAGCGGCAGGCGTGAGAGAAGCCCGGTCAGCACCCTCATCAGCACCAACCCGGCGAGCGTGCCGAGCACGGCAATCCACAGGCCTTCGGTCAGGAGCTGCTGAACGAGCCGCCGCCGACTGGCGCCGAGCGCCACGCGCACGGCCATTTCCCGGCTCCGCGCCGTCGCCCTCGAGAGCAGCAGCCCGGCGACGTTGGCGCACGCGATGGCCAGGATGAGTGCGGAGGCGACGAGCAGCATCCCGAAGAACGCGCCGACAGTCGCGAGATTGCCGAATTGCTCCGTCGATCCGACAGGCGCAAACGTCCAGATTTCACCGAATTTCCTGCCCCGTGATTCGGGAGACACGAGCTGGTGGCCCGCGGCCGACATCGCGGCTCGGCCGGCCGCGACGCTCTGGCCGTCCCGGAGGCGGCCGACGAGTTGAACGGCGGCCGTTGGACCAGTCGAGTCGAAGTCGGGCATCAGCATGCGGCTGAGCGGGAGGTACACCTCAGGCGCGAGACCGAACCCTGCAATTGAACGGGAATTCGCCGGCAGCACGCCGGACACGGTGTATGGGAGGCCATTCAAGATGAGCGTGCTGCCCACGACCTTCGGATCTCCGCCCAGGCGCTTCTGCCAGAACCCATGGGTGATCACGGCCATCGTCGGATCGAGCTCCGCCCGCGCTTCGGCGGCCGTGAACCCTCGCCCCATCGCGAACGGCACGCCAATCACGTCAAAGAAATTGCCCGCCACGACGAGCGGCATCAGGCTGAGGGTCTGGTCCGGCCCCCGCCAGTTGACGTTGCTCTCGATGTTGAACCCCGTCAGGCCGGCGAGGGCGCCGCTCTCGTCGAGGGCTCGCCATTCCCGGTGCGAGACGTGGCTGCCTCCGCCCATGGTGATGTGGACCAGTTGGTCGGGACGGCTCGCCGACGGCATGGCGAACATCAGCTCGCTGGCCAGGCTGAAGATCGCCGTGTTTGCCCCCACCGCGACGGCGATGGACAGCACGGCTGCCGCCATGAGCGTCGGCTGCCGCAGGAGCGACCGGAGTGTGTATCGCAGGTCCTGCGCGAGGTGCTCCAGGAATGCGACCCGCCGCGTGTCGCGACACTGCTCTTCGATGACCCCGACAGGGCCGAAGGCGCGGAGCGCCGCGGCGCGCGCCTCCGCCGCGCTCATCCCGGCGGCAATGTTCTCGTCGATCTGCTCCTGCAAGTGAAGCTCTATCTCGCCCTTGAGCGATGCATCGACGCGGTCGCCACTGAAAAGGGACGCGAGTCGAAGGCGCAGACGATCTGTGAATCGCGACATGGTGTACTCCGCGTGTCTAGTGGGCCTCGTCTTTGCTCGGCCTCGAGTCTCATCATTCAGCTTCGCGGACGACGAGGCCAATGGCCGTGGACAGTCGATCCCAGCTCTCCAGCTCGCGCGCGAGCTGTTTGCGCCCGGCGGCAGTGAGCGCGTAGAACTTGGCCTCACGGCCGGTGTCGGTCTGGCCGGCCTGGGCCTTCAACCATCCCTGCTGCTCGAGGCGATGGAGAGCCGGATAGAGCGACCCCTGCGTGATCTGCAGTACGTCGCCGCTGATTTGCTGAATTCGCTTGGCGATCGCCCAGCCGTGCTTGGGCTCGAGCGCGACGGTCTTGAGAATCAGCAGATCGAGCGTGCCCTGAATCAGGTCGGATGGTCTGCTCAACGGGAGTTCCTCGCTATACACCTAAGTCGTCGACAATGACGCCTAAGTTATCGACAATGGCGACCGGGAGTCAATACGAGGAAACGCTGCTCGCGGTTCGCTGGCTCAGGGACGCGGAGCGGATCGGGGTCAGACCAGCTGTTCAGCTGCTGGCGCGGCTCGACTGAGTCGTGATGCTCTTCCGAGCCGCTGAGTCCCTGAGCTAGCGAGCCGCGGAATTAGGCGAGCGCCTGCTCGATGTCCGCGAGCAGGTCGCCGGGATCCTCGAGGCCGACAGAGATGCGCGCCATGCTCTCGGTCACGCCGGCACGGGCGAGCTCCTCCTCGGAGTGGCCCCACTGCGACGTCAGCACCGGGCAGGCTGCAGAGGCTCTCGACGCCGCCAAGGCTGGCGGCCCGTTTGATGACCTGCAGCCGGTCGAAGAACCGCGCCGCGCGATCGTAGCCGCCGCCGACGTCCAGGCAGACCATCCCGCCAAAGCCGGTCATCTGGCGCTTCGCGATGGCGTGATCGGGGTGCGACGCGAGGCCCGGGTAGTAGACCCGCTCCACGCGTCCACGCTGCTCGAGCTCGCTGGCGATGGCCAGCGCGCTCGCGTTCTGCCGGCTCCACGCGACCGCCAGCGTCTTGAGCCCCCTGCCGAGCGCGTACGCCGCGTACGGATCGAGCACGGCCCCGACGAGCTTTCGCGCCTTGAGCACCTTCTCATGAGCTCGCTCGATCCCGCCAGCACCCCGGCAGTCACGTCGCTGTGCCCATTCGAGTACTTCGTGGCGCTGTGCATGACGACGTCGACGCCGAGCGCCAGCGGCTGCTGATTGATGGGGCTGGCGAACGTGTTGTCGACCACCGAGAGAACGCCGTGCGCGCGGCACGCGGCGGCCACCGCCGCGATGTCGACGCAGCGGAGCGTCGGATTGATCGGCGACTCGAACCAGACGAGTTTGGTCGACGGCGAAAAAATCGAGTCGGGCTGGCGGAGCTCGTCGATCGATACGAAACGTGGCGTGATGCCGAACTTGGGCAGGAGGTCGGCGATGAGGTGCAGGGTCCCCCCGTAAATGGCCCCGCTGCACACCACCTCGTCGCCAGCGGCGAGCAGGCCCAGCAGAGCGGTCGTCGTCGCCGCCTGCCCGCTCGAGAACACGAGCGCGCCCGCGGCGCCTTCGAGCGCGGCGATCCTCTGCTCCACCGCCAGCACGGTGGGGTTCTCGTAGCGCGAATACAGAAACTTCGTCGATCGCCCCTCGTTGTAGTCGAGCACCTCCTGGGCGTTCTCGAACAGGAATGTCGTCGTCTCGTAGATCGGCGTCGTCAGCGGCGAGGCGTCCCTGCTGATGCCTTCGGCCACGTGAATGAGTTGTGTCGCTGGTTTCATGGTCAGAGGCCGACTGTACCGCTCCCGGAGCGGCCACCGTTACACCAATTCAGCGTTGGACTGCTTCGAGGAGATCCCCGCTCGCGGCCACCACGGGCTCGATGAACTGGCGGTAGGCGTCCTCGTAGCCGCGATCGACGAGCTCGGCGAGCGTGTGGATGCGATCGGACCGCTCGTCATAGACGCCGTCGAAATCGAGGGGACCAAGAGGATTGTGGGCCGGCCGGACGACGAAGAGCCCCGAGAATCTGCCGTTCCAGTGTTCGAGCGCGTCGCGCACGCCCGCGGTCTCGAACGCGGCCAGCGACTCGGCGGCGTGCCCGCGAAGGTCCCCGCGCTCGGCGCTGAGCTCGTGCGGACGGCCCTGGGGCGGGAGCGCGGTGACGAGGATGACCTGCTCGGCGCCCGCGGCCGCGACTTCCTCGAGCAGTCGAGCCAGACTTCCCGGCCGGTCGCAGACCCGGTGGGTCTCGCCCCGCCACGGTCCTTCGGGAGCGAACGTCACGAGGTGCGGCTCGGTCGCGAGCGGGATCGCCAGCGCCGCCGCCAGCGCATCGATCGCGTGATCGCGCGCTGCCCCGCCGAGATCGAACGCTTCGGCCGTTCGTGCCGCCGACTCTCCGCCGGGCCGCGTGAAGAAGCGCGACCGATGATTCTGCGCCAGCAGCGCGAACACGAGGTCGCGGCGCGTATCCATGTCGTGCACGGCGACGAGCACCTCGCGGAATCCCGGCTGGCCGAGATTCTCGGAGACGAGCTCGACGTAGCGGCGGCCCAGCTCGACGGCCGGCGGCGACGCCAGCGGCGCCGCGCCGCGAATCAGATTCCAGAGCTCGGTGCAGCAGCTCTCGAGAAGGGCCGTCGCCGAGAGCGGCCCTCCGACCAGTCGGCCGGCGAGCCCGTGGCCCGTGCGGCGCTTGGCGCGGTTCGACAAGCTCGAGGCCACCACGCCCGCAGCCGCCGCCACGCCGGCGACGAGTGCCGCGAGCACGGCCAGCCGCGGCACGTATGTGGGCACGGCCGTCGGGGCGAAGAGCGCTTCGATCCATCGGCTGTACGCGGCGTTGGCCGTCGTGCCCGCCGAGTCGAGGCCGATGAAGGTCAGGAGCATGCCGGCGAGCGCAATCGCCATGGCCAGCAGCAAGAGCACGATCGGCAGCGCCAGAATGGCGCCCGCACCAGCCAGTCGCCCATCCGGCGACGCGGAGGGAACGCCGCCACCGGTAGAACTTCAGCGCCGCAGGCCGTCGCCACACGCCGTTCTCGTCCCAGAGCCGCGCCCCGCCGTCCATCGCGGAGAACATGGCGCCGATGACGCCGGCGCCGCGCCCGGCGACGAGGTCGATCTTGATGCCCGCCTCGTGCAGCGCGCGCAGCACACCCGCCTGGTACGCCCCAGCCGTCCCCGATCCCGCCAGCACCAGGGCCGTGCGAAGCCGAGTCGAGTATGGATTCTGACGTTCGGGAGGAGGCTGGGGAATCACGGGAAGAAAGTCTGAAGTCTGACGTTTGAAGTTTGAAGTGCGGAAGCTTGAAGTTCGAAGGTGGAAGTAGAAGTTTGAAGTAAGTGGGAAGTGGGAATTGGAAACGGCGAGGGAAGCTGTAAGTAGTCGGTCAGCATGAGCTCACCACTTCAGACTTCACACTCTTTCCAACCTCTACTTCCGCCTTCCACTTCCAACTTCCAACTTCTCGCCTTCCACTTCCAACTTCCACTTCCAACTTCAACTTCCAACTTCCCCACTTCAGACTTCAAACGTCAGATTTCGAACTTTCTTCGTGTATCGTCTGGAGCTTGACGATCTCGAAGCGCTTGCTGCCGTTCGGGGTCGAGCACCAGGACCTCGTCGCCCTCTTCTTTCGAGCCAGCAGGGCGCGGCCGATCGGCGACGCGGCCGAGATCAGTCCCAGCTCGACGTCCGCATCTTCAGGCATGACGAGCGAATAGGTGATCGTCTGCCCGCTTCGGGTCCTTGAGGTGGACGGTCGACCCGAAGCCCACCTTGTCGTGCGGCAGCTTGTCGAGGTCCATCAACGAGATGTCGCTGACGCGCTTCTGGAGCAGGCTGATGCGCGCTTCGACGAGCCGCTGCCGCTCCTTGGCGGCGTGATACTCGGCGTTCTCGCGCAGATCGCCGAGCTCGCGCGCGCGCTGGATTTCCTTGGGCAGTTCTGCCTTCAGTTCCCGATCCAGGCTTGTGGATCTCGTCCTGGAACTTCTTCAGGAGTTGCGCCTTCATCTCGCTTGAGATGGTAGCACGGGCGCGCCGCCGGGACCTCTATAATGGGCACTAGACGTGCGCCGCATCTCCAGCCGATCCAATCCCCTCGTCGCGCGCTTCCGCGACGTCGCGCGTGGACGCGGACCGGACGGAGTGATCCTGCTCGACGGTGAACACCTCATCGACGAAGCCCTGGCCTCAGGCATCACGCTCGAAACGGTCGCGCTTGCCGAGACGCTCGTCGATGCCCTCTCCGACGGGCTCGTCGACCGCGTCCAGCGCGCGGGCGCGCACATCGTCCGCGTACCGCCGCCAGTGATGGCAGCGATGAGTCCGGTCCGTCAGCCCTCGGGCATCGTCGCCCTGGCGCACGCCAGATCCGCCTCGCTCGACGACGCCCTCGCGAGCACGCCGCAATTGGTCCTCCTGCTCAACGGCATTCAAGACGCCGGGAATGTGGGCGCTATCGTCCGCGCCGCCGACGGCTGCGGCGCCACAGGCGTGATCGCGGCCGATGGCACAGCTGATCCGTTCGGCTGGAAAGCGCTGCGCGGCGCCATGGGCAGCACGTTCCGGCTCCCGATCGCGGTCCGCCAATCCGCGCCGGCGGCAATGAGCCATCTCCGGAGCCGGGGCATCACCGTCGTCGCGGCACAGTACCGCGGCACGGCACGCCGCTGCCGGCGTGCCAGCTCCGCGGCCCCGTCGCGATCCTGCTCGGCGGCGAAGGGCGCGGGCTTGCCGGAGGGGCTCGTGACAGCGGCCGACGCGCGGCTGTCGATCCCCATGCGCCCGCCGGTCGAATCCTTCAACGTCGCCATCACGGCGGCGTTGATTCTCTACGAAGCGGCGAAGCAGCGAGATGGACATGTCCCTGTTCCCCGATCTGATCCTGCACCTGAGCCGGACATCTCGACGCGGGTCGACGCCATCCGCGTCGGCTCCGCTCGCCGAGCGCATGCGCCCGCAAACGCTCGACGAGTTCATCGGTCAGGAGGATCTGCTCGGCGCCGGCCGTCCGCTGCGCCGCGCGATCGAGGGCGACCGGCTGCAGTCGATCATCCTCTGGGGGCCGCCCGGGACCGGCAAGACGACGCTGGCCCGCGTGATCGCGCGCGTCACCCGGGCGCGGTTCGTCGCGTTCAGCGCGGTCCTGTCGGGAATCAAGGAAATCCGCGCGGTGATGGCCGAAGCCGAGGACGACCGGCGGCGGCGAGGGCGCCGCACGATCCTCTTCATCGACGAGATCCATCGCTTCAACAAGTCACAGCAGGACGCGTTCCTGCCGCGGGTCGAGGCCGGCGACATCGTGCTCATCGGCGCGACGACCGAGAATCCCTCGTTCGAAGTGAACGCCGCGCTGCTGTCGCGATCGAAGGTCTACGTCCTCAAGCCGCTGTCGCCCGAGGCGATCCGCCGGATCGTCTCGCGCGCGGTGACCGACCGCGATCGCGGGCTGGGCGGCGCTGTCGCTGTCGATCGACGACGACGCGCTCGCGGCGATCGCGCGATACGCCAACGGCGACGCGCGCATCGCGCTCAATCTTCTCGACATGGCCGCCGCCGGCGCGGAGGCGGACCCGCGAATTACGCCAGCGCTCATCGCGGACCTGGCGCAGAACCGCGCGCTCCTCTACGACAAGACGGGCGAAGAGCACTACAACCTGATCTCGGCGCTCCACAAGTCCATGCGCAACAGCGATCCCGACGCGTCGGTGTACTGGCTGGCGCGCATGCTCGAGGCGGGCGAGGATCCGCTCTACGTCGCACGACGGCTCGTGCGCTTCGCCTCGGAGGACATCGGCAACGCCGATCCGCAGGCCCTCGGCATCGCCGTCGCGGCCAAGGATGCCGTGCACTTCGTCGGCATGCCCGAAGGAAACACCGCCCTGGCGCAGGCCGCGATCTACCTGGCGACCGCGCCAAAGAGCAACGCCGTCTACGTAGCGTATCTGGAAGCCGCCGACGCCGCGGCAAAGGAAGTGGCCGAGCCGGTTCCGCTCCACCTCCGCAACGCACCGACCGGGCTCATGAAGCAGCTGGACTACGGGAAGGGTTATCGCTACGCCCACGACGAGCCGGACGGCGTGGCAGAAGACATGGAGTGCCTGCCGCCCGCCCACAAGGGGCGTAAGTTTTACCGGCCGACCAATCGAGGGCGGGAAGGAGTAAATGAACGAGCCCTGAACGCGTCAGTTCAGGTGGCCGACCTTGCGGAACATCTCCGGCCGCAGCGGCAGGATGAACGAGAACCGGTAGTCGCCCTGCATCCGGCCGATCGGAATCCCCACCAGGTCGCCCTCGCGGTTGAGGACGCCGCCGCCAGAGACGCCGGGGTGGCCGTCGGTCAGGCACGTCACCAGCTTGTTCGGCGTCCGCTGACCGACGTAGCCGGTCGAGAGGATGATCCCCTTCGAGTAGTCGTTGCCCAGGCGGAAGATCGGCTCGGCGAACTCGAAGCCGTACGCCATGTTCACATTGAGCGGCGGCATGTCGATCCGCTCCTTGACCTTCACGATCGCCCAGTCGCCCGGATCGACCTCGACGCGGGCGTCGCCAGAATCCACCAGCCGCGCGTTGAGCAGCTTGCCCTTGTAGGCCAGCTTCACCGAGGTGATCTTCCGCGGCTCCGCCTGCCCTTCCTGGCTGAGCGCGACGACGCCGTGCTTGACGGTGATGAAGTAGCCCTCGCCGAGATACCCGGCCGTGCCGTAGGAGCTCGACCCGTGGTCGTCGTAGGAGTACAGCTCGACGAAGCTCGTGCTGCGATCGCGCAGAAGGTTGAGCGGCAGGAGGCCCATCTCGTCCGCGAGCTGGCGCTTCACGTCGGCGATGATGGACGCGCGCGCCGTATCGTCGAGCCGGCGAGAGCGGCGGCCGGGATCGACGGCGTCGACCGGCCGGCAGTGCCGGCCGCTTCGCTCGAGCGGCGTTTCAACTGGCTGATTTCCGCGCGGATGACGGCCATCTGTCCGTCGCTATCGGCACTTTGGCGCGCGCCAAGATAGTTGCCGAGTCCGAAGAACAGAAGCTGCGAACGCTGAGGCGAGAACTGCAGGCACGGCACGACGAGTGGACATGGTCACTCCAAGTTCGGCAGCTAAACCACTCCGCCCGTCGGCGGAGCTTACAGCTTTGCGGACCCCGATCGCTCTGAGGACTCGGGGTTGCCTTTTCGCTTGGAAAATACAGAGACCCGAAGTTGCTGGGATATTTACACTGTAAAACCAGTGTGAATCGCTGTCAAGCGTAAATCTTACGTGCTCAGCGGTTTATGGCTGAGCCCCAGTGCACGGGCTGACCGCGGATGCCCGCTAGTGCGTCGAATCTCGGTGCTCGTCACGTCCGCGGCGACGATGGCGGCGGAGGACTCGGCAGCGGCATTCGCGCGTGTGTCCGCGGTTCCTGCCGTCGCCGAGACAGCCCGAGCTGCTGAAGCACCGATGGCACGTTCAGGCCGAGCGCTTCGAGCTGCTGCAGCAGACTGAACACGACGGCCGGGCTCGTCTTGGCGATTCGCCCGAGCGCGCCGCTTCCGCCGTCGGCCGATCCGTTGCCCTGATCGATCACGACGAGCTTGTCGATGTTGCCGAGCGGCGCCGACACGGCGCCGAAGATGCCGCTCGACGCTTCCAGGATCGCCGGCATCTTCTCGAGCACGGTCTGCAGACGCGCCGCACTCGTTGAACTGTTTCCACGCTTCGGCCTTGCGCAGAATCGCCGCCGCTTCGGCGACGCCCTGCGCCTCGATCGCCTTGGCTTGCGCCAGACCGATCGCTTCGATCTTGGCCGCCTCGGCGCGGCCTTCGGCTTCGACCGCCGCCGCGCGGCCGGCGCCTTCCTTGCGCAGCTTCTCCTGCTCCGCTTCGGCGAGGGCGATGAGCGCGGACCGACGGCCTTCGGCTTCGAGGATCGCTGACTGCTTCGACGCCTCCGCGCGCGTGACGGCTGCCTGGCGATCGGCCTCCGCCGGCTTGATCACCGTCGCTTCGAGCTCCTTCTGCCGTCGCAGGACTTCCTGCTCCTGCACCGCGATCAATTCCTGCGTGCGCGTCCGTTCAACGCGGACCTCCTCGGCGACGACGGCCTGCCGGGCCGTGGCTTCCGAGAGCGGCCCCGCCTGTTCGGCGCGAGCCTTCTGGGTCTCGATCTCCGCCTGGTACTGCGCCTGGCGGATCATGAAGTCGCGCGAGGCCAGCGAGATCTCGGCGTCGGCCTTGAACTTCGCCTGCTCGCCTTCCTGCAGCGCCTGCGACGACTTGATCTTGGCGTCGCGGTGCGCCTCGGCTTCGCCGATCGTCGCATCGCGCTTGACTTCCGCCGTGCGGCGCTTGCCGAGCGCGTTGAGGTATTCCTCTTCGTCGGAGATCTCCTGGATCGTGAGGACGTCGACGCCGAGCCCCATCTTCTCGAGGTCGGTGGCCGCTTCGCTCGTCAGCTTCTGCGCGAAGCTCTGACGATCGCTGTTGACTTCCTCGACCGTCAGCGTGCCGAGGATCGACCGGAGGTGGCCTTCGAGCGTCTGGAAGACGACCTTCTGGATTTCGACGTGGGTCATGCCCAGAAAGCGCTCCGCTGCGGCCTGCAGCGACGTGTCGTCGCCGCGGATCTTGACGTTCGCGACGGCCTTCACCGAGACCGGGACGCCCTTCAACGTGTACGCCCGCTTGATCTCGAGCGGGATCGTCATCACGTTGAGGTGCAGGTATTCGACTTTCTCGAGGAGCGGGATGCGCAGCGCCGCGCCGCCCTTGACCATGCGGTAGCCGACCACGCGCCCGTCGGGCAGCTTGCGCTTGCGGCCGCTCAGCACGGCGACGGCGTTCGGCGACACCTTGAGGTAGTTGCGGCTGATGAGCCACAGCGCGGCGAAGAACCCCAGGATGATCGCCGCGATGAGCGCGGGAGACCCACAGTTCGGCAGTTGGAAACCAATCACACGTGCCTCGCGCTCATCGTCGTTTCACGACGACGGTTTCGCCGACGACTTCTTCGACGATGACCGAGGTGTTCTCGGCAATCGCCTCCGGCTCGCGCCCGCGGGCAATCTTGTCCACGAGCTCTTCGCCGATCTTGCACCGCACCTGGCCGACGCCGCCGGCCGGAATCGTGATGACGACCCGTCCGATCTGCCCGACGAGATCCTGCGCCCGGCTCTCGGAGGTCGCCTGCTGGCCGTAGAGGAACCGCGCGAACACGTCGATTGGCGTCGCCAGCGCCACACCGCTCAGGGCGCCAATGCCGGAGGCGGCGAGCGGGCCGAAGCCGTACTCGGTGGCAATGGCGCCAAACCCGCCGAACGCCGTGATGAACACGCTGATGACGCGCGTGCTGAAGAACCCGGGGCCCCCATGATCGAGGTCGTGATCGAGGCCGCCGTCGAAATGCTCGAAGACCTCGCCGAAGAACAGCGAGATCATGAGAAAGAGGAAGCCCACCGCCGCAATCGCGAGAAAGACGGTGAACGCGTTCAGCTGTACAGAGAAGTTCATGTCAGGTGAGTGTGCTCACTCTAGGGAAGGACTCGGCCGAAGTCAAATGGACCGTTCGAGGTTCGAAGCTCGGCGTCGCGGTTCTGGGTTCGGGGTTCCAGGTTCGGGGTTCGATGCTGCGCGCAGATTGTGCGCGCGGCCCCTGGCGATGCCGTCGCAGAAAACGCAACACCCGCCGGCGCCTCCGATCGGGCAGCGCACGAAACGCCAGCAAAACCCGACACACGACGCATCGCCGGCGCGATGGCAGACGGTCTGCAACTCCAGGGCAGCAGGAGCGAGCGATGCATCTCAAAGTCCAGAACGGAACCGTCTCGAACAGCGAGAGCAGCCTGTGCAACACCTGCCGTCTCTCGACGATCGTCCGTGGCCGCACGCTCGACGAAGAGATCGTGCAGTGCCACGCGCTGTCCATGCGGTCGACGCGGGTCACCTTCAAGGTCACGCATTGTTCGGCCTACAGCGACGCGCGGCACCCGAGCTACATGCAGATGCTGGAGCACGCGTGGATCCTGCGGCCGGGCTCGAAGAAGCGCCCGGCGGGCTTCATCCGCAGCGCCGACCTGCACCAGGACGAGCTCTCGGACATCATGGTGGATATCCACAAGCGGGACGAATGCACAGAATAGGACCGAATCAGGCGGTGCAGAAGAGGTTCATGAACTGAACCCTGTCTGAACCCTTTTTTGAACCAGCGTACGTCAGGTATTGAGCGCGTGATCGATCGGGAACGGCTGGCCGGACCAGGCCTTGACCGACGTCCACGGTTCGGCCGGGGCCGACCAGAACGGATCGGCCGGCGGCAAGCCCGAGCGGCAGCAAGCCCACGGCGCACAGATAGAGGCTGCCGGTCGAGATGTAGGTCTCGCCGACGCCCGGCTGATGACCGCAGAACCCGATGCGCAGCCAGCCGTTCGCGTCGAACGTCCCTGGCGCCTCGATCGAGCGCCGGATGATCGCCGACAGCGCGCCGCGCACCTGCGCCGGCGACACCTCGTCTGGCAGCGCCTTGCGCAGCGCCATCTGCGCGAGCAGCTGGAACGCGCCGAAGCGATACGCGATCGAGCGGCCGATCGCCGGGAACGTGCCGTCCGGCGCGATGAGCCGCTCGAGGATGGCGGCGTGCCGGCGCGCCCGCAGCTCGACGCGGCCCGCGAGCTCCTTCCATGCGGGCATCTCGTCGCGGCACACGTCGAGCACGTCGAGCAGCATCGGCTGGATGACGAAGCTGTTGTAGTAGTCCCAGTGGAACGCCGGCCCGTCGCCGTAGACGCCGTCGCCCTTGTACCACTGGTCGTGCTGCCGCAGCGCGTAGTCGACGCGCATGCGGTCCCAGGTGCGCCCCCAGCCGCGCCAGCGCGGCTTCGACGGTCGCCGAAAAGAGCAGCCAGTTGCTGAACACCGGCGTGATCGCGCGCGTCGACTCGAGCGCGGCGACGAGCTGCGCGGTCGTCGCCGTCCCGAGCGCCTCCCTGAGCGCGCGAGGCGCGCGCAGGATGCCCTGCGCGAGGAATGCGGCGTCGACGAGCGGCTGGCGCTCGCGCGTGAAGTTCAGGAAGTCTGGAGACGCCGGGTCGACCGCCCGCGCGATCGACCGCCGCGCGAGATCGGCGTACTCGGCACGGAGACGCCGCCTCGGGCGTGCCGTCCGAGGGCAGTTCGATCCAGGGCGCCATGCCCGCGAGCAGACGCCCGAGCGCCTCCAGGTGACTGACGGCCCGCCGATCCGCGCCCGCGGCCTGCTCGACCGGCATGCGCGCCTTCAGCGTGCCGTCGGCCAGGTTCTTCAACACCGGATCGGCCAGCCGCGTCATCACGCTGACCCAGTACCGCCCGGTCATTGCCCTGAGCCGGCGCCGGTGTCTGTGCCGCGGCTGCGCCGACGCCCACGAGCGGCGCCACGCCGACCGTTCCCGCTGCCGCCAGAAAATCGCGTCGATTCATGGTCGAAGACCTTATCGCAAACTGGCGTTGGTGGTTGCGCGGCTCTTGGCTCTTGGCTTTGGGCTCTAGGAAGAGCTCGCTGCGCTTAGCCGCAGGACTAGGATCTGAAGGCCCTTCCTAGAGCCCAAAGCCAAAAGCCGAGAGCCTAGATCCGCTGAAAGTTCTTCTCAATCTCTCGCCGCGACATGCGCAGCACCACGGGCCGGCCGTGGGGGCACACCGACGAATACGCCGTGCGCCGCAGCTCCTCGAGGATGAATTGTCATCTTCTCCATCGTCAGCGGATAGTTCGCCTTCACCGCGGCATGGCACGCCATCGTCGCGGCGATGCGGCGCAGCGCTTCCTGGACGCCGGCTCCGCGATCGAAGCCCTCGAGATCTTCGGCCAGTGCGCGGACGGCCGCTTCGCACTCGGCCGGTTCGAGGATTGCCGGAACGGCAGAGAGCCGCAGGCTGTCGCCGCCGAACTCCTCGATCTCGAGACCGAAGCGTTCGAGCGTCGCGGTGTGCTGGGCGAGCGCCTGACGCTGCGCCGGCGACAGGTCGATGAGGATGGGCGTCAACAGGCGCTGGCTCTCGAGGCGGCCGGCGGTCAGCGTCTCCATGACCCGCTCGAAGAGCACCCGCTCGTGCGCCACGTGCTGATCGATGATCGCCACGCCCTCGTCGTCGATCGCGATGATGAACGTGTCGCGGAACTGGCCGAGCGGGATCATCGGCCGGATCTCGACGCCGCTCTGCGCCGCCGGCGCAATGTCGGCCGACGGCGAGCCCGTCGCTCCAGGCCGCCCGCTGGACGGCGCGTAGAATTCCGGGCGGACGCGTCTCAGGCATCCATCGGCTACCGACCGTCGCTCCCGCCGAGAACGCCGGGGATGCTGACGGCCTGCGGCTCGCCTGGCCGTGGTGCGAACGGCGTGAACTGGAGCTCCGGCGCCCTCCCCTGCCCCAGCGCGTCGCCGAGCGCCCGGCGCAGCACCTCGTGCACGAGGGACTGCTCGAGGAAGCGCACTTCGGCTTTCGTCGGGTGCACGTTGACGTCGACGCGGTCGGGCGCGATCTGCACGAAGAGGTGCACTTCCGGGCTGCGCTCCTTGATCGTCGCCACGCTGTAGGCTTCGATGATGGCGTGAGCGATCGTGCGGTCCTTGACGATGCGCCGGTTGACGAAGACGTTCTGCGGCCCTCGCACCGGTCCCTGATCGCCGAGCGCCGCGACATAGCCGTGAATCGTCAAGCCCCCGGCTTCCTTCCGGACTTCGATCAGATCGGCGCGTTCGCCGAACAACTGAAAGAACCGCTCGCGGCAGTCCGTTGGCCGGCGGACACTCGAGCAGGCGGCGGCCGCCGCTCGTCAGCGAGAAGCCCACCTCCGGATAGCCGAGCGCCATCTGCGTCACGAGCCGGGAAATCTGCGTCGACTCGGCGGTGTCCGACTTGAGGAACTTCCGTCGCGCCGGCAGGTTGTAGAAGAGGTCGTCGACCTCGATGGACGTGCCCTCCGGCGCGCCGACCTCGCGCTCGGACGAGATGGTCCCGCCGTTGACCCGGATCTCGGTACCTGTCGCGCTGCCGCGCGCGCGCGTGCGCAGGGTGAAATGCGAGACCGACGCGATGCTCGGGCAGCGCCTCGCCGCGAAACCCGAGCGTCCGAATCGCCGCCAGATCGTCGGGCCCCGCGATCTTGCTCGTCGCGTGACGCTCGATCGCGAGCCGCGCGTCCTCCGGATCCATCCCTTCGCCGTCGTCCTCGACGCGCAGCGACTTCTTCCCGCCGAGCTCGATGGCGACCGCAATCCGCCGCGCGCCCGCGTCGAGCGCGTTCTCGACGAGCTCCTTGACGACCGACGCCGGACGCTCGACGACCTCGCCGGCGGCGATCTGATTGGCGAGGTGCAGGGGCAGGCGGTGGATGCGGGGCATGATTCAGTCGGCAGTCGGCAGTCGAGGGTCGGGAGTCGCAGTCGTCAGTCTCAGTCGGAGTCAGTCGTCGGCAGTCGAGAGTCATCCAGTCGTCAGTCTCAGTCGGAGTCCCAGTCGGAGCGGAGTCGTCAGTCCCAGTCGGCAGTTCCAGTCGGCAGGCGGAGTCGACAGTCCACATCGACAGTCCCAGCGTCCGACCGGTGGTCGTATCCAGTCTGTGACTGACGACTGTGACTGAACGACTTCGACTGACGACCCGGACTGCCGACTGAGACTGTCGACTGCGACTGCCGACTCCCGACTGTCGACTGCCGACTGTCACAACCACCCTCGTCTCCTGAAAAAACGCGAGCATGACCAAAGTCACCGAGACCATAATCGCCACTATCCACCAGAACTGCGCGTGCGTCGCCGCCGGGAAGATGCGGCAGCGGCACGTTCATGCCGTACATCCCGGTCAGCACCGTCATCGGCATGAAGATCGTCGAGATGATCGTCAGCACCTTCATCACGCTGTTCAACTGGTTCGAGACGTTCGACAGGTGCGCGTCGAGCAGGCTCGAGATGCGATCCTGGAAATAGACCGCTTCGTCGGACAGCCGCACGAGGTGATCGTAGACGTCGCGGAATCGATACGACAGCTGCTCGGGGATCTGCGAGAACTCGCGGCGGCCCAGGCGGGCGACGGCGTCGCGCTCGGGCATGATCACGCGGCGCAGCGAGGACACGTCGCGCTTGAAGTCGAGGATGCGCTTGACCAGCGTCGACTTGGGCCGCGCGAAGACTTCCTTCTCGAGCGAGTCGAGCCGGTCTCCCAGCTTGTCGACCTCGGGCCGGTAGTTGTCGACCATCGTGTCGACGATGCGATAGAGCAGCGCCGCCGGGCCTTCGCCGAGGACGCGCTCGTTGCGGCCGCAGATCTCGCCGATGCGCCCGATCGATCGCGACGTTCCGTTGTGCATACGTCACCAGATACTGCGCGCCCAGGAAGAAGTCGATCTCCTGGGTGCGGAAGGCGTGTTCCTTCGCCTTGAAATCGATGCCGTGGAGAATCAGGTAGAGGTAGTCGCCGTAGGATTCGACTTTCGGGATGGTGGATCTCGGCGAGCGCGTCCTCGATGGCCAGCTCGTGGAAGTGGAAGACGTCGGTCAGGACCTTCGCCTCCTCCGGTGTGGGCGCGCTCAGGTCCACCCACACCCAGACTCCGCTGCCGGCCTTGAGCCAGGACGGGTCCACCCGCTCGACAATCTCGGTGGACCCGTGCTCGTGTTTGTGGACAGTAATCAATGCTCGAGCCGCAGGCGCTTGATCAATGCTCGACCTTGAGCTGCAGCGCCGCCTGCGCCGCGGCCAGGCGCGCGACGGGCACACGATACGGGAGAGCAGCTGACGTAGTCGAGCCCGACCTTCTCGAAGAAGTGGATCGACGCCGGATCGCCGCCATGCTCGCCGCAGATCCCGAGCTTCAGATTGGGACGCGCGGCGCGGCCCTTGGTGACCGCGATCTCGACGAGTTGGCCGACGCCGGTCGCGTCGATCGTCGCGAACGGGTTTTTCTTGACGATCTCGAGCTCCTGATACTGCGGCAGGAACGAGCCCGAGTCGTCGCGCGACATGCCCGAGGCCGGTCTGCGTGAGGTCGTTGGTCCCGAAGCTGAAGAACTCCGCCGACTGCGCGATCTCGTCAGCCGTGAGCGCGCCGCGCGGAATCTCGATCATCGTGCCGACCATGTAGTTCAGCTTGACCTTCTTTTCGGCCTGGACCTCGCGGGCCGCCTGGTGCACGACCTCGATTTGCAGATCCAGCTCCTTCTTGAACGCGACGAGCGGGATCATGATCTCGGGCCGGACCTTGATGCCTTCCTTCTGGACCTCCGCGGCGGCTTCGAAGACCGCGCGCGCCTGCATCGCCGAGATTTCGGGATAGCCGATGCCGAGGCGGCAGCCACGGAAGCCGAGCATGGGATTGAACTCGTGCAACTGCTCGACGCGCTGATGGATGCGCGCCGCCGGCACGCCGATCTTCTTGCCGAGCGCCTCCTGCTGCTCCTTGGCGTGCGGCAGGAACTCGTGGAGCGGCGGGTCGAGGAAGCGAATCGTCGCCGGGAAGCCCTTCAGCGCGCGGAAGATGCCGGCGAAGTCCTCACGCTGATACGGCAGCAGCTTGGCCAGCGCCTTCTTCCGGGCTTCCTCAGTCTCGGCGAGGATCATCTCTCGCATCGCATCGATGCGATCGCCCTCGAAGAACATGTGCTCGGTGCGGGTCAGGCCGATGCCGACGGCGCCGAACGCGACGGCGTTGGCCGTCTGCTCCGGCGTGTCGGCGTTGGTGCGGACGCTCATGCGCGACGCGTCGGAGCACCACTTCATCAGCTGCTGGAAGTGCTTGAACTTCTCGGTCTTCTTCGCCGCCTCGTCGCCGTTGATGAGGCCGGCGACAATCTCCGAGGGCGCGGTCTTGACCTGGCCGGCGTAGACGTGGCCGACCGTCCCGTCGATCGACATCCAGTCGCCTTCCTTGAACGTCTTGCCGTCCGGCCTTCACCGTCCGCGCCTGGTAGTCGACTTCGACCGCCGCGGCGCCGCACACGCAGACCTTGCCCATCTGCCGGGCGACGAGCGCCGCGTGTGACGACACGCCGCCGCGCGCGGTGAGGATGCCTTCCGCCGCGATCATGCCGCGCAGATCCTCGGGCGAGGTTTCGACGCGCACCAGCAGCACCTTCTCGCCCTTGTCGGCCGCGACCACCGCGCGATCCGCGTTGAGGTAGATCTGGCCCGACGCCGCGCCGGGACCCGCCGGCAGACCCGTCGCGATCACCTTCGCCTTGGCCACGTCCGCCGTGTCGAACACCGGCGCCAGGAGCTGCTCCAGCTGGTCGGCGGGATTGCGCATCACCGCCGTCTTCCAGTCGATCAGCTTCTCCTTGTACCATGTCCATCGAGAACTTCAGCGCCGCCATCGCGGTCCGCTTGCCGTTTCGCGTCTGGAGCATGTAGACGACGTCGTCCTCGATCGTGAACTCGAAGTCCTGCACGTCCTTGAAGTGCTTCTCGAGCGTCTGACGGATCCGTTCGAGCTCGGCATAGGCCTTCGGCATCTGCTTCTTCAGCTCCGCCACCGGCTCCGGCGTGCGGACGCCGGCGACGACGTCCTCGCCCTGCGCGTTGATCAGGAACTCGCCGTAGAACTCCTTCACGCCGTTGGCCGGATTGCGCGTGAACGCGACGCCCGAGCCGGAGTCGTCACCGGTGTTGCCGTAGACCATCGCCTGCACGTTGACCGCGGTGCCCCACTCGGTCGGGATGTTGTACTTGCGGCGGTAGACGATCGCGCGATCGTTCATCCACGAGCCGAAGACGGCGCCGATGGCGCCGGTCAGCTGATCCCACGGCGACGCCGGGAAGTTCTTGCCGACGCGCTCCTTCACCAGCGCCTTGAAGCGGCGCACGAGCTCCTGCAGGTCTTCGACCGAGAGCTTCGTGTCCTCGATGTCCTGGTGATGGCGCTCGTGCTTGAGACTTCGTCGATGACCGACCTCGAACGGCTCGTGATCCTCGTCGGGGCGCTTCTGCACGCCGAGGACGACGTCGCCGTACATCTGGACGAAGCGGCGGTAGCAGTCCCACGCGAAGCGCGCGTTGCCGGTCTTGGTGGCCAGCGCCTCGACCGTCTGGTCGTTGAGACCGAGGTTGAGGATCGTGTCCATCATGCCGGGCATCGAGTCGCGGGCGCCGGAGCGGACCGACACCAGCAGCGGGTTCTTCAGATCGCCGAACGTCTTGCCGGTCTGCTGCTCGAGGGCGGCGATGCCGGCCTCCATCTGGCCCTTGAGCTGCGGTGGATAGGTGCGCTTGTTGGCGTAGAAGTAGGTGCAGACCTCGGTCGTGACCGTGAAGCCGGGAGGCACTGGCAGGCCGATGCGGCACATCTCGCCGAGGTTCGCGCCCTTGCCGCCGAGCAGCGCCTTCATCGAACCGTTGCCATCCGTCTTTTTGCCGAAGAGGTAGACGTACTTGCCCCGCCTTCGCAGTCGCTTTCTTCGCTGCCGACTGCTTCGGCGCGGCCTTCGGCCCGCCCTTCACCTTCGCCTTCGACCCGCCCTTCGCCACTCGACTTCTTCCGTGCCAGCTTCTTTGCCATGTCGACTTGTCCTACTCCGTTTGAGGAACGATTTCCGAGATGTCTGCGAGGTCCAGAATGAGATCGCGCAAGTCTGCCATCAGCGTCAGCCGCGCCGTCCTCACGCGCGCGTCCTCTGCCATGACGAACACTTCCGTGAAAAAGCGATCGACCACCGGCCGGAGACCGGCCAGCTCCGTGAACGCCTGTCGATAGTCCGCCGCGCGCGCCGCCTGCTCGATGCGGGGCCTGCGCGCATCGAGCTCGGCGAGGAGCGCCAGTTCGGCCGGCTCGGTGAGCGCCTCGCGCTCGAGCGCCGCCGTGGACTTCAGCTCACGCGCGATGTTCTTGACGCGCTTGAAAAGAACGGCCAGCGCCTGAAAGTCCTCGGCGCCCCGCATCCGCTGCAGCGCAGCCGCCACACGCAGGGCACGCAGCGGCACGACGTCGCCCGCGGCCGACACCGTGCCGCTGACCACCTCCGCCCGGATATCCCCGCTGCTCGAGCGCGTAACGCACGCGATCGTGCGCGAACGCCACGACAGCGTCGGCGGCCTCGGAACCGTCGGCGTGGCCGAACCCTTGTCGGCGGCCGCCACCAGGCCGCGCAGGCCGAGCTCGCGATTGACGCCGACGAGCTCCGGCAGGTCCATCAGGATCCTGACGATGCCGTGCATCTGACGGCGCAGCCCGAACGGATCGCGCGACCCGGTCGACTTCTCTCCGGCGTTCGTGAGCCCCACGACCGTGTCCAGCTTGTCTGCGAGCGAAACGGCCGCCCAGGTCACCGCCGCGTCACCGAGCTGCGCCTTGCGACGGCGGGGCGTCGGCCTCGACGCCGATCGGCAGGTACTGGTGATAGATGGCCTTCCACACCTGCTCGGGCTGCCCTTCTTCGCGGGCGTAGATGCCGCCCATCGTTCCCTGCAGCTCGGGGAACTCGAACACCATGTCGCTCGTCAGGTCGGTCTTGGCGAGCCGGGCGGCCTTCGCCGCGTGCTCGGCGACTTCCGGACGCCCGAACGCCTCGGTGGCGATCCACGCCGCCAGCTTCTCGATCCGCTCGGCCTTGTCGCGGTAGCTGCCAAGCTTCTTGTGGAAGAGCACCGTGTGCAGCCGGTCGAGGCGCGACTCGAGCGTGTGCGCGCGGTCCGCCTCCCAGAAGAACTTCGCGTCCCGCAGCCGCGCCGCGACGACGCGCTCGGCATTCTTCGCGATGAGGCGCTCGTCGGCCGGCTGCGTGTTGACGACGGCGAGAAACGCTTCCTTGACGCTGCCGGCTTCGGTCACGACCGGGAACCAGTGCTGGTGATGCACGAGCGTCGTCGAGAGCACTTCTTCGGGAAGAACCAGGAACCCGGCGTCAAAGAAGCCGGCGACGACCGACGGATACTCCACGAGGTCCGCGACCTCTTCGACGAGCGCGGCATGATCCTTCAGGTGCACGCGCCCGCCGAGCCTGTGCGCGTGCATCTCGAGATCGCGGGCAATCCGGTCGCGCCGGTCGGCGTGGTCGAGGACCACGAAATGCTCGCTCAGCTTCGCCTGGTACTCGTCGAAGCTGCGGACCTTGATCGATCGTCCCGCGCGGCCGCTCGTCGCCAGAAACCGGTGACCGTAGGTCAGCGCGCCGGACTCCACGTCCTGGACCTGACGCTCCGGCCGCTCCTGCCGATCGCCCGATCGTGAACGGGACGACGCGGCCGCCGTAGAGAAAGAGCAGCCACCGGATAGGACGGCCGAAGAGCAGCTCCCCCCGCCCGTCGTCGAGCGTCGCGTCCCAGTGCATCTGCTTGGGGAATGCCAGATCGCGAAGCAGGCCGGTGAGGATGTCGGGCAGCGTATCGACGGCGCTGCGCCCGCGCTGGTGCTTCTGAAAGGCCAGGTACTCGCCCTTCGGCGTCTGCGCGCGCGTCAGCTGCTCGAACGCCACGCCCTGCTTGCGGGCAAAGCCCAGAGCGGCCGGACTGGGCTGGCCGTCCTTGCCGAAGGCGGCCGAGACGGGCGGACCGGTGATCGTTTCGTCGAGATCTTCCTGCCGCTCCGCGATATGGGCGACGCGAGCGGTCAGACGCCGAGGCGTGCTGAAGCTCTCGATGGGAGCGCCCGGCGCGATGCGGAATTCCGCGAGCCGCGCGCTCAGCCGCTCGGCAAGCTGCCGCGTCAGCCCGGGCATCCACGATGCGGGTAACTCTTCGACGCCGATTTCTATGAGGAGTTCTCTATCCATTAACTTTCACTATCGGCAACTTTCACTGTCGCGCTGCATTACTGATCACGGTTTTCATCACGAAGCGCACGATGACACGATGGTCACGATGAAAACACGGCAAAACAGGAAAACCATCGTGTTCATCGTGCCATCGTGTTCATCGTGACCCGGCTACGCCGGCGTCGCGTCCGGTTTCTCACCGTCCGCGGCAACCTTACCCTCCCCCACCCACGCCTTCGCAATCGCCACCGCCAGCTGGCGCACTCTCAGGATGTAGGCCATCCGTTCGGTGACGCCGATGCCGCCGCTCGCGTCGAGCAGGTTGAACATGTGCGAGCACTTCAGGCAGTAATCGTGCGCCGGCAGCACCAGCTTCGACCGCAGCAGCGTCTGCGACAGCAGGTAGTACTCGTCGAACAGGTTGCGATGGAGCGCGTGCAGCTCCGCTTTCGGCATGTCCACCTGGCCGAAGGCGTACTTCGACTGCTCGACTTCGTCGCGGTGACGCACGTCCCGGTATTTCACGCCCGGCGCCCACTCGACGTCGAACACGTTGTCGACGTCCTGCAGCGTCATGCACAGCCGCTCGATCCCGTAGGTCAGCTCGACCGAGATCGGCGACAGATCGATGCCGCCGGCCTGCTGGAAGTAAGTGAACTGAGTAATCTCCTGGCCGTCGAAGAGCACCTGCCACCCGATGCCCCAGGCGCCGAGCGTCGGCGACTCCCAGTTGTCTTCCTCGAAGCGGATGTCGTGCGCCCGCAGATCGATCCCGCACGCCTCCAGGCTCTGCAGATAGAGCTGCTGCACATCGTCGGGGGCCGGCTTGAGGATGACCTGAAACTGCTGGTGCTTGAACAGACGGTTCGGGTTCTCGCCGAAACGGCCGTCGGCCGGCCGGCGCGACGGCTGGACGTACGCGACGCTCCAATGGGACGGCCCGAGCACCCGCAGAAAGGTCTCGGGGTGCATCGTGCCGGCGCCCATCTCGATGTCGAGGGGTTGCTGCAGGAGACAGCCGCGCGACGCCCAGAACTCGGACAGCTTGAAGATGACTTGTTGCAGCGTAACCATGCGGACCGACTACCGCTTCGGGCGTGGCGCATCTCGCGCAGGACCCGAGCGGATTTCAACTCCTTCTCCAGGTGCAGGCCGATCAGACGGCGGTGAGCGGTCTCGAGCTCACTCGACGCCGCAGCCGACAACAGCAACGATTCGAGCTTCTCCGGCGCGGCGACCCCGCGGAGGCCAGAAACTGCATCGCCTCGGCCGAGAGCTCAGTGCCCCCGCCCGACGGGGCGCACCGTCGACAGACGAACATGTGCTCGCGTGGCGGCATGACCGCCCCGGGCATCAGCGTCGCCGAGCAGCCGAAGCACGACGAGCGCCGGATAGACGCCCTGCAGGCGCAGCAACCAGTACTCGAAATAGCGCGCCAGCTTGTCGATCGGCGCGCCGGCGGCGATGGCGTCCACCATCGACGCCCCCAGCCGGAACAACCGCTCGTCGGCGTGTGACTCCTGCGCCCACTCGTCGATGAGCTCGGCGAAGTAGCCGACATGACCGAGCGCCTCACCCGAATGCGCCAGCAGCGGAGACCGCACGACGTCGACGTAATTGAGCTGGACCAGCTCCCGCTGCTCCCGCTCGAAGTACGCCACCTCGCCCCGCGTCAGTGGTTCGAGCGCCCCCATGAATCGCGACCGGGGACCGCCTGGCGCCCTTCGCGACCCCCCGCTTCTTGCCCCGGTCGCGGGTCAGGAATACCACAATCCGATCGGCTTCCCCGAGCTTGTAGGTCCGCAGGATCAAAGCGTCGGATTTGTGGACCATGCCAATGCTGAATGCTGAGTGCTGAATGCTGAAGTGAATGCTGAATTGCTTCCTTTACTTCAGCATTCAGCACTCAGCATTCAGCATTGCACTCAGCATTGCCCTATCTTATCCCTATCCTGTAATGCGCAAGTATTTGATGAACAAGGCGCCGAGGCCGAGAAACGAGAAAAAGCCGAAGACGTCGGTCAGCGTCGTGATGAACACCGACGACGCGAGCGCCGGATCGACCTTGAGCGCCCGGAACGACAGCGGAATCAACGTCCCGGCGATGGCCGCGACGAACATGTTGATGATCATCGCCAGGCCGAGGATGAGCGCCCATCCACGGCGTCCCCTGCATCAGCCACACCACACCACCACCGACAAACCCGCACGCCACGCCGTTGCCGAGGCCCACGAGCGATTCCTTGATCAGGGCCTTGCGGCTGTTGCCCCAGGTCAGTTCGCCGAGCGCGATGCCGCGGACGATGACCGCGAGCGTCTGCGTCGCGGCGTTCCCGCCCATGCCGGCCACGACCGGCATGAAGACGGCGAGCGAGGTGACGACGGTAATCGTGCCCTCGAAGAGCTTGACCACCGAAGCGGCGATGAACGCGGTCGCGAGATTGACGATGAGCCACGGCAGCCGTTTGCGCAGCGAGTCGGTCGGCGTCGTGAACACCCGATCGTCGCTCGCCAGACCCGCGAGGCGGTAGACGTCTTCGGTCGCCTCGTCCTTGATGACGTCGATCACGTCATCGACGGTGATCACGCCGGCCAGCTTGTTCTCCTCGTCGACGACAGGAATCGCGAGCAGGTTGTAGGAGGCGACCTGCCGCGCGACCTCTTCCTGATCGGTGTCGACGCGCGCGCTGATCAGGTCGGTCGTCATGATCCGCTTGAGCGGCGTGTCGGGCGGCACGAGCAGCAGCCGCCGCAACGAGACGACGCCAACGAGGTGCCGGCGCGCGTCGATGACGTAGAGATAGAAGACCATCTCCACGTCCCGCGACGCCTGCAGCGCCGCGATGGCTTCGGCCGCCGTCATGTCTTCCGAAAGCGCGAAGACTTTCGGGTTCATGATGCGGCCGGCTGTCTTTTCGGGATACTCGAGCAGTTCCCCGACGTCGGCGCTGGCCGGCTTCTTCTGCATCAACTCCAGCACGGCGGCCGACAGTTCTTCCGGCAGGTTGTCGATGATCGCCGCGACGTCGTCGGACGGAAGCTCCTGCGTGAACCTGACGATTTCCTCGGCGGAGCGACCGGCGAGGAGCGCCGCGCCCGCTTCAGGCCCGAGCTCGCTCAGCGCCTCCATCGCCAGCCGGCTGTTGCGCTCGACGAGCAGCGAAAACGCGGAGCTGCGATCCTTGTCGGGCAGCTCGGAGAAGACCTGCGCGAGGTCGGCGGGATACTGCTTCTGGAGCAGGTTGACGAGGTTCGCCGTAGCCCCCATGCGCTGGAGGCGCTTGACGGAGTCGAGGACGACGTCGAGCTTGCGCTGGGCCATGGGAACTGCCCAATGTAACACGAAATACAGGGGTTAAGGGCTTCGCGAGTTGAATTTCGAGGAGGGACAGGCGAGGCGGGTGCGACCTTGCGCGGCGCGGGTGTGGAGGCTGAACGCTGCGGCCGCGGTGGGGAGAAGTCCACCGCGGCCGGGCACGTTCACTCGATGCAGCTAGTCTTGCATCGGAGACTGACGCCGGATGACCGAATCCTTCAGCGTGTAGTCGGCCGGCACTTCAAAGAGCGATCGCGCGGGCTCGGCCTGGACGACGTTGGTCAGGCGATACGTCGTGACGCCGCTCCGCGGGTCGCTGTGCTTCGTCATCACGAGGATCTTGAGGTCCTCCGAGAACCACTGTTCGGACAAGACCACGATGGGCTGTTCGTTGCCGATCGTCCCGGCGGGCAACGTCGTCGTCATGCGCGTGCCCGTGGCGAGCACGCCCTCGACCACCTGCTGCCCGAGATCTTCTTTGGTCACGTTCCCGCCCCCTGGCGATGTGGTCCGTTCGAGCGTCGGCTCGCCCGGGAACGGCACTGGCGCAACGACGCTTCCGCCACTGCGGCCCCTGCCGCCGACTGCCACTCCGCCGCCGCCCGCGGCGGCCGCTTGCGTTTCGACCTCGCGCCGCCGAGCCATCTCATCGGCCGGCACGGCCACGGTCACTCCTGCCTCCGGAGTTCTCACCGCAGTTACCGCACCGCCACCGCCGCTGCCTGGTGCGTCCGTCGCGGTGGCAAAGCCGCGTCCGCCGCTCATTACCACGCCGTTGCGATAGGCCGTCCGCGTGGCGGGATTGAGCACGTACATCGATCCCGCCACCGGATCGCTGATGTTGACGCTCTGCACCTCGCCGCTGCCCGTCAGCTGCTCGCGCCGCGTCCGCCCCTCGCTGTCGCGGTAGATCCGCGTCGGCGTCCTGCGCGCGATACGGTTGCCATCGCTCAGCACCTGCACCGATTCTGTGACGGCGTCCGCTGAATACGGCGCACCGCGAGTAATCCGCGACTCCACGGCTGCCCGCGCCACCTCGACGACTTGTCTCTCGAGCGCCGCCTGGGGCTGACCCGGCCCCGTGATCGTGACACTCTGTCCTGCCGCGGGCGCCGCAAACGCGAGCGCGGCGACGGCCATCGTTAGCATGTGTTTCATTTCCTGTGCTCCTGATTTCGGCTTCTGGCGTCTCTCTTTTCGCCTATCCGTTCTTCGGGCTTGCAGTCTGCCGCGTGTCCGCATCTCTCGGCAGGCGCTCTTCAGCGCTCGCAGGCCATGCTGCTCCTGAATTCCAGCTCCTAGCTCCCAGCTCCTGCCTGCACCAGCCGGATCGCTCTCGCCTGTCCGTCCTGCCCCACCAGCAGGTCGGCTGCGACTGGGGTCCCTCGCGCGTCGGGCAGAATCTCGATTCCGTAAGTCGGCAATGAGGTCAGTGGGATCTCCACCCGGACGATCTCGCCGCTCTCGAAATCCGGCAGCCCGTCCGCCCCGGGAATCGACACGAAACCAGTGGCGCGCACGACGGGCGCGGCGCGAGCGTTCCGTTGCCGCGCGCCACGCGGTCGCCGGACGGCGATGTCGGCCGCGACTCATCTGACGAGCGCCCACGACAGGCGGCACAGCAGACATCCGGCGCCGGCACCGGGTCAGGCTTCCCAGCCGCTGCCACTTGCGGCTGTGGTCTGTTGTCCGCCGCTCTGCTCGCTGCGTACGCCCCACCACATTGCCGCCGCCGCGGTCACGAGCGCCACTGCGGCCGCGATAGGCATCCAGCGGGCCGCTCCTCTCATGCCCGCCGGCCGCGGGATGGAATGCCGCTCGGCAAAGACCTCCAGCAGGCGTCGTCCCGAGCGCGTCGGAGGGCAATTCGGCTGCGGTTGATGCGGCCAGGGCGCGCAATCCCTCGCTCAACTGGCGCTCGCGCGTCATCAGCGCCGCGCACGAGGCGCAATGGTCGAGATGGCTCTCGATCGCAGCGGCCGTGCCGGGACCGGTAGTCCCTCCCCGGGCCCGCTCGACGATCGCGTCGCGCAACGAGTCACACTTCATGCGAGGTTCCTCAGGCTCCTCAAAACCCGATCTGGCGCTGACATCCGACGTTCCTGGGGACTGTCACCCTTGAGTGTCCCCGGGGACTGTCCCCCTTGAGTGTCCCCGCGAACGGGATCGCCGGATCGGACTCGCTCACTGGCCGTCAGCTTGACTGCCAGAAGCGCACGCCCTCGGTGCAGACGGGATCGGACGGTTCCAACGGCGCACCCGAGCGACACTCGCGGCATCCGCGTAGGTCATCTCCTGTAAATCACAGAGCACGACGGCCTCGCGATACCTGACCGGCAGCGTGAGGACCGCCTCGCGCAGCGCCCCGATACTCTCGGCGCGGGTCAGGTCGCCGAGCGCGTCGGCGTCGGCGGTCGGCAGCTCGTCGAGGTTGTCGTCCTCGTCGCCGTCGCCGATCGGCTGGAGCAGGCGGTCGCGCTCCGCGCGCCGCCGAACGTGGTTCCGGGCGATCCCGCACAGCCAGGCCGCGACCGACGCCCGGGCCGCATCGTAGCGCCCGGCATCGCTCATGACCGCGAGAAAAACCTCCTGGGTCACGTCCTCGGCGATCGACGGCGAGGCCGTCATGTGCAGCGCGAAGCGGTAGACCTGTCCCTGACGGCGTCGAAACAGCTGGGCGAACGCCTCGGCATCCCCGGCCGCCACGCGGGTGATCAGCTCTCCGTCCTGAAGCTCGTCTGAAGACATACGCGCTGGCGCGGCCGCCGGCGCCGCAAGGTGACGGTTTCGACGTCGACACTGGGTATTCAGTTGCCGGGGCGGAAAGGTTCCAGAATCTCCGGGGTCAGCGCTTTCGTTTCGGCTTCGTCGTCCTTTTCGGCACGCCGAGCTCGTCGAGCGTACGCTCGTCGTTGCGCCAGTCCGGGTTGACCTTGACCCGGAGGTCCAGGAACACCTTCGTGTCGAAGAAGCGTTCCAGATCCTGGCGCGCCTCGGTGCCAATCCGCTTGATCATCTCGCCGCCGCGGCCGATGACGATCGGCTTCTGCGACTCCTGCTCGACGAAGATGGTGCAGTAGATCCGCAGGAGGTGGTCGCGTTCCGATTCGTCGAACTCGTCGATGGCGACGGCGGTCGAGAACGGCAGCTCGGCGCGCGTGTGCACCAGCACTTTCTCGCGCACCATCTCCGCTGCCATGGCGCGTTCCGGCTGATCGGTCAAGTAGTCGTCCGGGAAAGATGCGGCTCGCCTTCCGGCATCTGCTCCAGCAACACGCGTTCGAGCCGGTCGACGCCGTCGCCGGTCGCTGCCGACACGGGAACGATCGCCGCGAAGTCGTGCCAGGTCGCCGGCGCGCGCCATCAGCGGCAGCAGGGCCGACTTGGTCACCAGATCGATCTTGTTCAGAACGAGCACGACCGGCTTGGTGACGTGCGTCAGCAGGTTCGACACGTACTCGTCGCCGCGGCCGGGCCGCGTGGACGCGTCGAAGACGAGCGCGATGACGTCCATCTCGCGCAGCGTCTCGACGGCCGCGTCGACCATGCGGACATTCAGCCGATGCAGCGGCCGATGGATGCCCGGCGTGTCGACGAAGACGAGCTGACCGTCATCGCAGATGCTTGACGGCGATGATCCGGTTGCGCGTCGTCTGGGGCTTGTCCGAAACGATGGCGACCTTGGTGCCGATGATGCAGATTGAGGAGCGTGGATTTGCCGGCGTTGGGACGGCCGATGAGCGAGACGGAATCCGGCGCGGGACCACTACCGCCGCTCCACAGGCGCTTCCTGCGCGCGACGGAAGCGGACCTTGTGGATGCGGCGGCGCTCGGCCTCGAGGACTTCGACGTGCAACCCGTCGAGATCGAACGTCTCGCCGACCGCCGGCACCCGGCCGATGCGCGTCAGCACGTAGCCGCCGACGGTCTCGAAGCCTTCGGGCTCGATCGCGACGTCCAGGCGATCGCGCACCTCGTCGATGTTGGCCTTCGCGCTGAACACCCAGGAACCGTTGCCTTCGTCGACGACAGGCTCGCTCTCGACGTCGTATTCGTCCCTGATCTCGCCGACGATCTCCTCGAGCAGGTCTTCGAGGGTCACGAGCCCCGCGGTGCCGCCGTACTCGTCGACGACGATCGCCATCTGCACCTGCCGGCGCTGGAACTCCTTGAGGAGCTCGGGCACGCGCTTGGTCTCGGGCACGAACACCGCCGGACGAATGAGGCCGCGATCGACTGGCTGTTGCTGTCCGACTCGGTCAAGCAGCACCAGATCCTTGACGAAGACGACGCCCTGGATGTTGTCGAGGTTCTCCTTGAACACCGGAATACGGGAGTATTCCTGCTCGCGGAAGAGCGCGCGCAGCTCGCCGAGCGTCGCCTCGGCGGGAATCGCGACGATGTCCGGACGCGGCGTCATGACTTCGCGCACGAGCGTGTCGCCGAAATCCACGATGGACTGCAGCAGCGCCCGCTCTTCGCGCTCGATGAGGTGCGGCTCCTCGCCCGGCTCGGCGCCGTTCGGTCGCGTCCCCCGTGCCTTCCTCGGCGCCGTTGCCGTGCCGCGGGACTCTCACGTTCGCGCCGGCCGTCGACGATGAGCCGCACCAGCGTGCCGGTCAGCGGGTGGAGGAACCGTGCGGCGAAATCGAATGGCGGCAGCAGAATCTCGAGCGCCTTCTCGGGATTGCGCCGCACGATGAGCAGCGGCAGCACGTGCTCGAACACCAGGATGAAGACCGCCACGAACAGCAGCAGCATCCCGATCTGACGAAAAACCCTCGGACCCGGTGAGCACGGCGAGCACGACCGTGGCGAGCGAGAAGATCAGGCCGAGCATCAGCCGCGCGGGCATGAAGAGCTGGATGGGATCGTCGAGGTAGAACCCGAGGCGGTCGCTACTCCCGCCGCGCTCGACCATCAGCCGCAGCGACAGGCGCATCAAGCGCGCTGAAGGCGGTTTCGATCGTGCCCACGTAGATGGCGGCGAGCGCGAGCAGCAGCAGGAGTGCGATCATGCGCTCACCCGTCGCGCGGCGCGGCCGCGCCGACGCCCGCTCGATCAGTCCCGATGCCAGTCCGCCCTTGCGCCGCAGCGTCAGCTCCACGCGCGCCATGCGGCCGCGGTCATCCGCGATCGTGATGGTCGTAGCCCAGCAGGTGCAGCAGCCCATGCAGCGCCAGCACCCGCAGCTCGGCCTGATACGAGTGCCCGGCCCCTTTCGCCTGCCGTCGTGCGACGCCGGTCGCGATCACGATGTCGCCCAAAGAGGTAGCGAGCAGCGCCTGCGGCCAGCGAGGCGCGAAGTCGCGAGCGAGAGCGAGCCGGGGTGGGGCCCCGCGAGCGCTGATAAATGCTGTCCGAGTCGCTCAAGACCCAGTCCGGAAACGACAGCACGTCCGTGGCCTGTCCGTCCGCCGATACTTGCGATTCAGCGCGCGCATGCGGGCGTCGCTCACGAGCGCGACGCTGACGTCGCCCGCGGCGCGCGAAGGCGCCATCGCGGCGAGCCAGCGGGCCAGGCCGCCGTCGCGAACGGCCCGGCCCGTTCCGTCGGTCACCGAGACGTGCAGGCGTTTACTGTCGGGATCCACCGTACGACTCGTAAGCCTTCACGATCTGCTGCACGAGCGGATGACGCACGACGTCGCGGTCGTCGAAGTGGACGAACGCGATGCCGTCGATGCCGCCGACGACCTTCATCGCCTCGATGAGTCCTGACGGCCGCCCCGACGGCAGGTCGATCTGCGTGATGTCGCCCGTGACGACGGCCTTCGATCCGAAGCCCAGACGCGTGAGGAACATCTTCATCTGCTCCGACGTCGTGTTCTGGGCCTCGTCGAGGATCACGAACGCGTCGTTGAGCGTGCGGCCGCGCATGAACGCGATCGGCGCCACCTCGATCGTGCCCCGCTCGAGCAGCCGTTCGACGCGCTCGAGTCGATCATGTCGTAGAGCGCGTCGTACAGCGGCCGCAGGTACGGGTTCACCTTCTCCTGCAGGTCTCCCGGCAGGAACCCGAGCTTCTCGCCCGCCTCGACCGCCGGCCGCGCCAGGACGATCCGGCTGACGCGCTTCGACAGCAGAGTACGTTACCGCCTGCGCCATGGCCAGGTACGTCTTGCCCGTGCCCGCGGGACCGATGCCGAAGACCACATCGTGCTTGTCGATCGCGTCGAGGTACTTCCGCTGGTTGACGCTCTTGGCAATCACCTGGCGCTTGCCCGACGAGCGGGCCGCGCCGCGAAGGAAATAATCCGCGAGCTCGACCTGCTCGTCCTGCGCCACGAGCTGCGCCGCCGTCCGAACGTCGCCCTTGGCCAGCTTGTAGCCGCCTCGCAGGAGCGCGGCCAGTTGCTCGAGGACGCGCTCCGCGCGCGCCACATCGGCCGCGTCACCCTCCACGATCACCTCGTGCCCGCTCGTCCGGGTGCGGACGTTGAACAGCGTCTCGAGGTGCTTGAGGTTTTCGTCGTAGCTGCCGAATACCGACTCGATCCCCTCGTCGGGGATCGTGATTTTGCGTGTCGACGGTGGTTGATGGTATGGCTGTAACTCCTTGATTTTGTTGCAATTACGTTACATCGACGCTATCGATCTTAGCACGGCCGCCGTTCCTGTCACATCTGGCCCGATCCGGTGCGGCCGGTCACGCGTTCGGCTTGAGGTGAAGCTCGCGCAGCTGCCGGGGACTGACCGTCGATGGCGCATCCGCCATGAGGTCCACGGCCTGGGCGGTCTTCGGGAACGCGATGACCTCGCGAATCGAGCTCTCGCCGCAGAGGATCGCGACAACGCGGTCGAGGCCGAGCGCGATGCCGCCGTGCGGCGGCGTGCCGTACTCGAGCGCCTCGAGAAAGAAGCCGAACCGCATCTTCGCCTCCTCGTCGGAGATCTGGAGCAGCTTGAAGATCAGCCGCTGGAGCGCCTGATCGTGAATCCTGATGCTGCCGCCGGCGATCTCGCTGCCGTTCAGCACGAGATCGTACGCGCGCGCGCGCGCGCGGCCCGGATCGGTCTCGAGGAGTCCCGCATCGCTCTCGAGCGGCGACGTGAACGGGTGGTGCATGAACTCGTGGCGCTGCTCCTCTTCGACCCACTCGAACATCGGAAAGTCGACGACCCAGAGAAACGCGAACTTCGCCGGGTCGAGCAGATTCTCGCGGCGCGCCAGCTGAAGCCGAAGCGTCCCGAGGAGCTTGGACGTCGGCTCGTGCTTGCCTGCCGCCATGAGGAGCAGATCGCCTGGTCCCGCCTTGGCGATCTCGAGCGCGCGGCGAATCGCGTCCTCGCCCGCGACCTTGAGCGCCGAGCTCTGCACCGACGCCTTCGGCGGCACGTGCCCAGACCAACCCGCCCGCGCCGAGCTGCTTCGCCTGTTCGACCACCTCGTCGAGCTCGCGGCGCGAGTAGCGCGCCGGCGCCCGGCACGACGAATCCCCGGACCTCCCCGCCAGATTCGATGATCTTCGCGGAAGACCGCGAACCCCGACTCGCCGAACGCCGCCGAGACGATCGCTGATCTCCATGCCGCACCGGAGGTCTGGCTTGTCCGAGCCGTACTTCGCGATGGCTTCGGCATACGGCATCCGCAGGAACGGCCGCGGCGCCTCACGTCCGATGAGGCCCATGAGCCGCTCCATGAGCGGCTCGATCGTCGAAAACACCAGATCCTCGGTCGCGAACGACATCTCGAGGTCGATCTGCGTGAACTCCGGCTGGCGGTCGGCCCGGAGATCCTCGTCGCGGAAGCACTTGACGATCTGGAAGTAGCGATCGAATCCCGAGATCATGAGGATCTGCTTGAAGATCTGCGGCGACTGCGGCAGCGCGTAGAACTCGCCCGGATGCACGCGGCTCGGTACGAGATAGTCGCGCGCGCCTTCGGGCGTGGACTTCGCCAGCATCGGCGTTTCGATCTCGAGGAAGCCCTGCTCGTCGAAGTACTTCCGGACGTCCATCGTGACGCGGTGCCGCAGCGCGAGTTCTGCTGCATGCGCGACCGCCGCAGATCGAGATAGCGATACTTCAGGCGCGTGTCTTCGGAGACCGGCGACTCGTCGGCGATCGGAAAAGGGCGGCGTCTTCGCGTCGTTCAGCAACACGGATATCGTGCGCACGAACCTCGATCGCGCCGGTGCTGACTTTCGGCGTTCACGGTCTCGGGCGTGCGCGCCTCGACGTGCCCGAGGACCGCGATCACATGCTCGGCGCCGGAGTCGTCCGGCGCGCGCGATGAGCGCATCGTCGTCGCGGACGACGACCTGCGTCACGCCGTGGCGATCGCGAATATCGATGAAGAGGAGCGAGCCGAGATCGCGAAGACGGTGCACCCAGCCGAGCAGCACGACGTCCTTGCCGACGTCGGCAGCCGTGAGTGCACCGCAGGTGTGCGTTCGCGCGAGGGTTCCTAAAGGTTGGTTCATATGATCAATTCAAACGGTTTCAACAGGTTCAAGAGGTTCAAGAGGTTCAAGAGGTTCAAAGGGTTCAACAGGGTTCAACAGGTTCAAGAGGTTCAAAGGGTTTCAAGGGTTCAGGCTCCGGCGGGCACGGCCGATCCGTGCCGACAGCCATGCCGCCGCCTGGTCGCGGGCGACGACGGTCTGCTCGCCGGTCTGCATGTTCTTGACCGTCACCTGTCCCGCCGCGCGCTCGTCGCCGCCGACGACGGTGACGAACCGGAGGCCGCGCGCGGATGCATACTTGAACTGCTTGCCCAGCTTGTCGGCTTCCGGATACATCTCGACGCGCACGCCGGCGGCCCTCAATTCGGCAGCCAGCCGCAACGCGTCGGCTCACCCCTTCCTGATCGAACAGCGTCACCAGCACGTCCGCGGCGGCCGCGTGCACGCTCGGCGGAAACATGCTCCGTTCGGTCATCACCACGAGAATCCGCTCGAGGCCCAGCGAGAATCCGCACGCCGGGAGATCCTCGCCGGAGAACATGCCGATCAGCCCGTCGTAGCGCCCGCCGCCGCCGAGGCTGCCGGCAAGGTCGGGAACCGCGATCTCCATGATCGCGCCGGTGTAGTACCGACAGGCCACGCGCCAGGCTCGGATCGACCAGCAGGTGATCCGCGGCGCTCGTCGCCGCGCTCAGGCGCACGATCTCGCCCAGATTCGCGACGGCCGCCTCCCCGTCCGCGTGGCCCGCGACGTGCGACGCCGCGCGTTCGAGCCTCGCGGCATTCGCAGACCGGCGGTCGAGATCGTCCCCTCCGGCGCTGCCTGGGCGTAGGCCGCCAGCAGCCGGTCGATCGACCCGGCCGCGATGCCCCGCGTCGAGAGCTCGGTCCGAACACCGTCGTGGCCGATCTTCTCGAGCTTGTCGAGCGGCGACGAGCGCCTGATCGTGCAACGCCGCCGGAACGCCGAAACTTTCGAGCATGCCGCGGAGGAGGACGCGGTGGTTCAGCCGGATCACGAAATCGGTGAAACCGAGCGTGCGCAGCACGTCGCTCATCGCCGCGCACACCTCCACTTCGACGACCGGCGAGCGCGAACCAATCGCGTCGACGTCGCACTGGTAGAACTCGCGGAACCGGCCGCGCGCCGGGCGGTCCGCGCGCCACACCGGCTGAATCTGGTACCGCTTGAAGAAGCGCGGCAGCTTCCCGCGATGCTCGGCAACCACGCGCGCGAGCGGCACCGTCAGGTCGTAGCGCAAGCGCCAGGTCGGTTTCGCCCGAGGCCTCGTGCTCCCCCCGCCGCAGCACCTTGAAAATCAGCTTCGCGCCTTCCTCACCGTACTTACCCGTCAGCGTCTCGATGTTCTCGAGCGCCGGCGTCTCGAGCGGTTCGAACCCGTATCGCCGATAGACGTCTTCGACGACGCCGATGACGTAGTCGCGGCGTCGCACATCTTCCGGGAGAAAGTCACGCATGCCGCGCGCGGGGCGCGTCTGCTCTGGCATATGGTCTCTGGCGCTAATCGGGAACCGGGGATACGGAAGGGCCGACACCGTCGGTACTGATATCTGGACATTATAGTGGACCGCTCGCGGGCTCCACTTTCCTGCCATTCGTCGTCTATGATTCCCCGAATGGCCCCTGGCGGACGCGAATCCGGCCATCCGGCGTGCGGCTGCCGCCACTTCTCCTGCTTTTCTTCCTGTCCGGCTTCAGCGCCCTCGTCTACCAGGTGCTCTGGATGCGGCTCCTGGCGCTGGTCTTCGGCGTCACGATCCACGCGGCGAGCACGGTCCTCGCGGCCTTCATGGCCGGCCTGGCGCTCGGGAGCACCGCGGCCGGGCGCCTGGCCGATCGTGTGCGGCGGCCGCTCGTCGTGTTCGCCGCAGCCGAGGCAGGCGTCGCCGCCGCCGCGCTCGCGACGCCGCTGGCGCTCGCCGGAGTCGAGGCGCTGTATGTCCGCCTCTACGGCGTCCTCGACGGGTGGCCACTCGTCGTGGGCCTGGTGCGATTCGCTCTGTCCTTTGCCGTGCTCGTCGTGCCCACGACGCTGATGGGCGCGACGCTGCCACTCGTGGTGAAGTCCGCCCTCGCCCGTGGATCGATTCTCGGCCGGCAGGTCTCGCTCCTCTATGCGGGCAATACCGCTGGCGCGGTCTCGGGCACGCTCGTCGCCGGCATCTGGATGGTTCCGCAACTGGGCATCTCGTGGGCATTCCGGATCGCTGCGATCGTCAACCTGCTCGTCGCCGGCGGAGCCCTCCTGATTTCCCGCCGTGCAGATGCGTCTCGAGCGGCAGTGGCGCCCACACCCGCGGTGCCAGTCCCAGCGACGACAATCACCCCCACATCCGAGGCAGTCCGCCGGCTCGTGCTCTTCACCTTCGCCGTCTCAGGTTTCGTCTCCTTCGGCCTCGAGATCATCTGGTTCCGGATGCTCATCCTGCTGTTCCGTCCGACGACGTATGCGTTCACGGTGATGCTCGCGACGGTGCTGGCCGGGATCGCCATCGGAAGCTGGCTGTCGACGCCTGTCACGAGCCGCCGGCGAGTGAACCTCGTTGGCGTGCTGGCGGTGCTGGAGCTGCTGCTGGCGCTCGCCGCCGTCATCTCAATGTGGCTCATGGGTCACGCCGGCCCTGTTTACATCTGGGCAGGCCCGGTATTTGCCGGCACGCCGCTCGCTTACATCGGACCGCTCGCGGTCACGAGCATTGTGTCGATCTTCCCCGCGGCCCTCCTGATGGGGATGGCGTTCCCGATCGGGATCTCGCTCTGGGTGAGCACTGTCAGCGATGAGCAGTCCGGCGAGCGCATCGGCGTCATCTACGCCGTGAACGTGGCGGGAGCAGTCGCCGGATCCCTCCTGACGGGATTCGTGCTGCTGCCGGCCATTGGCAGCCGCGACAGCCTGTTGCTGACGTCCGGGCTGGCGCTCGGCACCGGCCTCCTGCTGCTGACTCGGTTCCCGAGGCGGGTCACGAGCATTGCGTTGGGGAGCGTCGCGGTCGGCGCGTTCGCCTTCGTCGCCTGGAAAACCCCCGATCCGATTCTCGAGCTGCTGCACTCCCGGTTTCCCCGCGAAGTGCCCGTCTGGCATCAAGAGGACGGGCATGCGACCGTCGCCATCCTGCGCCGGGACTCGCGATCCGCGCCGACCGTACACGGGCTCTACATCAACGGCACGCACCAGGCGAGCGACACCCCGACGATGGTGGGATACCACCGGCTGATCGGCACGCTGCCGGTCGCGATTCACTCCGAGCCCCTCCGGGCCCTGGTCATCGGCTCCGGCGCGGGTGCCACGGCGGGCGCCGTCGCCGCGTTCAGCGATCACACGCGTGTCGACCTCGTCGAGCTCTCGCCGGCAGTCGTCGCCGCGGCCCGGGAGTTCAGCGGCATCAATCAGAACCTGCTGAGCCGCCCCAACGTTCGACTGAAGATCGACGACGGGCGCAACCACATGCTCTTGACGCCGGAGCGATACGACATCATCACCGCGGATGTGATCGTGCCGATCCACGCGGGGGCCGGCAATCTGTACTCGGTCGAGTACTACCGGCTGATGCGGCGCGTGTTGAATCGGCACGGGATCGCGATCCAGTGGATCGGGAGCACGGGCGAGACCGAGTACAAGCTGATCATGCGGACCTTCGTGACGGTCTTTCCCAACACGACGCTGTGGCATGGAGGCAGCCTGATGGTCGGGTCGACTCGGCCCCTCGTGCTGGAAGAGGAAGCGTTCCTGAAGAAGCAGGCGTCGCCTCAATCGAAGGAGGCGCTCGACGCGATGGGCTTCAAGAACTTCGAGGCGCTGCTCTCGCAATTCGACGCGGGCCCGGCCGAGATCAAGGCGTTCCTCGGGAGGGGCCGATCCTGAGCGACGATCAGCCCCTCACCGAGTATTTCCTGTCGCTGCCGCAGAACGACAAGCCCGTGGACTTCTCGAAGCTGCACGGCAGCGTCCGGCGTCACGTGATCTCTGCCGGCGCATCAACTTCGGGGAGCTGAGGTGCGTCGTCGGCTGCACTAGTTCACGGTGCGAATTCGGTGAGCTTCGCTGTCGCCCACGTAGAGAATACCGGCCGCATCCACGAACACGCCATGCGGCCGTGACAGCCGGCATCGAAGCGGATCCGGCTCGGGGCCGTCCCCCCGCTGACCAGTGCCGAGCACGGTCGTGATGATGCCGGTCTCGAGCTCGATGCGGCGGACCACGTGGTTTTCCGTGTCGGCCACGTAAAGGTTGCCGCGTGCAAGCGCGAGCCCTTTGGGCCCCCCGAGTCTTGCGGCACGGGCTGGCCCACCGTCCCCCGATACCCTTGTTCACCGGTGCCAGCCACGTGATGAAGCGTCGCGGTCCTCGGCGCTATGCGGTAGATCGCATTGCCCTCGCGAAGAGCAAGGTAGAGGGCGCCGTCACGAGCGATAGCGATCGAGCGAGGTCCATTGAGCGGCGCACCCTTCACGGGAGCGCCATCCGGAGTCGGTTGCCGTTCGCCCGTGCCGCCATAGGTCTCGATGGTGCCGCTCGACAAATCCACCTGTCGAATTCGGTGATTCCCGACATCGCAGATGAGGAGCCGGCCCTTCGAATCGACGGCAATGCTGTGCGGCTGACGCAGCTGCGCTCCCGTGGCCGGACCGCCGTCGCCGGAGAATCCAGGCGCGCCTGTTCCGGCGACGGTGGAGATCACGCCCGTTTTCGCATCGACTTTCCGCACCACGTGGTTGTCGCGCTCGGCAACATAGAGATTGCCGGCCGAGTCGAATTGGATCTCGTGCGGCATGTTCAACGATGCGCCGGCCGCCGGTCCGCCATCGCCGCGGTACGCTTTCTGACCGTCGCCGGCAATGGTGGTCGTTCGGTGCGTTCTCAGGTCAAGCCGCCGAATCCGTTGATTGTCGAGGTCGCAAAAATACAGCCGGCCACCTGGTCCGATCGTCACACCGTAGGGATTGTTCACTTCGCGATCCGAGTATCCCGGCGAACCAGTACCGATGAGCGTCGACACCGTCGGAGTCGCCGCGCTGGTCCGTGTCGAGCTCAAGAAAATGAATGCCGCCCGCAACGCGTCGCGCCGGTTCATGTTGAGGTCGCCGCTCCAGCTGTTGCCCGGATGTTGACTTCGACCCGCCACGACATGGCCATCAGGCTGTTGGACTTGGTGATTCTCGGCTCCTTCATTCTTCTACCATAGCGGAGCGTCGTGTCAGTCTTCGTACGGACCCGCGTCGTTCGAAACTCCGCCGCGGCTCTGGGCGTGTCCATACGCTCGCACGTGTCTCGGCTCTGCTGGCTCGGCGAGCGCGACAGCCCCCTGCTTGCCGGCCGGTCCGCCTTTCCGTGGTTGGCGGACCCCCGCGTGCGGCTCATCCGGGAGTGCGGGAGGCCACGCACCAAAGCCTCGCCCAGCGAATCGCGCCACCAGTGCTTTCAAGTACGACAACATGTGACTCTCCTCGAAATAATCAGCAGTCGCACGGACCAATGCTGCTTCCCGGTCCGATGGCAGCCGACCCATGTCCCGAAACATCGCGGCGCGGTGGCCAGCGAGCAGTGGGATGTCAACGAGCGTGGCTTCGCGCACCTGGAAGGTCGGCTCGAAATCAGACACAGGAGCTGTCGCGCTATTCATTCTCGGCGCGCTCGTGCTTTGCGTAACAGAAACACCGAATCGGTCGGGAACGTATGCCCCGAGAGCGGCTCGTACATGTCCCCTGCACCGCGTTTGAGAAAGAGCAGGTACGGCCCCGCATCCTGAGCGAAATCGAGAACCGAACCGGCGTTCACGAGGCCCCGCGGAGGCAGACCCGGCTGCGGCGGATTCCTGCGTCGCCACTCGTCCCAATCGATCCGAAAGTGTTTCAGCCGAACGCCGGACGTATCCACGGACGTCGCGCGTGTGTCCGCCTTGAGCAACGCAACGACCTTGAATCGAGTCGCCATTTCGACCACGGGCACGGCTGGTTCGACATTCAGGTGCTCCGTGCGACGCCCGGTGTCATCAGTGCCTCCCGCCTCCGCGATGACGACAAGGTCGGCCCTGGAAGTCAGTTCCTCGAAGCTCCACAGATACCCGATCTGGGAGCCAGCGACGCCGGCCATCGCAGCCACGATGCCAATGAACGCGACCGCAAGATCCATGACTCATCGCTCTGTCGGAATCGTCTCCATTTTCGGAACGTCATCGTTCGGTCACTACGGCTTCACGGTCGGGTAACTGATCCCGAGCTGCTCCAGGTAGGTCTTGTAGCGCGACGGATCGTAGTAGAACTTCTTGAGCTCGGGCCGGTATTTGTCCATGACGGCCTTGTTCATCTCGATCGCCGGCATGTCCCCGGGACGGATGAGCGGCTCGTACTTGATGGCTTTGGTCTGCACGTTCTTGAAATACTCCCACGCCTGATCGACAAGCGCGGGCTTCAGCACCAGGTCGAGAATGGTCATCGCCTGCACCTTGGCGCCGGCGGTCGCCCCCTTGTGGGCAATCGGCGTCGCCATGGAAATCGCGTTCGCCCAGTTGTGCCCGGGGAGCCCGGGAATGTTCGACGGAAATCGCAGCGTCACCGTCGGCACGTTCCATGAGATGTCGCCGATGTCGTCCGACCCGCCGCCGCGATTGTCGCGGACCGGGCCCGTCAGCTCGGCGCCGACCTTGAGCGCGAGCCCCTGTTGATTGCTGCCAAGCTCCTTCTGCAGTGCTTTCGCGAGCGCCTGGTCGGCCTCGCTCCACTCCGGCATCCCGACCTTCTGGATGTTGGCCCAGGTCGTTTCCGCCACGGTCTTGTTGAAATGCTGGGGCCACGCGCTCCCGAGCACGCGCATCGGCTGGAGCTCGGTGTTGGTCATCATCGCCGCACCCTTCGCGATGGACTCACCAATCCCCCACAGCTCCTTGATCTTCGGGATACGTCGTCTGCCGGAAGTAGTACCAGACGGAGGCATTGCGCGGGACGACGTTCGGCTGGTCACCGCCGTTGGTGACGACGTAGTGAGACCGGTGCTCGAGGGGAAGGTGCTCCCGGCGGTAGTTCCAGCCGATGTTCATCAGCTCGACCGCGTCGAGCGCGCTTCGTCCTCGCCACGGCGCGCCTGCCGAATGCGCGGTCTCGCCCGTGAACGTGAACTCGACGGAGACGAGGCCCGTGCCCTCGCGGTCGCCCCAGGACACGCCAAGACTCGTTGCTGACGTGCGTGAAGAGCGCGACGTCGACATCCTTGAAGAAGCCCGCGCGCACGAAGTAGGCCTTGGTGCCGACCAGCTCTTCGGCGGTGCCCGGCCAGATCCGAATCGTGCCCGGCAGCTTCTCGCGCTCCATGATTTTCTTCACGGCGATCGCCGCCGTGATGTTCACCGCCTGCCCGGAGTTGTGCCCTTCACCATGGCCGGGTGCGCCTTCGATCATCGGGGCGTGATACGCGACGCCTGGCTTCTGCGACGCCTGCGGGATGCCGTCGATGTCGGAACCCAGGGCGATCACGGGTTTGCCCGAGCCCCACGTCGCCATGAACGCGGTCGGGATGCCGGCGATGCCCTCCTGGACGGTGAACCCGTTCTTCTTCAGCGCGTCGATCAGGTACCGGTTCGTCTCGATCTCCTGAAAACCGAGCTCGGCGAAGCTGAAGATCGAATCGACCATCTGCTGAGTGAAGTCCTTCATCGAGTCGACGTCTTTGAGCGCGTCAGCCTTGAGACGATCCGCCCGCGGGTCATCCTTCACGGTGCGGGCCGGCGCAGGCGCGGGAGGCGAGGACGAGGGACCGGACTGGTTCTTGGGCGAGCGGCGCGGCGGCGAACGCCAGAGTCAACGCCAGGACGGGAATCACTCGGATTCGATGCATGGGACGAAGCTCCTGAAGCGGAAGGACCGAGGCGCCGAGGATAACAGACTTTAATGGATAATGAGGGTAGTGATGACGATCCTCGACCGTTTCGGGCGTCCGCTTCGAAGCCTGCGCGTGTCGGTGACCGACCGCTGCAACCTGCGGTGCCTCTACTGCATGCCGGAGCCCGATTACGCGTGGCTGCCGAAGGACACGCTCCTCTCGTTCGAGGAGATTGGCACGATCGCCGACGCGTTCTGCGATCTGGGCGTCGACCGTGTGCGCCTGACGGGTGGCGAGCCGCTGCTCCGGCGGGACCTGACCTCGCTCGTCCGGTCGCTGGCGGCGCGGCCCGGCATCCGCGATCTGGCGCTCACGACCAACGGCGTCCTGCTCGCCCCGCAGGCGGCGGCGCTGCGCGCCGCCGGGCTGCACCGCATCACCGTGAGCCTCGACACGCTCGACCGCCAGCGCTTCCGCGACATGACACGCTTCGACAGCCTCGACGCCGTGCGGGAGGGGATCGACGCCGCCGCCGCCGCCGGCTTCGATTCGCTCAAGATCGACACGGTCGTGATGCGCGGCGTCAACGACCATGAACTGGCCGCGCTCATCGACTACGCCAGACCCCTCGGCGCGGAAGTTCGATTCATCGAATACATGGACGTCGGCGGCGCCACGCGATGGTCGCCGGGCGCGGTCGTCTCGCGACGCGAGATGCTCGACGGCCTTGAGAAGTCCTTCGGCGCGATCACCCCAATCGACGAAGAGTCGTCTGCCCCGGCCGATCGCTTCACGCTGCCCGACGGCACGGTCTTCGGCATCATCTCGTCGACGACCGAGCCCTTCTGCAACACCTGCGACCGCAGTCGGCTGACCGCGGATGGCGTCTGGCTGATGTGCCTCTATGCGAGCGCCGGAACGGACCTGCGACGACCCCTGCGGGCAGGCGCGACGAACGACGAGCTCCGCCATCTCATCGCGACGGTGTGGGCCTCGCGCGCGGATCGGGGGCCGAAGAACGGCTCGGCTCCGACAAGCGGGAAGCGCTGATCCCGTGAGTGCGCTCAAAAAGACGCGCACTTGGAGATGCATACAGGGGGGATGAGACAGTCGACGTCGACATCGGCAGTCGGATCACAGTCGTCAGTCTCAATCGAAGTCCCATCGTGCGAACCCCAACTCCGGTGGATCCTGACTGACGACTGAACTACGACTGCGACTGGACTGGACTGAGACTGACGACGACTGACGACTGTTCGACTGCCGACTACGCTCGCTCCACCCTGAACGCGAGATAGATGAGCGTCCCGGCGCGTTCCAGGTGCAGGACGGCGGCGCTGCCGGGCTTGAACGGTGGCGGCGGCCGCGTTGAGGTCGGCGACGGTCTCGACCACCTTGCCGTTGAGCGAGTAGATCACGTCGCCCGGCTGCAGCCTGCCCTGCTGCGAATACGGCATCACGTGCGAGACGCTCGCGACGACGACGCCTCGCTGGCGGCGCAGGTTGGGCAGCAGCTCGGCGATCTGCGGCGTCAGGTTGAGGGCCAGAATCCCGAGCGCGCGAACCGGGACCTGTTGAGCGACGAGGTCGCTCAGCCGTCCGGCATCGCTGTCCCGCTCGCCGACGGGCACGCGCATGCTCAACTTCCGGCCCGCCGCTCGGACGTCGAGCACGACGGTGTCGTTGACGCCGCGAGTGTAGAGATTGATCCGCAGCTGGCGGCCGTTCTCCATGCGCTTGCCGTCGAGCGCGAGCACGAGGTCGCCCGGCTGCAGCCCGGCCCGCGCGGCAGGACCGCCGGGAGCGACATCCGACAGCACGACGCCGGCGTCCGCCGACGAAACGCCGAGCGCCTCGGCCAGAAGCGGCGTGATCGTCTGCGTGTGAACGCCGATATCGCCGCGGCGGACGCGGCCGGTCTTGCGAATCTGCGCGAAGACGTTGCGAACGATGTTGCTCGGGGCGGCGAAGCCGATGCCTTCGTTGCCGCCCGACTGCGAATAGATGAGCGTGCTGATGCCCACCAGCCGTCCCTCGGTATCGACGAGCGCGCCGCCGCTGTTCCCGGGATTGATGGGCGCGTCGGTCTGGACGTAAATCATCGGATCTTCCGGCGTAGCTGGCGCGCCACGGCGCTGACCACGCCGAGCGTGACCGAGGACTCGAGCCCGAGCGGACTGCCGAACGCCAGCACGATCTGCCCGGGCCGCAGCGCCTCCGAGTCGCCGAACGCCAGCACCGGAAGCCCTTTGGCTTCGACCCTGATCACCGCGATATCCGTCTCCTGATCGATCGCCACGACTTGCGCGCCGACGATACGGCCCCGCCGCCGCAGGACCGACGTCCCAGGCGCGTTGCCGGTCGCGGCAAGAGCGAGCTCCACCTCGATCCGCGTGGCGCGTTCGACGCACGTGGGCATTGGTCACGATGTAGCCGTCGGGATCGACGATGACGCCCGATCCGCTGCTGCGCTCCAGCGCGGGCTCGCTCGGCGCCTGCTCTTCTTCATCAGGCTCCGCGTAGCCGGTGACGAAGATCTGCACCACGCTCGGGCTGACACGCTCGGCGAGGTCCTGCAGGGACTGCGAAAGCTCCGTCAGCCCGCGCGAGGGTGACGAGCGCGGCTGGGCGCCCTGGGCGGCGAGAGGCGCGGGAATCAGCAGGAGGGAAAGCGCAACGAGCGAGGGCGTGACGTGCATTGAGAGATTGTAGGTCTTGGACCGAGTGTCGGGATAGGGGCTCTGAAAGCAATGCTGAATGTTGAATGCTGAAGTGAACTTCGAATTCTCCTTTACTTCAGCATTCAGCGCTCAGCATTCAGCATTGTCCATCACCCGTGCCCCCTCCGACGGCAGACACACAAATGCCGTCGTCGACCGGCCCGTGCGCTCCTCGTAGCCGGCCTCGACCGAGGACATCACGCGCTCGACCGAGCCGGCCTCGGCCAGAGCGATCGCGCAGCCGCCAAATCCGGCCCCGGTCAGCCGCGCGCCTGTGCACCCCGGCTGGACGATCGCGAGATCGACGAGCGTATCGAGCTCCGGCGACGACACTTCGTACAGATCCCGGAGGCTGGCGTGCGAGTGCATCATCAGGCGTCCGGCGCGCTCGAGATTGTTCGAGGCGAACGCATCCGCCAGGGCGGCCGGACGCCGGTTCTCCGCAATCACGTGCGACGCGCGCCGGACATCAACGGGATCCAGCGACGCCGGCCACCTCGGCCAGCAACGCATCGTCGACGTCGCGCAGCGCGCGGACCCACGCGTGCCGCGTCTGCAGCGCCGCGACCACGCGCTCGCAGGCCGCGCGACGGTCGTTGCAGGCGCTCGCCGCCAGCTCCCGGCGGACGCCGCTGTCGAAGACGAGAATCCGCGCCGCATCCGGGATCGGCACGTCGCGGGTCTCGAGCGAGCGGCAGTCAATCAGGAGCGCGCAGCCTTCGCGCGCCGATGCGACCGACAACTGATCCATGATGCCGCACGCGACGCCCGCAAACTCGTGTTCGGCCCGCTGCGCGAGCCGCGCGGCGCTCGTTGCGGATCCCAATCCAGCTCGGAGATGGCCGCGAGCGCCCGCGCCACGGCGATCTCGAGCGCCGCCGACGAGGAGAGCCCCGCGCCGGCCGGCACCTCGCTCGCGATCGCGAGGTCCGCGCCTCGCAGGGCATGCCCGGCGCCGAGCATCGCCCACGCGACCCCGGCGACATACCCGAACCACCCGCCGCGAGCGCTGCGCTTGTCCGGCGCGGTCGCGGTTCGCCGCTCGAGCGTGTCGAGCGACAGCTCGCGCGTCTGCCGGTACTCGGCCGTGTGGCACGGAGCACGCGGTCCTGACGCGGCGCGAACGCCACGGCAACGTGACGATCGATCGCCATCGGCAGCACGAAGCCGTCGTTGTAGTCGGTGTGCTCGCCAATCAGGTTGACCCTGCCGGGCGCCACCGCGAGCGAAGGGTTCACGCCACGGCCGAATCCTGCTCGAACTCGCAGGCGCGCACGATGAAGAAGGGGGGAACGGATCATAGCGACGATGGGGATCGTAGCGCGGCTCGCTTCTCGCGGCTCGTCTTCCGCGGCTCGCTCCCCACGATGGGGCCTCAAAACCAAAAACGGGGAAAGCCTGATGGCCTTCCCCGTTCTCAATCAACAACTCAGCGAGATTTGCGAACCGCGAGCCGCGAACGCGAGCCGCGAGCCTACTGCTGCGACTTGTGCAGCACTTCCTGGACCGGCTCCTTCTTCTTCCCGCCCAGTCCCTTGATCTGGATCGTCGGTTCCGCCGGCGCCTCCTTGAGGACGTGCTGGCGGTAGAGCGAGGCCATCCGCTCGTTCTCGACGTCGTTCTTCTTCGCTTCGGCGCGCGCGCGCAGCTTCTCTTCGCGCGCGGTCTTGGCGATGCCCTTGTCGTCGAGGTCCGTCTGCTTGCCGGCGCCACGGCCACCGGGTCGAGCACCAGGTTGTGCGCCGTCGTCGGCAGGTCGACGTGCTTGCCGCCGGCGACGATGTCGTGGCGGCCGTGCTCTTCGTACCACTTGGTCAGCGTGGCGGTCATGTGCATCTTCTCGATGATGTTCCGCCAGCCGATGCCGGTGTTGTAGGCGCAGAAGGAGATCTCGCCTTCCTGCGTGGCGTACGGGATGATGCAGCGCTCGGTGCGGCGGAAGTCGTAGTTGAAGAGGTCCTGGAACCACATGCCGGCGATGAACAGGAAGTTCCAGCGATCGGCGCGGCGCTTGGCGATGTCCTGCGCCGTGCGGTCGCCGGTGACCTTGCCGTAGTCCCTGCCGGTCGCGCCGAACGTCTTGTCGAACTTCTTCATCAGGTCCACGAGCTTGAAGTGCGTCGGGGCCTGGAAGGGGTCGTAGTTCTTCATCAGCGCCAGCGCCATGCCCGTCGCCGACAGGAACCGGCCGCGCGCGGCGTCGTTCACCCGCTTGAGGTCGTTCGCGAGCGCCGCCGCGTCGAGGAACGCCGTGACGGGCACAGCTTCCTTCGTTTCCTTGTCGATCATGACCGCCATGCCGATGCCGCAGTTCGGATGGCAGCCGCACGTCAGGTTGCCCCATTCCGCGGTCGGTCCGTGGACGAGATCCGCCCAGTCGGTGAAGGTGCTCATGAACGAGATCGGGAACCAGTCGCGCACCGGCTGGCCGATGCCGGTCTGATCCTTCACGTCGTGCGCGAGGTGCGACAGCGTGTAGCGCTGCGCAGCGCGGCGCTCGTCGGTGATGAGCTCGTCGCGGCCGGTAAACGACACCGGCTGGAACGACAGGAAGTTGATCTTCTTCGGGTTGTCGAGCGCGAACTGGACGATGCGACCGACCTGCTCGTTGTTCACGCCGTTGACGATCGTCGTGACCGGAACGATATCGACGCCGGCGGCGTGCAGATTCTCGATCGCGCGCAGCTTGACGTCGAAGAGGTTGCCGACGAGCCGATGCGAGTTGGCGGCGTTGCCGATGCCGTCGAACTGCAGATACGCGTAGCGCAGGCCGGCCTCGGCTGCCGCCTTCGCGAACTCAGGGCTCTTGGCGAACTCGATGCCGTTGGTCGCCGCCTGCACGCTGTTGTAGCCGACCTTCTTCGAGTAGCGCACCGCGTCGAGGAAGTACGGCGACATCGTCGGCTCGCCGCCCGAGAACTGCACCGACATCTGGCGCTTGGGCTTGATCGAGATGGCGTTGTTGAGCAGCGTCTGGATGTCTTCCCAGGAGAGCTCGTGGACGAAGCCGACCTGGTTCGCGTCCATGAAGCACGGGTCGCACATCATGTTGCAGCGGTTGGTCAGATCGACCGTCAGGACCGAGCCGCGGCCGTACTTGATGGTGCTGCTGCCGTGGTTGTGGAGCTTCTCGTCGTTGTGGGCGCGGATGTCGCTGCCCGGAAAGACGTCTTCGAGGTGCTTGAAGAACGCCGGGTCGTTCGACATGACGTCTTCGAAGTGCCCGTGCAGCGGACAATCCTTGACCATCAGAATCTCGCCGTCGCGCTCGATGATGGTGGCCTTGATCTCGCCGATCTTCTCGTTCAGCAGGATCTTGTAGTCACGCTTGCCGTCGACGATTTCCTGCCGGGCCTCGCGGACGCACACCGGGCAGAGCGAGTCGGTCTCGCGCGGCCAGCCGAGCGGCGGCTTCACCTTCTGGTGCGACTTCTGCAGCGGCAGGTCGGACCACTTCGGGGTGAACGTGTTGCCTGGCTTGATGCTGTTGAGCGCGTCGAACGCCACCCAGGCGCCCTTGGCGACATAGGTCAGGCCCTTCTCGACGTACTTGATCGGCTTGTGCATGGGGCCATGCTAACGGTTTTGGTAGGCCAAAACAGCCAATTTCAGGTCAACTGGCGGAGGACGGGGTCAAGGGGCAGATCAGGGTGCCGGGGTGTCAAGTGGCAGGGCGCCCAGGGGCGCCTAAGAGACGGACGCGCCTGCAGTTGCACGCCGCGGCCGGGCGCTTGGGCGGAACCGCCAGAGCAGCCGAAAGCCAGGAGGAAGGTCAAAATGACGGCGTAGTAGACGGGCTCTCCGATCGCCACCTTGACCTTCCAGAGGAAGTGCACGCACGCGGCCGCGGCGCTGAAGTAGACCAGCCGATGCAGGAGCTGCCACTTCTTTCCCAGCCGGCGGATCCATCCCTTCGTCTAGACGCGCGGGCGGTTGCACCGCGCGCGTCAGTGCCCGGCCGGAACCGCCACAGAAGGCGAAACGCCAGCAGCACACCCAGGATGGCGGCGTAATAGACCGGCTCGCCGATGGCCACTTTCACCTTCCAGAGAAAGTGCAGGCATGCGGCGGCGGCGCTGACGTAGACCAGGCGATGGAGGAGCTGCCACTTCCGTCCCAGCCGCCGGATCCATCCTTTCGTCGACGTGAGCGCCAGCGGCACCATCAGCGTGAAGGCAATCATGCCCATCGTGATGTAGGGCCGCTTGACGATGTCGGGGAGGATGAATTTGAAGGCGAGCCCCTGATCGAGGACGACGTAAGTGAGGACATGCAGCGTCGCGTAGAAGAACGCGAAAAGGCCCAGCATGCGCCGGTACTGGATGACCCGCTGCCAACCGGTCGCCCGGCGCAACGGCGTGATGGCCAGCGACACGAGGAGCAACCGCAGCGCCCAGATACCGGTCGTCAGCGTGATGTCTTCGATGGGATTCGCGCTCAGCCGCCCGGTGAATCCCCGGAAGACCAGCCAGAGAAAGGGTGCGAGCGCCACGAGGAACACGGCGGGTTTGGCGAAACGCATCAGGACTCAGCCCAACTTCAACGTCCACGTCAGCTTCAACTTCACACTTCAACTTCAGACTTCTACTTCACAACTTCCTGCTTCAAACTTCCCCACTTCAAACTTCCCACGTCAGACTTCAGACTTTCAGTAGTACTTCTTCAGGTCCATCCCCGCGTAAAGCGACGCGACCTGGTCGCCGTAGCCGTTGAACATGAGCGTCGGCCGGCGTGAGAGCTCGCCGATTCGCCGCTCGCGCGCCTGGGTCCATCGCGGGTGATCCACCTCGGGATTGACGTTCGAGTAAAAGCCGTACTCGCTCGGGTTGGCCTCGCTCCATGCCGTCTTGGGCATCTTGTCGACCAGCCGGATGCGCACGACCGACTTGATGCTCTTGAATCCGTACTTCCAGGGCACGACCAGGCGGAACGGCGCGCCATTCTGGTTCATCAGGGTCTTGCCGTACAGCCCGACGGCCATGATCGTCAGCGGATGCATGGCCTCGTCCATCCTCAGACCCTCCACATAAGGCCATGTGAGGCTCGCCTGATTCTGGCCGATCATCTCGGACGGACGAAGCAGCGTCGTGAACTCGACGAAGGTGGCTTTTGCCGTGGGCTCGGCGCGTTTCAGGATGCTGCTGAGGGGAATCCCCACCCAGGGAATCACCATCGACCAGGCTTCGACGCACCGCAGCCGGTAGATGCGCTCTTCGAGTTGGAACGGTTTAATCAGATCCTCGAGCAGATACTCGGCGGGTTTGTCGCACAGCCCATCGATCTTGACCTTCCAGGGACTGGTCTTCAGCCGGCTGGCGTAGCGCGCCGGGTCGTCCTTGCCGGTCCCGAACTCAAAGAAGTTGTTGTAGCTCGTGATGTCTTCGAGACTGTTCAATTTCTCGTCGGTCGTCACTACTTTGGGCTTGATGCCGGACAATGCCGCCTGCGGCATGGCGCCACCGCCCGCGGCCAGCGTGTCGGACCCGCATCCGGCGACGAACGGACTCACCACCGCGGCCGCGGCGGCACTGCCCGGCCAGACGGATGAAGTCGCGGCGCCGGAGGTAGAGCTGTTCGTCGGTGATTTCGGAGGACCGGAGGTCGGGAGTGCGCCTGATGAGCATGATTGACCTTTCGTCTTGAATCGCGCCAGTTCGAACTGCCAGTCAGTACCCCTGGCCGCCCTACCTCGTAAACCCCTCAGGTCGGCTGCGCCTTCCCGAAGACTGACGTGCACTACAATTCCGCCATGGACGCGCCACCGCCGGTCCCCGACCGATCCAAATGGCCGACAATCTGCTCTCCATTTCTGCCCATGAGTTCCGTTCCCCACTAGGCGTTGCCATCGGCTACCTGAGGATGGTGCTGGACGAGAGATTCGGCACACTCAGCGAGCAGCAGCGGCACTGCTCGAGCAGATCGAGAAGTCATGCGGACGCATGTCGCAGGCTCTCGAAGAGCTCGAGCGATCTGTCGCAGCTCGAATCGGGCAAGGCGCCCTTCAATCGCGGCACGGTGAGCCTCGCGGCGATCCTCGCAGATACCATCGCCGGCTTGCCGGAACTGCCCGGACCGTGCCGTCACGGTGTCGCTTGTCGCCGACAGCGCCATCACGGTCCACGGCGACGCGGTCAGGCTGAGGGATGCGTTCTCCTCGATTCTTTTCGCGCTCCGGCGCGAGCTGGTGACGAGCGACTGAACTGCTCGTGCGCGCCGAAGCGCGGGACGAAGACGATGTGGCCACCGTTCGCATCGCGATCGGCGCGCCGGCTCGGATCGAGCAGCTCTGCCGCAGTTGCACCCCTCTGGCTCTGGCGGCGTTCGACGAGTGGCGTGGAGGCAACGGACTCAGCCTGCCGAAGGCGCGGCGAATCATCGAGGCGCATGGCGGCCGCGTCTGGGGCCTGCCTGCGCCGGACACGACGGCGGAAGCCAAACCGACGCGATCAGCGGGACACCAAGGCCAGCGCGATCGTGGTGCTGCCGCCGCCAGATAGGCGCGCGCAGTCGCGACGCTTACTGGACCACGTGATACTGTTGGGTTTCAATCCGTCACGTCTACATAGCGTCTTGAATCACGACAGACGGGAAGCACCGCACGCGCTCACAGAACGAGTCAGAACAGCCGCGTTTTCTGCAGGTTAGTGGCCACACGCCGAAAAACGTGGATGAGGTACGCGTCTTGAACAATGCGCGGCCATGTCACTCACCATGTCAGACGATCGCCCGGCCAGCGAAGTCATCACGCCGCGCGCCTTCGCGGCCGGCAAAGACGTGAACAAGCCCTATATCGCCATCGTGGACGATGACGCGGCGTTTGCGTCCTACCTGCGGACGTTCCTCTCGCTCCGCGGCTACGACGTGCGCTGCTACAGCCGCGGCGACGAGCTCCTGGCGGCGATGAAACAGAGCGAAGTCCCCGACGCCGTACTGCTCGACGTCATGATGCCCGGACTCGACGGCATGGCGACCCTCCGCGCGCTCAAGGCTCAGCGTCCCGACGCGCAGGTGATCATGCTCTCGGGCCGCAATCAGGCGTCCACCATCGTCGAGGCCGTGCAGGCCGGCGCGACCGACTACGTCGTCAAGCCCGACGACCCCGAGGGCCTGGGAGAAATCGCCCTCGATGTCGCGATCAAGAACGCGATCGAGAAGAACCGGCTGGTGTCCGAGTTGAGCGAGCTGCGCCAGCAGCTCAGCGATAACGAAGATCAGGCGGTGTGGGGCAAGAGCGACGGCATGCGACGCATCACGACCGTGATCGAGCAGGTCGGCGACAGCGACGTCGCGGTCCTCATCCGGGGCGAGAGCGGCGTCGGCAAGGAGCTCGTGTCGCGCGCGATCCACCAGCAGTCGACGCGCCGCAATCGGCCGTTCGTGAAAGTCAATTGCGCGGCGCTGCCGGCCGAACTGCTCGAGAGCGAGCTCTTCGGCCACGAGAAGGGGGCCTTCACGGGCGCGGCCACGACGCGAATCGGCAAGTTCGAGCAGGCCGATGGCGGCACGCTGATGCTCGACGAGATCGGCGAGCTGACCCCGGCGCTTCAGGCCAAGCTACTCCACGTGCTGCAGGACGCGGAGTTCACGAAGCTCGGCAGCAACAAGCGCGTGGAGGTCGACGTCCGCGTCGTCGCCGCCACCAACCGCGACCTCGAGACGATGATGCGGCAGCGGCGGCTTCCGCGAAGATCTCTACTATCGCCTCCGGGTCATCGAGCTGACCGTCCCGCCCGTTCGCGAGCGGCGCGACGAGATCCCGACGCTCACCGAGTCGTTCATCGCGCGGTATGCGCGGAAGTACAAGCGATCGGCGCCGCGCATCAGCCCGCAATTGCGACAGCTGTTCGTGCAGTATGACTGGCCCGGGAACATCCGCGAGCTGGAAAACACCATCAAACGGCTCGTCATCCTTCAGGACGAGCAGATCGCCTTCGCCGAAATCGAGCGGAGCATGCGTCGGGTCGCGACCGCGGCCGTCCCGCTGCCGTGGCCGTCGCGGAGCTGTCGGCGACGCCGCGGGTGTGCCGCGCGGCAGTCGGTCATGGGTATTCCCGACGCCGGGCTGGCGGTCCCGTGCGACGTCGCCGAAGACGACCCGCCTCGAACGGCGAGGCCGAGCCGGCCGACGGCAACCCGGCGGCTCGCTCGCGACGGTGGCTCGGGCGGCAGCCATGAAGGCCGAGCGCGCCCTCATCGAGAAAACGCTGACCCAGGTGCACTGGAACCGCCGTAAAGCCTCGCAGATACTTGGGGTTAGCTACAAGACGCTGCTGAACAAAATCAAGGAATGCGCCATCACCCGCGACTGATCGGTTAGGTCGTTCGGGTAGCGGTCGGCTATTCTGGTAGGCGTTGCCCGGCGCCCGCTTCGGGCGTCGGCCGCCCATTTCACCAGGAGCCAGGTCGCATGTCAGCACTCGCCGCAGCCCTTCTCGAGAAAATCAAGACCCGCCGGGCCCGAACCGGAGTGGTTGGTTTGGGATATGTCGGACTGCCGTTGGCCGTCGAGCTCGCGAAGGCAGGATTCCACGCGACCGGCATCGACCTCGACGCCCGCAAGATACAAGCGATCGAGGAAGGCCGCTCGTACATCCCCGACGTCTCGACCGCCGACGTCAAGACCCTGCGAGACAGCGGCAAGCTCGATGCGACGACGGACTTCGCGGTCGTGAAGGATCTGGACACCATCAACATCTGCGTGCCCACGCCGCTGCGCAAGACGAAGGACCCCGACATGTCCTACATCGTCTCGGCCGTGGAGTCGATCGCCAGCCACCTGCATCCCGGGGCTGCTCGTCTGCCTCGAATCGACGACCTACCCTGGGACGACCGAGGAAGTGGTGCAGCCGCTTCTCGAGGCGACGGGGCTCAAGGCGGGGCGTGATTTCTTCCTGGCGTTCTCGCCCGAGCGCGTCGATCCGGGCAACCCGACGTTCCAGACCCACAACGTGCCAAAGGTCGTCGGCGGTCTGACGCCCGAGTGCGTGCAACTGGCGAGCGCGCTCTACGGCTCGGCGATCACGACGATCGTCCCGGTGAGCTCGACGCGCGTCGCCGAGATGGTCAAGCTCCTCGAAAACACGTTCCGGGCGGTCAACATCGGTCTCGTGAACGAGCTGGCGCTGATGTGCGACCGCATGGAAATCGACGTCTGGGAAGTCGTGGACGCGGCCAAGACGAAGCCGTTCGGCTTCATGGCCTTCTATCCCGGTCCCGGGCTGGGCGGACACTGCATCCCGATCGATCCGTTCTACCTGTCGTGGAAGGCCAAGCAGAGCGGATTCGATCCGCGATTCATCGAGCTCGCGGGCCACATCAACGGCGGCATGCCGCACTACGTCGTCGACAAGATTGCCGAGGCGCTCAACACCAAGCGCAAGGCGATCAACGGGTCGAAGGTGCTCATCGCCGGAGTGGCCTACAAGCGGGACATCGACGACATGCGCGAGTCCCCGGCGCTCGACGTCATGGGGCTTCTCCACGCGCGGGGCGCGGAAGTGTCGTATGTCGATCCGCACGTGCCCGAAGTGCACGGCCGCGAGTGGTCGGGACGATTCGACATCAAGGCCGTGAACGCGGGCCGTGGATCGTTCGGTCAGTACGACTGCATCGTGGTGATCACCGATCACAAGGCGTTCGACTACGACGCGATGGTCGCCGAGGCGGACTTGATCGTCGACACGCGGAACGCGATCAAGAGGCCCGCGCGGAACGTCTTCAAGCTCGGCGCGCCGCGGCCCGAAGGCCGAGACCGTCGCCGCTGACGCCGTGACGACGTCGGCCGTGAATCGTGGACGGGGGTCAGGCCGTGAATCGTGAATCGGGCGCCGAACGTCAACCCACCGGCAGCCCAATTCACGATTCACGGCCTGACCCCAAAAACTCCGCGTCTCCGTCCAGATCGTCTCCAGACTTCCCAGCAGCTGATGGTCGTCGTCGAGCAGGTGCAGGTCCACGTTCGCGCGGGCCTCTGCCCAGCGCTCGACTGTCACCGGATCGACGGTCGTGTCGCGGCGTCCCTGAAAAATCTGGATTGGCAGGTCCAGCGCGCGTTGAACGCGTCGTAGCGGGCCGCGTCGGCGTACAGCTCGTAGTGGACCGGCATCAGCCTCCCGAAACCGTAGTGGAACACCTCGAGACGATTGGTGCGGCGCCACTCGTCGAGGCCGCGATCCCCGAGATCGCGCATGCGATTGCCGCCGAAGTCGAGCGCCGGCGCCAGCAGGACCAGGCGATCGACGCGCCCGCGTCCTGCAGCGCGGCGTGGACGGCCACGAACGCGCCGAGGCTCGATCCGATGAGCGCCACCGGGCCAGGCGCACCCGCCTCGATCGCGTCGTGCACCTGCGCGAGCATGCGGCTGACCGTCAGCGTCGAGAAGTCCGGCGCGTTGAAGTCGGGGGTCTGCATCTCGACGCCGTGCGCCGAGAGCTTCGACCGGAAAAACGCGGCCTTGGACGAATGCGCGGACGAGGCGAAGCCGTGCAGGTAGAGCGCGCGCATCACAGGATGACCTTGCACTCCGGGCCGGCACCGGCACGGGATGGAGCCCGCGCCCTCGGTGTTGTAGTCGTAGGTCAGCTCTTCTCCGCGGCGGATGTTCTTCGCCGCGCGAATCCAGATCGTCTCGCCGACGACCTGCACGTAGCAATTCGGGCGACACGAATGATTGATGAAGCGGGCCACGTTGCCGCCCACCGCCGCGTCGCGCGCGTAGAGCCGGTTCAACTTGAAGCACCAGATGTGGCCGGCCCGGAGGTAGCGCCACCTCCCGCTTCAGACTTTCGCGATTCGTGATCTTCTCCCCGGCGTAGTCGACGATTCGTGTGTTCTTGTTGATCGGCTGGGTGGCAAAGACTCCCCATCCCTGGATGCTCGAGCGGCGCTTCTGAATCATCGTCACTGTCAATTACAACACAACAGAAATGCTGAATGCTGAATGCTGAATGCTGATGTTGCATCCGACGTGGACGCAAGCATGTACTTCAGCATTCAACCTTCAGCATTCAGCATTTCTTGGTATAGTTTGGTGATGGAAGGAATTATCACGGCGTGGGGCCGGATCCTCGCCGGCTACAAGCCCTCGCTCTCGATCGAGATCACGCGTGAGTGCCCGTTGCGGTGCCCGGGCTGTTATGCCTACGGCGACGAACATCTCGGCGGCGGCGTCACGCTTCGGCAGGTCAGCGACTTCAAGGGCGACGAGCTCGTCGAGAACTTCTTCAAGCTCGTCGACGAGCACAAGCCGCTCCACCTGTCGATCGTCGGCGGTGAGCCGCTGGTGCGATTCCGCGAGCTGAACACGATCCTTCCCCGTCTCGCCGAGCGCGGCATCTACTCGCAGCTCGTGACGAGCGCGGTGCGGCCGATCCCCGCGGAATGGGCGGCGCTGCGCCGCCTGCAGATCGTCGTCTCGATCGACGGGCTGCAGCCCGAGCACGACGTGCGGCGGACGCCCGCCACCTACGACCGCATCCTGAAGCACATCGCCGGCCACCAGATCACGGTGCACTGCACCGTCACGCGGCAGCAGGTGCAGCGCGACGGCTACCTCGAGGAGTTCATCCGGTTCTGGTCCGCGAACGAGAACGTGCGCACGATCTGGGTGAGCCTGTACACGCCGCAGATCGGCGAAGTCTCCGACGAACAGCTCCGTCCGGAAGACCGCACGCGGGTCGTGGCCGACCTGATGCACCTGCGGCGCAAGTTCACCAAGCTGCAGATGCCCGAAGGCCTGATCAAGGTCTACGCGGATCCGCCCGCCAACCCCGACGAGTGCGTCTTCGCGCTGACGACCACTTGCGTGTCGGCCGACTTCAAGCACCCGATCTCGCCGTGCCAGTTCGGCGGCAACCCCGATTGCGCCAGCTGCGGATGCATCGCGTCGGCCGGGCTCGGCGCGATCGCCCGCCACCGGCTGCCAGGAGGCCTGCGCGTCGGCGCCATCTTCGAGAATTCACTGCGCGTCGGACGCAAGGTCCGGCAATTGCGGGCGCGAGCCTCCTAGCGTCGCATCGAGTCTTTGCTGACTATGGCGACTCCCGTATCCTTCGACATCACCTCCGGCGTCGACCTCCAGGAAGTCGACAACGCCGTCAATCAGGCGCGCAAGGAAGTCGCACAGCGCTACGACTTCAAAGGATCGCGCGCCGCGATCGAGCTCAACAAGACCGACAACACGCTCGTGCTGACCGCCGACGACGACTTCAAGATGACCGCGCTCTGGGAGATCCTGCAGGGCCGGCTGGTGCGGCGCGGCGTGCCGACCAAGAACCTCACGCCGGGCGACATCGAGCGCGCCGCCAACGACACGGTCCGACGCGTCGTGACGCTCCAGCAAGGCATTCCGTCGGATGCGGCGCGCGAAATCGTCAAGTTCCTCAAGGACCGCAAGCTCAAGAAGGTGCAGGTCACCATCCAGGCCGATCAGGTCCGCGTGTCCTCCGGGTCGAAAGATGACCTGCAGGAGGCGATCCGCGTGTTACGCGAGCACGACTTCGGCGTCGCGCTGCAGTTCGGCAACTACCGCGGCTGACGCCGCGGGATAGCCCGGACCGCGCAGGTCAGACACCTTTTCATCTCGGGGGAGCGATGCCTCGATTGCAGAGTTCGATGCGGCGCTGCCAGCCTCGCAGGCGTGCTGAGCGCGATCGTCCTCGCGAGCGTCAACCCATTACGAGCGGCGACGCTGCCGACCGACCACGACGCCAGCGTCCAGACCAACGCGCCTCGCGTCAACCCCAACGCGAAGGCGATCGCCGAATTTCAGGAGGAAGTCGGGGAGTACCTGGAGCTCCACCGCAAGCTCGAGCGCACGCTGCCGCCCCTGCCAAACGAGGCGACGCCGGAACAGATCGACGCCCATCAGCGGGCGCTGGGCCGGCTGATCCAGCAGGCGCGAAAGAATGACAGATGTGGGAGACATCTTCGAGAGCGACGTGCGGCCCGTGCTGCGCCGGTTGCTGCACGGTCTCTTCGCGAGCGCCGAGGGCAAGAACCTGCGCCGGGCCATCATGGAAGAGAACCCCCGCGACGTCGTGAAGCTGGTCGTCAACGGACGGTACCCCGACACCATCCCGCTCTCGAGCATGCCGCCGCAGGTCCTCAAGGTGCTGCCGCAACTGCCCCCCGAGCTCGAGTACCGCTTCATCGACCGAACGCTCATCCTGCTCGATGTGCGGCGCGCACATCATCGTCGACTATATGACGGGTGCCGTCCCCCGCTAGCGTCACGGATTCTGCGACCATGGGCACCCGCCGGTCTCTCGTCGTTGGCATCGTCTTCACCACCGCGCTGTGCGCGGTGGCGGCCGTCAGCCCGCGGGCGACCAGATCCGCCGTCGAGACACCACAGGCCGCCGCCGGTCGTCGCGCTCCCGAATCGTCCCGACTCGTTCAAGTTCGCGGTCATCGGCGACTTCGGCACCGGCGACCGCGCATCAGTACCGAGTCGGCGAGCAGATGGCAAAGCTGCGCGCGCGCTTCCCCTTCGAGCTCGTCATCACCGTCGGGGACAACATCTACGGCGGCGAGCGTCCCCAGGACATGAAGAACGAAGTTCGAGGCCCCGTACAAGGCCCTGCTCGATGGCGGCGTGAAGTTCTACGCCTCGCTCGGCAACCACGACGACCGCGCGCAGTCCCGCTACAAGTTGTTCAACATGGAAGGCAGGACGTACTACACGTTCAAGGCGCCGAAGCAGAGCGTGCGGTTTTTTGCTCTCGAGACCGACTACCTCACCCCACCGCAGGTCGCGTGGATCGAGAAGGAGCTGGTCGAACTCAGGCGAAGACTGGAAGATCCCCTACTTCCACCATCCGCTCTATTCTTCGGGAGAGAGCCACGGGTCGCATCCCGACCTGGCCGCCGTGCTCGAGCCGCTGTTCCTGAAGGGCGGCGTGAGCGTGGTGTTCGCCGGTCACGATCACTTCTACGAGCGCGTCAAGCCGCAGAAGGGCATCGTCTATTTCGTGACCGGATCGGGCGGGAAGCTCCGCAAGGGCAACATCGACCGGAAGACCGGCCTGACCGCCGTCGGGCTTCGACACCGACCAGGCGTTCCTGGCCGCCGAGATCGACGGCGACGAGCTCTACTTCAATGCGATCTCCCGGCTCGGCACGATCATCGACTCCGGCGTCATCCAGCGGCGGAAGCAGCGAATAGACGCGCCCGCGCCCTCGGCCCAATCCGCCTCGAACACCGACTGAATCTTCTTGGCCGTCCGGCTGTCGGTGACGATCACGCCGACTTCACGCCGGCCGTCGAGTTCGAGCTTGCGAAGGCTCTGACTGCCGACAAACGCGGCGCTGCCGTCACGGATAATGGCGCGGACGTGCAGTCGAAGGCTGGAGAGCTTTCGCGTCTCGACAGCCGCCAGCCCCTTGTCGGCCTTGCCGATGATGCGGATCTCGACGCCGGCCTTGCGCCGCTCCTCGAGCGTGCGCAGCATCATGCGATCCGAGACCCTGACGTCGTAGATGAGCAGCTGCTTCTTCGCCTGGCCGAGGAAGGCGTTGAGCACCTTGCGGGAGCTCTCGGGACTGACGACGAAGCGGTCGTGGCTCGGCGTGTACGGCTGCCTGGTGCAGTCGGCCGTGAAGAGCGCGCAGGCCTCCTTGAGGAGCCGCTTGTCGCGGGTCACGACGCCGAAGCTCCGGCTGCGCTCCATATCGAGCCGCGTGTAGTTGAAGCCGAGGACGTGCAGCGTGTCGTCGACGATCATCATCTTGCTGTGGTAGCGCGTGAGGTCGTCAGCCGTTCGCGCGACGATGATGCCGGCGGCGAGCAGCCGCATCTCCAGCTTTCTGAGGTTCTTTTCGCCGCCGCGGTTGGTGTTGGCGATGAGGGCGCGGACCGTCACGCCTCTGGAGACCGCCGCGGCGAGCGCCTTCTCCATCTCCGGACGATCGAAGCGGAAGATCACGATGTCGATCGACTGTTTCGCGCGCTTGACCGCCTGCGTCAGCGGCGTGAGGCCCTCGTCGGGCTGGATGATCAGTTTCACAGCGCGCTACTTCGCCTTGTTCTTCTTTTCCGACCAGTCGACGGCCGCGTGCCCCTCGGGATCGAGCCGCAGGATCGCGTCGGTCACGCGATCCCGCTCGACGTCGATGGGCATGGCCACTTCGTAGCAGATCTCGGCGTCAGCCGAGGTGCGCAGCTCGTTCGGCAGCTTGAAACGGCGCAGGATGGCCTCGATCTTCGGCCGCAGCTCGTCGGTCTGGTCGCCAGCCTTGATCGTCAGATCGAATTTCTTCAGGCCCTTCTCGAACGATTCGATGATGCCGAGCAGGACGACCAGAAACGCGGTCGAGAAGATGGCGAGGGCAAACAATCCGACGCCCGAGGCCAGCCCGACGGAGAGCGCACAGAGCATGACCACCGCATCCTTCGGATCGTCGATCTTCGATCGATACCGAATCAGGTTGGCGGCGCCGACGATGCCGAAGGCGCGCGCCAGGCTCGAGCCGACGACGAGCATGATGACGGCCCCGACCACCGCCAGAATGATCTGCGTCTGGACGACGGCCGGCATCCGCTGGGCGTGCCCTTCCGCCTCGGCCTGAGGGCGAGGGCGGTGCCGAGGACCGCCGCCAGCGGCAGGCGCACGAAGGCTTCGCTGAGCTCCTGCATTCGGGGTATGGCGTCGCTGATGTCCAGCAGCGGCGGCATCCAGCTATCCTTCGAGCGCCAGGCCTTCGGCGATTTTCTGCTTCAGGCGGCGGATGTAGCGCTCGGCGTCGCCCGGGGGATAGCCGCCGGCCCTGAACGCGTCCCGCCACTGTGCCTCGCGCAGACGCTGCAGGCGGCCGCAGATCCAGCGCACGTCGGCCGGCGTGATGTCGTCGAAGCAGCGCATCGTGGCGCCCGCGCCAGTCGAACGTGACGCGGCCGTTGACGACACCGGTGATGAACGGCGTCTTCTCGAAGACCTCGATGTCGCCGCGCGGAGCGTCGATGACGCCGGTCCGGCCGAATGTATGCCCCAGATCGCGGGCGACATACCACGTCCGCGCGCCTTCGAGCGGCTTCGTCGAGCGCGTAGGTCGCGTTGTTGTCGTCCTTGAGATCGGAGTTGCCGAGCATCGCCTGCAGCACGAGCAGTCCCTTGAGCTCGCGCGTGCCGACGAAGGGATTCTGGTAGTAGGACCAGGTGCCGGTGTCCTCGAGGCCGCCCGTTGAAGGCCGGATTCTTCTCGCGGAATCGCGCGGGCAGCTGCGGATTCGGCGAGGTCGCCTTCTCGGCCAGCCATTTCTGGACGTAGTAGATCGGCGGCTGGTGGTAGCCGACGCCCCAGTGGATCCGCGAGGCGACGACTTCCGTCGGGGCTTCGGGCGGGAACTTCGCGCTCCACTCGCGGCCGTCGGGTCCGGTCACGGTGTAGCCGGGGCTGAAGCCGGTGCGCTTGATCTCGATGACGGTGTAGGTCGCGGTCGGGATCGGGCGCCAGCGCTTTGCCACCGACGCCCCAGTAGAGGTTGCGGCCAGGAGCCGGCTCGACCCATAGCTGCGCGAGTTGAGCGTTCGCGTAGGTGGTCCGGGGAGCGTCGACTTTACCGCCGGGTGACACGCGGCAAGCAACGAGGCGAAGCGCGCCGATGGCCGCCGAACCGGCAGTGATAGCCTCGACGACAGCGTGTGAAGTCGATTGCCCACTCGCACGGCTGAGCCTCCACTGAGGAGTCCAGAAGATAACCGGAGCACCGTGTCTGGGCGAGCTGGTTGCAAGTGCCACGCCAGAGCTCGAGCCAGTAACGAGGTAGCCAGGCTGAGCGAGCCAGGCCTTCAGCGATAGTCGTGAGACTGCGGCTCGGGTCCTTGCGTGGACAGCGCCTGGAACCGCTCCGCCTTCACCGATGTCACGCCATCCTGAATCTGCAGCGTGCCTTCCACGAGCAGATACGGCGCCCCGATCACCGTCGTCCGCACGTCGGTGAAGAGATCGGGACGGACGATGATGTTGGCGATGCCGGTCTCGTCCTCGAGGGTCAGGAACACGAACCCCTTGGCGGTGCCGGGCCGCTGCCGCGTGATGACGGCGCCCGCGACCCGCACGCGACGGCCCGATCGGCCCCCGCGCAGATCGCTCGCGCGCTGCACGCCGCGCAGCGCGAGCTCGCCGCGGCAGAGCGCCATCGGATGCGGCCCGATCGTCAGGCTCGTTCCCGCGTAGTCCGCCCGCACGCGCTCGATCGGCGTCATGGAGCGCAAAGGAGATGCGGCCGGTCTTCCTCCTCCGTCGCGTCTTGAACATCTCGCCGGACGATCGCACCGCGCGTTCGATCTGCCAGAGCGCACTGCGGCGGTCATGGCCAAACGCGTTGAGCGCCCCGATCTCGGCCAGCGTCGCCAGCTCGTCGCGGCGGAGGCCGGTGCGGGCGATGAGATCCGTCGACAGATGCGATAACGGGCGCCGAGGCTCTGGACCGGGGCGGGTGTCGCGGCTCGTGGCTTGGGACTGCCGAGACTCTGCATGCGACCCCACTCATGCGCGCACACGTTGCAGAACAGGGTGACGTTTGGTGTTTCTTCGAGCATCGAACGATCGTCGTTGCCACACTTGGGGCAACGGGGTGGTTCGGACATCGGTCCGCTTTTATTAGTGCTCGCGGGGCCCCACCCCGCGCTCGCTCTCGCGCGGCGACTCCGCGACCGCGCTCGGCGCCGGCAGGTCGCTTCCCCACCTCCGCGCGCAATCCGTTCACATACATCAGGCCCAGCCGCACGCGTCCGTCCGGATCCACGCGGCACTCCCAGTCCGACTCCTGGACGTCGATGGGCGAGAAGCGGACGCCGTGCCGCTGCGCATCCTTGACGAGCGTCGCCGGATGGTAGAACCCCATGGGCTGGTTGTTGAGCAAGGCGGTATAGAACGCCGCCGGGTAATGGGCTTTGAGGTAGGCGCTGGCGTAGACGAGCAGCGCGAAGCTCGCCGCGTGCGATTCGGGAAATCCGTAGAGCGCAAACGACGTGATCGATCGGATGATCGCTTCCGCCGGCTCGCCGACGATCCCCTGCCGCGCCATGCCGGTGCGCAGCCGGCCCTCGAGTTGCTGCATGCGCTTCTCGGAGCGCTTGAACCCCATCGCGCGGCGCAGCTCCTCGGCCTCGCCGCCGGAAAACCCGGCCGCCACCATCGCCATGCGCAGCAACTGTTCCTGGAAGAGCGGCACGCCGAGCGTCCGCGCGAGGATCGGCTCGAGCGCCGGATGCGGATACACGACGTCTTCCACCCCCTGCCGCCGCTTCAGATAGGGATGCACCATCTGCCCGACGATCGGGCCCGGCCGGATGATCGCAACTTCGACCACGATGTCGTAGAAGCGCGCCGGCCGAAGCCGCGGCAACGTCGCCATCTGCGCGCGCGATTCGACCTGGAAGATGCCGATCGTGTCGGCCTCCTGCAGCATCCTGTAGACCGCCGGATCGTCGGGAGGCAGGTGGGCGAGGTCGACGATCGGGGATCGGGACTCGGGATCAGGGTTCGGGATCTCGGGGCTCGCTTCATCGCGGCTCATTTCTCACGATCCGCGATTCGGTATCCGCAGCCGTCGCGACTCCCGTCCCCTGACCCCCGATCCCTGATCCCTGATCATTCACCAGCGTCAGCGCATCCTGCAGGACCGCCATCATCCCCAGCCCCAGCAGGTCGACTTTGACGAGCCCCATGTCGGCGCAGTCGTCCTTGTCCCACTGGATGACGACGCGATCGGGCATGCTGGCGTTTTCGAGCGGCACGACCGCGTCGAGCCGGCCCTGACAGATGACCATGCCGCCGGAATGCTGACCGAGATGGCGCGGCAGATCCTGGATGCGCGTCCACAGCTCGCCGAAGCGCTGGATGGCCGGATGCTGGCCATCGATGCCGACGTCGCGCAGGTTGCGCTCGAGCGTGTCCTTCGGATCGACCCACTCGAACTGGTTCATGACCTTCGCGAGCCGATCGATCTGCGCGGCTGTCGAGCGAGAGGACCTTCCCCACTTCCCGCGCCGCGCTTCGGCCGCGATACGTAATCACGTTGGCCGTCATCGCCGCGCCGTGCTTTCCGTATTTCTCGTAGACGTGCTGGATCACGCGCTCGCGGCGGTCGCCGCTCGGCAGGTCGAGATCGATGTCGGGCCACTCGCCGCGCTCCTCCGACAGGAACCGCTCGAACAGCAGATCCATCCCGACCGGATCCACCGCCGTGATCCCGAGGCTGTAGCAGACGGCGCTGTTGGCAGCCGAGCCGCGCCCCTGCACGAGGATGTCCTCCTGCCGGCAGAAATTGACGATGTCCCAGACGATGAGGAAATAGCCGGCCAGATCGAGCTTCTCGATGAGGTCCAGCTCGCGCGAGATCTGGGCGCGCGCGCGATCGTGATACGGCCGGTAGCGTTCACGAGCCCCCGCCTGCGCGATCTTCCGCAGGAACGACGCCATCGACTCGCCAGGCGGCACCGGATAATCCGGAAAGCGGTAGCCGAGATCCGCCATCGTGTACTCGAGACGATCCGCCAGCGCGCGGGTACCGGCGATCGCCTCCGGCACGTCGTTGAAGAGCCGCGCCATGGCGTCGGCCGGCTTGAGATACCGCTCCGCGTTCCAGCTCAGACGCCGCCCGGCATGCTCGAGCGTCGTCTTGTGACGGATGCACGTGAGCACGTCGTAGAGCGGCCGATCGGGGACATCGGCGAAGCGCACGCCGTTGGTGGCGATGACCGGCAGGTGAAATGCCGACGCGAGATCGCGCAGCGTGTGATTGTCGGCCTCTTCATCGCGCAGCAGATGGCGCTGCAGCTCGACGCAGACATTCGATCGCGCCGAAGGTCCCGACCAGACGATCGACCAGTCCGCCGACGCCAAAGCGCGGCCCGTTGATGACCGCGCGGCCGGCCAGCGCGACGAGCCCGCCCACCGCGCCGTCGAGATCGTCGAGCGCGAGCGCCCCTTCCCCCTTGGGCGCCGCCAGCTTCATGCGCGTCACGAGCCGGCACAGGTTCTGATAGCCCTCGCGTGACGAGACGAGGACCGGCAGGCGGAAGACCGGGGATCGGGGCTCGGGGCTCGGGACCCGGAGCTGTTCGTGCTTCGTTTCGCGCGATCGTCAGACTCCAAGCCCGCCGCCCGGACCCCGAGACCCGAACTCCGAGCCCCAAGCGCCACCGTCAACTCGGCGCCGACGATCGCTTTCAGCCCGGCGCGTGTGGCCGCCTGATGAAATCGCGGAATGCCGTAGACGCCGTCGCGATCGAGGAGCGCCAGCGCCGGATAGCCGAGCGCCGCGGCGCGCTCGACGAGCGCTTCCGGCAACGACGCGCCGTCGAGAAAGGAAAACGCGGAAGACGCGTGCAGTTCGATATACACGGAGAGATCGCCCCACTGACCACACTGTCGTTCACATCGCTCCGCGCCACCGAACGACTCGGCAACGCCCGCTCAATCGCCAATTCAATTGCCCACTCAATCAATGACCCCGTCGAGAAACCATTGCGCGGCTCCGTCCCGTGCCTGAAACAACCGGCACACCGATCCGTCGCTGAGGGCGACATCCCATTCATCGCGATTCCAGCGGTCGCTTTTCCCTGGGCCTTCCCACCACGCCCCCGACGACCGCCAGGGGCCCGCGCACTGCTCGACGTGGCCGCCGGGCATCCCTCGCCGATCGATGAGCGATATGCCGGGACGGCCGCGTTCGACGGCCACCCGGATGGCGATGGGCGGACGGAATCGCCGCAGCACGGCCTGTCGAGCCGCGGACGTGGATGTCTCGAGCGCTCGCGCCGGCGAGCTGCCGCGCTCATCCGGCGCAAACCGGCGCATCTCGAACGCATCCGGTCCGTGGGAATCGAGGAGGACCGCGCTGGCCCGCAGCGCGACTCGCCGACCAGCGCATCGAGCCTGGCCGTGAGCGTCGCGAGCGTTTCGGCCGACGGCCGCGCGCGCTCGAGCAGCGAATACTGGAGCACGCGCCCAGGCGCCGGATCGATCTCGATCGCCACGATGTCGATCGCCGCCGGGGGCGGATGCGATTCGAGGTCGAGCACGAGGAGCGTCCGCAGCACCTTGGGATCGCGCATGGCGGCCGGCAACTGCAGCACCCGCGTATGCGCGGTGCGATCGACGAGCCGCAGCTCCAGGTGGATGGCCGCGGCCGCCCGGTCCGCACGCTCGAGCGCCGAGGACAACGGCTCGAGCAGCCGCGCGAGCACGAACGCCAGCGGCTCCAACCCGTCAATCGGCCACTCGAGCTCGATGCGTTCGAGAAAGCGCGGCACATCGGGATCGGGCACGAGCGGGCCCGCATCGATGCCACGCGCCATGCGCTGCAGAGCGAGGCCGGCCTGCCCCAGCCGTGCGGAGAACGCCTCGGCCGGCAGCGCCGCCACCTCGCCGAGCGTCGTGAGCCCCCATCGCTGCAGGACCCCGAACGCTTTTACGGGCGCGAATCGCGGATCTGTTTTCACGGGACGCGGATCTCGCGGATCGCTGATCCTTTTCACGGGACGCGGATCTCGCGGATGGCTGATCCATTTCACGGGACGCGGATCTCGCGGATCGCGTTGATCTTTCACGGGACGCGGATCTCGCGGATCGCTGATCCGTTTCACGGGACGCGGATCTCGCGGATCGCCGATCTTCACGGGACGCGGATCTCGCGGATCGCCGATCCGTTTCACGGGACGCGGATCTCGCGGATGGCTGATCCGTTTCACGGGACGCGGATTCTCGCGGATCAGGACCATGCATGGTGGGCATGGCGGCGCCGATCAATTTCGGCACACACGTGCCGCAGCACGTCGAGTCGCACTGGTGCCAGCGCCGATGCCACATCGTCGGTCACGACCGTCAGCCCCGGGAGCGCCGACGACAGCAGCAAAGCACCGATCTGGGTAGGGGCCACCGCGACGCGCGCGACCCGCGTCCCGTGAGAAGAGATCCGCGTGATCCGCGTCCCGTCGAATCCGTGATCCGCGTCCCGTGAGAAAATCCGAGATCCGCGTGATCCGCGTCCCGTGAGAAGTCCGTGATCCGCGTCCCGTGAGGAACCGCGATCCGCGTCCCATGAACCAGACGAGCGATCCGCGATGCGATCTCTTCGCCAATCGCCTGCGGTTCGCCGAGCAGACGTCCCAGCCCGCTGACATCGAGCACCACGCAATCGCTGCCGTAGCGCTGCAGCCGCGGCGAAAACTCTTTCGCGACGGCGACCGCCACATCAGGACGATCAGGCGAGTCGGAGGCACGCATACAACAGCGGCATGCGGCGTCAGCTCCTGTCCCGACGACCCGCGTGGCCGGTGGCCAGTCCCTGCAGCAGGCGGGCGCGATCCGATCGTCCTGTCCAGCGCGCGGCCGCGTCAGCCGCCTCGCTCGCGGCGAGGTGTCCGGGCGCGCCGGTCCTGCGCCGATCGTCGCGCCGCCCGAACTGCGCGCCAGATGCTCGGCCGCCACCAGCACCGCCACCGTCTGGCTGCCTTCGATCACCCGCGCCAGGCGAAACCAGGTCGTGAACGGCAGCGCGCGCACCGCCGGGCGCGACATCCGCCAGATCCAGGACGACCAGCCCGAACCCGCCGGCCTGCAGCACGAGGTTCATCGCCTTGAGCGCGCGCGTGGCATCGCCCGTGTCGCGAATCCACAACAGGCGCGACAGATCGAGGCCGATGGCCGCGGCGGATTCCGGATCGAAGCGATCGCAGGTATCGACGAGCGCCACCAGCTCGCCACGGGAGGCCGCGGCCGCCGAGCGCACGACAGACGACCGCATGTCCGTCCCGACGAGCGCCCGCCGACGATCTCCGACAGGTGTCCGCGCCGCAGCCCCCCGCCAAGCGCCGCGTCGATCGCCGGCACGCCGGTGACCGCGAGATCGTCGGCGCCGGGCTGCATCGCGTGCGGCGCGGCCACCGCCGGCGACGGCAGACGGCGCGCCGCAGACATTGGCGCCGCGCTCGTCAGCGTGACGTCGAGCTTCCGGGCTTTCAGCAGCGATTCGAGCTGCGCGCGGGCGGTCGATCGTCGGAACGGTGTCATTATTTTCGCTTTTTCTTCGCCTTAGTCAAGCCTTCGCGTAAGTCTCAGACAGGCAGGCTGTTAAGATTGATGGTCCGACACGTGTCTACGCCGCCTCCAGCATCGACTGCCCTGCGCTCGCCCATCCTCCAGCGCGCCTTTGCCGCGTTCACTTACCGCGATTTCCGGGTGCTGTGGTTCGGCGCCTTCGCCTCGACCGTCGGCACCTGGATGCAGAAAGTCGCGCAGAGCTGGCTCGTGTTCGACCTCACCAAGTCGTCTTTCTATCTCGGGCTCGACGATTTCCTGGGGCAGCTGCCGATCCTCCTGTTCACGCTCCTCGGCGGCGTGATCGCCGACCGCCACGATCGCAAGCGGCTGCTCATCGGCTCGCAGTTCGTCCAGATGGCGACGGCGTTCGCGCTCGCCGCCCTCGTCTTTCAGGGACGCGTGCACATCGGCCACATCCTCGCGCTGTCGTTCACCGCCGGAATGGCGCAAGCGTTCGGAGGCCCAGCCTACCAGGCCATGATCCCGTCGCTCATCCACAAGAAAGATCTCCCGAACGCCATCGCGCTCAACTCGATCCAGTTCAACCTCGCGCGCGTGTTCGGACCGTTGTTCGCGGGCGTGACGATGGCCGACGCTCGGCGCGGCCGGGTGCTTCACCCTCAACGGCGTGTCGTTCCTGATCGTGATCGTGGCGCTGATGTCGCTCTCGGTGACTGCACATCCCGCCCGCCGAGCGCAAACCGATTCTCCATGAGCTCAAGGGCGGGTTCGCCTACGCGCGCAGCGAGCCGACGATTCTCGCGCTGACGGTGCTCGCCGTCGATGACGACGTTTCTGGGCTTGCCGCTGCTGACGTTCCTGCCGATCGTTCGCGCGCGAGATCTTTCACGGCGATATCGGCCGCTACAGCTGGATGATGGCGTTCTCGGGGATGGGCGCCGTGGTCGGCGCGCTGGTCATCGCGTGGCTGGGACGCTTCACGCACATGGGACGGACGCTCCTCATCGTCCAGCTGATTTTCGGCGGGTTGATTGCCGCCTTCGCCGTCTCGCGGATTTTCTGGGTGAGCTGCGTGCTGCTCTTCCTGAGCGGCGCGGCGCTGCTCATGGTCTTCTCGATGACCTCGTCGCTCGTGCAGCTCATCGTCCCGGACCACCTGCGCGGACGCGTCGTCAGCATCTACATGGTGGCGTTCCGCGGCGGGATGCCGCTTGGCAGCCTTGCCAGCGGGTTCGCCGCCACCTTCATCCCCATGCCCGTCGTCCTGGCGGTCAACGGGGTGCTCGTGTCAATCGTGGCGATTTATTTCTTCGTGAAGAGTCATGGGGTCAAGGAACTCTGAGGCTCATGGGCTCTGGGCTCAGGGTTCAGGAGGTTCGAGGTTCGGGGGTCGAAGAGGTTCAGCTGAGCCTTGAAGCTCTGATGAACCTCCTGAAGCCCTGTGAACCCACAGGATCCAGTCTATAAACCCATGGGATCCAGTAGACACCAAACGCAATCGAGGCGCAGGCCATGATGACGGCGGCGGCCTGTCCGAGGCGCGCGGCGATGGCGGCGGACATGAGGCGGGCAAAGGCGACGCCGAAGAGCGACATCGACAGCAGGATGCCGACGCCGAAGACGGCGATGAGCATCAGCAGCGTAGACAGCGGCGAGGCGGCCAGCCCCTCGCCGAACGGCGCCAGCAGCGTCAGGGCGCGCAGGCTGCTGATGGCGAAGGCGGCGCCGAGGATGGTGGGCAGGTGCGAGTGCGCGGACGGCGGCGGATGGTGATCCTGCCGGCCGACGTGCAGGTGCCAATGCGCGGCGGGCTCGTGGCCGTGCCGATGCGAGTGGCCGTAGACCGTTCCTGCCGCGACGCCCCACAGACCGATCCCGCCGAGCACCATGAGGAGCAAGCCGCCGAGGATTTCCCCGCCGCGCTCGACGACGAGCGGCAGCGACCAGCCGAGGGCGACGAGCGCGCCGGCGCCGAGCGCGAGGAGCAGTGCGTGGCCGATGGCGAAGCGCACGGCGACCCCGAGCGCGCGCGTCCGCTGCATCGCCGGCGTCTCGCCCGGCGGTGCCGATCGACAACGCCGCAATCGCCATCAGATGATCCGCGCCCAAGTCCATGGAGAAAGCCCAGCGCGAGGGCCGAGGAGATGAGGAGCACAAGTGATTCTAGTGCTTTTTGCCGAAGCTCAGGAAATCAACCGAGGCGGGATCTGTCCAAGAGCTTTTCACCGCTGAGAACGCCGAGGACCGCAGAGAACCATAAGATGGGTTCCGCGTCCCCGGCGGTCTTCGCGGTGAAGGCTCCTGGACAGTACGACTACCGATCGCGCCGCGTGAGCTGATCCCAGAGCGCCGCCCCGCCGCCGCCGATCGCGGCGCCGATGAGCGCGCCCTTCTTGCCGCCGATGGCCGCCCCGACGCCGGCACCGGCGCCAGCCGACGAACCAATGATGATCGCGCTCTTCTTCACCGATGCGCGTCTTGCGCACCGGCAGGTCACTATAGACGACCTGCCGGGCCTGGATCGGACGCGCCACGGTCGTCGGCTGCGACACGGGGATCACGCGCGCCTCCGCGAGGTCATCGCCGCGGTCGTACACCGCTGGCTGAAGCGCGCGCGGTTGACGGTACGGATCCGCCGCCGCGGCAGCGAACGGTTGCGTTGCGATCGGCACGGCACCGTTCGTGATGCACTCGACCTGCGACACGGTCGCGCCGTTGACGACCACCGGACGCACGAGCGTGCGTTGATTGGGCTCGCAGCTCACGACGATTGGCGCCCCCGCCTGCGCCACCGGCGCAGCCAGTGTCTGCGCTGAGAGGGCCTGCGGGTCGCGGGCGCCACAGCCCACCGTGGCCAAGAGCGCTGCCACACCGACGGTCCCGGCAATTGCCGTCACAATGGGTCGCGTACCTGACGTTCGTGCGAAGCGGTTCGTGTCGCGTGTCATGGTTGGTCTCCCTGCGGCCCGAACACTCCAAGCGTGGTGCCAACGCGGTTTCGCGAGAAAACCGGCCTGTTTCAGGGTGTTTTGCAGTAGAGGTGCGCAGGAGCAGTGTCCTCCAGAGGACTCAATTGGGAGGGTGCCGATGCCGGATCTGAGGACACTGCCCCGCCGGTTTATACTCGACGCTGATTGCGCGTGTTTGTACTCATTTTCTTGTCCCCATTCAGCATTCAGCATTCACCATTCAGCATTTCTTCATGTCGCACATCCTGGTGGTCGAAGACGACACCGACATCGCGGCGCTCATCGCCCATTACCTCGAGAAGGCGGGCCATCGTATCGACCGGGTCACCTCGGGCGCGGACGTGCTCCCGCGGCTGCGGAAAGCCGCGGCCGATCTGGTCATTCTCGATCTGATGCTGCCGGGCATGGATGGGCTGCTCGTGTGCCAGGCGATGCGGAACGATCCGGCGATGGCGGCGATCCCGATCATCATGCTGACGGCACGGGGCGAGGAATCCGATCGCGTGTCGGGGCTCGAGCTCGGCGCCGACGACTACGTCACCAAGCCCTTCAGTCCCAAGGAGCTCACGGCGCGGGTCACGGCACTCCTGCGCCGCGCGGGCAGGAACCCAACCGGCGCGCCACTCCAGTACGGGCCGATTACGATCGACGCCGATCGCCACACGGTCGCGCTCGAGGGTGACGAAGTCCGGTTGACCGCGAAGGAGTTCCTGCTGCTGCAGTACCTGGTGCAGCACAAGGGCCGCGTCCTGTCGCGCGACCTGCTCCTCAGCGACGTCTGGGGCTACAACTACACCGGTGGCACACGCACCGTCGACGTTCACATCCGCCGCCTGCGCGAGAAGCTGCCGCCGCTCTCGGACGGTATCGAGACGATCAAGCAGTTCGGCTATAAGCTCATCGACCGTCCGTGACCTTCCGCACGCGACTCTTCCTGACCTCTCTCGTCACGGCGGCGATCACGCTGGCCGTCGCGACCGTGCTCGTCTCGTGGTCGGTTCGCCGCACCACCAACGCCCGCATCGAGCGGGCGCTCATCAGCCAGACACGGCTGGCGGCCGAGACGCTCTCCCACCGCCAGGCCGCCGCCAACGGCGAGCTGGACCGCGAGGCGAACACCCTCGGTGCGCTCGTCGGCGCGCGCGTCACCCTGGTCGCACCCGACGGCGTCGTCATCGGTGATTCAGAGCTCGACGGCGAGGCGCTCGCCACGGTCGAGAACCACGGCGAGCGGCCGGAGATCCAGCTGGCGCGCCGCGACGGGATCGGCACCTCTCGCCGCTACAGCACGACCGTCAGGGCCGAGATGCTGTACGTCGCCGCGGCGGTCACGAACGCGTCGGTCCCGGCACTCGGGTTCGTGCGCCTGGCGCTCCCGCTGACCGACGTCGCCGAGCAGCTCGCCGCGGTGCGCCGCATGGCGCTCCTGGCCTTTGCTGTGGGGCTCCTCGCCGCCCTCGCCATCGCGTGGACGACCTCGATGCTCGTCAGCCGGCGGGTCCAGGCGATCGCCGCGGTCGCCGAGCGGTATGCCCGTGGGGACTGGTCGCGCCCGGCACGCGACTACGGCAGCGACGAGATCGGCACCGTGGCGCGCGCCTTGGACGACTCGGCGCGGGAAATCGGCCGGCGCGCAGCCGATCTCGCCTCGGATCGCGCGCGCATGGAAGCCATCCTCGGCGGCATGATCGAAGGCGTGCTGGTCGTGAACGACCATGGCCGCGTGCAGCTCGTCAACGCCGCCGCGCGCGCCATGCTCCAGCTCCAGGATGATCCGGACGGCCGGCACTACGTCGAGATCGTCCGTCAGCCGGACATCGCCGCGCAGCTCGGATCGGCGCTCCACGGCACCTCCGCCGAGGGTCTCGAGCTGACACTTGCCGCGCGAACCCGAGCTCGTCATCATCTCGCGCAGCGCGCCCGTCGCGTCCCCGGGCGCCGCCGGCGCCGTGCTGGTCATGCACGACATCACCGACCTCCGCCGCGCGGACCGCATCCGCCGCGACTTCGTCGCCAACGTCTCGCACGAGCTCCGCACCCCGCTCACCGCCGTGCGTGGATACGTCGAGGCGCTGCTCGATCGGCGAGAGAGGGCGCCGAGCCGGCGCAGGTCCGCCGCTTCCTCGAGATCATCGGCCGGCACACGCTGCGCATGGAGCGCCTGGTGCGCGATCTCCTGCGCCTCGCGCGCCTCGATGCCGGGCAGGAACCGATCGAACGGGTCCCCTGCCTCGTCGCGTCGCTCTTCGATGGCGTCGAAACCGAGCTCGCGTCGGCGCTCGAAGCGCGCCAGCAGGTCGTCGAACACCGGATCGCCAATGACGCCACGACCGTCTCGGGCGACGCCGCCAAGCTGCACGACGCGCTGCGCAACCTGCTCGAGAACGCCACCAACTACGCGCCCGAATCGAGCCGCATCGTGATGGGCGCCGAGCGGCATCGGCGAGCGCGTCCGGCTGTCGGTCGCCGACGAAGGCCCCGGCATCCCCGAGGGCGACCTGCCGCGCGTCTTCGAACGCTTCTATCGCGTCGACAAGTCCCGCACCCGCGGCACGCGCGATCCCGGCGGCACCGGCCTCGGCCTCGCCATCGTCAAGCACCTGATCGAGCTGCACGGCGGAAGACCACGGCGGCGAACCGGCCCGAGGGCGGGGCGGTGTTTACGATCGAGCTGCCGCTGTCCCGGCTTTAGGCTTTAGGCTCTCGGCTTGAGGATGAGCTCTCAGTTCCTAGCCGGTCGACGTTCGGTCTAGGCTCTTTTCCTGGAGCCTAAAGCCCAAAGCCTAGAGCCAGTTCAGGGACCAGCAACCGCTGCCGTCACCCAGTAGGTGATCGCCGGCAATCAGCGGCCGCGGCGGGAATCGTGAGGATCCAGGCCCAGACGATGCGGCCGGCGATGCCCCAGCGCACGGCCGAGAGGCGCCGGATCGAGCCGACGCCGATGATCGCGCCGGTGATCGTGTGGGTCGTGCTCACCGGGACGCCGAGGTGCGTCGCGGTGAAGAGCGAGATCGCGCCGGCGGTCTCGGCGGCGAAGCCGCCGACCGGCTGGAGCTTGGTGATCTTCGAGCCCATCGTGTGGATGATGCGCCAGCCGCCCGACAGCGTGCCGAGCGCGATCGCGGCGTGCGCCGCCAGCACCACCCAGAGCGGGATCGGCAGGTGCCCGTTCTCGAGTCGCAGATAGCCGCCGGCGACCAAGCGCGCCGGCGATGATCCCCATCGTCTTCTGGGCGTCGTTGCCGCCGTGGCCGAGGCTGTAGGCCGCAGCCGACACGAGCTGCAGCCGCCGGAACCAGTGGTCGACGCGGCCGGGCGAGGCGCTGCGGAACATCCACAGGATCGCCACCATCAGCAGAAAGCCGAGGGTCATGCCGATGAGCGGCGCGAGCACGATGAAGATGAGCGTCTTGGTCCAGCCCGGCGACGATGATCGCGCTCCAGCCGGCCTTGGCCACCGCCGCCCCGGCATAGCCGCCGATGAGCGCGTGCGACGAGCTCGTCGGCAGACCGTAGTACCACGTGATCAGATCCCAGACGATCGCGCCGATCAGTCCGGCGAAGATCACCGCGAAGGTGACGATCGAGATGTCGACCAGCCCCGAGCCGACGGTCTTGGCGACGGCGGTGCCGAACGTGAACGCGGCGATGAAGTTGAAGAACGCGGCCCAGATGACCGCCTTGCCCGGCGTCAGGACGCGGGTCGAGACCACCGTCGCGATCGAATTCGCGGCGTCGTGGAAGCCGTTGATGTAGTCGAAGACCAGCGCGACGACGATCAGCGCGACGACCGCGAGGAGGTTGGCATCCATCCGCGGCGTCAGGCGTGCTTGACGACGACGCCTTCGAGGACGTTGGCGACGTCCTCGCACCGGTCGGTGGCGGCCTCGAGGAAGTCGAGGATCTCCTTCCACTTGATGATCACGATGGGGTTCTGCTCTTCCTCGAAGAGGCGGCGGACGGCGTTCTGGTGCGCGCGATCGGCTTCGTTCTCGAGGCGATTGATCTCGACCGCCGGCTCGGCGACGCCGTTCCGGCGTTCGAGCGCCTGCATGGCGATCACCACCTGCTCGGCACGAGGTCCCGACCAGGCGCGCCAGCTCGCGGGCGTCAGGCCGGACCTTGTCGATCTGATAGAGCCGGACGATCGCCGCCGACGCGTCGATGGCGTCCATCACGTCGTCGAGCGTGCGCGCGAGGGTGTGGATGTCCTCGCGATCGAGCGGGGTGACGAAGGTGCGGTGCAGGCGCTGGATGATCTCGTGGGTGAGGAAGTCGCACTTGTGCTCGACTTCCTTGATCTCGTCGGCCTTGTCCCAGATCGGGCGATCGGGCGCGAGCATCTCTTCGAGCAGGGCCGCGCCCTTCTGGATCTGGTCCGCGAGCGCGACGAAATCGTCGAAGAATCGTTCTTCGCGCGGAATCAGTCTGAACGCCACGGGAATCCTCTCCTGCCTCGCCCCAGTCGATAGGCGACTGCAAGCCGGAGGATCTTAGCAGATCAGGATCAGATTTAACGCATTCGTCACTGCTGCCGCGACGTTATTGTTACATGTATGACCGGCAAGACAGGCCGGGCGCCGGCCTCGGGGGAGAGTGGCGCCGCCTACTGTGGAACGGCCCGGCTGATCGATCCGCCGCCGTGACGAACGACGCGACCCTCGACCACGAAGATGACCTCTTCGGCGATGTTGGTCGCATGGTCGGCGATGCGTTCGAGGCAGCGGCTGACAAGGATGAGCCCCAGCGCGCGTTCGATGACCGCCGGATCCGACATCATGTGGGTGAGGAGGACGCGGAAAAGGCCATCACGCAGCGAATCGGCCTCGTCGTCGCGGCGGAGTACCGCCTGGGCCAGGCTGACGTCCTGTTCCACGAACGACTTCAAGCTGTCGTCGAGCATGGCCACGGCGATTTCCCCGAGCCGCGCCACATCGAACGCCGGTCGCAGCAGCGGCCACGCCAGCAGGTGGATCACGCCTTGCGCGATGTTCACGGCCTGGTCGCCGACGCGCTCGAGATCGGTATTCACCTTGATCATCGAACGCACCAGCCGGAGGTCGGAGGCGACGGGATTCTGGAGCGCGAGGAACTTGATGCACAAGTCGTCGACCTCGAGCTCGAGCTCGTTGACCGCGGCATCGCCGGTGGCCACCTTGACCGCGAGATCAGACTGGCGCTGGAGCAGCGCCGTCATCGCGTCCCGCACGCGTGACTCGACCAGCTCTCCCATGACGGTGAGCCGAGCCGGTGAGGGACCGCAGGTCCTCGTGAAAATGGCGCTCCATTAGCCGAATCTCCCGGTGATGTAGTCGTTCGTGTGCTTCTGCCTGGGACTGGTGAAGAGCTCCGGCGTGTCGCTATACTCCATCAGCTTGCCCAGCCAGAAAAAGGCGGTCTGGTCCGAGACCCGCGCCGCCTGCTGGAGGTTGTGCGTGACGATGACGATCGTGTACTCGGTTCTTCAGGCTGTAGATCAGCTCTTCGACTTTCACCGTGGCGATCGGGTCCAGCGCCGAGCAGGGCTCATCCATCAGGACAATCTCCGGCTCGATGGCGATCGCGCGGGCGATGCACAGCCGCTGCTGCTGTCCGCCCGACAGCGACAGCCCGCTCTCGTGCAGCCGGTCCTTGACCTCGTCCCACAGCGCGGCGCCTCGAGGCTGCGCTCGCAGGCCTCGTCGAGCGTCGCCTTGGTCTTGATCCCGGCGATGCGCAGGCCGTAGACGACGTTCTCGTAGATCGACTTCGGCAGCGGGTTCGATTTCTGGAACACCATGCCGATCCGCCGCCGCACGTCGATGACGTCGGTGGTCGTCGGCGTAGAGATCCTGGCCGTGGACGTGGAACGTCCCGGTGACCCGCACGTTGTCGATGAGGTCGTTCATCCGGTTGAGGCAGCGCAGCAGCGTCGATTTGCCGCAGCCCGACGGGCCGATGAACGCGGTGACCTCCTTCGCGCCGATGTCCATCGAGATGTCGAACAGCGCCTGCTTGGCGCCGTAGCACAGATTGACGTCCCGAATGACGATGGCGGGCGGCAGTTCGCGGCAGCCTGATTCGCGACGCGCAAACTGGACGTCGGTCTTGATGAGCGGACCATCGCCCGCCGCCACCGTCGGCTCACTCATGACCTGGACTCCTGAATCGGCCTGCATCAGCACACCTAGAAGGCGGACGTCTGATACCGCTTGCGCAGGTGATTGCGCACGATGATCGCCGTGAGGTTCAGCGCGACCACGATCAGCAACAGCAGAATCGTCGTCGCGTAGACCATCGGCTTGGCCGCCTCGACGTTCGGGCTCTGGAACCCGACGTCGTAGATGTGGTAGCCGAGGTGCATGAACTTGCGCTCGAGATGCAGGAACGGCGCACACGCCGTCGAGCGGCAGGTCGGGCGCCAGCTTGACGACGCCGGTAATCATCAGCGGCGCCACTTCGCCGGCGCCGCGCGCCATCGCCAGGATCAGGCCGGTCAGGATGCCCGGCGCCGCCGCCGGCAGCACGACGCGCAGGATCGTCTGGAACTTGGTCGCGCCCGTGGCGAGCGATGCCTCGCGCATCGAGCGCGGCACGGCGGCCAGCGCCTCCTCGGAGGCGACGATGACCACCGGAACGGTGAGCAGGCCGAGCGTCAGCGACGCCCAGAGAATGCCGCCGGTGCCGAAGGTCGGCGTCGGCAGGCGCTCGGGAAAGAACGCCTGGTCGATCGCACCGCCGACGAAGTAGACGAAGAAGCCGAGGCCGAACACGCCGAAGACGATCGACGGCACGCCGGCGAGGTTGTTGACGGCGATGCGGACCAGCCGCACGAGCATGCCCTGTCGCGCGTACTCGCGCAGGTAGAGCGCCGCGAGCACGCCGAACGGCACCGCCAGCATGCTCATGAGGATGCACCATCATGACGGTGCCGAAGATCGCCGGGAAGATGCCGCCCTCGGTGTTCGACTCGCGCGGATCGCCGGAGAGGAACTCCCACAGGCGGCTCGCATAGACCGCGGCGCGGCCGCCGAACGAGAGCTCGTTGGCCCGATAGGCGCGAAAGATGTCGACCGTCGCCAGCTCCTTCTCCGTGCCGTCGGCCGCCGCGAGCGTCACGCGCGTCCGCGAGGCCTGCGCGACCACTTCGGCGAGCCGCGCTTCGGCCTCGCGCGTACTGCGCTTTGAGAGCCGCCAGCGCGGCTCGCTCGGCGACGGCCGCCGCGGCGGTCACATCGACCGCGCCCCCTGCGCCGCAGCTCCGCGGCCGCGCGCGCGCCAGCCGCTCTGCTTCTATCTCGGTGTTGATCGCGCCGATCTCGTCGCGCTCGATGCCGGCGGATCGCCGTCGCGATCGTTCGCCGCCTTCGCAACCAGCGGCTGCAGCGCCTGCCAGACGGCATCCGCTCCGCTGCCAGCTCCGTCTCGCCCTCGATCAGACGCGATCGGCGCGCCGATGAACGGCCCGTACTCGCGCCGCTCGACGTAGCACCGCCTCGCGCGGCGGCTGCGGCTCTCGATCTCGGACTCGTTGATCCAGCGGAAGTCGCGCCGGTGAGATCGCGGTTGCCCACCTTCATCTGGATGCGATAAAGTGCGGTGCTCGGCGGTGCCGGCTGCGGAACCGGCTCGCGCGCGACGATCTCGCCCGAGCAGCACCGTGCCGTCGCGAGCGTCAGCTGTTCGATCGGCCCGGCCAGAAGAAGCCGAGGCCGTTGACCAGGATGAGGGCGATCATCCCGCCGATCATCAGCAGACAGATGCCGAGCCCGCTGCCTGCGAGCCAGATCGCCGGTTCGCCCGGGAGATTCGTCGCAGCGACATCATATCGCCCTGTAGCGGTCGCGCAGACGCTGGCGCATGATCTCCGCCACCGTGTTGACCATGAAGGTCAGGAAAGAGCATCGCCGCGGAGAGGAACAGGATGCGGTAGAGCGTGCCGCCGTGCGGCGCCTCGGGAATCTCGACCGCGATGTTCGCCGACATCGTGCGGAAGCCGTTGAACATCGACCAGTCCAGCATCGGCGTATTGCCGGTCGCCATCAGCACGATCATCGTCTCGCCAACGGCGCGGCCGAAGCCGACCATCACCGCCGAGAAGATGCCGGGGCTCGCCGTCGGCAGCACGACGCGGATCGCCGTCTGCCAGCGGCTGGCGCCGAGCGCCAGCGAGGCCGCCGACAGGTTCGACGGCACGCTCGCCGAACGCGTCCTCGCAGATCGTGAAGATGATCGGGATGACGGCGAAGCCCATCGCCAGGCCCGACCACCAGGCTGTTGCGCTGATCGTAGGTGATGCCGAGCGTGGTCGACAGCCACTGCCGCGGTCGCCGCCGAACAGCGCCGCTTCGACGCTCGGCGCGATCGCCAACGCCACCCAGCCGCCGACCAGCAGCAGCGGCAGGATGAGCAGCAGCTCGGCGCCGGCCTTGAGCCGGCGTCGCAGCCCGCGCGGCAGGACGTTCCAGACGAGGAAGCCCGAGGTGCCGAAGATCGGCAGCAGACGACCATCAGCATCACGGCGACGAGGTTCCGCTCGACGACCGACGCCAGATAGAGCCCGGCGACAAAGCCGATCACGACGCTCGGCAGCGCCGCCATGATCTCGATCGTCGGCTTGATGCGGGCGCGGATCGAGGGGTGCACGAACTGCGAGGTGTAGAGCGCGCCCAGGACGGCGAGCGGGATGGCGAAGATCAGCGCGTAGAACGTGCCCTTGATGGTGCCGAAGACGAGCGGGATCAGGCTCATCTTCGGCTCGAAGTCGTCGGTCGCGCCGGTCGACTGCCAGACGTACTCTGGCCGGCGTAGCCCTCGTACCAGACCTTGCCGAACAGCGTGTGCAGGCTGACGCTTCGGGATGCGGATTCGCGAGCGCGAAGCGGTCGATCGTCGCCGCCCGCGCGGGCCACGAACAGCCCATCGCTTCTCGGTGTCATCACGAGCGCCTGCACCGCGGTCGCGCCTGGCGACGCGGCCAGCGTGCGGTTGCGACGTCTGGTGTCGCAGGACGACGCGACCATCGACGCCGGCGGTGGCGAAGGTGCGATCCCGCGTCGATGCCGCAATCGCCGTCACGGCTGAACCCTGCGGCTCGAAGTCCGCCGCGCGCACCATCGCCGAGTCGCCATCGGCCACGACCGGCGCGCGGAACCAGGCGCTCACCGTGCCGTCGCGCGTCCCGGCGATGAAGGTGTTGTTGCCGATCATGTATTCCAGCGCGGTCACCGAGAGGCACTGACCTGGGACACATCGGTGAGCCTCGCGCTCTCGCCGAGCAGCCAGTGGTACACCCGGCCGCCTCGTCCCGGCGATGGCCGTTCCGGTGCGACCGACGCGGACAGCGGTGACTCTCTGACCGTCCGGCAGGCCGACGAGCTCCCGGCGCTCCGTGCCGCTCTCGTCGAGCCACCAGAGGGCGACGCCGGTCTCACCGACCTGGCCGACCACGAACTTGCGATCGCCCTCCTCCAGATACGACACCCGCTCGGCAGCCCGGCCGCTCGGGTCGAGCGCGACGACGCCGCGCTCCCGCACGTCGACCTTCACCCCGGACACGGCGCCGTCGGCGTGTACCGGGAGGAAGCGCACCTGCAGCAGCACCACGCGCCCGTCGGCCGTCGCCGACGCGACGAAGTCGCCGAACATCGACCGTGACGACGCGACCACGGTCGCCCCTGCGAGCGCCGGCGGGCTGATCTCCAGCTCGGCTGACCGGTGCCGCGATTGATGAACGCGACCTTGCCCGTCGGTTCAACCGTGTAGACGTAGCGACCGAACTCGTCGCTGCCGAGCGCGCGGCGCTCCATGGATCCCTGCGCGGCCGCCCCGCCGAGGCGGATCGTGCCGGCGAGCTGGGCCGACGCGCCGCGAAGGAGCGGAATCGCCTCGACCCCGATGAAGACGAGGATCCCGACCACGCTCAGCACGACCGCGATCCCGCCGAAGGTGATGATGCCCACCGCGGCGCGGTCGATGCGTTTGAGCCGTTTGATGCGACCCGTCGCCGCGGCCATCTGCCGCCGCACGGCTGATTCGGGCCGTGGCGGCGTGGCGAGGGCCTCGGGGTTGGTGGCGGACACGCTCATGGGTTGATCCCGTCGGGAACGACGCTACCGCCCGGGGCGCCGC
>CAVYTY010000012.1:0-116207 GCA_963771395.1 uncultured Acidobacteriota bacterium | reverse complement strand
GCGCCGGAGGCGCGCCCCGGCGGAGCGGAGCGGGGCGAAGGGCCCACGCGAGCGACGCCGAAAGGGGTCCGGGGACGAAGTCCCCGGGTTGAAGATAGACACATGGCACAGGTAGCAGAGAAGCTTCAACCCTGGCTCGCGGCGCTCGGGGAGCGGCCCCGCGGCGGGTCCCGCTGGCTCCAGGATTTGCGCGATCACGCGGCGTCGCGTTTCGTCGAGCTGGGATTCCCGACGGTGCGTGACGAGGATTGGCGCTTTACCAACATCTCTCCGATTGCGTCCACCGAGTTCAGGCTCGCGCCGCCGTCGAAGCTCGACGCGGCGGTGCTCGACACGTTTCTCTACGCGGACGCGCCGTTCCGGCTCGTCGTGCTGAACGGTCGTGTCGTGCCCGAGCTGTCGCGGACGACAGGCCTCCCGAAGGGTCTGAAATTCGGCTCGCTCGCGACGGCTGCCACCGAGCAGGCCGACATCGTCGGCCGCTATCTCGGCCAGCTCGCCGATCCCAATGCGAGGACGTTCGCCGCCCTCAACACGGCGTTCACGCACGACGGCGCCTACGTCTACGTCCCCGACGGCCTCGTGTTCGAGCAGGCCCTGCAGATCCTGTTCGTGTCGACCAGTGACGCCGCCGTGGCCTCGATGTCCCATCCCCGGACGCTCATCGTCGCCGGTGATTGCAGCCAGCTGCAGATCGTCGAGACCTATGTCAGCGCACCGGGACAGAAGCACTTCACGAACGCCGTGACCGAGGTCGTCGCGGGCGAGGGCGCCGTGATCGATCACTACAAGGTCGAGGAAGAGAGCGTCGACGCGTTCCACGTGGCGAGCATGCACATCAATGCGGGCAGGAGCAGCAACGTCTCGACCCACGCCTTCACGCTCGGCGGGCGCATCGTCCGCAACGACATCATCGCCGTGCTCGACGGCGAGGGCGCGGAATGCACGCTGAACGGGCTGTATCTGGCCGATGGCGAGCGCCTGGTGGACACCCACACGACGATCGACCATGCCAGGGCGCACTGCCCGAGCCACGAGGTCTACAAGGGCATCCTCGGCGGGCGCGCGCGCGCCGTGTTCAACGGCAAGATCATCGTCCGGATCGACGCGCAGAAGACCGACGCGAAGCAGACCAACCGCGCGCTGCTCCTGTCCGACAACGCCAGCATCAACACCAAGCCGCAGCTCGAGATCTTCGCCGATGACGTGAAGTGCACGCACGGCGCCGCGATCGGGCAGCTCGACGACGACGCGATCTTCTACCTGCGGGCGCGGGGTCTGACCTATCTGGAGGCGCGCGACATGCTGATCCACGCGTTCGCGGGAGAGATCCTCGAGCGCGTCAAGATCGAGCCGTTGCGACGGGCGCTCGAGGTCGAGCTCTACGCCCAGCTGGCCAGAGATCTTGCGGAGGTCGACGCGGCATGACGCCCGTCGCCGCACCGGCGCGCGGCTTTCCGGTGCTCGATGTCGCGCGGGTGCGGGCAGATTTCCCGATTCTGCAGCGGCAGGCGCGTGGCCGGCCGCTCGTCTATCTCGACAACGCGGCCACCACCCAGAAGCCGCAGGTCGTCATCGACGCGATTACGCGTTACTACACCGAGTACAACGCCAACGTCCATCGCGGCGTGCACGAGCTCAGCGAGATCGCGAGCGAGGCGTACGAGAACGCCCGGCGCAAGATCGGCGCGTTCTTCAACGCCGCGCACGAACGCCAGATCATCTTCACCCGCAACGCGACCGAGAGCATCAACCTCGTCGCGCACGCCTTCGGGCGGACCCGCGTCGGTGCCGGAGACGAAGTGCTCATCTCGGCGATGGAGCACCACTCGAACATCGTGCCGTGGCAGTTGCTGTGCGAAGAGCGGGGGGCGCGGCTGCGCGTGGCGCCGATCGACGATCGCGGCGAGCTCATGCTCGACGAGTTCGAGGCGCTCGTCGGTGAGCGGACCAGGCTCGTGTCCGTCACGCACATGTCGAACGCCCTGGGCACCATCAACCCGGTGGAGGAGGTCATCCGCATTGCGCACGAACGGGGCGTGCCGGTGCTCCTCGATGGGTCGCAGGCGGCGTATCACATGCCGGTCGACGTCCAGGCGCTCGACTGCGATTTCTACGCGGCGACCGGGCACAAGCTCTACGGCCCGACGGGGATGGGCATCCTCTACGGCAAGGAAGCGCTCCTCGACTCGATGCCGCCGTTTCTCGGCGGCGGCGACATGATCAGCTCCGTGACCTTCGAGAAGTCCACCTGGAACGTGCTGCCGCACAAGTTCGAGGCGGGGACGCCCGACATTTCGGGGGCGATCGCGCTCGGCGTGGCCATCGACTACATCCAGTCGATTGGCTTCGCGCAGATTGCCGAGCACGAGCAGGCCCTGCTGGTGTACGGGACCGAGGCGCTGTCCGCCGTCGCCGGCCTCCGCCTCATTGGCACAGCGCGCCGGAAAGCGAGCATCCTGTCGTTCGTGCTGGACGGGGTTCACCCGCACGACATCGGGACGATCGTGGATCGCGAAGGCATCGCCATCCGAACGGGTCACCATTGCGCGCAGCCCGTCATGCACCGATTCGGGGTGCCGGCGACCGCGCGCGCGTCGCTGGCGATGTACAACACGCGCGAGGAAATCGACGCGCTGGTGCGGGCGCTCGAGCGAGTGCGGGAAGTGTTCCACTGAGGCCGGGGTTCGGAGCGAGCAGCGGAAAGCGGGCAGCGAGAAGCTGGAGATTATGGGCGAGCTGAGCGACCTCTATCAGGAAGTGATCCTCGATCACAACAAGAGACCGAGGAACTTCCGTGTGCTCGATGGCGCCACGCACCAGGCGGAAGGGTACAATCCGCTCTGCGGCGACCGTCTCGAGCTCTTCCTGACTGTGGACGGCGGCGTCATCACGGACGTGGGCTTCCAGGGCTCGGGCTGCGCCATCTCCAAGGCGTCGGCCTCGATCATGACCGACTGCCTCAAGGGCTGCCCGGTGGCGGATGCGTGCACGCTGTTCGAACGGTTCCACCGGATGGTCACGACGCCGCCCGACGTCGAGGTCGAGGATCTCGGGAAACTGTCGGCGTTTGCCGGTGTGCGCGCGTTCCCCGTGCGCGTGAAATGTGCGAGCCTGGCGTGGCACACGCTCAAGGCGGCGCTCAGCCATGCGCAGAAGACGACGACTGAATGAAGACGATACCGCTCGTGCCGCCCGCGCCGGAGGCGATGATGTCCGACCCTGATGGTTCCTCTGCCGCCGGTAACGCATCTGCTCCAGGCGCAGGCCCCGACGTAAACGACGTCAACGACGTATCGGCAGTCGTGCTGGACGCCGCGCGCACCGAGGAGCTCAAACCAGCCATTGTCGAGGCGATCTCGACGGTGTACGATCCGGAGATCCCGGTCAACATCTGGGAGCTCGGGCTCATCTACGACATCGTCGTCGACGCCGCCGGTGTGGCCGGCGTCCGGATGACGCTCACGGCTCCTGGCTGTCCGGCGGCGCAGTCGCTGCCCGTGGAAGTTGCCGACAAGGTCAAGAAGGTCACCGGCGTCACCGACGCGAAGGTCGAGGTCGTGTGGGAACCGGGCTGGACGAAAGACCGGATGTCCGAGGCGGCGAAACTGCAATTGGGATTGTGGTGACTCGTGGACCGTATCCGCTGAAGCCGTGTTACCAGGTAAGGTGTTCGTCCCTGATCTGCCGGCCGTGACAACGGAACGGCCGGTCCCGATCCAGGAGAAACGGTCAACTAGATGCTCCGCCTGTCCAAGAAGGCCGACTACGCACTCATCGCGATGAAGCATCTGGCGATTCGACCGGACGCGGCCTCGGCCAGCGCCCGCGAGATCGCCGAGCAGTACGACATCCCGATCGAGCTGATGGCAAAGGTGCTGCAGCGGCTGGCGCGTCGAGGCCTCGTGACGTCGCACCAGGGCACGCACGGCGGCTACCGTCTGGCGCGCGCCGCGTCCATCATCTCTGCCGCCGACATCATCCAGGCGATAGACGGGCCGCTGACCGTCACAGCGTGCTCGACCGAGGCGGAGAACTGCGACCAGTACGCGAAGTGCAGTGTCCGCGACCCGCTCTGGCGCATCCGCGAGCGCATCGTCTCGGCGCTCGATACGTGCTCGCTCCAGGAAATCTCGTCCGAAGTGCCGGAGATGCCCATGACCGGGGTCGCGGCGCCGATGGCGTTCACCAGAAAGCTCTGATTGCCGCGCGGCGGTCGAACGATCGCCGCGGGGACCACGCTGCCACCAGCCTCCAAGCGTCATTCCGCAATGCCGAAGCCCGTGTACCTCGATTATCACGCCACGACACCGGTCGACCCTCGCGTGCTGGAGGCGATGCTGCCGTACTTCACCGAAGACTTCGGCAATCCGGCGAGCCGACAGCACGCGTACGGTTGGCACGCGGACGAGGCGGTCGTTCGTGCCCGTGCCGAGGTCGCGGCGCTCATCGGCGCGACGGCCGGAGAGATCGTGTTCACGAGCGGCGCCACCGAATCGAACAACCTGGCGATCAAGGGCGCCGCGCATGCCTGTCGCGACCGCGGCGATCATCTCGTGACGGTCGCGACCGAGCACAAGTCGGTGCTCGATTCGTTCAAGACGCTCGAGCGCGAGGGGTGGCGGGTCACGTGGCTCGGCGTCGACGCGGACGGGTTCGTCAGGCTCGACGAACTGCGCGCGGCCGTCACCGCCAAGACCGTGCTCGTGTCGGTCATGGCGGCCAACAACGAGATTGGCGTGCTGCAGCCGCTCGCCGAGATCGGCGCCATTGCCGGGGCCGCCGGCGCGCTTCTCCATACCGACGCCGCACAAGCCGCGGGCAAGGTGCCGATCGACGTCAACGCGTTGGGCATCGATCTGCTGTCGCTCACCGGGCACAAGTGACGACGGCCCGAAAGGCGCGGGCGCGCTGTACATCCGGCGCAAGAAACCGCGGATTCAACTCGCGTGTCAGATCGACGGCGGCGGCCATGAACAGGGGCTGCGTTCCGGAACGCTCAACGTCCCGGGCATCGTCGGGCTCGGCCGCGCGGCCGCCATCTGCAGGACCGAAATGTCCGCCGAATCCGCGCGCCTCGCGGCGCTGCGCGATCGACTCCTCGAAGGGCTGCGTGCCGAGCTCGATGGCGTGCGCGTCAACGGCTCGCTCGAGCGGCGCCTGCCGCACAACCTTCATGTCAGCTTCGAGAAGATCGAAGGCGAGGCGCTGCTGATGGCGCTCGGCGATCTGGCGGTGTCGACCGGGTCCGCGTGCAGCTCGGGCAGTCAGGCGCCGTCGCACGTGCTGCAGGCCATTGGCGCCGTCGGCGAACAGGCCGGCGCGTCGATCAGGTTCGGTCTCGGGCGCTCCACGACCGACGCCCACATCGCGTTCGCCATCGATCGCGTCACGACGGTCGTCAAGAGCCTGCGGCGGGCGATGGCGCTTGGCTAGGGCGTTCGGCGTTCAACGATGACGTCCTTCTACAGGAGACTAGTGAGATCAGGAGTCCAGGAAGGAAATCGTTCCGAACGTGACCTGCTGGTCTCCTGACCTCCTGATCTGCTGTTCGATCTTGTGACAGGCAACCCAGGCTGCTAGAGACCACCAATGCCCCTCGACAGAATCACCGTCGCCCACAGCCCCGATTCAGACGATGCGTTCATGTTCTTCGGCCTCGCGAGCGGCGCTGTCGAGACCGGTGGTCTCGTCGTCGAGCAGGTGCTGGCCGACATCGAGACGCTCAATCACGCCGCGTTCGCGGGCACGTACGAAGTCACCGCGGTGTCCTTTCACGCCTACGCGCACCTCGCGGACAAGTACGCGCTGCTGCCGCACGGCGCCAGCATGGGCGACAACTACGGCCCGATCGTCGTCGCGAAGACTGGCGGACCGACGACTGTGAAGGGACGCCGCATCGCGATTCCCGGGACGCTCACGACGGCGTATCTCACGTTGCGGCTGTACGAGCCCGACTTCGAGTTCGTCGTCGTCCCGTTCGACGAGATTCAGCAGGCCGTCCTCGATGGCAAGGCGGAGGCGGGCCTGCTCATACACGAGGGCCAGTTGACGTATCAGGACGAGGGTCTGCAGAAGATCGTCGACCTCGGCGAATGGTGGGCGGAGCAGACGGGCGGCCTGCCGCTGCCCCTCGGCGGCAACATCATCCGTCGCGACCTCGGCCCGGAGATGATCGCGAAGGTGTCGAAGATGCTGCACGACAGCATCGCCTACGCGCTGTCGCACCGCCAGGCAGCGGTCGAGTACGCGCTGCAGTTCGGTCGAGGCCTCGACCGTGCGAAGACCGACCGCTTCGTCGGGATGTACGTCAACGATCTGACCCTGTCCTACGGCGAGCGTGGCCGTCGGGGGCTCGAGCGTCTGATGAGCGACGCGTTCGACAAAGGCCTGATCCCGCAGCGCGTGCCGGTCGTGTTCGCGGCGTAGATTCACCGTCGCGGCCGGTCAGGTGAGGCCGGCCTGACGCCAAGCGAGGAAGGCCATGGGACTGTTCGGCAAGGACGAGCCCGAAACCTGCACCGTGCGCGGCAAGCCGCTCCACTGCATCGTGTGCGGCAACGAGCCGTTCTGGCAGAAGCACGCTCAGCTCCACGGCGGGCTTCTGACCTTTTTCGATCTGGAGTGGGCATCGCAGACGTGCGACTGCCTGGTCTGCAGCGCCTGCGGCTACGTGCACTGGTTTCTGCCGAATGACTAATCTCCTGATCTCTTGTTCCCGCGTCACAGCCGACGCGTCGGAATCAGGCGCATCAACGGCGGTTGCGTTTTCGAAAACAGTCCACCAGGTGGTCGTCGACCAGCCCGACCGCCTGCATGAACGCGTAGCAGATCGTCGAGCCGACGAACCTGAAGCCGCGCTTCGAGAGATCGCGGCTGAGCGCGTCCGATTCCGGCGTGCGCGCGGGGACGTCGCTTCATCGTCCGCCGCCGGTTCACCAGCGGCGCGCCGTCTGACGAACTCCCAGACATAGGCATCAAAGCTGCCGAACTCCCGTTGAACGGCGAGAAACGCCTTGGCGTTGGTGACCGTGCTCTCGACCTTCAGCCGGTTGCGGACGATGCCGGGGTTCTGCAGGAGGCGCTCAACGCGTGCCGGCGTGAAGCGGGCGACCTTGGCTGGGTCGAACTCGGCGAACGCCTCGCGGTAGGCGTCGCGCTTCTTGAGGATCGTCTCCCAGCTCAGGCCGGCCTGCGCCCCCTCGAGCGTAATGAACTCGAAGAGCACGCGGTCGTCGTGCACCGGCACGCCCCATTCCTTGTCGTGATAGAGAATGCTGAGCGGCGTGCGCGCCCAGCTGCATCTTGTTCGCTGCGTCATCTCTCAATGCTCGCGGGCCGACTTCTATCAGAGCGCTTGGGGCCCCACCCCTTCGCACGGCGAACCTGACATCCTGAACGGTTGAACCTTCTGAACGGTTGAACCTTCTGAACCTTCTGAACCTCCTGAACCCCCTGAACCCTTTGAACCCCTTAAACCCTGAACCCCTTGAACCCCTTGAACCCCTGAACCCCTTGAACCAGGTCTAGGGCTGTATTTTCACCCCGTGCCACTCGAGCGTGCCGCCGATCGAGCGTTCGAGTTGAGCGATGGCCTGGTTGAAATCCGCGCGGGCGCGCAGCTCGAGCGCCTGCGAGGTGACGTACGTGGTCTGCCGCTCGAGCACGAGGAACACGGTGCTGAGCCCGGACTCGAACCGGCGCCGCTCGCTTTCGTACTGCTCGAGCGCGTATCGCCGCTGGGACGTCGCCGCCTCGAGGCGCTGTTCCGAGGACCGAACGGCCTGCAGGGCATCGCGCACCTCGCTTTCGATCCGCTGCTCGAGCTGCTGACGCTGGCGTTCGAGCTGGGTGGCGGCAATCTCCGAGCGCGCGAGGTTCGCGCGGGCGGTGCGGTTGCGCAACGGAAACTCCATCTGCAGCTGGACCAGGGCCGTCGGAAACCGGCGCGCGAAAAGGTTGCTGAACGACGTGCCCAGCCCGCCGACGAAGAAGGCGGGTACCCCGCTCGCGGTCGACGTCGGGGGCGGATCGAGCGGGTCGAGGCTGGCGAGGAACGACAGCTCGTTCAGCCGCGCATAGAGCGCCGCGTTGGCGTTGTCGGTGCCGACGGGCGGTTGGCTGGTGGTGTCCAGAGGATCACCGGCCAGGCCCGACAGCGTGTAACCGCCGATGACGTTGACCTGTGGCTTCGTCTGATTCCTGAAGAACGCCTGGTCGATGTCGTTCTGGGCACGCGTGATGTCGAGCGCCTTGAGCTCGGGTCGGCGGCTGAGCGCCAGCTTCAGGGCGTCATCGAGGAGGTGCGGCGGCGCCGAACGCTCGGTGAGATTGACCGGCACGAGCGGCTGATTCCAGGCCTGCGCTGACCGGCTCGACAGGATGAGCCGCTTCAGCCGGTTCTCCGACGTCGTGAGCGTCTGCTGGCCCGAGGCGACGGCCTGCTGAAACCTCGACACCTGGGTCAGCGCCTCGACGACGTCGATGGGCGCGAGCGTGCCCTGCGTGACCTGACGCTCGTTGCTCTCGGCCTGCGTGCGCGCCTGCCCGAGCGCCTCGTTCAGCACTTCCAGGTTGCGCGCGGCGAACGCCAGATCCCAGTAGGCCTCCTCGACGAGCGTCAACTGATCCATGAGCACCTGGGTCAGTTGCGCGTCGGTGAGATCGACGGCGCGGCGCGCCAGCAGGATGTTTCGCCGCTCGGCATCGATACTTCGTCCGCGCGCGAGCGGCTGCACATACGTGGCCGTCAGCGCCGAGGGGAACTCGGGGTTGAGCCGCGCGAACTGGTTGCTGGTGTCGAGGCGCGCCGCGCTGAAGTCCACTGTGAACCGGCCGCCGGCCCAGGGGGTCCGCCCGGTCATGCCGGCGCCTCCGTCGATCTCGGTCCGTTCCAGCCGGCCTTCCGTTGCGCCGCCAATCGCCGACGTGTTGGCGCTGACGTTCCGCTGGTATCCGAAGTTCGGCACGACCCGTGGGTCGTACACGCCTTCGAAGGCCCGCACGTTCTGCCGTGCGACATCGGTGTCGAGCCGGGCGATCGACACGTCGTTGTTCTGCTCGAGCGTCATCCTGACGGCGTCGGCGAGCGTCAGCGACAAGGGCGCCTCGGACACGCCGATGCGAGGTGCCTCGGGCTGCGCGATCGGCCCGGGCTGGGTCTGCGCCAGCACCGGCGTTCCGACGGCCAGAAGAGCGACGAGCACGATTGCCGCGGGGGTGGTCCATCTCAATCTCCACCTCCCACTCATCGATCGACCCCCTGGCCCGGCGCGAGCCGCCGGCCGGTCAGTCGGCCGAGCGCCCGCCTGCCCGCGCCCGTCGTCCGATCCCAGCGGCGGCCGATCCCCGCCCATGCCGGCGACTGTGCCGCGTCGTCGAACAGCGAGTAGAACACCGGCACCGCGAGGAGCGTCAGCACCAGGCAGAACGACTGACCGCCGGCGACGAGGATGCCGATCGAGCGATTCGTCTCCGCGCCGGGGCCCGAACCGAGACAGAGTGGCATCATGCCGGCTACCAGCGCGAGGGTCGTCATCAGAATGGGGCGCAGGCGGTCGCGGTTCGCCCGGATGATCGCCTCGCCGCGCGGGAGCCCTTTCGCGCGCAGACCGATCGTGTGGTCGATCTGCAGGATGGCGTTCTTCTTCACGATGCCGAAAAGCAGCAGCACGCCCAGCGCGGAATAGATGTTGAGCTGCTGGCCGAAGGCCAGCGAGGCCGCCAGCCCGAAGGGCACGGCCAGGGGGAGCGTCAGCAGGATCGTGATCGGGTGAATGAACGATTCGAACTGCGCGGCGAGCACCATGTACATGAAGACGAAGGACAGCGCGAACGCGATGGCGAAGTAGTAGGCCGCCCGGCCCAGCTCGCGCGACTGCCCGCTCGTGACGAGGTTGTAGCCGGGCTCCATGTCGAGCGACGCGAACGCGGCTTCGAGCGCGCCCTGTCCCTCCTGCTGCGCCACGCCCGGCGCTGGATTGGCCGAGACCGTGATCTGACGCTGGCGGTTGAGCCGATCGATCTGCGCCGGCCCCGAACCCTCGCTGAACGACACGAGGTTGCGCAGCTGCACGAGCTCGCCCGACGCCGTTCGCACGGTGGCCGAGGCGATCGAGTCGGGCGTGCGGCGGAAGGAATCCTGCGCCTTGAGGACGACCTCGTACTGATCGCTCGCGGCGTTGAACGTCGTGACTTCCTGTCCGGCGATGAGTGCGTTCACGGTCTGAGAGATGTCCTGGACGCGCACGCCGAGGTCCGCGGCGCGCCGGCGGTCGATGTCGAGGCGCAGCTCGGGAAGGCCCGGCTGGAAGCTTCGGTCGACGTCCACGAGGACGGGACTCTTGTCCATGACGGCAGCCCCCTTGGTCGTGTACTGATCCAGCTTCGCCAGATCCGGTCCGACCAGCGTGTACTGAATCTGCGCACCGCGCCCGCCTGCGAACGTGAGGCCGCCCGCGGCCTGCACGGAAATCACGGCTGCTTTCCGATATGGCTGCACCAGCCGCCGCGCCTCGAGCATCAGCGCCTGCTGCGAGATGTCGCGCTCTTCGATCGGCATCAGACGGACGAAGACGCTCCCCGAGTTGTTGGCGCCGCCACCGCCCCCAGTGACTCCGGCGTTGCCCTGCACGGCCAGCACGCCCGGCAGGTGCTGACGCAGGTCGCGCCCGATGCGATCGACGAGCGACTGCGTGGCGGCGATGCTCGAACCGACGGGGAGCCGCACCGAGACCTGAAACCGGGACTCGTCCTCGACAGGCGTGAAATTGATTCCGGAGGCGCGGTAGAGCGGAAAGATCGAGAGCACGACGAGGACGCACGTCGTCACGACGAGCCAGCGATGCGCCATCGACCATTCCAGCAGGACGGTGTAAATGCGGTCGATGTGACGATAGAATCCGCGCCGTGATGCGTTGTCGCCGGCGTGGCTGCCGTCGCCATCGGCGCCGGCCGCCGGTTTGATCCATCGGGCCGCCAGCGTCGGTGTCAGCGTGAACGACACGATCAGGCTGATCGCGATCGCTGCGGCCGACGTCAGCCCGAACGAGGACATGAACCGTCCGACAATCCCGCCGAGAAAACCCACCGGGATGAAAACCGCGAGCAGCGCCATCGTGGTCGCCATGACCGCGAGTCCGATCTCGCGCGTGCCCTCGATCGCCGCCTGGAACGGCGACATCCCCTTCTCTTCGACGAACCGGTAGATGTTCTCCAGCACCACGATCGCATCGTCGATGACGATGCCGACCATCAGCGTCAGGGCGAGCATCGTCATCTGATTGAGCGTGAAGCCGAGGATGGCGATGACGGCGAACGCCCCGATGATGGACGTCGGGATGGCGACGGCCGCGATGAGCGTCGTGCGGAAGTTGCGCAGGAAGATGAAGACGATGATCGCCGCGAGGATCCCGCCGAGTATGAGATGTTCCTCGATGGCCTCGAGCGAGGCCTTGATGAACTCCGAGTCGTCTCGAACCAGGACGACCTCGATGTTGGGCGGCAGCGTCTGCTGGATCTCGGCCATCCTGGCCTTGATGGCCTCGGCCAGTGCGACGGTGTTGACGCCGCTCTGCTTGCGGATGGCCACGGTCAGGGCCGGCCGACCGTCGAGCATCGAGACCGACGTCGGATCGGCGCCGGTATCGGCGATGCGTCCGATGTCGCGGATGCGGATCGGCGAGTTGCCGCGGGTGGCGACGACGAGATCGTTGAAGGCGTCGGGGTTGCGAAGGCGGCCGACCGTGCGGACCGAGAGCTCGCGGTTGCCCTGCTCGAGGCGGCCTCCGGGCAGCTCGAGATTCTGCGAGCGCAGGGCTGCCGCGACGTCAGTCGTCGAGAGGCCGTAGGCGTTGAGCCGATCGGGATCGATCTGCACCTGGATCTCGCGGCGCCGCGCGCCGAAGAGCAGCACTTCGCCGACGCCGTTGACCGACTCGAGGCGTTTCTGCACGTTCTGCTCGATGAACGTCGTCAGCTCGACGACCGCCATCGGCGCGGACACCGAGAACATCAGGATCGGAAACGAGTCCGGATCCTGCTTCTGCACGACCGGCGGATCGGCGGTTTCGGGGAGGTCGCGCATGACCGGATCGACCTTCGCGCGCACTTCCTGCGCGGCGATGTCGGCGTTCTTGGAGAGGTCGAACGAGATCGTGACGCGCGAGCGGCCCTCCGTCGAGGTCGAGCGCAGCTCGTCGATGCCGGACACGGTATTCACCGCGGCCTCGATGCGGTCGGTGATCTCGGTCTCGATGTTCTCGGGCGTCGCGCCGGGGTTGGTGGTCGTGACCGACACGACCGGTGTCTCGACGCGCGGATACCGATCCACGCCCAGCGTGAAGAACGACACCCCGCCGACGACCGTGATGGCCGCGATGAGCATCGATGCGAAGACCGGGCGGTGGACGCAGATTTCAGCGAGCTTCTGCATGATGGGGCCTGCTACTGTTCACGTTCACGGAATCATCGCGGTCTGCCGTTGCAGTGACGCGCTCTAGTCGTCCGACGCGCTCTTCGATATCGTGACCTCGACGCCATCGTAGAGCTGCGCGAGGTTCGACGTCGCGAGGCGATCGGATTCCTGGATGCCCGAGAGAATCCGGATGCTGTCTCCCGCCCCGCGGGCGGCGAGCTGCACGACGCGCAGACGCGCCCTGTTGTCCTTGTCGATGACGAACACCCGGTAGGAGTTCGTATTCGCGTCTTCGATGACCGCCCGCGCCGGCACCAGCATCGTTTTCATCGTCCGGCCCTGATCGATGGTAGCGACGGCGAACATGCCGGGCTTGAGGAGGGCCTCTGGATTCGGCACCCGTGCCTCGACCCTGAACGATCGGGCTTCCGCGGAAATCGCCGGGTTGATGGCGGTGATGCGGCCGGAGAATGCCTGTTCGGGAAAGGCGTCCACAGTCGCCCGGACGGTCTGGCCGATGCGGACGAGGCCCGCCTGGACGCCGGGGATCGTCAGTTGCAGGCGAAGCGGGTCGATCTTGAGCAGCGTGACGACAAACGTCGAGGGCTGCACGTACTCGCCGAGCGAGACCCGGCGCTGGCTGATGAACCCGGAGAACGGCGCGACGACCGCCACGTCGGCGACAGCCTTTTCGGCGAGCGCAAGCTGGGCGTGTGCCTGTGCGACCGTGGCGCGCGCGGTGTTGACGTTCTGCACGGAGGTCTCGGCGCCCGTGCGTGCCTGATCGGCCACCGTGCTCGAGACGTCGCCGGTTCCTTGAAGCGACGCGTAGCGCTGGGCCGTCTTCTGCGCCAATGCGTTCTGCGATTCGGCGAGCTTGAGGTTGGCCTCCGCGCGGCTGACCGCGGCGCGTGCTTCGTCGAGCCGCAGCCCGGCGTCGACGCCCTGCAGGCGGACGAGCACCGCGCCTTCCTTGACGAACTGGCCCACGTCGACCGGCGTGGCGACCACGCGGCCGGAGGAATCCGGGGCCACGTCGGACGATTCGTCGGGCTCGAAGCTGCCGGTGGCTTCGAGGGTGATGGGCTGCTCCTGCGACGTGACGGTCGACACCGTGACGGCAACCGCGGGAGGCACCGGCGGCGGCGCCTCGGTCGTCGCTCGACGGCCGCATCCGGCGACAGCCCCGACAGCCCCGACAACAACGAAGAGGGCAGCGACGAGGTCCGTTGAGCCGGGTCTTCGCCGCATCACGAGCGCACCTCATCGGACTGTGCCAGCTCGAGGTCCGCGGACACGAGTGACCCGGTTCGGAGGCCCGCCAGCGCGAACGACACGCCCGTTTCGATCACGTCGGCGGTTCTGACGGCTGGCCAGGGCGTCTTGAACAGAATGCGCTGCAGAACATGGTAGACGGGTAGAGCGAGCGTCGCCCGAGCCAGGACGGCAGGTGGGCCGGCCCTGAACCGCCCGCAACGCTGGCCATCGGTGATGAAGCGCTCGAGGAACCGGTAAAGCCGTTCGCTCCGCCCCTGAACGTGTCGCGCCAGGGGATGACCTTCGAGCGCCGAGAACATCATCAGCCGGAGAAGATCCGGGTCCCTGTCGTGCCGCGTGATGACGCCGGTGTAGAGGGTTCGAATGACCGCGGCGTCATCCCCGTCGGCCCGGAACTTCTCGAGCTCGGCCAGCCAGCGGTCGGGGTGCGGTTCGGACGCCTGCTCATCGAGGATGGCGGCGTAGAGCGAGTCCTTGTCCGGGAAATGCTGAAAGATGAGCGCCTCGGTGACCCCTGCCGCGGCCGCGATCTGCCGCGTCGTGGCGCCGCGGAACCCGTGTTCGGCGAAGACGCGGCGGGCAGCGTCGATCAGTTGGCAGCGCCGCTCGGCGAGGCTGAGCCGGCCCTGGGGGTGCGCTGAATGCTGAGCTGGCCGGGACGCGGGGGCACGCTGCATGAGTCCAAGGACGTCGGGCACCAAGTAAGTGTTTACTAACTTACCCGATCTCGAACATTCCCCGCGGATCCCGCAGGGATGAGCGGTGGCCGGCAGGTCCCCAGCAAGGACGAGTCGAGCGCCCGTCCGGCCAGCCCGGCTGGGAGCGCGCGCGGATCGATGCACGTCAGGCGCGCATCCAGGAGACCAGAATCTTCATTTGCCGAACGCCTCAGGGTGCAATGCCCGCGCGATGAGCTCGGTGCCCTCCGCCACGCGGGGACCAGGGACCACCGTGCGCGGGTCGGTGATGATTGCGATCCGGCCGGTGCGAACCGCCGGCACCGACGACAGGGCCTGCCACACGGCGATCTCCTTGCGTTGCTGCTCCGCCGGCATCTCGCCCGATCGCAGCTCCAGGATGACCTCGGGCCGGCGCGCCAGAATGAGCTCGGTCGTCGCCTGCACCGACTGCTGCTTCACGTCGGCAAAGATGTTGTCGGCGCCGGCCGTACGCAGCATGTCCTCGAGGAAGCCGAAGCCGCCGCTCGCGTAGATTCCGCGCAGCGTGAGCGCATCGCGGCCGAAGACGAGCAGCGTCCGCGGCCTCGGCCGTCCGGCGACGCGCCGCTGGATATCGGCAAGCTTCTCGTCGATGTTCCGGACAAGTGCGCCGGCGTCCTCATCGCGTCCGATGCGAGTGCCCAGTTGACGGATCGTGGCGCCGACGTCGGCAAGGCTGGCGTGCTTGTACACGAACAACGGTATCGTCGCCCGCTCGAGCTGACGGCGGAGGTCCACCTGGCTTTCGTACACGATCACGAGATCGGGCCGGAGCGAAAGGATGCGCTCGAGATCCGGATCCAGGAGCGCGCCAACGCGCGGAAGCTTCAGCACCTCCGGAGGGTAGTCGTCGAAGCTGCTCACGGCCACCACCTGCCGCCCCGCGCCGATGGCGAAGAGCATCTCGCTGACCGCCGGGATGAGCGAGATGATGCGGGTGGGTGCACTCTGGGCGGCCACCTGCGTCCTGACAGCGTCACGCGCGCACGGCGTGGACACGATGACGCACGATGACACGATGGCCACGATGAAGACTCCGAGAAAAGTGCGTTTCATCGTGTCCTTCGTGTCATCGTGAACATCGTGCTGGAGATCGTGATCATGAATGCAGTGTGACCGTGAACATCATTCGAGACTATGCCTTCCTCACCAGCAGCCACAGAAAAAACGGCCCTCCGATGAGCGCTGTGATTACACCCACCGGAATCTCGACCGGCGCGACGAGCGTCCGGGCGAGGACGTCGCACCCCACCAGGAATGCCGCGCCGAAGAGTGCCGAAGCCGGCAGCACCACGCGGTGATCCGAGCCCACGAGCAACCGCACGAGATGCGGCACGATGATGCCGATGAATCCTACCGGTCCCCCGATCGACACCGCCGCCCCTGTAGCGAGCGACGCACTGAAGAACGCCCGCCGTTGGGCGCTCCTGACCGGGAGTCCCCGCGTTTCGGCGCTGTCGGTGCCCAGGCTGAGAAGGTTCAGCGGACGCGCCAGCCAGGCGAAGACCACGAAGGCGATGAGCAGCAGCGGGAACGACGTGAGGATCGGCTGATAGCTGCTGACGTCGAGGTCGCCCATCAGCCAGCGCAGCGTCCGGTACGCGTCCGCGAAGTCGGCGAAGTACTGCACGCACAGGATGAGCGCCGAGAAGAACGCGTTGAGCGTCACGCCGGCGAGCAGCAGCACATCGGTCGAGAGTCCACGACGCTGCGCGCGCGCGAGGGAATAGACGATCGCGACGGCGCAGGCGGCGCCGGCGAAGCCGGCGGCCGACACCGCGGAGATCCCGGCCACGCCGAGTGTCCAGTCGAAGGTAATCGCCAGCATGGCGCCGAGCGCCGCGCCCGACGAGACGCCGAGCGTGAACGGCGTGGCGAGGGGGTTGCGGAGGAGCCCTTGAAAGACCACGCCCGCCGTCGCGAGCGCGGCACCGACGAGCGCGCCCGCGAGCGTGCGCGGCAGCCGGGCGACGAAGAAGATCTGAGCATCGACGTTGTCGGCAAACGGCACGGACCAGTCGAACGCGCGGCGCAGGCTGATGGTCGTCGAGCCCACGAGCGGTGCGAGCGTCACTGCGGCGAGCGCCAGCAACCCGAAGCCGGCCGTCGCCGCTGCGATACGGCGGCGGATCGTCACGTACGGGACCCGGGCGCTACACGCCGCAGGGGCACCACCACGAGATGGCCGGCGCCGGAATGCGACTGGACATCTGCCTCGACCCCGTAGAGCCGTCTGATGTTGTCAACCGTCAGGACCTCCGCTGTCGGTCCGGCGGCGAGCACCACCCCATCCTTCAGGAGCACCAGCGTCCGGCACAGGCCGGCCGCGAAGTTGAGATCGTGCGTCGAGATGACGATGGCGATCGGTCGGCGGCGCTGGAGGTCACGCAGCAGCGTGGCCACTTCGAGCTGGTACGCCAGATCGAGCGCGGCCGTCGGCTCGTCCAGAAGCAGAATGCCGGGATCGGTTCGGGGGTCAGGCCCGACGTTCCCGGAAATCTGTGCCAGCGCGGCGGCAATGATGACGCGCTGTTTCTCGCCGCCGCTGAGGGTGGCGAACAGCCGGTCCTCGAGGTCGCGCGTACCGGTGGCCGCGAGCGCCTCTCGCGCGATCGCGATGTCCCGGGGTCCCTCGACCTCGAACGTGGCCAGGTGCGGATACCGTCCCATGAGGACGACTTCGAGCGCCGTGAAGTCGAACACGAGGTGCGTGTCCTGGGGCACGACGGCCATCCGTCGCGCCATCGTCGTCCGCGACACCCGCGACAGATCGAGGTTGTCGAGGGACACCCTGCCGCTCGAGGGCTGCAGCGTGCCGGCCAGCGCGCGGAGCAACGTCGTTTTCCCCGAACCGTTCGGTCCGAGGATTCCGACGAAGCCGTCGGCCGGCACGTCCAGCGAGACGCCGCGAAGCACCGGCGTCCCGAGCGCGTGATACGAGAAGGTGACGTCAGCGGCCCGCAGCAACCCTCAGCCCCACCATCCCACTACGTCCGAGCGCCGGGTAGCCGGGCGCTTCCTCGTAGTCGCGATTGAAGAGGTTCGTGACGCGTCCGAAGAGCTGCAGACGGCTCCAGAACGTCCAGGCCGCGCCGTGTTCCAGACACTGTAGCCCGGTGCGTCGTTGATGACACCAAAAGTGGTCGCCGGGCAGAGCCGCACGGTCGTGCGGCTCCGTCGTCAGTTGTGCCAGGGAGTATAACACCTATAAAATTGAGTACCTGCGGCCGGATCCCTGGGGTCGTAACTGCTCTGGAGCGTATGAGTAAGAGTTCGACCATCAGCGCGAGGCAGACACCGGCCGGCGACGTGACCCTCGCCACCGGCAGCCTGGTGATCCATGCCCAGACGCTGACGCTCCAGACCGCCGAGCGCGTCGAGGTCCTCGATCTCACCGAGCCCATTAGCGGCGTGGTTCGCCAGTCCGGGATAAAGGAGGGCCTGGTCAGCCTCTGGTCGCTTCACACGACGTGCGCGGTCTTCATCAACGAGAATCAGTCCGCGCTGCACGCAGACATCAAGCAATTCCTGGAGCTGACGGTGTCGCGAACCGGCCAGTGGATGCACAACGACCCGGAGCACTCCGACTGCGATCGCAACAACGCGGACGCCCACCTGCGAGCCATGCTCCTCGGCCACAGCATGACGCTCCAGGTCACCGGCGGCGAGCTCGTGCTCGGCCAGTGGCAGCGCGTCCTGGCCGCCGAGCTCGATGGTCCGCGCGAGCGCTCGGTCAGGGTTCAGGTCCAGGGTGTGGCCTAGCGCCTGCGGCCCGAGCGCCGCGCGAAGTCGCGGCGCGAGAGCGAGCGGGGGTGGGGCCCCGCGAGCACTGAGTAAGATATGCAGCAGAGAGTCAAGAAGCTGGGTCTCGAAGAGATCGCTGGCAAGCTCGAGGCTGGCGTCCGCCTTTCCTTCGACGACGGCCTGGCGCTTTTCGCGTGTCCGGACACGCTTGCGCTCGGATGGCTCGCGAACCGCGAGCGCGAGAGGCGGCACGGCGCGCGGACCTACTACAACTTCAACATCCGCCTCGAAGCGACGAACGTCTGTGTGGCCAGTTGTCTCTTCTGCGCGTTCGCGCGGTTGAAGCCAGGCGACGACGGCTCGTACGCGATGTCGCTCGAGGAAGCGTGGGACAAGCTGCGGCAGCGCGCCCATCAACCTCTCACCGAAGTGCACGTGGTCAACGGCCTGCACCCGGATCTGCCGTTCGACTACTACCTGGAGCTGTTGCGGGGCTTCAAGCGGATTCGTCCAGGCATCCACCTCAAGTGTTTTACGGCAGTGGAGATCGCGTTCTTCTCGGACCTCTACGCCATGACCGACGAGGAGGTGCTCCTCGCGCTGAAGGAGGCGGGTCTCGATTCGCTCCCCGGCGGCGGCGCCGAGGTGTTCGCCGAGCGGGTCCGGCAGAAGATCTGCCACGACAAGTGCGGCGCCGATCGCTACCTCGATATCCATCGGATCGCACACGGCCTCGGGCTGCGCTCGAACATCACCATGCTCTACGGGCACATCGAGACCGCCGCCGAGCGCGTCGATCACCTGCTGCGCACGCGCGCGCTGCAGGACGAGACTGGCGGGCTCCAGGCCTTCATCCCGCTCGCATTCCATCCCGACAACAACCAGATGCGGAAGCTTCCGGCGCCGACCGCTGCCGACACGCTGCGCGTCCACGCCGTGGCACGTCTCATGCTGGACAACATCCCGCACGTGAAGGCGTTCTGGGTTGCGACCGGTGTGGAGGTGGCGCAGATGGCGCTCTGGTTTGGCGTGGATGACCTCGACGGAACCGTGCAGGGAGAAAAGATCTACCACATGGCCGGCGCGCGCACGCCCGAGTCCATGAGCACGTCCGCAATCCGCCGCCTCATCCGCGCGGCGGGCCGCGAGCCCGTCGAGCGGGACACGCTGTACAACGTGGTAACGGGTGCGGACGCGCCAGACGATGAATGCGTCGAGGCGGTACAATAGTCGTGAGTCGGCAATCGGGAGTCGGGAGTCACAGTCGACAGTCTCAGTCGACAGTCCGAGTCGATGGTCGACAGTCACCTCGGATTGGGCGCGCCCGAGCGCGCCATGAACAATGAGACTCTCGACTCGGACTGTCGACTGGGACTCACAACTGAGACTGTCGACTGCGACTGACGACTCCCGATCGCCGACTGTCGACTAGGCCAGTCATCACAATGGATATCAACCTCCTCACCAGCGTCGAGAAGCAGAGCATCGGCGAGCGCCAGCCGCTCCCGGAGATGTACCTGCGCCTCTCGGACGACGAGATGGATGCCCGCATCGCGGCGGCCAAGCACACGCTCGGCGAGCGCCTGGTGATTCTCGGGCATCACTATCAACGCGACGAGGTCATCAAGTTCGCCGACTTCACCGGCGACTCGTTGAAGCTCGCCCGCGCCGCGGCGAGCAAGGGCAAGGCCGAGTTCATCGTGTTCTGCGGCGTGCACTTCATGGCCGAGAGCGCCGACATCCTCTGCGCGCCGCATCAGAAAGTCGTGCTGCCGGACCTGGCGGCCGGGTGCTCGATGGCCGACATGGCTGCCGGCGATCAGCTCGATATCTGCTGGCGCGAGTTGAGGGAGATGGGCGTCACGGTGGACTCGCCAGGTGATTCCAGCAATGGCGGCGGCAAAGCCGGCGTGATCCCTGTGACCTACATCAACTCCTCAGCCGACATCAAGGCCTTCTGCGGCGAGCACGGCGGCATCGTCTGCACGTCGACCAACGCCGCGGCGGTCATGGACTGGGCCTGGCAGCGCGCCGAGAAGCTGGTCATGCTGCCCGACCAGCATCTCGGACGGAACACCGCGTTCAAGATGGGCGTCCCGCTCGACGAGATGGTCGTCTGGGATCCGAACGAGGCCTGGGGCGGTCTCGAGCCCGAGCAGGTCAAGAAGGCGAAGCTCCTCCTCTGGAACGGCCACTGCTCCGTGCACACGCGCTTCAACGTCAAGCAGATCGAAGCCTTCCGTCACAAGTACCCCGAAGGCAAGGTCATCGCGCATCCCGAGTGCACGTTCGACGTCGTTCAGGCGGCAGACGTCAGCGGCTCGACCGAGCACATCATCAACACCGTCAAGAACAGCCCGTCAGGGTCGGTCTGGGCAGTGGCGACCGAAGTCCACCTCGTCAACCGCCTGAAGCACGACGTCGAGCCCGACAAGACCGTCGTCACCCTCGACCCGTTCGGGTGCCTGTGCTCGACGATGTTCCGCGTGTCGCCGAATCATCTGTTGTGGGTGCTCGAAGGGCTCGTCGAGGGCCGGGTCCACAATCAAATCACCGTCTCGGAGCCGCAGAAGAGTTTCGCCCGCATTGCGCTCGACAGGATGCTGACTGTGTAGAAGCCATCAGCTCTCAGCCGTCAGCATCTGAAATGGACTATGCTGAAAAGCTGACCGAAGAGCGCTGATGGCCGAAAGCTGACAGCTGAGAGCTAGCGACGAAGGAGCTGAGAATGGCCCACGAAGTACCTGAACTCCCATACGCCTATAACGCACTGGAGCCGCACATCGACGAGCAGACGATGCGGATCCATCACGACAAGCACCACGCGGCCTATGTGACCAACCTGAACGCGGCGCTCGAAAAGGCGCCGGAGCTCAAGCAGAAGGGCGTCGAGGACGTCGTGCGCGGCATCAACGCCGTGCCGGAAGAGATTCGCACGGCCGTGCGGAACAACGGCGGCGGCCATGTCAACCACACGATGTTCTGGGAAATCATGGGCCCGGGCAAGGGTGGTGCGCCGTCGGGCAAGGTCGGCGACGCGATCACGTCATCGTTTGGCAGCTTCGACACGTTCAAGGAACAGTTCGCCAAGGCGGGCGTGGGCCGGTTCGGCAGCGGCTGGGTATGGTTGATCGACGCCGGCGGCAAGCTCGTGATCGAGAGCAGCGCGAATCAGGACAGCCCGTTGATGGAAGGCAAGAAAGCCATTCTCGGCCTCGACGTGTGGGAACACGCTTACTACCTCAAGTATCAGAACCGTCGTCCCGACTACATCACGGCGTGGTGGAACGTGGTGAACTGGGATGAGGTGAACAAGCGGTTCAAGTAATGCTGAATGCTGAGTGCTGAATTCTGAAGTGAAGGATCAACGCGCAATTCAGAATTGAAGGCTGAATGAGGCAAGGCTGAAGTCCGGCACGTCCGGCTTCAGCTTGCCAGCTGAAGCTGCCAACCGCCTGCCGCGAGCCGCGAGCCGCGGCCTACCCCATCTGCTTCAGGATCTCTTGATGCGCCGGGAACTCGTCCTGACGGGCCGCGACGAACGAATAGCGGATCGCGCCGGACGGTTCGATCATGAAGAGCGACGGCCTGGCGATGTTCCAGGCATCGATTCCGATGCGGTGCCATACGCCGTACGCCTTCGACACCTCTCGCGATTCGTCGATCAGGATGTTGAACGGCAGCCCCTTGTCTTCCACGTACCGCCGGACCGCGGTGGAGCCCTGCGCGACGACGGCCACGACCTGCCAGCCACGCGCGACGTAAGCGGCGGAGTTCATCGCCAGCTCGGCGAACCTCGTGCGGCAATTCGGGCACCACGTACCGCGATGGAACGCGAGCAGGACCGGGCCTTGCTTCAGATAGTCTGCGAGCGTTCTGACATCCCCCTTCTGCGTGGGAAGCTGGAACGGCGGAGCGCTGACCAGTGCGGAGCGCGTCGGCATGGTCAGAACAGCTTGACGTCGACCATCTCGCCTGCCTCGACGATGTCGGTCTGGGCGGGGATCTCGATGTAGCCGTCGGCCTGCGCCATGCTGGTGATGTCGCCCGAGGCCTTGAACGCCGGCAGCGCCGCGCCCTTCTCGATCCGCACGGTGTAGAACTGATGGCGGCCCGTCGTCGAGACGATGCGGCGGGCGAGCTGCAGGCGAACGGTGCGGGGCTGGTACTCGGGCAGCCGGGCGATGCGGCGCAGCATCGGGACGAGCAGCATGTACGCGTTCGAGAGGCACGACGTCGCGTAACCTGGCATGCCGAAGACCGGCCGTCGATCGATGCGCCCGAAAGCCGTCGGCTTCCCGGGCTTGACGGCGATGCCGTGAAAGATCACCTCGCCCATCCGGCCGATCACGTCGATGATGAGATCACGCTCGCCGACGGAGCTTCCTCCAGAGAAGACCAGCAGGTCGTCGCCTTCCGCGGCGGCGACCGCTGCCGTGAGCGCCGGCAGCGAGTCGGCGACCGTCGGATAGACGGCGGCGGTGCCGCCGTGCGCGCCGATGATCGAAGCCAGCGTGAACTGGTTGATGTCGTAGAGCTGCCCTGGTCCGAGCGGCTGGCCGGGATTCACGATCTCGTTGCCGGTCGAGAGAATCGCCACGCGGGGCCTGGCGAAGACCTCGACGTCGATGAGGCCCATGGCTGCGAGCGCACCGATCCTGCTGGGGTTGAGCAGGTCGCCGGGGGAGAAGAGCGTCTGGCCGGCCGAGATGTCGGCCCCGCGGCGCCCGACGTGCTGCTTCGGGTAGACAGGCGTGAGCACGCGGACCTCGCCCGCGCCGGCTTTCTCGGTTTCCTCGACCATCACGACCGCATCGGCGCCGTCCGGGAGCGGGGCGCCGGTGGCGACCTCGATGCACGTGCCCCGCGACACGCGCTCCCGCGCGATCTGGCCCGTGAAGACCGTTTCGATGCAGCGCAGCGTCTTCGGGTCGAACGAGCTGGCGCCGAACGTGTCCTCGGCGACGACCGCGTAGCCGTCCATCGCCGCCCGATCGAACGGTGGCACGTCGACCGTCGAGACGGCCGCGTGCGCGATGACGCGGCCGTGCGCCTCGCGGATCGAGATACGCTCGGTCCGTTCGATCGGGACCACGGCGTCGAAGAGCAGCGCGCGCGCCTCGTCGAGCGGAATGGTTTCGCGGATCGGCCGGACGGTCGTCATCGTCTCAGCTCCCGCACGACGTGTCCCACTTCGGGGAGGATCAGTCTGGTCATCGCCAGCCGAACGGCATGTTCCGATCCCGGCAGCGAGAAGACGGCAGTCGACCCGATCGAGCCCGCGGCCGCGCGGCTCAGCATCGCGGCGGCGCCGATTTCTGCGTAGCTCAGCATCCTGAAAAGCTCCCCGAATCCGTCCAGTCGCTTGTCGAGAAGCACCGCCAGCGCTTCGTAGGTGCTGTCGCGGGCCGTGATTCCCGTGCCTCCGGTTGTGATGATGACGTCCGCCGCGTCCCGGTTGGATTGGACCACCTCGCGTACCGCTGGCGGATCGTCGCGGACGATGCGCCGCCCGACGATCTCATGGCCAGCGCCGGTCATGAGCTCGACGATCGCGTCGCCGCTCGCGTCGCTGGCATCCGTCCGCGTGTCGCTGATCGTCAACACGAAGCACCGCACCGATGCCGGGGCGTCCTTCCGGTGCTCGTTCACACTGTCCAGTATAGGTTCAAGGGGTTCAAGGGGTTCAAGGGTTCAGGGTTCACGAGGTTCAGAGGTTCACGAGGTTCAAAGGTTCAGGGCATGAACCCTTGAACCCTCTGAACCTCTTGAACCCAATGAACCCCTTGAACCTGGCGCGGGCAGTAGATGCGATATAATCGCGGTTTCGCATTGGTGGCCGGGCCCATGCTGTGGAGGCCCGCGGTCACCGCCCCTCGCGCCCTTAGCTCAGTTGGATAGAGCGTCTGGCTACGAACCAGGAGGTCGCAAGTTCGAGTCTTGCAGGGCGCACCATTTCTCTGAACTGAAAGCACTTATCTAAAATCAGACACCGGCAGGAGGTCCGAAAGGAGCTTCTGTCCGATGGTTAGCGTGTCCGTGGCGAATTGCTAAATCCCTGAATATTTCCTGCGAAGCAATTACAACGGGCACCGAGCCCACGCGGGATTGAATGGGCGCCCCCCCACACCGAGCGCTGCCCAGGGCTGCGGCCCCGCGAATTTGAGTTCGTATCGATGGCAGTCGCACTGCCGTGGGCTGCACGAGACGCCGATGGCGGCGTAACGTGCTCGCCGGCCATGTCTGGTCCAATTCAGAAACGCACGGTGTCGAACGTTGTACGTCCGCGTGTGCACCAGTGCGTGCGTGAAGCCGAGCGGGCGCATGGCCAGAATTGTGGCCACGCGAGCTCTTCTGAGGAACGGCTGAGAGCTCGAATTCCGAATTCGCCACCGACAGGACGCCCGCCACGACCCTGCAGCGCGACGCGATAGTCATCCGGATCTTTGAACGTCCGGCCGGCGTGTCCAGTCCAGAGTGAAGGACGGCGCCCGAGCATCGTGTGCCCGTCACGCCGCGTCAGCCGGATCGAAACATCTTGCTCCAGCATCGTCGCTACGGCGATCCTGACGATTTCGGTGCGAGGCGTTTGCGCATCAGCAAGTTGCGATGCCCTTGTGGATGATCTTCGATCGTCGCGAGAACCTCGAACCCGTGTTGCTCGTAGAAGGCGGGCGCCTGGAAGGAGAACGTCGTCAGCACGATTTGGGTGCAGCCGCGCCGCCGTGCCTCCTGCTCCGCTGCCTGGAACAGTTTCGTACCAAGTCCGCGACCACGTCGCGATGGATCCACCCAGAACTGGCGCAACTCACAGGTGCCGCCCCAGGTATTCCCACAGATCCCCGCCACGATGTCATCCCGTTCGCGCACGAAGAACGCGAGCAACTCGCCGTCCTGGATGCCGGTGACCTTCGCGTTGAACTCGTAGAGCCGATCTTCGAGGTACGCCACGTCCTCCGTAGTCGGGCTCCCGGCAGTCACCGCGAGCTCAGTGGTTTCGCCCGTTGCATTCCGCTTCCTCGTCCGTTCCATAGTTTCGTTCCGAGCTGTCCCCGCGGACATTCTGCACCTTGCCGCCCAAGGGAAGGCAGGGGTGAGCTGACAAAGACACCCATCACGCTGCAGGACCTGCGACGAAGACTCTACGTCAAGGCGAAGGCCGAACCGTCGTGGCGATTTGGGGCTTGTATGGCCACGTCTGCAAACAGGAAATACTCCGCGCCGCCTATGAACTGGCCAAACAGCACGAGCCCAGGCACCTGCATTAGCCTACGAACCAGGAAGTCGCAAGTTCGAGTCTTGCAGGGCGCACCACCATTTTCAGCGTCAGTTCAGATCTAGACATGCCCGTGGCGCGCCGAAGCGCGCAGCGCGAAGGCGGGCAGGGCGCACCAACCTTCTGAACTGAAAGCACTTCTCTAAAATCCCACACCGGCAGGAGGTCCGAAAGGAGCTTCTGTTCGATGGCTGGCCTCTTGACGCTGTTTCAGGACTTTTTGAAGGAGCGTCAGTTCCTCGAGAACGTCACGCCGAAAACCCTCAATCGTTCACGCCGGATGAAAAACGACTGGCGTTTTGGGAATACACTCCGAAGGGCCAGATCTGGACGGTGCCGCTTGAGGACCAGGGAGCGCAGTTGAAAGCCGGGACGCCGGAGCCGTTTCTCGAGAGCAACTCCAGCGATTCGCTCCCCTCGTTCTCGCCCGACCGACGATGGCTGGCGTATACAATCGGATGAATCGGGGAAGAGCGAGGTCTACTTCCGCGAGTTTCGTCCGGCCGTCCTCGGCGCAAGGTCCCAAGGTGCAGATATCGAACAGCGGCGGCCGCAAGCCGGAGTGGTCGGGAACCGCGCACGACCTGATGTACCAGTCCGGCGATCAGATCATGGCCGGGAGTGACCGCGTGAACGGCGACACGTTGTGCCGGAGAAGCCGCGCGTGTGGATCGCGAAATTCGGCGGTCTCGACTGGGATCTGTCGCCGGACGGCAAGCGCGTGGTGGCGCTGGCGCCGCTCGGAGTCCGCCGGCGCGCCCGCGCGCGACCACGAGGTGGTGTTCCTGCTGAACTTCTTCGACGAGCTGCGGCGGCGCCTGCCGGCGAAGCCATGAGGCAATGGGACACTGGGCCAAGGCCCTGAGCAGGAGGCACAACCATAGTCATGGTCGGCAACGTCATTCGCGACTTCAAGTACGCGATTCGCTCCTTCGTCCGAAGGCCGCTGTTCACGGCGGTGATCGTCCTCACCCTGGCGCTCGGCATCGGCAGCAACGTGGCGATGTTCAGCGTGGCGAACGCCGTTCTGCTTCGTGCGCTGCCGTACGATCATCCCGAGGAGCTGGCGCTCGTGTGGACGCGCCTGCAGGCGACCAATGTCGAGCGCTCGCTCGTATCGGGACCCGATCTCGGGGACTATCAGACCCAGACCACGCGGTTCGAGGGCTTCGCCGGGGCGGTGGCCGTCCCCGGCACGCTGACCGGCGCCGGCCAGGCCGAGCGCATCACGAACGGCTACACGACGTGGAACCTGTTCGAGCTGCTCGGCGTCCGGCCGATCCACGGTCGGGCCTTCAGAAAAGATGATGCGATTACGATCGATCCGAAGCAGTTCGCGAACCCCAATCCCGACCTGCCGCCGGGCAAGGTGATGCTGAGCTACGGGCTGTGGCAGCGGCGATTCGGCGGCGATCCGGATGTGATCGGCCGCACGATCCAATTGGATGGCTGGGGCTCGGTCGTGGTGGGCGTCCTGCCGCCGACGTTCAGGATCTATCTGCCAGCGGACGCGGCGATGCCGACGAACATCGATGCATGGGGCGTGCTGCCCACCAACATCTCCGACTTCGCGCGGGACGGGGCCTGGCTGACGGTCGTCACGCGGTTGCGTGACGGCGTCACGCTGGAACAGGCGCAGCAGGAGATGGACGCAGTCGCCGCGCGGCTGCGCGAGACTCACCAGTTCCACAAGACCCAGAACATGCAAATCAGGGTCAACGGGATGCACCGTGATGTCGTGAACCACGCGCGGCCCGCCCTGCTCGCCCTCCTTGGTGCCGTCGGGTTCGTGCTGCTGATCGCGTGCGCCAACATCGCGAACCTGCTGCTGGTCAGGGCGACCGAGCGTGGACGCGAGATCGCGGTGCGGGCGGCGGTCGGCAGCGGCCGCGGCCGCATCATCGCGCAGATGCTGGTCGAGAGCGCCGTGCTCTCCTGGGCGGGCGCCGTGCTCGGCGTGCTCCTGGCGTGGCAGGGCATCCGCCTCATCACGACGTTGAGTCCCGGCAACCTGCCGCGAATCGAACGGGCGGGCATCGACCTCGCCGCGCTCCTGTACACCGCGGCGGCGGCGTGCGTCGCCGCGATCGTGTTCGGGCTCGCGCCGGCGCTACGAGCGGTCGCCGGCAACCTGGCGGACGCGTTGCGCGACCGGGGAGCCGACACGGGCGGTGTACGCGGCAACAAGCTGCGCAGCGTGCTCGTCGTTCTTGAGGTCGCGCTGTCGCTCGTGCTCCTGATCGGCGCCGGGTTGATGGTCCGCAGCTTCGCCCAGATCCAGCGGGTCGACCCGGGGTTCGACGCGCGGAACGTCGTCACCTTCAATGCGCCCCTGCAGTTCCTCAAGTACCTCACGACGGCCAAGCGGGCGAACTTCGCCAACGAGCTGGCCGATCGGCTCCGGGCCATCCCGGGAGTCGAGCGCGTGGGAGGCGTCACGCCGCTGCCGCTCGCGGGCGGCGAGCAGGTCCTCGGTCGGGTCGTACGGCCGCGTCGGCGGCTCGGACGACGCCTATCGGGCCAACAAGGCCGACTACAAGGCCGTGCTGCCGGGCTACTTCGAGGCCATGGGGATCAGGCTGGTGTCGGGCCGCACCTTCGAGCGTCTGGACAACCGGGAGGAAGCGCTCGACGTGGCGATCATCGATCGGAAGCTCGCCAAGCGCGTCTTCGGCGAGGAAGACCCCCTCGGCGCCGAGCTCCTCGTCGACCACTTCAACGAGAAGACGTTCTCGCTCGAGCGACTCCCCGTACGGATCGTCGGAGTCGTCGACAACGTGCGGTCGGCATCGCTCGCCGCGGAGGGTCGCGAGACGGTCTACGTCCCGTACGTCTTCAACTCGTTTCTGCCCCTGACCTACGTGGTGCGCACGGCTGGGGATCCCGCGAGCCTGATCGGTCGCATCCGCACCGAAGCGGCGGCCATGGACCGGGACGTGCCGATCGCCGAACTGTCAACGCTCGCGTCGTACGTCTCGAACGCCATGTCGCAGACGCGGTTCCTGCTGGCCCTCATCGGCGCGTTCGCCGTCCTGGCGCTGGGCCTGGCGTCGCTCGGCCTCTACGGCGTGATCTCGTATTCGGCGAAGCAGCGGACGCGTGAGATCGGCGTGCGTGTCGCCTTCGGTGCGACCGAGCGCGATATCGTGCGGCTGATTCTCGGCCAGGGGCTGGCCGTGTCACTCGCCGGTATCGGGCTCGGCCTCGCTGGCGCCGCCGCCCTGACCCGCGTCGCGAGCTCGTTCCTCGTGGGCGTGAGCGCCACCGATCCGATCACGTTCGCGGGCGTGCCGGCGCTCCTGCTCGCCGTTGCCATCGTCGCATCGTTCGTCCCGGCGCGGCGGGCGAGCCGTGTGGATCCGAACGTCGCGCTGCGCGACGGCTGATCTCCAGCGATCGGCGGGTGGACAGGCGCGGCTGACAGGGAAGGTTACGGCCGTGCGGCAACACTTCGTGGGTAGAATGACGACGCCCACGCAGCGTGACCTGTACCCGGGCGCAAAAGGAGGAGGAAGCCGTGGTGAAGAGACTGGCACTGATCGGAGTCTGCCTCGCGTCCCTGTCCGGGAGCGTGATGGCGCAGGACGCCAAGGCCGTTATCGCCAACGCCCGAAAGGCACTGGGTGATCCGATATCGATCACCTATTCCGGATCGGCGAAGGACGTGGCCTTCCAGCAGTGCGGCGCCAATGCCACCGCGATGACCTGCCAGGGGATGCACGACCCGATGCGGCCGATCGGCAACTACGTCCGCGTCATCGATCTCGCGGCGCCCGCGTCACGGCATACCGGCGCGACGAACAACATCGGCCCCGGCGGCTCCACGACTATCGCTCCTGGTACGTTCTTTCAGCAGGTCACGCCGCAGCAGGCCGACGTCTCGCAGCCGTGGAATGGCTCGGTGGAGCTCTACCTCACGCCGTGGGGATACCTGAAAGGTGCGGCCGAGAACAACGCCACCTCGCGGCGACAGGGAAACGTCACCGTTCTCAGCTGGAGTCCGGCGGTCAAGGCGGCTTCGGGCAAAGCCTACGTCATCAATGCCTACGTCAACCGGAATAACCTCGTCGAACGGGTCGAGACGTGGCTGGGCGACAACCTGATGGGCGACATGCACGTCGTCGCCACTTACAGCGGGTGGAAGGACTTTGGCGGCGCGATGGCGCCAGCGAAGATCGTGCAGACGCGCGGCGGATGGCCGTTCTTCGAGGCCGACGTCACGGCGGCGAAGGTGAACCCGCCGGATGTGGCCACGCTCGTGCCCGCCCCACCACCGCCAGCCGGTCGCGGCGGTGGTCCGCCTGCGGCTGGCGCACCCGCCTCCCCGCCCGCGATGACGGTCACGGCGGAGAAGCTCGGCGACGGTCTCTATCGGCTGACGACCGGCCCCGGCAGCTACGATTCGCTCCTCGTGGAGTTCCGGGACCACGTGATGATGCTCGAAGCCGGCCAGTCCCAGGCCCGCAGCGCAGCGTACATCGCGGAGACCAGGAAGCTCTTTCCGAACAAGCCGCTGCGCTATGTGTGGAACTCACACCCGCACTCGGATCACACCGGCGGATTGCCGGCCGTCGTCGCCGAGGGCGTGACGATTGTCACGCAGCAGAACAACAAGGCGTTCTTCGAGAAGGCGCTCAACACCGAGAGGTCGCTCCTGAGCGACGCGCTGGCGAAGACCCCGAAAAAGGTGCGCATCGAGACGATTGGCGAGAAAAAGGTCTACTCGGACGGCACCCGCAGCGTCGAGTTCCATCACGTCTTTCCGTCGCCGCACTCCAACGGCCTGACTATCGCGTTCATCCCCAAGGAGAAGATCCTGTTCCAGGCGGACTACACGCTCCCGGCCGCGGGTCAGCAGCCGAACGATCACGTCAAGGCGCTCCAGTCGTTCGTGGAGAAGCTGAACCTCGACTTCGAGCAGTACGTCCCGGTGCACCGCACGGCCGCGCCGCTGACGAAGGCGGATCTCTGGAAAGCGGTCGGCAAGTAGCACGTCGGCGGCAATCAGGAGACCAACAACATGCGCAACATGCCGCCCTCACCCATTACGCAATGTACCGTGTAGCGAGTCCGATCACGGTCGCGGCTTCCGTCTGACGCTTGTCGGCGCTCACGAACATCAGATCGGACTCGGACACACCAACAGCAAAAACTTGGGCGGACGCCACGTGAATGGCGTCGAGCGTCCGCAGGGGATGGACCGCAACAAGTTTCTCAGCGGCACCCAGGACCTCGGCGCCAACCTCGACGAGCGTCCAGTACGCACGATCCGCCAAGACCCGTTTGAGGATCTCTGGCACTCGTGCGGCCTCGAGCGTGCCTTCGGTCACGCGCCGCCTCAGTGCGCTTCGCAATTCGACCGGCAGGATGGCCGACGCGACGCACTCGTGTCGTCGGAGTAGCTGCAGGACCTGGCGTCGGCCCGCCTCATCGATGTAGCGCTTGACGAGCGCGCTCGTGTCGAAGTATGCCCACATGCTAGGCGGTGTCTTCGCGATCGTCGATGATCGTCTGAGAGACCGGCTTGCCCGTGACCTTCACTGGGCGCCAGCGGGGTGCTGGCATAGGTCCCTTCCGAGCGGCCACGGTGATCAAGCCCTGCTGAGCCATGGTCTGGAGGACGGCTTCTCGAGCGCCTTCGCCTTTGATCGGCGTGATGACCGCGATCGGGTGCCCGCGGTCGGTCAGGATGACCTCTTTGCCCGCCCGCACGGCCTTGATGGTCTGGGAGAAACGCTGGTTGGCTTCACGGAGTCCAAGGCGCATGTAGTGATGATACTACATTTCACGACGACTCATCCATCGACCGACACATGACTGACAATTACTTGTCGACGAACTCGTTGGCGGCGGCGTCATAGACTTTCTTGCCGAGCACGCCGGCGTCCTTCATCTGCTTGATTATTGCCGCCAGGCGATCGTTGCGTGCCTGAAACTGCGGATTGTTGACCGACAGCAGCGCTTTTTCCTTGTTGGATTGCTGCAGCGCTGCCTTCACGGTGTCCTTGCTGGCACGGCCATGGTGGTGAATGTCGGCGATGATGGTGCAGATGGTGTCGGGGCGGCCGTGCAAGTTGTACGATGGGTGATAGCGCGTCGCGACCTTACGTTGCAGGATCTCGGCAGACACCCGCACTTGCGCCGACCGGCAGACCGGATCGTTGGCGGTCCAATGCATGAGGCGCGCCGCATGCAGGATCTCTTGCTCGTCGATCAGTCGGCGCCTCGGATTGAGGAAGTTCATGAAGAACTGGAGCTGGCCCTCGAACAACTCTTCGAGGTCGCTCCTGCCGCCATCCCCATCGACGCGGTGCAGCCTTCCGTTGTGCAGTCCGAGCTCCGGGAAATAATCCTTGCCCCTCGGCAGCGCCACCAATTCGCGGAACAGCAGAATCAGGTTGTCATTGGGCGTGTGCGCGGCCAATTGGTAAAAGCCGAAGGTGAACTTCGCCCGATCGTAGGAATTCACAAGGTTCATGAAGCCACGGCTCTCGCATTGGGCCGTCGCATCGATCACGTGGGCCCAATGGTCGATGGCGCCCGTATGGCCGACCGGGTCGTATTTGTCGCCATAGTACTTGCTTACAGGAATGTGGATTCCATGAAATCCCTGTGCCGGTTGGTTGACCTCGCTGCCGACCAAGAATTCAGCCTGGTCGGCGCCGGACAGCGCCTGGGCAAACCATTCCCTGTTTCTCTTCTGGAGCCGGAACGGGATGCCATTGGTCACCGATGCACCGGTCGGCTCAACGTGGAGCAACAGGTCCGAACCGGGAATGGTGCCGAAGAACAGCCCCTGGTCGCCCGTATAGATAGCCTGGAAGGTGTCGAGGAATTTCTGCGGAGTCCACTTGACCACCTTGTCCGGCGTGTTCGAGTAGTGATAAATCATCCCGTCGCAGAAGACGCCGATGTGCTTTTGTGGAATATTCCCCATCTTTTTGTTTGCAAGGTTGACATTGGTTTTACGGGTGACGAAAACAAGCTGTGTCATTGTCTTGTCAGCGTCGTCAAACTTGCCCACCTTCGGACATCTCTCGAAGATTTCATGCACGCGCACATTGGCCGGCTGCTTGGTTCCGCCCTTGAATTCCACACAGTTGAACGAGAAGTCGAGGTCGGTCATGTGGCTGACGAAATGGGCACAGTGATTTGCTGTGAGATCGTGAAACTTGTTCGGGCAAATCTTGTCGATGGCCTTGTCGAGCGCCGCTTCAAGTGTCGTTTTGAGCTCGGACATATCGATTTCCCCCAACTAGCTATGCACAATGCGTTCATTCAAACCGGACCGGCGATATTCTTTGAATCGTAATTCTAAGTCCCCTCGGACGTGTTCGGCCGAGCGATCTGATGACGCTCGGCTGAGCGCAACGACCACCAAGCTACGACGCGACATATCGAGGCTACTGTCATGTCATGGCGGGTAAAATGGGCGGGTCCGTGCTGACCAGGAGGTAGGCCGATGGAGCCCGCCCCCGACCGGATCTCGGACCTCTACGATCGAGCGCAGGAGTGTGCGCCTGAGGAGCGCCGCGCGTTCCTGGAGAACGCGTGCAATGGAGATCGCGCGCTTCTGGAGGAAGATTCTGGTTCCCCAGATCAAGCTGCATACCGTTGCCTTCTGGAAGACATTCCTGCAAGGCGACCATCGCTATAGGCGGTATCTCACGGCTGGCTACGCTCGACGCCACCATCTGCAGGCAGTGGTCTTCAAGATCGACTAGCCGCCTGAAGTTTCTTGACGATCGGCTGCTCGCGCGATTCGTTGCGATCTGCGACGGGGCCGAGGCGAGCGCTCCGTCGGATGGGCTCCCAGTCACCGCGGTCGTCGGCACCGGCTCCGAGTCACTCTTGACTCCGTCGTTCTGCGCCGACTGACAGATTCGCTGGCGGCAAACGCTGCCCTGAGGGGCGACAATGTTCAGCGCTGTCCGTTGGAGTCAGACAAACCGGGGCAGCGTTGACCGCGATCAGGCCGTCCAACCGGGACAGGTGGTTCGCGTAGTCTGATCTGGTTTCGCTGTGTTGCGCAATTCGAGCGGTTCTCCGCGAGCGTCGGTATCTCGAGATTCCAGCATCAGTCCTACTCGCTCCGCAGCGCCTCCATCGCGTCCACCCTCGTCGCCCGCCGAGCGGGCAGCACGCAGGCCGCGAGCCCGGAGCCCAGGAGGGCCAGCGTCACGGCGACGAACACGTTCGGGTCGGTGCTGGCGACGCCGAACAGCATACCCGAAACAAAGCGCGTGGCGGCGATCGAGCCGGCGAGGCCTAGCGCCACGCCCAGCGCCACGAGCAGCATTCCCTCCCGTACTACGAGCCGAAACACCTCGGCCGATCGCGCGCCGAGCGCCATCCGGATCCCGAGCTCTCGCGACCGCCGCGTGACCGAGTACGCCAGTACGCCGTAGAGACCGATCACAGCCAGAAGGAAGGCCGCTCCCGCGAATCCCGCCAGGAGCCCGGCGCGGAACCGGACGTCGCGGATCGAGCCGGATAGGATGTCCACCATCGGCTCCACCGACGCCAGCGGCACATCAGGATCGAGCTCGCGGAGGACCGCGCGCACCTGGGGCGTGATGGCTGTCGGGTCTCCCTGCACGCGGGCGACGAGCCGCATCCGCGTGGCGCCGAACCCCGCTCCGGGCTGGCGGATTGAGAAGTACATCTGATCAGGCGCCTCGTTTGTCTGGCCGTAGATGCGTACATCGCTCACCACGCCGACGATCTCCCCGCGAAACGGCTTGCCGAAGTCCACGACCAGTCGCTCACCCACGGCGTTTTGGCCCGGGAAGAGCCGCCGCGCCAGTCGCTCGTTGATCAGCATCACGCCTGGACCGTCGGCGCGATCGGTCCCGGTGAACGCGCGTCCGCTTCTCATGGGGATCCGCATCGCCTCGAAGTAGTCATCCGTCACGACCGAGACAGTCGCGTTCAACTTGTCGGCGTCGGTCGCCGGCGGACGGCCATCGACGTAGAAGTAGGTGTCGCCGCCGCCACGGAGGGGGAGCAGCGTCGTGCCCGCGGCCGTCTCGACACCGGGGATCGACCGCACGCGGCCGGTGAGCGCGGACCAGAATCGATCGGCATCCGCGCGCTCCGGGTACTTGGTCGCCGGCAGCCCGATCTCGGCCGTGAACACGCCCCGAGGATCGAACCCCGGGTCCACGCGCTGCAGCTGCCAGAGGCTTCGGATCAGGAGGCCGGCGACAATCAGCATCACGAACGACAGCGCCACTTGAGCGACGACGAGCACGTCGCGTGTGCGTGCGCCGGTTCGGCCGCCCGATCCCTTTCCGAACGACGTCATCGCGGCCGCCACGCCGCCCTTCGCCGCGTGGAGCGCCGGCGCCAGCCCGAACACGAGGGTGGTGGTGAGCGACAATGCGAACGTGAACAGCAACGCGGTCTGATCGAGTGCGAGCTCGGCGAGCCGCGGCACGATGCCCGCACCGGCGGCGCGTACGCCCTGCACGAGGTAATAGGCGAGCCCGAGCCCGACCGTCGCGGCTGCCAGTCCCAGTACCAGGCTCTCGGTGAGCAGCTGCCTGACGAGTCGTGGACGTGACGCCCCGAGTGCCGTGCGGATCGCCATCTCGCCGCTGCGCGCCGTCGCGCGCGCGAGCAGCAGGCTCGCGACGTTGCCGCAGGCGATGAGCAGTACGAGCCCAACCGCGCCCAGAAGCACGATGAGCGTCCGGCCGACGTCACCGACGACGACCTGACGGTACGGCACCAGCCGGAGTCTCCACGTTTCGTTCTCCGGGTATGTCTGCTCGAGCTGTCGCGCGATGCCGTCCATCTCACGCTGCGCCTGGGCAACCGTGACGCCAGGCGCGAGGCGGCCGAGACCGCGCAGGAAGTGGAAGCGGCGGACGGACGTCTCGTCTGTGCCGAACGGGACCGGCCGCCACACCTGCACGTTGATCATGCGGTCGAGGAGTGGCGGCAGGACGCCGACGACGGTGTGCGGGCGTCCGTCGATGGAGACGCTGGTGCCGAGGACGTCCGGAGTCTCCCCGAAGCGCTGTTGCCAGAGTCCGTGAGAGATGATCACGACGTCGTGAGCGCCCTGCTCCTCGTCGGATCGGAACGCTCGTCCCAGGATCGGCTGAACGCCGAGGGTCGAGAAGAAGTTGGCGGTGGCGATCGCCGCCGGCACGCGCTCCGGCCTGTCCCCTCCGCCGATCACGGCGCTGCCAAACGCCGTGCGCGCAGCGAGCGAAGAAAAGACGGTCTGGCGCTCGCGGTAGTCGACGAAGTCCGGCGGCGAGATCGACGCCTGGTTGCCCCCGCGGAACGCTCCGTACAGGTACACGAGCTCCTCGGACCGCTCGTAGGGCAGCGGCTGGAGGAGCACCGAGTTGACGATGCTGAACATCGCGCTGTTGGCGCCGATTCCGACGCCCAGGGTGAGCACGACGAGAATGGCGAATGCCGGGCGGCGGAGTGAGCCGCGCAGCGCGTAACGGATGTCCTGGAACATGTTTCGAGCCTCCTGTCGGTGCGAAGAACCCAGCGGGCGTGCGGGAACGCCCCCGACGTGCGAAGGAGAATCGGGGCCGCTCCTGCCGGGCGCGCTTTGAAGGCGTCGGGCTACTCAGCGTCGTAAGAGCGTTCCCGAGTCGATTCGCATTGGACGGTCGTCGCGTATCAAGGGTTTGCACAGGCCGTCGCACACGGCGGCCGGGGCCGAGGAGTTGGCGCTGGACGTTCAGCGGACAACTCTTGGAGTGCAGCGAGAATCTCGAGTATTCGCACCGCCCGTTGTCGTCGAGTCGGGCTATTTCCTGCCGAACAGCGGATTGGTGTAGAACATGAACCTGGCTATTGTTCGCGGCCGCCATTCCGGCTGCTGTCAACGTGGCCGGCGGACGACCGCGCCAGGAACAACGGCGTGATTGGGGCGGCTTCGCCGGCGGCTGCAAGCCGCTAGGCCTCACCAGCGACCACCTGTCCCGGTTTGCACGCTCTCGATCGGCTGCCTCGGCAGCTCGTAAGGTTTGACCAGCGCGGGCGACTAATGAGGTGTGCCACGTAGCCGGCGCCCGAGCGAGCAGAGGAAGGATTGGACAAGCCCCGTCTGGACGGCGACTTCCTGGCGCTGCTGAACGAGTACCGCGGTGCTGTTCAGCGCGTCTCCCGGACCTACACGTCGAGCACTGCCGAACGCGAGGATCTCGTCCAGGAGATCGTCTATCAATTGTGGCGGGCGTTCCCCTCATTCCGGCGCGAGTCGGTCGGGCTGACGTGGGTCTACAGGGTGGCGCTCAATACGGCGATCACGGGGTTGCGCCGGCGGGCTCGCCGACCTGTGCAGGTTCCGCTCGAAGCCGCCTTCGATGTCCCGTCACCGCCGGCCCCGGCCGTCAGCGACCCAAGGGCGGAGTTGCTCTATCGAGCGATCCGAAGCCTCGGCGACGTCGATCGCGCGCTCGTCATGTGCCACCTCGACGACCTCAGTTACAGGGAGATCGCCGACGTGCTCGGCCTGTCGGAGAGCAATGTCGGCGCGCGGCTGAGCAGGGCAAGAGCCAGACTGCAGGACCTCGTCAGAAACATGGAAGTAGTTCGATGAACCTCGAGTCGATCAAGAGCTGCTGGCGCGAGGAGGCCGACACCCTGCCGCCTCGGCTGGAGGAGGGGACAGTGATGCAGATGCTCACGAACCGGACGACTGACGTTCGCCGGGAGCTGAGACGCCGTTTGCGCCGCGAAGCAGGCTACTACGTGCCGATAATGGCGGTCTCCCTGGCGGGCCTTGTCGGAGGACTCACGCTCAACCGGCTGCTGGCAGCCGGTACCGTCGTGCTCATGATTGGCGGGGTCATGGCTACGCTGTGGTGGGCCGGGCGCCGCGTCGAGGATGCGCCGCTCGATCGCACCCTCCGCGAGACGCTGACCGATCTCGGTATCGAAGGTGGATGCGGCGGGCCGCGCCTATGTCGCCGTCTACGTGGCGCTGTTCGTCGCGTCGGCAGTCATCCTCCTCGGGTTGGTCTGGTGGCGAAATGGAATGGGACTGCTGTTCGCGGGAGCCTTGGTCCTCTCTGCCCTGGCGGTGGCGTGGTCCTACCGAAGCGGACGCGGATACGTCGAGCAGATGTTTCGACGTTACCGGGCGGACCTGTCCGAGTGCCTTCGTCAGCTCGAGGAACGGATGTAGGGGTCGAACGACACTCCGGTAGCCCACTACGAGATCGAGGCTACGTCAGACGCGTCTACCCCATGACACCGACCGTCGCCTCAACGAGGGCACGGCGGATCGTGTCGAGAGAGACGGGCTTCGAGACGTATCCGTCCATGCCCGCCGCCAGGAACCGATCCTCGTCCCCCGCCATCGCGTGCGCGGTCATCGCGATGATGGGCACGTGGCCGCCGGCCACGTGCTCGTGCGCTCGAATCGCGACCGTTGCGTCGATGCCGCCCATGATTGGCATCTCCACGTCCATCAGGATCGCGTCGAACGTCGTCATCGCGGCGGCGTCCACGGCGGCCTGGCCGTTCTCGACGTGAGTCAGGACATGGCCGTCGCGCCTGAGGATGGCGGTGGCGACGTGCCGATTGACGACGTTGTCCTCCGCCAGAAGGATCCGAAGCGAGCGCGACGGCGGCGCCGGCGCCGGCGCGACGGGCACGCTGCGGTTCGTCGTCTGGACGCCGAGTCCGACGCGAATGGCCGCGTGAAAGGTCGAGCCGCGGCCCTCCTCGCTCTCGAGCCAGATCCGGCCTCCCATCCCTTCGACGAGCCTCGTCGAAATGCTCAATCCCAGTCCCGTTCCGCCATACTCGCGCGTCGTCGAACCGTCCGCCTGCTTGAAGGCCTCGAAGATGTGCGCCTGCTTCGCCACTGGAATCCCGATTCCGGTGTCCTCGACCTCGAGGTGTAGCACCGCCTCCCGCGCGCCGGGCGCCAGCGCCTCGGCAAGCGACACGCGCAGCGTCACGGATCCCTTGTGGGTGAACTTGATCGCGTTGCCGAGCAGATTCAGCAGGACCTGGCCGAGGCGGTGCCGATCGGCGACGAGGTCGTCGGGCACGTCTGGCGCGACGTCGCTCCGAAGCGCCAATCCTCCTTGCCTGGCACGAAGCATGAGCGTGCCGACGGTCGTGCCGATCATGTGGCGGAGCCCGAAGGGCCGCTGCTCGAACACCATCTGGCCGGCCTCGATCTTGGAGAAATCGAGAACGTCGTTGATCACCGTGAGCAGGCCGTCGGCCGAGCTCTTCACCATTTCGAGATACTCGCGCTGGGTAGGCTGCAGCTCGGTGCCGAGGAGAAGCTCGGTCATCCCGAGCACGCCGTTCATCGGCGTACGAATCTCGTGGCTCATGTTCGCCAGGAACGCGCTCTTCGCTTCCGTGGCCGCTTCGGCCGCCTCCTTGGCTTTCTGCATCTCGATCGCCGCCTGCTTCTGCAGCGTGATGTCGGTGGCCAGGCCCAGGATCTGGTTCACGGAGCCATCGGCGGCGACGAGCGGGATCTTCGTCACCTGAAGCCAGCGCAGATCGCCCTTCCAGTCGGTGAACGGCTCTTCCGGAATGAACTTTTCGGTCCCCGAGTCGAGCACGGCGTTGTCGTCGGCGCGGAACCTCTCGACCTCTGCTTGGTCGGCGTGCACCTCGCCGTCGGTGCGCCCGAGCAGGTCGTCTACCGTCGTGCCGTACGCGGCCGCCAGCGACCGATTGGCGAGCGTGAAGCGGCCGGACCGCTCCTTGGCGAAAATGAAACCGGGGTTGAGATCGATGACCTTCCGTAGAAACGTCCGCTGGCCTTCCAGCTCGCGCGTGCGCTGGTCCACGACCAGCTCGAGCTGTTGCTCGCGGGCCTGCACCTGGCGGATGCGCATCCGATGGCCGCCGGCAAGCACGCCCGCGGCGCAGCAGAAACACACCGCATAGAACCACCATCGTCTGGTAGAAGTGCGGCGTCAGATGGATCGTGTAGGTATCGCCGACCTCGTTCCAGACGCCTTCGTTGTTGGCGGCCTTGACGCGGAAGGTGTACCGGCCGGGCGAGATGTTGTTGTAGTACGCCGCCCGCCGGTTGCCCGCGTCGACCCAATCACGATCGTACCCGATCGAGCTTGTACTTGAAGCGCACGGCCTCGGGCGCGACGAAGCTCAGGGCCGTGTAGCGCAACGCCAGGTCGCCTCTGCCAGGCGCGGCCTCGGCCACCTGCATGCGGCCCGAAGATCCGCTCGATCGATGGAGACGTCTTCGATGTGCACCGGCGGCGGCAGCAAATTGCGCGAGAGCTTCCGCGGGTCGACGACGCTCAGGCCGCCCGTCATGGCGAACCAGATGGATCCGTCGGCCGCTTTGTATGCGCCCGGATGATGGCCCACGCCGCCGACCGTGCTCGCAATCCGTCCTGGACGACCGTAGGGAAAGGACTCGACCCTGCTGATCCTTCCCGCCGGCGAAGTCCGTCAATTCCTGCTTCTTGACACGGAACACGCCCCTGCTGCAGGTCATCCACAGATTCCGGTCGTCGTCTTCGACGATGCTGTGCACGAAGCTGGAAAAGAGCCCGTCGGTCACCGTGTAGGTCGTGAACTTGCCATTCTTCAAGCGGCTCAGGCCCTGGCGGGTACCAATCCACAGCACATCCTCGCTGTCCATGAACAGCGCCTGGACGCTATTGTTCGGCAGGCCGTCCTTCGTCGTGTATGCTGTGAATCGTCCGTCCTCGAGACGGTCCAGTCCTCCGCCGCGCGTTCCGATCCAGAGCGCGCCGTCCCGATCTTCCTGGATTGCTCTGACGGCGTTGCTCGACAAGCCGTTGCCGGTCGTGAACTTCACGAAACGGTGTTCTCGTAGGCGATCAGCCCGTCGTGATCTGTGCCCGACCCAGATCGTGCCCGCACGATCTGCGAAGACCACCCTGATGTACCTGTCGAGGATCTCGTCGGACTTCAGCTGCGTGAACTGCACGTCGCATGTGGGCGCGGCGCATGACGGCGGGCGCGTCGACCGGAACAGACCCCGATCGGTGCCGACCCAGAGATGCCCTTCGCGATCCTCGGCGATTGAAGACACAACCGTGGCGGGCAGCCCGCTCCTCTCGATGAACGGCTGGAAGTGCCCATCCCGGAATACCGCCAGTCCCTTCCTGGTGCCCACCCACATGGTTCCGGACGAGTGCTGGAACACCGACGCGACGTACTCGTCCGGCAGCCCGTTCTGCGTCGAATAGCTGCTGAAATGGCTAGCGCGCAGGCGCGCCAGCCCGAGCCTCCGCGATCCGACCCAGACGCTCCCTTCGCGATCCTTCAGGAACGTCAGGAGCTCCGGCGCCGGCCCGAGCGCCTCGAACCTATACGCCGTGAACACGCCGTGCGCATACTTGACGAGTCCGTTCGTCATCCCGATCCACATGACGCCATCCGGGTCCTGCGTGATGGATCGAACTGCGTTTGAAGACAGACCGTCGGCCGTGGTGTAGCGCGTCGACTTGCCGCCTTTCACGCGGAACAGGCCGTCGAGCGACCCGATCCACAACGTGTCGTCCCGGTCGCGATAGAGCGCGGCAATCTCCGTGCGCGGCGCCTCGCCTTCGATCGTCTCGGCGTGACGAGGCGTCCGTCGGTGACGCGATTGAGCCCGCCGCGGTTGGTCCCGATCCACACCGTGCCGGACGGATCGCGGTACAGCTGTCGAATGGCGTTGTGCGCGAGACCGTTCGCCACGGTGTAATTCGTGAAGCGACCGCCCTTGAAGTAGCTCAGGCCGCCGTCGGTCCCAATCCAGACTCCGCCGTCGTTGTCCGCGCACAACCGTGCCACGACGTCGCTGATGAGCCCGTCAGCGGTGGTGTAGATCGTGAACTTGCCGTCCTTCAATCGACTCAGCCCGCCGCCGTACGTGCCGATCCACAGGCTGGCATCGCTGCCTTCGGCGAGCGCCCAGATCTCGTTTTCCTTCAGCTGCTGCTTGTTGCCGTCGTCGAATGTCGTGAATCGCACGCCGTCGAAGCGCGACAGGCCGCCCTTTGTGCCGATCCAGAGATACGAATCGCGGGTCTGAAGAAGGCGAGAACGCTGTTTTGCGGGAGTCCCTGCGGCTGCCGCCAGATCTCGACCGCATGAACCGAGGGTTGCTTTGCGCCCTCGCGTGCGCCGGCGCCTTCGGCCAGGAAAGGGATGACACAGAGCACCGCCGCCGCTCGTAGGCCGAACCGTAGTCGCGTGGGCCGACCAGTGGTCATGGTGAATGCTGAAAGAGTCTGACGTCAGCCCGAGTCGCCGCAGTTTTGCCGAGTTAGCGGATGAGTTGGATGCTACGTGAAGTGCTCGGACGGGCGAATCCGGCTCCGTATAGGCAAGGGAGGTGCCCCGGCTCTCACCCGCCGCGGTTGCGGTTTTCGCGAGAATCCCGTTCAAAAACGCGATTCTGCGGTGACCGGCTGCGTTGTGGCGGGGTGCGCGGTTTCCGCGCGTGTGGCCGGAAACGGTCGTCGGGCCTACCAATATTGAAATCGGCGCCCGTGTCCCTATTCCTGCTCGGTTGTCGTTATAGCAAGGTGAAGCGAGGTCCCGACCATGATGCCCCCGTCGCAAGCGCCAGCCGACCTTCGAACCGACTCACATATCGAGCAGCATATGGGTCTTGGCATCACTGACAGAGAGCGCCAGTGCCGCGAAGCTCTCGAGGACAACCGCCGCCTGGCCGAAGAGAATGCGCGGCTGGTCGACGAGAATTACGCCCTCCGGGAAGCGGCCGCCATGTGGATTCGGCTCTACGAGAGGCAATTGGAGCGGGCGAACGAGCGCTCGCACCCTCTCGCGCGATGGCGACTGAACTCTCCCGCCGATAGGGCGCGCCCGGCAGCTATAATTCCGTAGTCCTCGACTACGGCTGAAGCTGCCTAATGAGCGGTTCCGATCAACAAGGCGACGCCGACGGCCAGATAACGCGTCTCCTCGCGTCGGTTCGCGAAGGAGACCGCAACGCGATCGACCTCGTGTTCAGCCTCGTCTACGCGGAGTTGCACACCGCCGCCCGGCGTCAGCTCGCCCGCGCCAGGCCGGGTCAGACGATCGATACCACGGTGCTGGTTCACGAGGCATACCTCAAACTGGTCGACAGCGCCCGAGCCAACTGGACAGACCGCGGTCACTTCTTCGCCGTCGCGGCGAAAGCGATGCGGCAGATCATCATCGACCACGCGCGCTGGGCCACGCGGAAAAAGCGCGGTGGCGGTGTCCACAAGATCTCCCTCGACGGCATCGACGTGGCCGACGAGGAGCGCGCGAGCGAGCTGGTCGCGCTCGACGCCGCCCTGACCCGTCTCGAATCCTTCAGCGAGCGGCTCGCGCGCATCGTCGAGCTGCGGTTCTTCGCGGGGCTCTCGGTCGAGGAAACCGCCGACGCGCTCGGGGCCCAGCCGCACCAGATCAAGCGCGAGTGGCGGAAGGCGCGAGCGTTTCTGTTTCAGGCGATTCAAGATCCCGGCTGAGAACCGTCATGCCCACCGATTCACCCCGGAGGAATGGTCCCGAATCGAGGCGATCCTCGACGAGGTGCTGGACCTCGAGCCGGCGGCGCGCGCCGCGGCGCTCGATCGCGCGTGCGCCGGCGACGCGATCCTCCGCGCGCGGCTGGAGGCCCTGGTCGCCGCCGACTACCGACGCGGCGCAGTTCCTCGAGACTCCCGCGATGGAGTACGCCGCGGGGCTGGTCACGTCGGCCTCCCCGGACGTCCGGCCGACGAGCAGGAGCAAGCCCGGCGATCGCATCGGGCCGTACAAGTTGATACGGGAGATTGGCCACGGTGGCATGGGCCGTGTGTTCCTCGCGGATCGCGCCGACGGCCAGTTCGAACAGCAGGTCGCGCTCAAGCTCGTCCGCCGCGGCCCGTACGGCGGAGAGATTCTTCGGGCGCTTTCTCCGCGAGCGCCAGATTCTCGCGCGTCTTCAGCATCCGAACATCGCGCGTCTGCTCGACGGCGGCGTTACCGCCGACGGGCGACCGTACTTCGCCATGGAGTACGTCGCGGGCGAGCCCATCACGACTGTACTGCGATCGACAGGCGCTCGACGTCCGGCACCGGCTCGTCCTGTTCACCGCCGTGTGCGACGCCGTTCAGTACGCGCACCAGAATCTCGTCGTCCATCGCGACCTGAAGCCCTCGAACACGCATGGTGACGCCCGACGGACAGGTCAAGCTGCTCGACTTCGGCATCGCCAAGGTCCTCCACGAGCAGGCGCAGGAAGACCGGGAAGGCACCGACCCGACGCTCACCCGTCTCGGCAGCGGACCGATGACGCCAGAGTACGCCGCGCCGGAACAGGTTCGCGGCGAGGCCGTGACGACGGCGACCGACGTGTACGCGTTGGGAGCGCTCGCGTATGAGCTCTTGACGGGGCGCGGACCGCACCAGTTGTCGCGCCTGACGGCCGCGGAGGTCGAACGCGCGGTCACCGAACGTGACGTCGCTCGTCCCTCGTCGATCGTTGGACGCAGCAAGCCTGGCGCGGATGGCGATATCTCGCCGGAGACGATTGCCAGGGCGCGCGGAACCGACGCTCCGTCGTCTGCGACGCGAGTTGAGGCGGCGATCTCGACACGATCGTCATGCAGGCGCTCCAGAAGGAGCCGGCGCGCCGGTATGCGTCGGCAGGGGCCTTTGTCGACGACGTCCGGCAGGTATCAAAGCGGTCTGCCGATTGCCGCGCGGCGCGATTCCGTCGGGTACCGCACGAGCAAGTTCGTGCGGCGTCACGCCATCGGCGTGACGGCGACGGCGCTCGTGCTGCTCTCGCTCGTCGCCGGGCTGATCGGTACGGCCTGGCAGGCGCGGGTCGCGTCGCTCGAAGCGTCGAAAGCGCGCGAAGTCAGCCGCTTCCTCGCGAGCCTCTTCGAAGTCGCAGACCCGGCGCGCGCCAATGCGGCAGACGTCACCGCGCTCGACCTCCTCAATCGCGGCGCCAGCCGCATCGAGACCGACCTCGCGGATCAGCCCGAAGTGCAGGCCGACATGATGCTGCTGCTCGGCCGCATCTACCGCGAGCTCGGCGTCTACGATCGCGCGCAGCCGCTGCTCGAGCGCGCGATGGCGCAGCGCATGGCGATCCCGGGACGGAACATGCGAGGCGGTCGCCGAGTCGATGGCGGAACTCGCCCGGTTCTGGCAGGTCAAGGGCCGCCCGGAGGAGGCCGAGCGGCTGCATCGGGACGTGCTCGCTGATGCGGCGCAGCTCGCGCACGCCGGACCATGTCGAGGTGGGTAAGACCTTGCGTGACCTCGCGTCTGGTGCTCGCGAGCCGGGGAAAGCACGACGAGGCGGAAAAGCTCCAGCGCGAAGCGCTCGCCCTGCATGAGGCGAGCCTTCGGCGCCGACCACGCCGAGATCGCCAGCGACCTCGAGGGCCTCCAATCGATTCTTCGTGCCCGGGGTCAGATCGATTCGGCCATCCCCATCGCGCGCCGCGCCGCTCGACATGCGGCTGAAGGTGCTCGGTCCCGACCATCTCGAGACCGCCACCGCGATGAACAACCTGGCCATCCTGCTCTACGAGAAATGGGAGCTGCCGGAAGCGGAGCGGCTCTATCGACAGGTGCTCGATTTCGATCTGCGGCGGCTGGGCGAAGTCCACCCGAACACGGCGACGGTCACCAACAACCTCGCGTTCGTCGTTCGCGATCGCGGACAGTACCACGAGGCCGAGCGGCTGTATCGATCCGCGCTCGAGTCTCGATCGACGCCTGTATCGGAGAGGAGCATCCGTACATCGCTCAGGTCATGAACAACCTCGCGACGCTGCTCGCCCTACAAGGCCGGAACGAGGAAGCCGAACGCCTCTTCAGAGAGTCGCTCGCGATGTTCCAGCGCGTCTACGGCGCCGACCACTGGCGCATCGGCACGGTGCGTGGTGGTCTCGCCGGCGTTCTGAGTGCCAGGGGCGACGCCGACGCCGAAGAGCTGTTCAAGGCGGCGGTGTCTCAGCTCGAACGGGTCCTCTCGCCCGAGCATCTGTCTCTCGAGCCGGTGCTGCTTGGATTCGGACGCCACTTGATCGAGCGCGGAGATCCGCGCGCGGCGGAGCCGATCATTCGTCGGGTGATGAAAACACGTACTGCCAGGCTCGGCGATCGCGACCCACGCACGGCCGAAGCGCAGGTGCGGCTCGGGGTGTGCCTCGCGCGGCTGGGTCGCGAGGCCGAAGCGCTCCCGCTCCTGACGACCGGCTACGCGCGGCTGCAGAACGAGCCGCGCTTCGCCGTGGATGCACAGGAGGCGGCGCGCCTGCTTACAAACACCACGTCGTCGAACAGAATTGTCCCCATTTTACGGCGCTGAAACACATATGTTGCACAACGGTGTGTGAGGCATCGTTGATGACTTGCATTGGCGTATGCGTCACTGTATTTTACGAAGAACCGCGCTCGTCCCTTCGTTTCACCCCTGACGGAATCTTGGAACCGAAAGTATTGGAGAAGCAATGAGGCGTACGATTTCTGTGTTACTTGCCCTCGTCACCCTTTCCCTTCTGCTGTGCCCCGCCGGCGCCAATGCGCAGGGCGTAACCACCAGCGCCGTCACCGGCATCGTCAAGGATGCGCAGGGCGCGGTCATTCCGGGTGCCACCGTGACTGCGGTCCACCAGCCTTCGGGGAGCACGTACGAAGCCGTCAGCGATGCGGAAGGACGCTTCTCCATTCAGGGGATGCGCATCGGCGGACCCTACACGATTACGGCGGCCCTCTCAGGATTCCGGGCGGAGGCGCAGAACAACCTCTCGCTCACGCTCGGCGTGGCGCAGGACGTGACGTTCACGCTGACGCTCGCTAACGTCGCCGAGACGGTGACGGTCATCGGCGAGACGAGCCCCGTCTTCAGTTCGACCCGCACCGGCGCCGCGACCTCCGTCACACGAGACGAGCTGGCGATGCTTCCAACCGTGTCCGGACGCATCAACGACATCACCCGGCTGACGCCCGCAGTACGGCGGCTCGGGCACGTTTGCCGGCCAGGACAACCGGATGAACAACATCACGGTGGACGGCTCCTACTTCAACAACTCGTTCGGCCTCGGCGGCCAGCCGGGTGACAGGACGGGCGTCGCCCCGATTTCGCTCGAAGCCATCGAACAAGTCCAGGTGAGCGTCGCGCCCTTCGACGTGCGGCAGGGCAACTTCGTCGGCGCGGGCGTCAACACCGTGACGCGCAGCGGCACCAACAGGCTGACCGCGTCCATCTATCACCGGTTCCGGGACGAGTCGTTCGTCGGCACCGAGGCCAAGGGCCTCGCCTTCAACCCGGGCATCTTCAACACGAACACTACGGGCGGTTGGGCCGGCGGTCCCATCGTCAAGAACAAGCTGTTCGCGTTCGGCAGTTACGAGAAGCAGGAGGACACGCGCCCGCTCTCGACGTTCCGAGCGAACACCGGAACCGAGACCGCCGCGGGCAGCGTCACGCGCGTGCTCGCGTCCGACTTGAACGCGATCAGCGCCCTGATGTCCGGGAGCTTCGCCTACGACACGGGCCCGTACGAGAACATCGACAAGCTGACGCCCGCGAAACCGTTTCTGGTCAAGGCCGACTACAACCTGAACAACAGCAACAAGGTCAGCTTCCGCTATAGCCGCTGGATTCGAGCACCGACGTGCTGCTCTCTACGTCGGCATCGCTCGGCTTCGGCCGCAGCTCCGGTACGAACACGACATTCCTCGGCTTCCAGAAGTCGAACTATACGATTCTCGAGAACTATCGCTCCGGCATCGGCGAATGGAACTCGACAATCGGCACCAGCATGTCGAACAGCCTCACGTCGGCTACACGAACAACGACGAGAGCCGCGGCGAGATCGACACGCTCTTCCCGTTCATCGACATTCTCGATGGCGCGGGCGACGGCTACACCTCGATCGGCAGCGAGCCCTTCACGCCGAACAACGAGTTGCGCTACAACACCTTTCAGCTGCAGGACAGCTTCACGAAGTACAGCAACCGCCACTCGCTGACGTTCGGAGCGAGCCTCGAAAAGTACAACTCCGAGAACGTCTTCTTCCCCGGCAAACAGAGCGCCTACGTCTACAGCTCGCTCGCCGACTTCAACGCGGATATGGCCGGGTACCTGGCGAACCCGACGCGGACGACGTCGCCCGTCACGCTCCGCCGGTTCCAGGTCCGCTACAGCAACATTCCCGGGCAGGAAAAGCCGATTCAGCCGCTGCAGGTCTGGTATGCCGGCGGCTACGCGCAGGACGTGTGGCGGCCGAAGTCGAACGTCACCGTGACGGCCGGCCTGCGAATCGACGTTCCGTTCTTCGGCGATACCGGGCTATCCCAACGCGAACGTCGACGCGCTGACGTTCAGGGACGAAACCGGCGCGGCGGTGCAGTACCAGAGCGGCAAGCTCCCTGATCCGAAGCCGCTCTGGTCCCCCCGGCTTGGTTTCAACTGGGACGTGACAAGCGATCAGCGCACGCAGGTGCGCGGCGGTACCGGCGTCTTCACCGGAAAGCCAGCCTACGTCTGGATCTCGAATCAGATCGGCAACACCGGTGTGCTGACCGGCTTCATCCAGGACGAGAACGTCACGACGCGTCCGTTCAATCCCAATCCCGACTTCTACAAGCCGGCCACGGTGACCGGCGCGCCGGCGGCGAGCGTGGACCTGGCCGTCACCGATCCGGACTTCAAGTTCCCGCAGACTTGGCGCACCAACATCGGCGTCGACCACAAGCTGCCGTGGGGGATGATCGGCACGGGCGAGTTCATCTACAACCGGGACGTCAACGGCGTCTACTACATCAACGCCAACCTGCCGGACGCGCAGTCCGCCTTCGTCGGAGTCGACAATCGGCCCCGCTGGGTGGGAACGTCCTGCACGACGCCCACGGCGGGGCCCTGCGTCACACGACTCAACAACGGCGTGGGAAACCAGATCACCAACGCGATCGTGCTGAAGAATCAGAATGACGGCCGTTCATGGAACCTTGCCGCCAGCGTGCTCAAGTCCCTCAATCAGGGCGTGGTCATCAAGGCCGCCTACAGCTACGGCGAATCCAGGAACACCATCGACCCTGGTTCGATTGCGTCCGGATCGTTCACCGGCAATGCGATGAGCGGAGATCCCAACAACCCCGGCCTCGCCTTCTCGAGCAATTCGCCCGGCCACCGCTTCTTCGTCGCGGCGTCGTACACGAAGCAGTACTTCGGCTTTGGCGGCACGACGGTATCGGCGTTCTGGGAAGCGCGCACGATCAGCAATGCCAGCTACATCTTCTCGGGCGACATGAACGGCGATACGGCGTCCGGCAACGACTTGATCTACATTCACCGCGACCAGTCGGAGATGAACTTCGCGCAGTTCACGTCGAGCGGCCGGACCTTCACGGCGGCTGAACAGGCGGCGGCGTGGGATGCGTACATCGCCCAGGACAAGTACCTGAGCAAGCACCGTGGCGATACGCCGAGCGGGGCGCCGTGTTCCTGCCGATGCTGAAGCGCATGGACCTCAGCGTGAGTCAGGATATATTCCGCAGCCTTGGCGGCCATCGCCACTCGGGGCAGATTCGCCTCGACATCACGAACTTCGGCAACATGCTGAATGACAACTGGGGCGTCTCACAGCGCCTCATTCAGAATCAGATCCTGACCAACGGCGGGGCCGACCTTCAGGGCAGAGCGACCTACCGGATGGCCGTCGTCAATGGCGCGTTGCCGACGACGTCGCTCCAGACGACGACCTTTGCGACCGACGTCTACACGTTGATGTTGAGTTTCCGTTACAACTTCAACTAGACGGATTCAGGCGCGGCGCGCGATTGAGCGCGCCGCGCCATTTCTTCGCGACAGATCGCCCTTCCCCTGCTTACTACCAGTGTGTTCGCTGCCACGGCGGCGTCACGAAGATCGCGAAGTTGCGAAGATCGCGAAGCAACCTGCTGGTTCTTCTTCGCGATCATCGCGGTCTTCGTGCCCTTCGTGATGAGTGCCGTGGCCGGCGTCGCATTTGTGAGATGGCTTCTACTCATTCACGACTCACCGCACGAGCTCGATGCGGTCGATCTCCAGTACCCCGCGGTTGGCACCGGTGCTGTTCACGTAGCAGTAGCCGACGTCGATCGGCGGAGTGTACTGACCGGGAGCGAACGTGATCTCGGTCCACTCGGTCGCGGGCTGGATATCGGCGCCCGCCGAGGCCTGTCCGTAGTAGAACGGCTGAAGTGGGGCCGTCGTCTGAAAGTGCGCTCCAACGCGAATGTTGAGAGCCGCCGCCGGCGACAGGCTGGCATCCGGCCGCCAGCGATAGCGAAGGAGAAGCGTGCGGACGCCCGTGGCTGACGGCACGAGATCAGGTCCCCGCAATACCCATTCGCGCTCTGGCTGGTCGATTCTGACGAACGCCTCCGCGCCGCTTCCTTCGATCGCGAGCGATCCACGCGCAACGGGATTCTCGACCCAGATCGCCAGCTCGTCGCGCGTCTCCCATACGAATGGAGCCGCGCTCGGCACCGGGTTCGGCACGGTCGGGCCGGGAATGACGATGGCCGAAGGTCGAGTCGCGCCGTCGCAGCCCGTCGTCAGCAGGGCGATGGCGATGAGATGACGCAGGGTGGTCGTCATCGATAGCTCCCCAGGCCGAACGACACGCCGGCAGACGCCACCACAGCGGCTCCAATCGAGCCGATCAACCCTTGCACACCCCAGGTCCCGGAAACATGTCGGCTGAGAACCCTGTCTCCTGATACGCCGGCGGTGAAGGTGTTGGGGCTGGTCACGATGAAGCGACGGAACTCCGGCTGAACGATCGTCGAGCCATCGACACGCGTGCGGCGGGATTCGGGAAAGTGTTGGTACGATGCGGCGCCAGCGGCGCCTACCGTCAATACCAGGGGTTGCGCGCCGCTCGGCGATTGCCTGATGGGAATCCTGACCTGCGTCAGGTAGAGGCCGAAGGTACCGGCGTCCTCAATCGGCCCGAACGTTTCCGCACGCAGCTCGACCGCGAGCCGCCGCGTCACGTTGACGGTGACGCGAGGGCCGCCGCCGGCGAGAACACCGACCGAGTCCTCGAGGGGGAGGGGAAGGAGGGCGGAAAGTGTCCCCCCGACTTCCACGCGTGGCCGCCTTCCGTCGTCAGCCCAGCCGGAAGACGCCGTAAGGATGCCGGCCGCCGCCCACATCAGCCATATGCGGGTCATTCGAACCTCCTGACATCGCAGCTACTGGTGGAATGTGAAAACCGTGGAAGGGACTGCGGCTCGAGCGCAGGCGAATTCGCGCGGTGACCGGCCCCAGGCCTGATAATGCTGACCGAACGCCGCGCAGCTCCCCGTAGATGTATCCTTGAAGGACAGAACCCCGACGACATTGGTAAATCGCCAGACACTCACCCTCCTGACCCTCCTGCTGGCCGCAGCCGGCGCCGCGTGCCGCACGGCTCAGGTTGATGGCAGTCCCCAGATCGTCCAGCCGGGTGCCCCGGGCCAGGCGACCCGTGTGATTTCAGCTGAGAAGGCCACGGATCTCTCGCGGGTCCAGTTCACGGCCGCAGATGTGCGGTTCATGCAGGGTATGATCGGCCACCACGCGCAGGCGCTCGAGATGACCGCCCTGCTGACAGACCGAAGCCGCCGGGAGGAGATGCGGCTGCTCGCAAAGCGCATCGAGGTGTCGCAAGCCGACGAGATTCAGATGATGCAGCGGTGGCTGGAAGCCCGTGGCCAACCGGTCCCTGGGCCGCACGCGCACCACGCGCCTGGCGCGCCGCTCATGCCCGGAATGCTCACTGTCGAGGAAATGGGCCGTCTGGCCGACGCAACAGGTGAAGCTTTCGATCGGCTCTTCCTCGAGCTGATGATCAAGCACCACGAAGGCGCGCTGACGATGGTGAAGGCGCTGTACTCGACTGCCGGCGCGGGACAGGAATCCGAGATTTACGCGTTTGCGTCCGACGTCGATGCCGATCAGCGCATGGAGATCGACCGGATGCGTGGAATGCTGGGAATGTCACTGACGTCGAAGGAGCTCGAGAGATGAAGTCCGTTGCCGCCCGGTTCGTGTGTGTGGTCGGAGTGTTGCTCGCCGTCGGCGTTGGGCCGGGCGCGCAGGAGCGGCCGGCGCCCGCAGCCGCGGCGTCGAGCTCGACCGACCCCCGCGTCGGTCTCAAGCCCGGCCTTCGCGACGCGGGGCAAGCCGCCCGCAACATGGAGCTGGTTTCCGCCCTGCCCAAGCCTCCAGGCTTCTTCGATCCCAAAATGCCGGGCGGCGAGTTCACCGAGCCCGAGACCGAGGAAAAGCCCGACGACAGCCCGCGAAGCCCGACTGAGGCCGCGAAGCCCGCTGCAAGTCAGCCGGCGGCGCCCCCGGCCCCGCAGCGCGGGGCCGGCCTGAACTTCGCCAACTCGGACCTCGCGTTCAGCGGTCAACATCTCTTCGTCGGCAATTTCAACGGCTTCAACGTCTACGATCTTGCCAACCCGAAGAAGCCGAAGCTTCTCGCCTCGATCGTATGTCCCGGCGGCCAGGGCGATGTGTCGGTGCACGGCAACCTGCTCGTCATGTCCGTGGAGCAGACGCGTGGGCGGATCGACTGCGGAACCGGGGGCGTCGAGCCGGCGGTCAGCGCCGCGCGGTTCCGTGGCGTCCGGGTCTTCGACATCACCGACGTGAAGAAGCCGAAGCAGGTGGCCGCCGTGCAGACCTGCCGCGGATCGCACACGCATACGCTGGTGACGAGTCCCAACGACAAGGCGAACGTGTACGTCTACGGATCGGGCACGGGCACGGTCCGGTCCGCCGAGGAGCTGCGCGGCTGCTCGGGGCTCGATCCCAAGGAAGATCCGAACACGGCCCTCTTCAGCATCGACGTCATCCAGATCCCGCTCGCGGCTCCGGAGAAGGCGCGGATCGTCGGCCGGCCACGGATCTTTGCCGACCCGGCGAGCGGCGCGCTCTCCGGGCTCTGGCCGGGCGGGACCCACGGACCCGGCACACAGAAAACGTCGGAGACCAATCAGTGCCACGACATCACGGTCTTCCCCGACGTGGGGCTGGCCGCCGGCGCATGCTCGGGGAACGGCATCCTCCTGGACATCTCGGATCCGGTGAAGCCCGTGCGCCTCGATCAGGTGATGGACAAGAACTTCGCGTACTGGCACTCGGCGACCTTCAACAACGACGGTTCGAAGGTGCTCTTCACCGACGAGTGGGGCGGCGGCACGCGCCCGCGCTGCCGCGCGACGGATCTCCCGAACTGGGGCGCGGACGCCGTCTTCGACATCGTCGATCGCAAGATGAGATTCGGGGGCTACTACAAGCTGCCGGCGCCGCAGACCGAACAGGAGAATTGCGTCGCGCACAACGGCTCGCTGATTCCCGTCCCCGGGCGCGACATCATGGTTCAGGCATGGTACCAGGGCGGCGTCTCGGTGTTCGATTTCACCGACTCGGCCAGGCCCTTCGAGATCGCATTCTTCGACCGCGGACCGCTCGACGCGAAGAACCTCATCACGGCCGGATATTGGTCGACCTACTGGTACAACGGCTACATCTACGGAACGGAGATGGCGCGCGGCGTCGACGTCTTCAGGCTGACGCCGAGCGAGCATCTGTCGCAGCACGAGATTGACGCCGCGCTGCTCGTCCGGGCGAGCGAGTTCAACGCCCAGCAGCAGCCGCGAGTCACCTGGCCGGCGACGTCCGTGGTGGCGCTCGCGTATGTCGACCAGCTGACGCGCAGCAAGGGGATCCAGCCGGAGAAGGCCGGCGCCCTCACCGCCGCGCTCGAGCGGGTTGACCGGCTTCGCTCGGGGCGCGACAATGGCGCCGCGGCCGTTCTGGACCAGCTCGACGCCATGGCCACCGAGCTCGAGGGCGCCGCCGCCTCGGCAGCGGCACGGGACGCGGTTCGCCTGCGGGCGCTCGCGAGTACTATCAAGGGTCGCACCGCCGGGCTGCGCTGAATCAACAAGAACGAGAGAGATCGAGACCGCTTCACTATGGCCAGGGACGTTGAAGTCAGTTTGCGGGTGCCGAACATGAAGGTCCGCGCCCTCGATGAGAACGGCTACCCCATCGATCACGCCAACGTACGCTTCCGGAAGATGATCCAGGTGGCATCGATTCCCAAGCCGGAAGAGACGCTCGAGTTGACCACCCGTTCCGGCAGGACGCTGCCAGCCAGGGTCGTGCGCGCGGACTGGCACGAGAGCCGGGAGCTCTTCGTGCTGTCGTGTCAGTATGCCGAGCGGTCGATTACCGCGGAAGAGTACGGCGCGCTCGCCGAAGATCCTGAATGGGAGTTGAAACCGCTCATCTAGCTCGCGGCTCGCGACGCGCAGCGAGCAGCGAACAGCGGGCAGCTAATACCCGGCGCAGCCGCAGTCGCGCCCCGTAAGTCGCCTGCCGCCAGATCCACTCCATCGGGCCGAACGCGAAGCGCGTGAGCCACCATCGACTGAACGTCACCTGCGCCGAGATCATGGCGACGACCATCAGCGGCCACCAGACGGGGCCGAGTCGACCCATCAGGCCGAAACCGATCCCATAGAAAAGCGTCAGCGACACGACAGTGTGCGTCAGGTAGTTGGTGAGCGCCATGCGTCCGGCGGGCGCCAGGCGCGCGAGTCTGGGACGCCACGCGGCTGATTGCCAGAGGATCGCGAACGTGGAAGCGTAGGCCAGCGCCAGCGGCGCGACCCCGAGCGCATACGCGCCCGCTCCGGCGACCTTCAGCCACGAGTCCGCCGTCGTCTCGCTCGCCATCAGCATCAGCTGCGCCGCAGCGGCTGGAAGTCCCAAGGCGAAGCCCCACGTGCGGACACGGCGGAGCGTCGGCAGCCAGGGTGTCAAGTCACCCGGCATGCCGGAGCGTCCGACCCACAGGCCGAGCACGAACATCGCCAGCACCTTGAACGGCCGGCCCGTGCTCAGCAGGTCCGCGTATCGGAAGAACACTCCGCTCAACTGGAAACGCAGATACTCGCCCCAGCCCGCATCGCGGAGCACCGGATAGGGGACGGTGCCCGCAGGGAAACCTGTCGCCACCAGCACGGCATCTCCGGCGCGAAGCAGCGGCGCTCCGGGGTCGAGCGCGCCGTGCGAGGTAACGATAATCGCCTCGAGCGCGACCGGCGCGAAGACGAGCGCGGCTGCCGTGCGCAGGAGCGTGGTGTCGGAAACGCGCGCGAAGGGAATCAGGAAGAAGCCGGTGAGGGCGTAGAGGACGAGGATGTCCCCTTCCCAGAAGTAGAGGTGCACGGCGCCGATCGCCGTGAGCACGAGGAGACGCCGCCGGAAGACGCGAAGTCGCGAATCACCGCGACGTCCCGCGGCCCCAAGTTGAAGCGAGAAACCGATCCCGAAGAGCAGCGAGAAGAGCGAGTAGAACTTGCCGTAGCCGAGCCAGAATGTCAGCCCCGCGACGGGCAGGTCGAGCGCGGCCGTTGGCGACGCCCCCACCAGGTCCGGCGGCATGAACACAAACCCGCTGAACACGCCGAGGTTCAGGAGGAAGATGCCTCCGAGCGCGAACCCGCGCAGGGAGTCCAGAATCTCCAGCCGCTCGCCGTCAGAGGTCGGTCGCGCGTCGGCGGCAGGGGAGCTCGTCATCTGTGACGGGATTCTATCTGCGGAGAATGAATCGTACAATTGCTCCATGTGCCGAAACATTCGCACCCTGTTCAACTTCGATCCCCCGGCCACCGACGAGGAGATCCGTGCGGCATCCGTCCAGTTCGTCCGCAAGCTGTCGGGTTTCACCAAGCCGTCCCAGGCGAACGAAGCGGCCTTCGAGGGCGCCGTCGATGAAGTGGCCGATGTCGCGCGACGATTGATCGACACGCTCGTGACGTCGGCCGCGCCGCGCGATCGCGAGGAGTGGGCCGCGCGCGCCAAGGCCCGCGCCGCGGAGCGCTTCGCGCGCCAGCCGTCTTGATTCCGGACGCCGTTCCACCTGGCGAGGCGGAGCCGCAGAGTCCGAGGCCGGAGCCTCGTTAGGAATAGGACTGGTGTTTGCGAAGCTGCCAGCGGAAGCGGTCAGACCCGCCCGACATGCGCCGGTCCTGTCAACCGGCGGTGGTAGTCCCGGACCGTGGACATCCGTACACGCCCTTCCGGGTTGTCTGTGCTATTCGTGGCTCGTGTCGACTGCGTCTGAGGAGACCACGTCCACGCAGATCGTGTTCAGGCGGTAGTACAGCGTGTCGATGAAGCCGCCGGCGTGGACGCGGGGCAGCAGCGGAGCAGAAGACGTGCTGACGACCTGCGTTCGGCCATCGGCCCGTTCGAGCCAGTCGAGCAAACGGAGCTGTTCGTCACGTCTCAGGGAGCCAGGCTCGTGGAGCACGAGCGTTCCGGCTTCGTCGAACCGGGGCAACGCCAGCGCTTCGCCGGGGCGCCACTGCACGATCGGTTCGTGCAAGTCGAGCAGCAACGATTCGAGCACGAAGCGCACGACGCCGTCGGGGGCGATGAGGAGGAGATTGACGCGCGGCATCCCCATCAGCAGCAGATCCACGTGCGCTGCCCGCGCCATGAGCCAGTGGTCAGGGAGCTTCGATCCGTGCGGCAGCGGCCCTCGAGCGTCCGGCGTTCCGGCGAAGGCCAGCGGTTGGTTTTCCATGGACGGCTCCTCTTCCCGCGCCAGCCAGGTCAGGTGGCCAGCACCTGGCGCGACTCTACGACGGCCGAGCCAGCGGTCCTATCAGGAAGAGGCCGGATTGGACTAGGGAAGATCCCTACTCAGGAGGGTTCCAGAGGGTTCCACGTTAAGTGCTGTCGAGCCACCCTTGCAGAATCGCGTACTTGACGATGTCGATGCGGCCCGTCAGCCCCAGCTTTCGCATGGCGTTCGCCTTGTGCGCCTCGACGGTCTTCACGCTCAGGTCGAGGCGGGCGGCAATCTCCTTGTTGCTGTAGCCCGAGGCGATGAGCCGCAGCATCTCTGATTCCCGCTCGGTGATCTGTGCCGCGGACTTGCCGATGCGCTTGCCCTCCCGGCCCAGGAAACCGGCGGTGACGCGCGCCGTCAGCGTCGAGTCCAGGTACTGGCCTCCGGCCGCCGCGACCCGGATCGCCTGAAGAAGCTCGCTCGGAGCGCTCTGCTTCAACACGTACCCCGACACGCCCGCCCGCAGCAGTTCCTGCAGGTAGGCATCGTCGCCATGTCGTGTCAACGTGATGACGGCCATGTGCGGTCGCGCCTGCTTGAGCGATCGCGTGGCGACGAGGCCGTTCATGCCCGGCATGGAGATGTCCATGACGACGACGTCGGGCTTCAGTTCGAGCGCGCGCTGGACGGCCGTCGCGCCGTCGCTGGCCTCGGAGACGACTTTCATGTCGGGCTGGCCGTCGATGAGCAGCTTCAATCCGTGCCGCACGGTCACGTGGTCGTCGGCGAGAAGAATCCGCAGCGGCGTCGGCTGATCACCCACGGTCACTGGCGTTCCTCGTCCCTGGCGCGACCGCCATCCGGAGAAAAACCGTCGTGCCCTTGCCCGACGTCGACTCGATTTCGACCGTTGCGCCGACCAGGGCGGCCCGTTCCTGCATCCCGAGCAATCCGAACCCGTGGCCCGATGCCCTCTCAGCACCCGCCTCGAATCCCACGCCGTCGTCTTCGACGATGAGGAGGACCGAGTCGGCGTGGCGCTCGAGGATGACGCCGACTCGTGTGGCGCGGGAGTGCTTCGCGACGTTGGTGAGCGCTTCCTGCGCGACGCGATAGAGCGTTGTTTCGGCTTCTGAGGTCAGCCGATCGTCGAGCAGCCCGGACGAGTGGAGCTCGGCCGGGATGTTGACGCGCCTCGACCAGTCCTGGAGGTAGTTGGCGAGCGCGGCGCGCAGACCGAGGTCGTCGAGCGCCGTCGGGCGGAGCTCCCAGACGAGCTGGTCGACGTCCCGATCGATCTGCCGGGCGGTCGCTTCGATCGCCTCGACGAGGCCCGAAAGCCCTGGCGAGCCGCCGCACGCGTCCTTCAGCGCGCCGATGCCGCGGCCGAGTGCCGTCAGCTGCTCGCCGAACTGATCGTGCATCTCGCGTGCGATGCGTCGCCGCTCGTCTTCCTGGGCAAAGACGAGCCGCGACAGCAGCTCCGTTCGCGCGCGCTCGACTTCGGCCTGCCTGCGTTCCGTGAGGTCGAAGTGCGTGCCCACGATGCGCACGACCGGCCCGCCTGGCTCGCGTCGGACCGGATAGCCGCGCGAGAGGACCTGGACGTAATGGCCGTCTTTGTGGAGGAGCCGGAACTCGCCCTCGTACGCCTGCGCCCCGCGCGCGACGCTCTCGTTCACCTCTTGCGCTCGAGCCATGTCGTCGGGGTGCAGGAGCCGTTCCCACGCGCTCACGTGCGGCTCGATCTCGTGATCGGCGTAGCCGAGCATCTGCTTCCAGCGCGACGAATACACGACATCGCCCGTGACGAGGTTCCAGTCCCACACGCCTTCCTGAGCACCGGCAAAGGCCAGCGTGAGGCGTTCTTCGCTTTCGCGGAGCGTGGCGTCGGCGCGCTTGCGTTCGGAGATCTCGCGCATCGTGAGCACGATGGCCGGCGTCGAGAGTGAGGCGTCAGAATCGTCGAGCCGTGCCAGTGCCACTTCGACGTCCGTGACGGCGCCGTCGAGCCCGACGAGCTGCTCCTCGAAGGGGGCCACCGCCTGCCCGGAGCTCACCTGCTCGAGGCGCGATTGGCGCGTCGCGTGACCGTCGGCGTGGAAGATGTCGCTCAAGCACCTGCCCACGAGCTCATCGGGCCGGTCCCGGCCGCACAGTCGTCCGGCGGCCGGGTTGACGAACAACAGGATGCCGTCCTGGCTGATGAGGATGCCGTCCGGCGAGCGTTCCACGAGACGGCGATAGGGATCGCTGATCATCATTGGGCGAGGTCTTCAGATCGCCTCCCTGAGGATGGATCACGCGGGAGATGTTGTCACCGGCAAAATTTCTCTCGGCGTACAATGCCTCGTTGGCCGCCGAACGCCATGCCTGATACTGCTAAAGACCGGTTCTCCCGGCTCCTGTTCTACGGCCTGGTGCTCCTCGTGGGGTACCTGGCCTTCCAGGTATTGAGCCCGTTTCTCGGGCCGCTCGCGTGGGCGGCGGTGTTTGCGATGATGTTCTACCGCGTGCACCTCGAGCTCGCAGCTCGGATCGGCCCCAACCGCTCGGCGCTCGTCACGACGCTGATGGCGGCGGTGCTGATCGTGGCGCCGGCCGTGCTGCTCGTGTCGGTGCTGGCGCGTGAGGTGCCGCAGGTCATCGCCTACGTGCAGCAGGCGTCGCTCTCGGCGCCGGATCAGATCGAGCAGATCTGGCAGATGGTGCGCAGCCGGGTTCCAATCCCGTTGCCGGAGGATCCGACGGCGCTCCTCCGCGAGGGCGTGCAGCGGGGGCTGGCGCTTCTCGCGCCCGCAGCCGGTGGAGTGGTCGCCGACATACTGGCCATGCTCGGCAGCCTCTTCGTGATGCTGTTCGCGTTGTTCTTCCTGCTGCGCGACGGCCACACGCTCGGCCGGCAAATCCGCGACTTGCTGCCGCTTCCTGAGCGGGAACGCGACCGCCTGATGTCCGAGACGCGGGACCTCGTCATCGCCAGCGTCGGCGCCGGGCTACTGGTCGCCGCCGTGCAGGGCCTGATCGGCGGCATCGCGTTCTGGCTGCTCGGGTTCAACGCGCCAGTCATCTGGGGCGTCGCGACCGCGTTCTGCTCGCTCATCCCGGTCGTCGGGTCGGCGCTCGTGTGGGTCCCGGCGGCGCTCTGGCTGCTCTTCTCAGGCGAGGCAACGCGGGGCGTGATCCTCATTGCCGTCGGCGTCCTCGCCATCGGCATGGCCGACAACGTGTTGCGGCCGATCCTGCTGAGCGGGCGGACGTCGGCGAGCGGCCTGGTGGTGTTCCTGGGTCTGCTCGGAGGCGTCTCGGCGTTCGGGTTCATCGGGCTGGTGATCGGACCGATCGTGCTCGTGACGGCCGGCAGCCTCCTGAACGCGTTCACGCGGCCGGAGGCGCCGATTCTCGCGTCGGATCCCGAAGCGCGCCAGACAGAATCGCGCTCGTGACCGACGATCGCAATGCTGAATGCTGAATGCTGAATGCTGAAGTGAATGCTGAATTGTGAAGTGCGAACATAATGTCGAAGTTGTCAATTCTGAATACCTTCAGCATTCTGTTTCTGCATGCTGAATGCATTCGGACTTGCCAACTTCAAAGTTCAATTTAGAAGTTCATAATTCCAAATTCACTTCAGCATTCAGCACTCAGCATTCAGCATTGTATGGATGACGCCCAGATGCGGCTCGCGCTCGCCGAGGCGGAGCAGGCGCGCCTCGCGGGTGAAGTTCCCGTCGGCGCCGTCGTCGTGTTCGACGGACGCGTCGTCGGCGCAGGCTTCAACCAGCCGATCGCGGCCGTGGACCCGACCGCGCATGCCGAGGTCGTGGCGCTGCGCGCCGCCGCGCGTGCGCTCGGCAACTACCGGCTGACCGGATGTCTTCTCTACGTCACCGTCGAGCCGTGCCTGATGTGCGTGGGGGCGATGATCCACGCGCGCATCGCACGCGTGGTGTTCGGTGCCGCCGAGCCGAAGGCCGGCGCGCTGGTTTCCGCGTGCCGCGCGCATGAAACTCCCGGGCTCAATCATCACCTGCAGGTCACCGGCGGCGTGCTGGAGGAGGAGTGCCGTCGGGTGATGCAGGCGTTTTTCGAGAGCCGTCGAGTGCGGGCGGAACGCGAAACGTAAGCGCTGTCCACACGCTGTCCCAGTCAGCGCCGCTCGCGGCGGCTGCTCGTTCCATGTGCACCGCCTTGAGAAGCCAGATGCCGCTCGTCACCGGCACAACGACACGTCCGTCCTTGTCCGTGCGGGCACGCAGCTCTTCAGTCGCTTCCGGCGTCACGCCAGCGTCCTTCCGGTATGCGACAACCAGCGCTCCAGCGAGCGGACGACCCTCGTGCAGAAGCCGCACGGGCAGGCGGCCGCCGGCCGCGCTCGTGGGGTCGGCTTCGAGCACGAGCTCGAGCGTCAGGCCGAGCGCACGGTCGAACCCTTGGACGGTCTGGCTGCCGCCTGAGCGCAGGAGCGATTTGACGCTCCGCGAGAATTGCTCACGTCCGGGCATCTGGCTCTCCTTGCGTGCGGCGCGATCCTCGATGATGCGCTCCAAGCCCTCCTCGCGCAGGTACTTGTCGAACTTGTCAGCCTCGAGCACTACCGCGCTGGGCTTGCTCCGGTATCCCACGAACCAGATGCCTGGCGCGTCGAGGCGCAGCAGGCCCGCAGGGTCCATGCCGTCGCGTCCAAAAACCGGCTTCTCGCCGGACGGGCCGATGACCACGAATCTCTCGATCCGCGCGTCGCTCCGCGGGACCGCTTCGCCGGCGAACCGTTCGCCGACGCGCAGGTGAATCCTGATCGGCTCATCGGCCCCAGGCTCGAACGTCGAGGGTTCGATCCAGAAGTCGTGCGCCGAGAGCCCCGCGCCGGCTGTCAGCAGCATGGCGGCAACCAACATGGATCGGGTTCGACTGCAAGCGCGCATGGTGATCAGCTCCTCTCGTGGAAAACACTCACTCGGAGAATGCGTCAGGGCGACGCTTCGTTGCGCCGCCCTGACATCACGTGACTACGGTGTGCTGTTTGGAGAGCCGCCGAGCGGAGTCTTCAAGTAGGGAAAAGTGGCCGTGAAGAATGACGCGTCGACGATCGCACCGTCCGTGAAGGGCAGCGTGCCCGAGGGCGCATCCGCGGGACCGCAGCCGAATGCGCCCGGGAACGCGTGACAGAGGACGCCCATGGCGACCCTGAGCTCGATGTCCACCACGTCGTCGCCAGGACGCCGGCCGTTCGGGAATCCGGCGTTGTCGCCTCCGAGCGCACCGAGCCTGCTCTGACTGCCCGGGGCCACCGGAGCGATGCTCGTATTCAACCGCAGCATCTCCGACCCGACGACATTCGGCGGCTGGTTGAGGCCCTGGATGCCCGTCAGGAATGCCGCCACCAGATCGCCGCGCGGGAAGTTGTTCGGCGCCCGAACGCCCGCGCCGCCGAAGAGGATCTCGAGCAGCTCCGGCAGCGTCGGGTTCGTCACGTAGGCCGCGAGGGCGGAATCCTGTGTCGGCGATGCCGAGTTGAACAGGTCCTTGTCGCGTAACCCGATGACCACTTCGTTCACGAGTGGCGCGCCCAGGCGCGAGACCTGCGTGCCCGGCGCGGCCGGTGGCGGCGTCGAGCCGCGCGGGCCTCCCCGCGCCGCGGGGTGGTTGTCCGGCACCCATCCAAGGCAGCTCTGGTCCGGCACCCACGTCAACCCCGGACCGTCGGTGGGCCTGAGAGCGGCCGGCTGCCCAGCGGGGCACGGGGGCGGCCCAGGCACTCCGCCAGCCATGCCGACACCCAGGCTGGCGGTCGTCCAGCCGCCGATGATCGGCTGGCTCGCGGAGCTGACGAGGCAGGCGATCGGCACCTCCAGCACGAACGACGTCACGTTCTTGTCAGCGAGGTCGTCGGCCTCGGCATTCTCGGGTCCCAGCGGATTGGTGACGTTCACCAGATCGAAGGTTTCGCCGAGGTTGACGACGAAGGAGTCCTTGCGCTGACCGACGAACATCCGCCCGTTGTCGCAGCCGGGGATGAGGATGTCGTAGATGTGGTTGTTCGCGTAGGCCGCGTAGTTCGGGATGGACTTCGCGCCGATGTTGTCCACGGGCTTGCGGAAAGACGTCGCGCCGTCGGCCGCGTTCGTGATGGCCTGGCCGACGCCGTTTCGGCGATGGCCGCGGATGATGTTCACGGCGAAGGTCTCCTCGCGGTTGAGCGCCGAGGTGTCGCCGGGGTTTGGCCCGATCTGGCCGATGTTGATGAGCGGGACCGGTACCAGCATGTCACCGGCCGCCACGCTCAGATCCTTGACCAGCACCGACGGGCGGAACTGGAACGTGAGGTCTTCGACCGCATCGGCGTTGTTGTCGATGTGGATCTCGTAGACCGCAGCCGTGTCCAGCGCGAAGTAGTTCGGTCCGCCGTAGGGATCCTGCAGAGGCATGTAGTTCGCCACGAGCGTGACGAAGCCGCTGCGCCCCGTTTCGTAGCTCCGAAACATGTAGAAGTCCGTGCCGTCGAGCTTTGGCGTCTTGGTGATGCCAGGCGCCTCGCGGTGGCTCGAACCCTGTCCGATCGCGCCGCCCAGCAGAACGAGGGCGAGGATCGCTCCCGTCCGTCCTCTCGGTACTTCATTGAAGCACTTCCTTTCTTTCCACTCTTTTGCTTCGGCCGTTGTTGTGAAGCGCGCGGTCGTGCGCGCTCGGGGAGTACTACGGGAGGGGGAGGGGAATGGATTGGACAGTCGTCAGTCTTCAGTCGTCGGTCGTCAGTCGCAGTCCTCAGTCACAGTCGTCAGTCGTCAGTTCCAGTCGTCAGTCGAAGTCGGCAGTGCGCGAGCTCGTCAGTACGCAGCCTCTCGAGGCGCGCTCGAGCACGCGACTGCCGACTCCGACTGCCGACTGGAACTGACGACTGACGACTCGGACTGAGGACTGTGATTGACGACTGAAGACTGCCGACTGTCGACTGTCAGAATCCCACAATCAGATTGAGTCGTCCCGTGCGCGGTGCCCCCGGATGCACATGGAAATCGTCTATGCCCCCGGCCGGCTCCCCCTGTAGTCGCGACGTGTAGAAGTAGTCGATGTCGCTGTCGGCCGCGTTGAAGAGGTTGAACACGTCGAGCGCGACGCGCACCGATCCGCTGAGTTTGTACCCCGCGGTGAGGTTCACGAGGCTCGTGGCCTTCGAGCGCATGGAGTTGTCTTCCACGAGCGCGCGGGGTCCGAAGTATCTCCACCGCACGCTGCCGAAGATGTTGCGAACAGTGTCGATTGTCGCACCGGCGGACACCACGGTCGCGACGGCGCCGGGTATGTGCGACCCGGCGGGATCGCCGTCGGCGAACCGCGCGCGCGACAGCGCGACGTCGGCGTCGAGCACGAGCCACGGCCGGGGCGAGTAGTAGGTCGTCCACTCGAACCCTTGCCGTCGGCTCGGCCGGCCCGCGTCCGTCGTCCCCGCGTCGCCCACGAACACGAGCTCGGAATCGAGCCCCAGTGTCCACGCGGTGAGCGTCATCTGCAGCCGCGGGATGCGGACCGTTCTGAACCCGACCTCGGCGCCCGTCGCGCGCGCGAGCGGCGTGACGCGGCTGGCGGCCTCGCCCGAGACCGGATCGACCGTGATTGTCGCGCCGCGCGCGTCGTTGCTGTGGAAGCCCAGGCCGGCGTTGACGTAGATCTCTGTCTTCTTGAACGGACCGAATACCGCGCCGCCCTTCGGGCTGACGAGGCCGGCGTAGTCGGTCCCCGCGTTGTCGGCGATCCCGGCGTCCACGCCGAAACGATAGCCGTCGACTCGAACCCCCGCGAGCGTCCTGAGCCACGGCGTCCATTCCGTTTCGTTCTGCGCGAAGCTCCCCGCGCTCGTCTGGAGCACCGAGTCCTGCCGGATGGTGTCGAGCCGATCGCGTGCTCTCGTGTGATACAGGCCGACGTCGCGGATGTCGTCGTTCCGGAACTGCACGCCGATCGTGATTCTCGGCCGGGCGCCCCGCCCATCGGCCGATGCGCCGGTGGCTGAGGCGCGCGCCAGTCACGAATCGATGGTCGGTCTGCTGGAACTGGTCGCCGTTCACCGGGTCGTCCAGGAAATACGTGAAGTTCGAGAAGAGATCGAGGTCGTACTCGAGGCCGTAGCCGGTGAGCCTCGTGCTGGCGTTGCCCTTGCTGCGCTGCCACTCGAACGAGGCGCTGTAGCGCGACGATTCACCGCCGTCGGAGGCGTCCACGAGGCCGAATCGTCCGAGCCGCCCGTCGTCGATTGCGCGCGCGGGGATTTGATCGGTCGAGTTCCACGTGGCGTGATAGCCCATCAATGTCGCGGACACCCCGTTCTGCGCGTCGCCGCGGCTGTAGCGAACGACGCCGTTGAACTTGCGCAGGTCGTCGGGACGCTCCCATGGTCCGTCGCTGTGCTCGAGCTCGAGCCCGCCGAGCAGCGTGCCGCCGCCCACGGCCGGCGCGGCCGCCAGCAGGACACGGCCGAACGCGTCGGCGCCGGCGCCGACGCGCACGATCGGACGGGCGAGCGTATTCGTGTAGTTGATGTTGGCCGTGCCCGCAGTTGCGAAGTCTCCGTGCTCGGCGAAGTACGGGCCCTTCGAGAACTGCACGCCGCTCGCGAGCTCGGGGATCAGGAAGTTGAGGTCGGAGTAGCCGTGGCCGTGGCCATGCGTCGGCATGTTGACCGGCATGCCGGCGACCGTCGTGGCGAAGTCCGTGCCGTGATCGAGATTGAAGCCGCGCAGGTAGTACCTGGTTCGCCTTGCCCTCGCCGCTGTGCTGACTGCTCACGACACCCGGCACCGTCTCGAGGACTTCGCCGGGGCGCATGATCGGGCGCGTGTCGAGCTGGCGTGCCGTGATGGCGCCCTGGCTGGCGGACTGCGCGATCCCGACCAGGTCCTGCGCCGGCGTCGGTGCATCGGCGAGGTTGGTGAAGGTCGCCTTGCCCGTCACCGTGACGTCGGCGCTGAGGACGAGGTGCATGACCGCGTCGACTGTTAACTCGTCCATTCCGACCATGACCGGCCGCCGGACCGTGGCGAAGTTGATGAGCGTGAACGAGACCTCGAACTGCCCGGGCGCGATCCCGTCGATTCGATACCGCCCGCGTTCGTCGGTCTGCGTCTGACGCACGGCCGCCGCGTTTGTCCGCAACTCGACCCGGACACCGGGAAGCGCCGCGCCCGTCTCGTCCAGCACGGTGCCCCGCAGCTGAGATTGTTGTGCCGTCACGGGGATGGCGGTGAAGAGCACGAATGCGGCCGCGCGCAGGACCGCCGGAATGAGGAATCGTGGCCTCATGTTCATGGAGGTTCTTCCGATGAACCTCTCTACGGGGCGCAGACGCGATCGGATGTCAGGCGTTGCCGGAGGTCTGCTGAGGCCGGGGCGGCAGGTACCGGCGCCAGAGCGGCGGTTCGGGTTAGAATGGAGAATTGTCCCCCGCGATCTGCCCGGTCTCTTGGCAGATCGCCCGCGAAGTTCCGTCGGAGAGGTACCGAAGTGGTCGTAACGGGCGCGCCTCGAAAGCGTGTTGTCCGCAAGGGCACGTGGGTTCGAATCCCACCCTCTCCGCCAACTTGTGCCTCTGTTTATCAATAACTTAGATGGCTAGTGGGTTCTCAGCGGGCAATGCTGCCTCTGGTTGGCGCTCACAAGTGCCCGTAAGTTCCGGAAATTGCCTTCCGGACAGCCACGTTGGGTGACCCCAAGAACCCTGGGTGTCAGGGACACACACAGCGCGAGCCTACATGACATGGGCACGTCGGTCACCGCGCAGGGCCGTGCTGATTCTCCGCGCTCGGCGGCCTGACCTGATTATTCAGTGAACCGCCACCGAGTCATGGTCACTGCCACTCACCGGCAAGCACAGCCTGATACGTGATGCCGGCCATCACGTAGACAACGTAGGCGACGACAAGCACGAGGCAGGCATTGAAGGCGGCGAGCAGCCAGAACATCCCGGGGCTGTCATCGCGCGAGACGGTGAACGACACGTGCGGCGCGGTGCTGCCCGGCGTGAGCACGCCACCGCCCCGAAGCCGGTACACCCCGCTACGCACCGACGTGACGAGTATCCACACGTTCAACCCAAGGAATGCGATGACGGCAGGAAGCAGGACGAGCATGTGCGGGAGACTACCACCGAGCTTGCGGCTTGCATCACCTCCTTCGCGTCGCTGCAGACCGCCGCCACCGCGGCGAGGGGCTTGGCGCCTGCGTGCCCAGCGGCGGAGGTTGACTCACCCACGCGCGCACAGGCCTACTCGACGTTCCGCTGAGTCGTTGCGGGAGTGATACCGTCTGACCGTCCGCGTGATCGATTGAGCGCCGACCGTCGGCGCCGTAGGAGAGAAGTCATGAGGAACAGTCTCGTTTGCCACCTGCTGGCCAGCTGCGTCACGCTGCTCGCTGCGGGAGTCTTGGCCGCGCAGGCGCCGGCACCGGGCGTGGCGCCAATCCCGCCGTCAACGCCGGAGGCGCCGCGTGACGCCGACGGGAACCTGATGACCGGCAAACCCTTCGTCGCTTGCGGCCCCACAACGGGTTCGCAGATCGGCATCCTGCCCAATTCGGTACGCAACACCAGCGCGCAGAACGCGGCAGCGGCATCGAACGCCGGACGCGGCCAGGGCGCCGGAGCGGGCCGGGCTGGAGGTTCGGCGCCTGCGGACCGCGCAGCCGGCGGTCGTGGAGCAGCCGCGACTCCACGTCCCACCACCACCGACCCCGCGATCCTGGCGGCATGCGCGCGGCGGTCGATCCGCGTGGCGGCAATGGCGGCCTGCCGAACGCCTGCAACTGGGCCGACAATACCGGCTTCACCTCAATCTTCGACGGCACCTTGCGAGGCTGGGAAGGCGACATGCGCTTCTGGCGGGCGGAGCGAGACGAGAACGGCGATCCGATGATCGTCGGCATCTCCACGCCAGAGGCGCCGAGCGGCAACGCCTATCTGACCTATCGCCCACTGCAGGCCAAGGATTTCGACTTCAAGGCCGACATGCGCTTCATCAACCGGGGCGGCGGCGGCATTCAGTACCGCAGCAAGACCGGAATCCAGTGGCGCGCCTATGCCGGCCCCGCCGGCATCTACAACAACGACTGGATGTTGACCGGCCCGCAGTTCGACTATTGGTCGGGCACCAACGCGCATACCGGCCAGGCGTATTCGGAGAACACCCCGATGGGGATCGAGGCCTCTCGAAATCAGATTGTGCGCCAGTTCGGCAATCTGCGGGCCCGGAAGAACCTGGTCGGCACCATCGCGACTACCGACGCGATCGCTGCCGCCCTGAACCCCGAAGGCACCTGGAACCACTTCGAGGTCATCGCGCGCGGTCCGGTGGTGATGCACTTCATCAACGGCCAGCTGACCTCAGTGCTGGTCGATGACGACCCTGCCTCCAGCAACAATTGGTCGGGCTTTTTTGGTTTCGAAATCGAGAACACCACGAGGTTCGAAGCGAAGAACGTCTATGTGCGCAAGTTGAACTAGGCATCCGCTGGCCGCACTGGCGACAACTTGGTCAAGCTAGCCGACGTCCCTGCGTGAGCGAGCGATCGCGAGGTGTCCATGTCGAATCGGATCCGCGGAGGCTCTTGTTGTTGCCTTAGCCCTGCCGGGCCCCATCGTGTCCGCGCAGCAGGATGCCCGCAGCGGGTGATCGGGACGCACCCGCTGCTCGGGCGACAGATAACTGAACATGCCGCTGGTCTGTTCGTCAGGTCCACGCACGCAGGGCTCCTCTGAAAGGCGGTGCGAGCATGGATGGCAGATTCGTGCTGGCGGCCGGCGCGCGCGGAGAGGCGACGCGTGCCGGCAGGGATGCGGAGCTGTCTCGCTGGAACCTGTCAAACCGGGCGGATCGGATTCCGGTGACGGTCGGACGACGCCTCGACGAGCCGACGTCGATTTGCGACGTGCTCCGCGCGAGCGACAAGGAGGAGGCGGCTGGTGCGCGAGTCGGCGTCACCGCCGCGGGCTTTAGTGAGTGCAGTCTAGGCCGGCGCGCCGCAAGCGTGGGCCGCCCGCATCACCGACCGTCAAGTGACCGGGCGCGCGTCTTCGGACGCAGCAGTCGCACGCATCGATCACGCGGCCAAGGTGTTGCTCGCGGCTGTGTCGCCGAAGGTGCGTCAGTGGTCACACGCGACGAGAGCGGCCGCGTTCAGCTGTTTGCCGTCGTGCCGAAGGCGTTGATCGCGCAGGCGTGTCAGCGGCAGCGGGCGCTGAATTGTGCAGCGTACCAACGGTCGATCGGGTCGTCACGCCCCGCCGGCCGCGATTTAGAACATGCGTATAGCATCGTCGTCTGACGTCCGCGTGCCCGAGCAGTTCCTAGAGACCGTCCGAATGTCGGAGCCGCTTTCGAGCTAATGCGTCGCGACCGAGTCCCGAAAGGTATGACAGCCGACTCGCTTCGCGAGGCCCGCCTGGCGACCCGCCTCGGTCACGGCGGGCTGTGTAACCTCGCCCATGCGCGCAGGGCGTGCCGGAACTCATCGCCGCGCCGGGTCATGAATTGACCCGGCGTCGGCCCTGACCGCGCCCACACTGGCACCCTGACCGTTCTCGCCCAGCGCGTGATCGACAATGCGAGTTCCACTCCGGCTGCCCTGGTCCAAACGTCGATTAAGCGGATGACCGTGGTGTCGATGTGACACATCTCGTTCGCACGCGTCCTGCGCAGCCGACTAGGTGGGGTTTTGCGCCTCGCCCCGCAATCGTTCCATGCGGCGGGCCAATTAGATCCGCGGCCGTCTCACCTCGTCTAAAGGCCGGTCACGAACGGCGTCCCGCAATAGCCGGTCACGTGGACGGCAAAAGGTGTGTTCACCGTCGCCGACGCGCCGAGCAGACGGACGACGACGTTGTTGTCTTTGTCGGTGTAGAGTGGTTGCCCACCGGGAATGGTGGTCGAGGCATGCTCCGGGCCGTCACCGATCACTGTCAACTGAGGGGAAAACGACCCGTTGGGTGTGACCTGAAAGACGTTCAGAGAGACCGACCACTTTGGCAGGTTGATGACGTTCTCCCCTAAGAGCGCTACGTACCGGCACCGCCTGCACCGCCGTGGCCAGGAAGGTCATGCCCTTGAGACATGATGGCACCTCCACACCATCCGTCTTGAACGTCTGGCCCACTCCCACAGCGATGATTGCCGATGTCGTGATAAACATCGGCGTCGATGGTGATCCGCTCGTGACCGTCGGTCGTGGCCCTTGTGCCGTCGCCGGCGCCGCCAGGAAGCCTGCGGCAAGCGTCAACGTGGTGAGGGCCAGCATGGTGACCATGGCCTTACTGAAGTTAGTCATCGCGATCGTTCCTTCCTGGCGCGCTGGTCGCGCTCGAACATCCGGACCGTCTTCAACCGCATACTACACCCTGCCGCAAGGCCGACGGCCCGCGTGAAGACGGTGACGGTCGGAGGGTGTCCATCGGCTCGCGCGGCGGCGTCCAGCGCCAGGGCGATCGGACCAATGCATCATGGGCTTCGGCCGGGTGCGCCGATAGACAGCCAGCTGCTGCCGCAGCGCCAGGTTCTCGAGAGCCAGACTGCGGTGTCGGCCGGCGAGGACGATCAAGAGCCGAACGGCGCGGATGATCCCAGCGACCATTGCTTCAGCATCGACGGGACTGACGCATTTCGCTGAGGCGCTGGAATGGGCGGGACTGAGTTGTGGCGGACCACACCGGTAGCTCGGGCCTACGGCTCGGCGGCGGGACCTCCGCGGCTGTCGCTTCGCGTCGCGGCGACCGTCGTGTCCCCGTCGGGGACCGCTCGAAGCTCATCTCGCGGGCAATAGCGAGCAAGGCGCTACGGCATCAACGGCATCCATGGCAACGTCGGCAATGTAGAATCTGTAACTTACAGAATCTAAAGACTGCTGTCGGGTTCGAATCCCACCCTCTCCGCCATTCCTAACTATCTAGCAATCAATTATTTACAGGCGTCCTGTTTTCACTGTACCTGTTTGTACCTGACGACGCCGCCAGGTGGGTGGGTTTTCCACCCACCTCCATGGCGCCAGCTATGACTCCCGAGCGGTCGCCTGGCGTCCTACCGCGGTCGTGACATTAGCCAATCCTAGTACCCGTACAAGTTTGAGAATGGCGCATGCAGTGGCAGGAGGATCTCCGCGAACGAGTACGGGGCATGGTGGGCGCTCGGTCCGAGCTTTGAGACGCCACTACGCTAAGGTTAGTATCACGACCGCATGCCCTTCGGCGCCGGCGAGCGGCTCGGACCGTACCAGATAAATGGCCCCCTCGGAGCCGGCGGAATGGGCGAGGTCTACCAGGCTCGCGACACCCGTCTCGGCCGGGACGTGGCGATCAAAGTCTCGTCGGCCGAATTCAGCGAGCGCTTCGAGCGCGAAGCGCGGGCGATTGCCGCCCTCAACCATCCAAGTATCTGCACGCTGTACGACGTTGGGCCCAACTACCTTGTCATGGAGCTCGTCCCGGGCCCCACGTTGGCTGAGGTCATCGCGGCCGCGCGCACGCCTGATGCTCAGGGCGTCGGCTTGGCCGACGCCCTCGCCGTCGCCCGCCAGATTGCCGAAGCGCTCGAGGCCGCCCACGAGAAAGGCATCGTCCATCGCGATCTCAAGCCGGCCAACGTGAAAATCAGGCCGGACGGCGCGGTAAAAGTTCTCGACTTCGGCCTCGCCAAAGCTCTCGCGCCGGACGACACGAGTGCCGCGGCGGACGCGAATTCACCGACAGTGATGTCCCCCGCGCGGACCGAACGGGGTGTAATCCTCGGCACCGCGGCGTACATGGCGCCCGAACAGGCCAAGGGACGCCCCGTCGACAAACGCGCTGACATCTGGGCGTTCGGCGTGGTGCTGTTCGAGATGCTGACGGGCCGGAAGCTGTTTCGGGGCGAGACTACAACCGAGATCATCGCCGCCGTGATTAAAGACGACATCGCGCTCGATCGGCTGCCGCCTGACTTGCCGCCGGCGATCCGGCGGCTGCTCGCGCGTTGCCTCGAGCGCGATCCCAGACAGCGTCTGCGCGACATCGGCGAAGCTCGCATCGTGCTCGCAGATCCCCTGTCGATCGCCGCGAGTGCGATGGCCCGGCCGCCGGAAACGCCATTACGTTCACGCGCGTCATGGCTCGGTTGGGCCGCGCTCACACTGGTGCTGGCCGGCGCGGCGGGCGCCGCGGTGTGGTGGCTCAAACCTGGCACTGACCTGCCATTGCGGCGGATCGACCTGGCCGATCCGCTCGCGTCGTCGAACGGTCTGGCCCTGGCTCCCGATGGCTCACGGATCGCGTATTTTTCGGGCGCCCACCTGTACGTGCGCGCCCTGGATGCGTTCGCGCCGCAAGATCTCGGCGCCGTCCACGTCACGTCCGGGCTGCCGTTCTGGTCGCCGGACGGACGCACGATTGGGTTCTATGCAGGCGGCGCGATCAACACGATCCTGGCGGGCGGCGGACCGGTGCGGCAGCTCTGCCGAATCCCGGCGACCGGACGCGCGCTCGATTTCGCCTGGGGACCGGACGGGACGATCTTCTTTTCCGTCGCGCGCGACAGCCTATACACCGTGCCCGCCGCAGGCGGCACGCCCGAGGTCTATCTCGCCATCGATCCGAAGACGGAAATCGAGTTCACCAGCGTCTCGCCGCTCCCCGACAACCGCCTCATCGTGACGACGCGCATCCGCGAACCGTCGTCGTTCCGAACCGAATTGGTCGGCGCGGGATCAGATCGCCGGCGCACGACGATCGTCGCGGACCCCGACGTCACCTTCGTCAAGTACGATCCGCATGGCCTACTGCTGTTCAGGCGACGAGGGCCGAACAACGGCATCTGGGCCGTGCCGTTCGACGAGACGCCGGTGGATCTGGCCAGGGCGGTGGAGATTGCGCCCCGCGGAACGTCTTTGCAGGCGGATGCGACCGGCGCCGCGCTGATCGGTCTCCCGCCGGCCGCAGCAACCGCGGATCTCGTGTGGATGACTCAGACGGGTGAGGTGTCGCCGGTGCCGGGCCCGCCCGTCGTGCCCGGCAGCCCCCCGGTATTGTCGCCGGATGGCAGCCGCGTCGCCTTTGTCGTGGACACCGAAGGCGATCGGCATCTCGTCGTGCGCGATCTCAAGACGGGCAGTGACACGCGGCTCACGCCCGCTGGACAGGATGCGCCGACGCTCGACGCGCCGTCGTGGTTCCCCTCCGGCGATGAAGTCGTCTTCGGGACAGGTTCGGTCACGGCGAGGCGGCTCGCCGCGCGGCGCACCGACGGTTCCGGCGGTCAGCGGATGCTCGTCGCCGGGTTTCTGGGCCGGGTCACACCGAATCGCCAGTATCTCGTGTTCCTCGTGGAGGAAGGGGGCGCCAGCCGCCTGCGGTACGCACCCCTCGCCGCCGACGGCTCGGTCGGCGCGGCTCTGCGTGTGCTCAAGCATTCGGATCCGGACATCGTTGCGTTCGATCTCTCGCCCGACGGCTCAACGCTGGCGTATTCGATTCCCGAGGCGGACAGCCGGCTCAACTCCTTCCTGACCGATTTTCCCGGCGGCAGCCGCCAACTGCAGGTGACAACGACCGGTGGCGCGCGCCCGCGGTTCTCGGGCGATGGGGATGCCCTCTTCTATCTGGCGCCGGCCGTGCCGCAGACCGATCCTCCACGAGGCGCGCTCGCGAAGCGGCCGGTCGCGCTGAAGTCATTGGAGACGTCCGGTCCACCCGTGCAGCTCATCGTGCAGGGCAAGGAGCCGCCGGGCGTCATCCTGACGTCGTTCGACGTCGCGCGCGATGGCCGCCTGTTGACGTTGCGCCGGACCGGCGGCGAGAAGCCGCCGAGTCCACGGCTGGTTCTGGTGCAGAACTGGCGAGCGGCTGTGCGACGGTAGACGTCTCGTAGTTTGGGTAGCCAGCGACGCAGCGAGTCCAGTGATTCGGTGGATCAAAAGACAGGTTGCCAGCCTCCTGATTCGTTGGGGACGCTGGACCACGGCGGCGCGCATACTCGAGGCCGTCGTCAACGAGGACATCGACGACAGCGCCGCCCGGCGGTTGCTCGCCTGGACTCTCTGGAAGCTGGAGCGTTTCGAGGAAGCGGCAATCCACTTCCGGGATCTCATGAGGGAAGTGCCGGGGGACGTGAATGCACCCTACAGCCTCGCCGACTGCCTCGTGGCGATGAAGCGCTATGCCGCCGAGGCCATCCCGATTTCACCTGGCCTCTGGTGCGATGGTCCTTATTCCTGCTTCACGCCGATGACCGGCAGCCCGTGAGCGCGCGAGGCAAGCGCGAGCGCGCCATCGTGAGTGGCCATCGTCAAGTCCTCCTGCGTCATGTCTTTCCACAAGAGCGCCGTCGCCAAGTGGATCGCGTCGAGCGTCCCGAGCTCCGTGGGCATCGGCTGCGAAGCTCGGTCCAACACCATCGCGTCGATCTCCACGATTTCGAGCGACCCAATCAGTTCCAAGATCTTGGCACGACGTCGAGCAATCTCGCCATCGTCAAGTTTGACGCGCACGCGAAGACGATCGAGCGTGCGCAAGCTCTCGGTCGTGATCAGCGCGCTTGACACGCCCCGTTCGATCCGCGACCACTCCGTCAGTGCGTCTGGCTGCCCGAGAGCCACGCGGAGCAGCACAGATGCATCCACGTACGCGATCACCGATGTCCTTGGCGCTCCTCGAGCAGGAGCTGGACGACGTCCACGTTCAGCTTCAGCGGCTTCGGCCGGCGGACACGATTGAGGGGCGGGGCCGCTGATGCAGGCTTTCGAACACGCAAGGCGGGTCGCTCGCGGAACGGGACTATCTGGGCGATGGGCGTGTCGCGATCGAGCACTGCGATCGTCTCACCGTGGCGCACAGTCCGCAGGTACTCGCTCAGTCGGGCTTTGAGTTCAGCAATGCGCACCTGCTTCATGACCATATTATGACCATAAGTGGTCATTACGGCAAGTAGACATCTCTGGCTTCGGCGATCATCCGGGGCGTTGGTCAAACGCGAAACTTAGCCGAGCGGGCAATGGCGGGCAAGGCGCCACGGCAACGCTGGCATTTACGGCGACGTCGGCATTATAGAATCTGTAACTTACAGAATCTAAAGGGTCCTGGTGGGTTCGAATCCCACCCTCTCCGCCAATCCGTTTGCTCAGAACGCCTTGGTTTTCGGCGCGATCACCGAGAGACGCTTTCTCTCGACCAGAGCGAAGCTTACGGGACATGCCTCGAGCCTGGCCGGCCAATTTGTCTCCACGTCCACCTCAGGCTTGTCGGTGAGTGACATTTCGAGTGACATTGGCAATTGGTCAACCGAATCTCGTCGATGCGGCGGCCCGTTCGGACGCACCCGTTCGGAGGCACCAGTCGACGAGCAGGGCGTCAGGTTGTCAAGGTGCCACCCTTCCAATCACTGCGGCGTTACACAGGACCGACCACCTGCTCAACGCCGACGGCTAAGTCGGATCAGTCAGCCCGGAGCGCCCTGGTCGGATTGATACTCGCGGCCCGTTGCGCTGGAATCCAGGCTGCAGCCAGGCCCACAGACGCGAGCGCGAGCATCGCCACTGCGAGCGTCGCCGGGTCGTGAGCTGATACGCCGAACAGCAGGCCCGAGACGTACTGTGCGCCCAAGAGACTGATCGGGACTCCGACAGCGACGCCAACGCACATCAGGGCAGCGACTCGCCGCACGATAAGGCCGACCACGCCGGCCCGGCTTGCACCTAAGGAGATGCGGATGCCAATTTCTGTTCGCCGTGCTCCGACGCCGTATGACACGACACCGTAGAGTCCGACGCCCGCCAATAGCAGTGCGAGGCCCCCGAACAACGCGGCGAGCACGGCGAGCATTCGCTCGCGCGCGACCGCCGCGGAGAAATCGTCCGCCAGGAGGTGGGCTCTGAGTTCCAGATCCCCATCAATATCAGTGATCGCAGCTATGACCGCCTGAATCAGATACGCCGGCGACTCACTCTCGGCTCTGACACTGATCGGACCGAATGCATGTGCCGACGGTAGGTACATCGTCGCAGGCGGGCCTTCACGGAGCGATGTGTAGACGGCGTCCCGCGCGACTCCGACAATGGTCAGGTCCGGCTGTGGATCATCGGGACCTCCAACCTCTCGAATGGATCGGCCAACGGGATCCCCATCGAAGTAGCGTCTGGCCAACGTCTCGTTCACGATGACCACCGCTTGCGGACTCCGCTGATCGAAAACCGAGAAGTCGCGGCCAGCGATGACGGGAATGCCATACGTAGAAAACCACTGCGGACTGACCTCGTTCTTGAGGACGCTTCGATCCTGAATTGGACTCGCCGCGGGACCTACCGGTTCAAGGACCGTATCCCATGCATTGTTGCTCATCGGTGCGTTGGACGAGTACGCCGCGTCCGCTACGCCCGGCAGTGCACGGACCGCAACCAGGATGCGGTCGTATGAGGGCCTTCCGATTGGCTGACGCATTTGGGCTGTGCCGTGCGTCGACGGCCACAACGATGACGCGTTCGCGATCGACACCTGTGTCCTGCCCGGTCAGCGCGGTGAACGTGCGCACGAAGAGACCGGCGGCCACCACGAGCACGAGACACAACGAAACTTGGAACGCCACCAGCGCGTTGCCCAGAGCGCTGGGGCCATGACCGGCAGATCCTCGACCTTGTTTCAGCGCCTGCATTGGATCAACCCTCGTCGCGCGAAAGGCCGGTACCGTCCCGAAGAGCAGGGCAACGGCGATGGCAACGCCTCCCGTGAACCCGAGGACACGCCAGTCGATCGACAGATCAACATAGGGCGCTCCGTTGACTGCGGGAAGCTGTGCCACCAGCCACCCGCCGGCCCAGACCGACATCAGTAGACCGGCCACGGCGCCCAACACCGACAGCACGAGGCTCTCCGCCAGCAACTGACGAATGAGCCGACCTCGCGACGCGCCGAGAGCCACCTGAAGGCTCACGTCCGGGCGGCGGCGTTCCCCATGGGCGAGCATCAGATTGGCGACGTTCACGCAAGCGATGAGCAGCACGAGTCCAGCCACCGCCATGAGGACCGTCAGCGCACGCTGATAGCGGCGCCGAAGCTCAGAGACACCGCCTGGTGCCGGCGTAACGGTCATGGGCGACCCGAGGTAGTTCGCCGCGTCCGCGGCGCTCAGGCCCGAAGGTCTCGTCAGGTCGCGGAGGATCGGTTGAAGCGGCGCCAGGCCAGCCGCCGCACTCTCCACCGCCTGACCTGACTTGAGCCGGCCCATCACTTGCAGCCACCACCAGGTCCGCTGATCGAGACGATCCCGTCGCAGCACGAGCGGTTGCGTCCCGATTGGAATCGCGACATCGAACGTCGACCCGACCTGTGGCCCGAAGAAGTCCGGCGGCGTGACCCCGACCACGGTGAAGGGGACGCGCTCGATCAAGAGCGTCGCTCCAACCACGTCCACGGCGCCATGGAAGTGGCGTTGCCAGAAGCTATGGCTGACGACGGCGACGGGCCCGTCCGGACCGCCTCCGCGGCGATCGTCGGCCGCCACGAATGTACGGCCGAGGATCGGCCGAACGCCAAGAACGTCGAAGAAGCTCGCACTCACCCACAGACCATTCGCGAGGTCTGCCTCGCCGCCCGTCGAGAGATCAAAACTCGCGTTCTGACTCGACCAGGCAAAGACGCCTTCGAGAACGGCTTGGTGCGCCTGAAGTTGTTCCCAGAGTGGATAGGTCCAGGCTTCGAAGTCGCCTCCCGGTGTCACTCGAACCAGCCGGTCGCTGTGCTTGACGGGCAGGGACTTCAGGATCAGACTGTTGCTGAGCGAAAAAATCGCGGTATTTACGCCCATGCCGAGCGCGAGGGACCCAACGACCGCGCTTGTGAGGGCCCGGTGGCGCCATACGGCACGGACGGCTCGTCGTAGGTCCATCAGGAAATCGGCGAGCCACGCCATGCGTTTGATGTCGCGGCTCGCTTCACGCTGCCGAAGCGATCCGCCAAACGCCCGCCGCGCTTCCTCCGCGTCGCGGCCATGCGCAATCGCTTCTGCGATGTGCGATTCCAATTCCTCATCGATCTCGGCGATCAGGCGATCGCCGCGAATGACGTTGACGAGACGCGACCAGAGCGACATATCACACCGTCCTCAGCACACGGTTGACCGCGGATGTCACGGCCTGCCAACGTGCAGCTTCCGCCAGCAATTGCTTCTTCCCAGCGGCCGTCAGTTCATACGCGCGGGCCCGCCTCCCGCTGTCTTTGGCGATCCACTCCGCCCGAATCCAGCCGGCTTCCTCCATGCGATGGAGGGCGGGATAGAGGGACCCCTCTTCCACGCGCAGCACCTCGCGCGACGTCTCCTGAATGGCCGTCATTAGCGCATAGCCGTGCAGGCCGGGCCGCCTGGACAGGATCTTCAAGACGAGGAGGTCCAGAGAGCCTTGAAGGGAATCGGGTTTGGTCATGATCCTCCGTCGCCCTGGAGCGTCAATTCCTCAAGTGAGAACGCTCGGAGCCAATTGCTCAGACATCTTATTGCTTAGACGTCTTAGTGTGTTAACGGTTAGCAAACGGTGTCACAGCGTCGTCTCCCTTAGACTTGAGGGGCCGCCACATTCTACGAGCACCGCGGCTACGCCTCAGGGGCGGCGTGCTACGAGACGTATTTCCGATTGGCGACCGGTCGTACCTCCATCCAAGATGTAAGTCGTCAAGGGACGAGCGAATGCCTGGCTGCGGGTCGGCTCCTTTAGAGGCTGTCCATCGCATCGAGTCGACGCGACGAGAGTGACGCAGCACTTGCACGCCGCGGGCGGAGAGGGTTCAGAGGTTGCTCATGAGAGGCCCTCTGCGAGTGACATTTCGAGTGCCATTGCGCCGGCAAGACCGGCAAAGAGTGGCGAACGGACTCCAACGGACGAAAGAGCTGGCAGCGCGTAAGTCACTGATTCGAGAGCGCCTGGAGAATTGTGCTAGATTTCATGCGGTTCTACCGGGTTGGATTTGAAGACTCCCACCCTCTCCGCCATCCTTCGCCAAACGCTCGCTACGCTCGCGGCTACGGTTGGCAAGCCAGCGAGCTCACTCCACCACAGGCGAAGGTTGGCGCACAGACACGATGAGATCCGCCGTAGCGCCGTAGGCGCGAAGGAGGACGAAGTCTCATGAACCGCTGCCTTTATTAAAGCGGCGTGGGACCGCCCCAGCGATTGAGCGTGTCGCCGTCTCAAGTGATTGGCGTTGCCGCCGGCGGCACTCGCTTCCCAAGCGCGCGGGACAACGGCATGAGGGTCACCAGCCCGACGATCGCGACGACGACGACCATCACCCCGACGTTTGGATCCTCGAAGCTCTGGTTGGCGACGACGAGTGCGGCGGCGATGTTCCGCTGGGCCGTTCCCAGCCCCATGACGGATCGTGTCTCCCGCGTTGAGCCGCCCAAGGCCCAGCCGACGGCGACGCCCACACCCAGAAACAGGACGCCGGCGAGAATGCCACCCGTACCGAAGACCGCGACAACGCTGCGGACGTTCAACACCGTCTGCAGGGCCATCAGCGCGATCAGGCTCGAGATTCGAGGTCTTGTCGAACGATCGGCTTGATCTTCGCGGCGATCTCCGGGAGATTCGCCTTGACCGCCAGCGCGCTTCCCAACGGAAGCAGCATCAGCAGCACGAGCGATCGCGCAATCTGCGCCGGGTTCACCGAGACGCCGGGCAGCAGCAGAGGCAACACGAGCGGTAGATAACCCACCGTCACGACCATCAGCAGCACCATCAGTCCGACGGCAAACGCGAGATTGCCCTTGGCGATCTGCGCGAGTTTCGGCAAGAAGGGTGCGCCGCCGGCCAGGCCCAGGAGCAGCAGGCCGATGCCCATCGATTCGTCCAGGCGCAGGACCCTCGCCAACGCGAGTGCCACGAACGGCATCACGACGAAGTTCGCGATCGAGCGACAGCGTGACGCAGCCGCCAGTTGCGCAGCGGCGCGACGATCTCGCTCACCCGGAGCCCGAGGCCCATGCCGAGCATGCTCGAGAGCACGAACACCATCATCGAAATCGAGATGGCAGCCTGTTTCAGATCCATGTGCTACTCACCGATCCGTGGCGCGAATCAGAAGCTGACGGCTCCCGACACTTGAAACGAATATCCCTGGTACGCGGCGCGATTGCCGAACTCCTCGAAGAACTTGATGCCGGCATTGAATCGGTGATTCGGAAAGACCAGGTTCGTCACGAACCCGAGCGCATTGATGGCGTACCGCTCGCGGGATTGCTCCTCGCTGACCGCCTGGTCCCGTCTTCGCCGTCGTCTGGCGCTGCTCGTACCCCGCGAGGCCGACCTGCAGGCGCGTCGGCCCCTTTGCGAAGGCGAATGTCCTGAGCAACGAGTAGTCGAGATTGATGGTGTCGCCAGGCTTCGTGCCGGTGCCTTGCTGCGTGGTATGCCACTCGTAGAGTTGGAACGCCGAGAAGGTCACCGAGTTGTTGCGGGTGAGCTGCACGGTCTGCCCTGACGACAGCGTCGGCGTCCAGTATCCCGATCCGACGTTGTCGCTGGCGCCCTCGGTGAAGCGGCCGGTCGGAGCGAGGAAGCCGGCCAGGGCGCGGATCGAGGCGCGTTCCTTGTTCCAGCCGAGAATGAGCGGCAGATAGTACGAATCCGCGAACCCGCCTCCGCCACTCAGCTGCCCGTGGATGTCGGAGACCAGCTGGTTTTTTGCGACCGGCAGCGTCGCGACGGCCGAGTAGTGCGCGCCGCCAAGGAACGTCCGCCGGCTCACCCAGATGAAGGAGTTCATGTCCATGATGACGGCGTTCTGGCCGCTCACCGGCAGCGTCGACCCGTCATCCGCTTTGGACTCGTCGCGAGAGTAGAACAGCAGTTGATTCGCGTAGGTGAACCCGGGGTCTGGCGTGACGCCGGAGCCAACGGCCGTCATGCCGAGCGGATACACGCCGCGGCTCTGCGCCTGCGCGCGCTGCCGGCATCACGAGCATGCAGGCGGCCAGCAGCTACGGCCGCCTGCACTCAGTTGGCGCATCACTTCGTCGCGATGTTCTTCCAGAACCGCTCGAGGCTGTCGTCGCCGCCGAACAGCGTCGTGAAGATCGTCGAATCGGCCAACAGGATGTCGCCGGCTCGATCGCCCTTCGGCGGCATCCAGAGGAACATGTTGAACTCGCGGTGACCGGCTTCCGTGAACGGATGCGGTCGCGACATATCGATCGGCTGCTGCGCCAGCAGGTGAATGGCCGACGCATCGGTCGGTCGTGATGGCGTAGTGCGGCAAATGCGGATGGAAGTTGAAGGTCTGCACGCCTTCGAGCCAGCCGCGAGTATCGAGGTCGCTGCGCTTGACCAGCGGCTGAAGCTGTCTGGTTCCCTGGACGGTGGCAGGACGCAATCCGTACTGATTGTGAACCGGCACACCCAGCCCCTTCATCAACGACCGGGTGTACTGGCCGAACCGCTGCTGACGGGGCACGAGCGGGTCGCGGTGGTGCGCGTATTCCATGGCGCGCTCCTTGAGATCGTCCGACACGCCGACATCGTGGTGCGGACCGAGAATCAGGCACGTGCCTTCGCGCTTGAGCCACTCGCGCATCGCTTCGATTTCCGCCGGGGCCGCCTCCTGCTCGGTGACCAGGTGATCGAGGCCGAACACCATCAGCGTGTCGGTATCGTCGAGAATGCCCGCGTCGATCGGAAGCTTCTGCCCCGCCTGGTCGACGCGCTGGTAGACGGCGACCGGATGTCCGGTCTGCTCGCCAACCAGCTGCTGGAAACGCAGCAGCGACAAGATGGAAGAGTTCGAGCGTGCCGGCGATGCCCTGCAGGAACATCCGCGCCGAGTACTCGGGCGTCTCATAGGCGGGCCAGGCCACGCGGCGCACTTCGGTGATGGTGGAGAAGCGATTGTCCATCTCGGTGACGTCGCGATTCGGCTTCCCACGGGTAGCTCCACGTCCAGTAGATGCTGAAACGGCGCCGCCCCGGCGTGTACGGACGCGGAACTTCGACCTGGTTGTAGGTGCGAGGACTGGTTTTCGATCTCATGACAGGTGCTCCGCTTGGCCGCTCGCGAGAAACCGCAGCGCCTTGATGCCGGGCAGGAAGAAGTAGGCGCCGCCGCGAATCGTGGTGAACGCGGGCAGGCCGCGAAGCCGTTTGCGAATCGGGCGCTTGGGAATCGTCATGTCGAACGTGCCGTCGTGATTGCCGATGATCGGGTCTCGCTCGTTGTCGAGATCCTTGAACTTCGGATCGTTGACCCAGACGTTCATGGCGAATTCGAACTGGCGAATCAGACTCGAACAGCCGATGAACGCGGCGATCCCTCGTTCCACGCCGTCGTCCGGCGCGCCCGCCGGCAACGCCGGCCCGTACGTGCCGCCGCGGCGAATCATCTTGCGGCGCTGCATGTTCTCAGCGGTGTCGCGCGGGTTCATCCGCCGGATATGGGCGCCGATCGGGCAGCGATAACCGTGCGGGTCGGCGTCCTTGTACGAGAAAGTCGTTGGTCCGCTGCAGATCGCCGCCGAGCGCCGGGTCGTCTTTGTCCGGGCAGAGCACCAGCGGCGCGCCGCTGCGCCATCGTCCCATCAGCTTCGCCGCCAGCAGTTCCTGCTGGTCCGGCGTCTCCGAGTGCTGGCGCAGGAAATCCCGGAACGCGCCGACGTGCTCTTCCATGCGCAGGTAGGCGAGATAGCTGCCATTGCGCGAGAGCAGCTCTGGCTGGGGCAGCGGCGGCGGGGCTCCGCTCTCGTCCTCGTACCCCAGGAAGAACTCACCGGCCTTCACCGGCGGTCCTGAACCAGGGGTCGGCTGCCTCGCCGGTTCCGGCGATGACGGGATGAGACAGGCGGTCACGGTAACCGAAATGCTCGCGCGCGACGCCGTCGAAGGGCGGGAGGGCTTCCAGGTTCAACGCCGAGAGAACCGTGACGCCGGTCAGCGTGGACAGATACTCGCGATGTTGTTGTTCGCAGCGATCGCGCTCCGCCCCGTCACGTGCGAACAGAATCACAATCGCATGAAGGGCCGGACTCGCGAGATCGCCGATCCAGCGATCGGGACCGCTGTCGCCCGTCATGCCGAGAATCTCCGCCCGAGCGGCCATTCCGTGGCGGAATTCGTCCGGGAACGTCGCGAGCGCTTTGTCGTCGACGCCGAGCGCACGCAGGCCGCTGCAGGTGAAGGCAATCGTCACCCAGCGTGCGTCGGGTGATGCGGTCCCGACCGATCGGCCCGTTCCGACTTTGTCCGCCAGACCGGCGAGCCACGCTCGACCTGCCGGACCGCTCGCGAAGCTGAGAAACTCGTACCTCGCCGCGAGCGCGGGCGTCCGCGTCAGCAGGAAGTGCTGAATATCCTCTAGTTCCAGCATCGCGACTCCGTTTTCTCCTACTGGAGGTCCGCGATTACTGCATCTGGTCGAGCATGTCCGAGAATGCCGCCTTGAGCGTGAGCGCTTTCTTGATTTCTCCACAACTCACATACGGATGCTCGCTGTATTCGAGGAAGCTCGGCCATTGGTGTTCGCGGAAAAACTTGACTATGGAGGCAGGATTGGTCGCGTAGTCCTCCGGCCATCCCTCGAGGGCCTCAAAGGCCGACTGGATTCCGGTCTTCCCGAAGAGGATAGAGGCATCTTCGCAGTATTTGTCGAAATCGGTATCGAAGATGCCCTGGTACATCATGTAGCTCTCCCCCTTGATGGTGAAGATAACCCACCTCAGGTAGTGTGCCTGGAGTACCGCGAGCGTGTCCGGATTAGCGGCGATTGCTTTCTCAATGACCTTGGCATGGTTGTAGATGTGCTCTTCCCTTCCGGGGATGACTTTTGCGATGACGGAGAAGCCGTAGCACGCCGGAGTCTTGGGAAAGATCGGACCGTACCTGCCTTGCTCAACCTTGTTCTCGAAATATCCGCCCTTCGGGATCGCCATCGCGGCGGGCTTCGTCCAGTCCTCTTGCCTTGGTGTGTCAGACATAGCTTCTCCCCTCTGTGTTCGGTTTGTCCGCCGGGCAATCCCTTCTCGGATCCGCCTTTGGGTCCGCAGGCTCTATGCCAAGTGACCGACCGTCGGTGGCCGGGGCCAAGTCTCCATTTTCCAAGGCTTTTCCGCCGCCCAGGGATCTCACTTGGGGGGGCGATGAGGTGGGACTCCGAAATACCGGAGGATCGATCAGAAACCGGAGGTCCGAACTGTCCTCTTGTCCCTGGCCTACTGCAGCCGTTGTCGGCCAGCATCATGGGGGATCGGCTGGGGGGATCGGCTGGGCGGCGGAAACGCCGCGATTCGCTGGCATCTCGGAACTCGGTGTCGATCTTTCTTTCAGGCCATCGATCGAAGCACGTTGTGAATTCGACGGCAGGGCGTTCGACTACGTCATCACAGTCTGCGCCAGCGCAAACGAGAGTTGCCCCATCTTTTGCGGCATGACCCCGCCGATGCACTGGGGCTTTATCGAATTCTGGTAGCTACCCACGTGCCACATGGCGCCCATGCAACAGACCGTGGGCCAAGGCCGGCTACAATAAGCGCGAGCGACTCGATGGATCTCAAGGAGCAACGGAACGAAATCATCCGGATCGCCGCTGGGCACGGAGCTGGGAATCTCCGTGTGTTCGGGTCGGTGGCGCGAGGCGATGCCGGCCCGGAGAGCGATGTCGATTTCTTGGTGGAGATGGAAGCCGATCGCTCGCTACTAGACCTTGTCGGGCTAGGTCAGGACCTCGAAGAGCTCCTCCATCGAAGAGTGGACGTTCTCACTGACGAGAGTCTCCACCCAGGAATTCGCCAGCGATTCTCGCCGAAGCGCGGCCCCTGTGAAGGACGAGCGTTTCTATCTCGGCCACATACGCGACGCCATCCGTGACATCGAAGAGTACTCCGTAGTTGGTCGTGATCAGTTCATGACCGACCGGATGCGTCAGGGAGATCATTGGCGAGGCGGTGAAGCGACTCTCCGACGCGACGAGGCTACGCCGACCGGAGATTCCCTGGAAGCAGATTGCCGGGATGCGCGACAGGCTGACCCACAACTATTTCGGTGTGGACCTTGCGCTGGTCTGGCGCGTCGTGGAGCATGACGTGCCCGCGTTCGAAGCGTTCGCGCGATTTGACGAAGCGATGACGGAGCCGCAGGCGGCGTGGCGCCACGGCGCGTTCCCGGCGGACGTGTGGTGCGTCTGCGCAATGCACATCACTACTTGTTCATCCCTGCTTCGGAGGTGGCAGCGCCAGAATGCGGCCTTTCTGAAGGTCTGGATGCCCGAAGGTGAGGCGACGAGCGGGCGTATGATCGCTGCCTTGAAACCCGTTTTCTCAGCTACAGCCACGACCGCGACCAACGCAGTCTGTAAGAGCTCCTGCCGTTCCTGCGTTCCCTGGAGCGCGAGGCGCTCTGCGCGTCTGGGTCGAGCAGGACATTCCCCCGGGCGGTCGGTGGCGCGAGGAGATCGAATCCTCGACTTCGAGCTGGCCCGGCTGCGGTGTTGGCGATGATTCGTACGTACGCGGTCTGATTCGAGGGGAGAGGTTTACATGGTGAAACACGTTTCGTCGCTTGCACTGCTGCTCGGCGGCGTGTTCGCGCTGACCACCTATGCGGCTGGTCCGACGTTCCGTCCCGATTTCCTGTTCAAAGGGTCCGCGCTGACTGGATGGACGCCCCTTGGCCAGGCCGACTGGCGCGCCCAGAACGGCGAGATCATCGGCACGCCGCGGTCGCCGGAAGGCGGGTGGCTCGTGCTTAACAAGTCGTTCCAGGACGTCGCAGTGTTTTCGAACGTCACGTGCAACGCCGGCTGCAAGGCCGGAGTGTTGCTGCGGGCAGAGAAAACGCCAGACGGCGGGATGAAAGGCGTGTACGTCTCGATTTCTGAAGGTGACCTCGCGTCGTACGCGGTGACGATCGACGCGCAGGGTAAGCAGCTCACACGTGAGCCGCTTCCCACCGGTCGTGGGGGTGGTGGTAGCGGTGGCCGTGGAGCCGGGGCGCCGGGTGCGGCGGCTGGCGGCCGTGGCGCTGGTGCCCCTGCCGCGGCGGCGGCGCCTCCCGCCGACGCGCCTCCCGCAGCTGGTGCAGCTCCACCCCCGGGTGGAGCTCCGCCCGGGCGTGGCGGCGGCGCGGCCGATGGTGGGCCCGCGGCCGGCGGCGGGGCTCCCCGCGGGGGCGGCGCGCCGGGATTGCCGCCGGGGATGAACCTTCCGGGATTGGCCCGGCCAAACGGCGCGTACAAGCCCGGCCAGATGAACAACACCGACATCACGATTGCCAAGTCCGCGGTCACGCTCCGGCTCAACGGCGGTTCGCTGGGCGCGGCGGCTGGGAATGCGGCTGAGGCCGTCGGCAAGTTCGGGCCGATCGCCCTCTACGTCGGCGGCACGGCGCCGGCTAGTTTCAAGGACGTTGCGTACGCCGATCTGAACGCGCGGCCGTACGAAGACGACAAGGTCGGTACCAACTTCCGCATGCGCCGGTTGAGCGAGTTCTACTACGGCTACTCGGCGGCCATTGCCGACATCGACAAGGACGGCAATCAGGACGTGATCTCGGGTCCCATCATTTACTACGGACCCAGCTTCAACGTCGGCCGCGAGGTACTACGCGGGCGTGACGTACAACCCGACGAGCGAGTGGCCTCTGATGTCGATGGTCAACCTCGCCTACGACTGGACCGGCGACGGCTGGATCGACCTGCTCAACATGAGCGGCAACGCGGGCGTCGGCACGGGCACGCTTTCCATCAATCCACGCGGCGAGAATCGCCGCTGGGATCAAGCGGTCGTGATGGCGCCGCCGGCGGGCACCATCGGCAACGAGGAGACGCTGCTCCGCGACATCGATGGCGACGGCAAGCCCGAGTTGATCCACTCAGGACAGAACACGCTGCGCTACTCGAAGGCCGATCCGGCGAATCCCACTGGTCCGTGGATCGTCAAGACAATTTCCGAACCGGGACCGTGGGGCGTGAACATCGGCCACGGCATGGGCATCGGCGACATCAATGCCGACGGCCGGATGGACTACGTCACGACGTACGGATGGTGGGAACAGCCCCCAGCCGGCAACGCGGGGCTCTGGACGCACCATCCGGAAGAGTTCGGACGCTGGGGCGCGTCGCAGGGCGGCGCGGGCGGCGCGGAGATCGGCATCTACGACGTCAACGGCGATCGCCTCAACGACATCGTGACGGCGATGGAAGGCCACGGCTTCGGCCTCGCGTGGTACGAGCAGAAGAAGGACGCGGCCGGCACGATCACGTTCGTGCGCCACGTCATCATGGACAGCGCGCTCGATACCAACGCCGGCGGCGTCTTCTTCACGCAGCCGCACGCGGTTGCGTTCGCCGACATGGATCGCGACGGCCTCATGGACATGATCGTCGGCAAGCGCCACCACTCGCACTTCCAGTACGCCGACCCGGACAACTGGAGCATGCCGGTGCTCTACTGGTACCGGACCGTCCGCAACGCCCGGGCGCCGGGCGGCGCGGAGTTCGTGCCGAACCTGATCAGCAACCGATCGGGCGTCGGCTCGCACATCGGGCTGGGCGATCTGAACAAGGATGGAACGACCGACGTCGCCGTCTCCGGGGCGAGCGGGACGTTCGTGTTCTTCAACAACATCCCACGACGTTAGGGCGAGATACTCTCCGCACGCAACTTGGCGATATCCTTTGCAAAGTGCAGGGCCAGGCGGTCCTGCGTCTCCACGGAGCTGACCATGCCGATGCGTCGTCGCGACTTCCTCAAACACAGCTCGTTCGTTCTTGCGGCGCCGCTGTTCCCGAGCGCGGTTTCGGGCGCGCTGGCAGCGACGCAACAGGCCGGTTCCCTCGACCGGATCGGCATCGCGACGTGGAGCTTCCGTCACATGCTGGTCACAGGCCAGGGCCGGGGCGGACGCGCAGGGGCCCCGGCTGCGCCACCGGCGCGGGCGCTGATGACGGCGCTCGATGCGCCGAAGTTCGTCCGCGAGGAACTCGGGCTCCAGCAGCTCGAGATCATCATCAACCACCTCGACGAGCGGACGGTCGCCTACGCGGAGAAAGTACGCGCCGCGGCGGACGCCGTCGGCGTCAGGTTCATCAACTTTCAGCTGGGCGGCCAGATGTCCAACCCGGATCCAGAGGCGCGCGCAGCGTCGATCAATGAGATCAAGGAAGGGATGAAGATCGCCGCTGCGCTCGGCGCGCCGTCGGTTCGCGCGGACGTCGGAGGCAGTCCCAACCAGACATTGGACCTAGCAATTACGGCCGAGTCCTACAAACAGCTTGCCGACTTCGGCGCCACGATCGGCGTCATGCCGATGCCCGAGAACCACGGCGGGCACAGCTCCGATCCGGATAAGCTCGTGTCGATCATGAAGGCGGTCGATCCGCGCGTGAAGGCGATCGTCGATTGGGGCAACTGGCAAGTCCAGGACCAGGCGCAGCGGATCGAGTTCACGCGTAAGCTGCTGCCGTTCACCGGCATCGTTTCCGCGAAGTTCGATCGCTTCGACGAGAACTACCGTCCGAGCTATGACGTCGGGGAACTCGTGCGGCTGGTGGAGGCGAGCGGCTATCGCGGCAAGTACTCCATTGAGATCACGACCGCACCGGCCGACATGGTCCGCGCCGCTACGGTCGCGCGGGAGACAATAGCCGTGAACCTCACGCGCTGACGTTAGCGCGACTGCAGCGGGAAATTGACCGGGCGAGCTGCTCGAGATCACTCGCGCGGAGGGTGACCGCGTGCAGCAGCGTGCAAGGCGCCACGGCATCGCTGGCATTGTTGGCAACTTCGGCATTGTGGAATCTGTAACTTACAGAATCTAAATGGTCCTAGTGGGTTCGAATCCCACCCTCTCCGCCAAACCAGTTTGAGCAAAATCTCTTGGTTTTCCCAGGGTCCTCTGCTCCGTGCTAGAATCCGCCGCCATGTTCGGCCGGTTCGACTGGGACGACGTCTTGGGTTGGAGCGGGTTTTTTCTCGCGGGCTCGCTAACTGTCAGAAGACCTGGTCTATCAGCATAGCCAATCGAAAAGCGGCGCTGTTCGGCGATTCACCAGAACCACTCCACGCGATAAACCCAACCGACGAGCGGCGTCTCGACTCTCCAGATCAGTTCATTTTCTTCAGGAACCGTTAGGAGCGTGCCGTCAAAGGCCGTTGTTTCGTTGGCCCGGTCTCGCTGGTACTTTAGAAATACCGGTGAACGGTAGGGCAGATCCTTCGGGAACACGATGCGCATCGAGGCGGAGCCGACATCTCGATCGATCGTCATTCCAGTCCACCAGTTTGGCCGTCTCAGAAAAGCGTCAATCGACTCGGTTTGGACCGACAAGACGAACGGTTCGTTCAATGTTCGACCACTAGAGCGTTTTTTGATCCTATGTAGTAACACGGTAACCGCAGTGCTCGACATAGTTCGTGCATTCGTCGGGGAGGAAGAGCGCGAGCGCCGTGCGCATCAACTGACAGACGTCGTCAAACGAGCGAGGACGGGCGGCGCGGAGGAACGCCTTCAGTTTGGCGAAGGCCAGCTCAATGGGATTGAAGTCCGGACTGTAGGGCGGCAGAAAGCGGAGGCGCGCGCCGGCGTGCTCGATGGCGGTGCGGACCTCGGGGTGCTTGTGCACCGCGAGGTTATCGAGAATGACGACGTCGCCGGGCCGGAGCGTGGGGACGAGGACTTGTTCCACATACGCGCGGAACGTGACGGTATCGATCGGGCCGTCGAACACGGCCGTGGCGGTCAGCGCCGTCGGCCGGAGCGCCGCGACCACTGTGTGCGTCTGCCAGTGACTGCACGGCGTGTGATCCGGCGCGCGCGTTCCCCGGGGGCTGCGCGCATAGCGGCGCAGTAAGTCAGTGGTGACGCCCGATTCGTCGACAAACACGAAGTGGCCGGCGTCGTGGAGCGGCAGCGTCTTCGTCCATCGCCGTCTCGCGGCGGCGACGTCAGCGCGCCGTTGCTCGCTGGCGTGTACCGTTTTTTTTAACGGTCAACCCGAGCCGATCGAGCTCCGCCCACAGCGTACTGAGCGCCGCGGTCGTCGGCACTTGTTCGCGGAGCTCGGCCAACGTTGCATCAGGTGTGGCCGCGACGAGCGCTTTCAAGCGCTCCTCTTGACCCGCCAAGACCCGTTTGCGGAACGTGGTCTGCCGCCGTGGCGCGAGCGACTGCGTTTCGCGTTGCCGCTGCGCCAACCGGTGGACCCAGGCCCGGCTCACGCCGAACGTCGCCGCGACATCGTCCGCGTCGCCAGTCTCTTGCCAGGCCTTGTAGACCCGCTCCCGCAAATCCATGGAATACGGCGCCGCCATCGTTTCCTCCGACGGCAGAAGTACCATGACCGGGTACTGATGTACAAGCTGAAAATGCTTTAGCGTCAATCCTGAGCTCCCAGGGCACAACCGTTGTGCGTCCGTTGAAGATCGCCTCGCGTTGCGTTCGAAGCTCCAGCGGGAACTCCGTGGTGATCGGCCACGCGTTGAACATGCGACCAGAGGTTTCGAACCAGAAGGCGTAGTGCGTCACAGAATTGTCAGAGCGCCTCAGCTTCATGGTTCTGGTCATCACGGCCGAGCCGTTCACCGTTTGCCCGGTACGCCGCAGCTGCCGCAAGTCCCAGACCCGGTCGTCTGCCTCGACATTGAAGCCAGTATTCTGAGGACGCTCTAGCCGTTCTACTTCGAGGGGAAGAGGAGTCAGTCCTCGACGTACGGTCGGCACGGGAAACGCGAACTGGTGGTAGGTGACGAGCAGTGCCTGCCACGCTCTCGGCGCCGTCCACGCCACGACTCCAATGAGGACAGCCACGACAACGCCATTGACAGCGGTCATCCAGTCTCGGCCGGAGAGCAACGAGCTCCAGAGTCGCCGCGCGCTGCCGGCTCGAAGGTGTTGTGCTAGCTTGCGCGGTTCGCCCTCGGCTCCGGCCGGCACGTCGGCAACTGCGGTTCCATCAGGATCGACGCGGGAATCCAGTGTTCGCCACGTGCACCAGAATCCGTGCCTGACCAGCTCCTTGCACTCTGTTTCTGTGAAGGCGTCCAAATCAGTGCGCAGGAACTCGAGCTGCTCTTGAATGCTTCGTGGCGCCGCACGCGCGGCGCCGGCCAGGTCGGAAATCGACACCAATGACAGCCCTGGCGTTTCTCGCGCCCTGAGCAACTCCATTTCCCTAATGCGGAACATCATGAGGTCCGAAGCCCGGAATGCCGTTCGGACCAACCCGAATTCCATTTTTTGCGCCGGAACGAATGACCGGCCCGCATCGCTGGCCACCACCTCGGCGTCGCTGGCACCTAGGATGTATTTGAGCGTGGTCAAACCGAGGTTGTCGGTGACGCCACCATCGCTCAGAAGATGTCGGAACGTGGCCTCGGGAGCTCCAACGTGCTCGTTCGTGAGCGCGAATGGTGGGAATAGCATCGGGACGGCAGACGATGCAGCAACCGCGACCGCGATCGGCGTCAGTCCAACCGGTACGCTGTCCGGCAGTTTCTCTGGATCGAGAAAGACGTTCTGAACGTCGCGTTGCGAAAAGATCGTCAGAGCGGCCTCGGTGAGATTCGTCGTCAGGATCCACAGACGAGGGGCGGGCGGGAGATCGCTCAACAGCCTTCCCTTGAACACCGCGGCATCGTAGAGACGACTCAAGTACTGTGTGCTCGAGACCTCGTATTTCGTCGGCAGGATTTTCGACGCGTTTATGTATGGCAAGCGTCGGAGGATTCGTCCCCGAACATCCGATCTCGCGAGACCGATCAGCTCTCGCTTCGCCCGATCGAAGGTCTCCGGACCGCCGATGTACCTGGGGCCAGCGATGCAACAGATGGGCGGCGGTCAGGCTGCCCCCGGAGACACCGACGATATGGGCGATGCGGTGGAGGCGTCCCGTGCGACAGAGATACTCGAGAACGCCGAGATGGTACAGAGTTGCTCGGAAGCCCCCACCAGAAAGGGCCAGAGCCAACGGTGGCTGTTCTGACATGGGCGACTCGCGCCTCCGCTGCCCGGCGTGACACTTCCCACGGCCTCACTCGTAAGATTGGCGCTCGGGCTGCCGAACTTTGTGTTTTGAGTGCAACTCTACATCACCGAACCAAGACGGACGAATCATCGTCATCCATCCGCGTCATCGAGCGTGCGCAACGTGCCCCCGATTGAGGTCACCTCGACAGCATTTGACGCCTCCAAAATGTTGGCACCGGTCTCGCAGATACTGGTCCGATGCCTTACGGACGCCGCTCGCTCGCCGAGATTGTGACCAGATCGGTACGGCTCAGCGCGGAAGAGTCGACTGCCATCATCCGTCAGCTCTGCGGGTTCACGCCGATCGACGCGGTCGAACCGACAAGCGCACGGCTCGCGCCCGAGCATGTGTGGCTCGACCGCGGCGGGACCGTGCATCTCTCGGCTGGTGTTGTGCCCAGCGTCGGCGATCTCGGAGCGCTGCTCCAGCGCCTCCTGACCACGCTCCGTGACGAAGGCGCGCGTATCCCGCCTGGTCTCCTGCTCCTCACTGCGCGAGCGACCGGACAGATCGATGCAGAGCCGATCGCGTCGCTTACAGCGCTGGCGACCGCGCTGGCGCGTTTCGAGTCACCGGATCCGGAAGCGACACTGCAGGGGCTGTTCGCGGCAGCCGATGCCGAGCTGATTTCCGCGGCCGAGCTGATGCGTACGCAGAGCGCGTCGAGCGCGGTCCCCACAGAGCCCGCCGCCCCAAGACAGTCCGCAGTCGCACGCGCGCCTGCTAAGGCAAACAACGACTACGAGTACCAGGCGCCGCTCGTCGGCGCGTCCACTCTGACCGGCGAACGACCAGCGGGCGGCTGGCGCGATCGGTCGTGGCTCCGGCCCAGCGCGGTGGCAGCGCTGGTGATCGCGAGTTTCGCAGCCGGAGCTGCGACTGTGATCGTCCTGCAGCTGGCGCGCGCCGGCGCGGGTCGCGTGACGGAGGCGACCGACGTGCTTGTCGCGCCGTCTTCAGAGGTCAGGGGTTCGGCCCACGCACCGGTGCCGCCGGCGACTCCGCCCCCCAGTGCGAATGAGCCGGCCGCGGGTACACCACCGGCGCCATCGTCTGCCCGCCGCAACTTGCCGCGCGACAGCAGGTCTGCACGTGCCCGGGACGGGGCGGTGGACGAGCGTGCGCCCGACCGGCCCGACGTCGTCTCCGCCGTCCCTGCGACGCGCCGGCCGCAACCGCTCGTGGATAGGGATCAGGTCGATGCTGACGCACTCTTCTCGCCTTCGTTCGCCTCAGACGGAACAGCGCTGTTCTTTCAGGCGGAGTCAGCAGGCGGGAGCGCGCTGAAGCGTGCCGAGCGCGGCGAACAGGGCGTTCTCCACGTCGCCACGATAGTGGACGGCGCGGCGAAGAACTACCACGTGAAACTGTCGCCAGACAGCCGATCGGTCGCGTTTGATTCCGACCGCGATGGCGTGCGCGGCGTCTACGTCGCTCGCGCCGACGGCAGCGGCGTGCGGCGCGTGAGCGGCAGCGGCTATGCGGCCGTGCCGACATGGTCCCCAGACGGCCGCCGGCTCGCGTTTCTGCGCGGCGAAAACGATCGGCCGCACGTCTGGAATCTCTGGTTGATCGAACTGGCGACTGGCGAGACGGCGCGGCTCACCAACTATCGCTACGGGCAGGTCTGGGCAGGCGCGTGGTTTCCCGACGGCCGGCGAATCGCATACAGCCACGAGGATCGTCTGATCCTGGTGGACGTCGGCACCGGACGCTCGACGCGCTACATCTCGCCGCGGCCAGGTCGCCTGGTACGAACACCCGCGGTCTCGCCCGACGGACGTTGGATCATCTTCCAGGTATTTCGTGACGGCGGCTGGCTGTTCGATCTCGAGTCCGGATCGATGCAGCGTGTGCTCGACGATCCGTCCGCCGAGGAGTTCACGTGGGCGCCCGATGGCCGGCGCGTCGCGTTTCACAGCCGACGAAGCGGCGAATGGGGCTTGTGGATGATGGCGCCGCGTTGACGTCAGCCCTCGGACGCGGATTCACGCACTTTCACCTGTACATCCAGCATGCGGAGGTACGGTCTCGACGCGTAGCGCCTCGCCGACTCCACCGTTACGCCGCGGGCCTTATTTCGCTGGCGGTTGAATGCGCGTCCCCTGGCCGGTCACGATTTGCCATGTCCCACCGCGATGCACGAAGACGTCGGTCCAGCGATAACGTCCGCTGACGTCCTGCCCCTTATACTTGCCTTTGTCAGTCGTCGCGTACGTGACCACGGCCGTGTCTCCGTTCGAGTGACATTCTGAGTGACATCGCGCCGGCAGAATCCGCAAACCGTGGTAAACGGACGCTAACGGAATCAAAGGCTGGCAGCGCGGAAGTCGCTGCTTCGAGAACGCTTGGCAAATCTGGCTCGCTTTCACGCGGTTCTGCCGAATCGGATTTGAAGACTCCCACCCTCTCCGCCAACTTGAGCTTCTTTTTTTTCAATAGGTTAGCTGGCCACGTGGGTTCTCAGCGTGCTGGCCGGTTCCAAATCTGCCTTCCCAAATCAGCCCGTAAGTCGTTGAAAAACGCGCTCACGCATGCCACGGTGGGTGCAGTGGGCACCGCGGTGGAGCGATAATGGCTTCGCACATCGCACTATCCATTCGGATCTCAGGAGAAGTGCGTCATGGCTGACGAAGGCCGCTTCGGCCACATCTTGTTCGGGTTGAGCCGGCACGCCGTCTTCCCCGTCTGCGTGCTCATGTCGTGGCCGATGCCCACGACTCAGCCCCATTTTCTCCGGCCATCCGTAACTGCGAGATCCGGCAATTCGCAGAGCGAAGCGGATGTGCGCACGCTGGAACCAAGGAAGCCGATCGAGCGGGAACTCGCTGGCGGGCAGTCTCATTGGTACCGCCTCTCACTCACCGCCGATCAGTATGTGCTCGTGGTAGTCGAGCAGCGCGGCATCGCTGTCGTGGTGCAGCTGCTGGGACCTGACAACAAGCAGATCATGGAGTTCGACTCTGAAGCCAGCGTCTACGGACAGCAATTTGTCTCGCAGGTGGCTGAAGTGTCCGGCAGCTACCAATTGAACCTGCGAGCGAACCAGGAAGGGGCCCAACCAGGGCGCTATGAGATTCGCGTGGCAGAGTTGCGGGCGGCGACCGAACGCGACCGGGTCCTGCAGGAAGGACGTCAGCTGCATGCCGAAGGCGTCCGGCTGAGTCGCGCAGCCAAATACGATGACGCTCTTCCTCTGCTCGAGCGGGCACTGCAGATCCGTCAGAAGACCTTGGCTCCGGGCGATCCGCTTGTCGCTCAGGCTCTCAACAGCGCCGGGAACCTCTACTGGAGGAAAGGGGACTACGCCAAGGCGGAGCCGCTCCACCAGCAGGCGCTGGCAATCACAGAAAAAGAGCGGGGCGCGGAGCATCCGGATGTCGCAACCGCCCTCAACAGTCTCGCGAACCTTTACCAGAGCAAGGGCGACTACCCGAGGGCGGAGTCGCTCTATCAGCGGGCGCTGGCAATCCGAGAGAAAGCGCAAGGTCCTGAGCACCCGGATGTCGCGGCACCTCTCAACAACCTTTCGAACCTCTACCGCGAAAAGGGCGAGTATGACAAAGCGGAGCCGCTGCTTCAGCGAGCCCTGGCAATCCGGGAGAAAGCACAGGGCCCGGACCACTCGACGGTCGCCGCGCCTCTCAACAATCTCGCGACCCTCTACTGGGCCAAAGGGGACTACGTCAGGGCGGAGCCGCTCTATCAGCGGGCGCTGGCGATATGGGAGAAAGCGCTGGGTCCGGAACACCCAAGTGTCGCCCTTGCTCTCAACAACCTCGCGAACCTTTACCGCAACAAAGGCGACTACGCCAAGGCAGTGCCGCTCTATCAGCGGGCGCTGGCAATCCGGGAGAAAGCGCAGGGCCCCGAACACCCGGATCTCGCGGCACCTCTCAGCAACCTCGCGAACATCTACCGTGGCAAACGCGACTACGCCATGGCAGAAACGCTCCTTCGGCGGGCGCTGGCGATATCGGAGAGAGCCCTGGGCCCGGAACACCCGAGTGTCGGGATCTATCTCACCAACCTTGGGGAGGTCTACCGCGATAAAGGCGACTCCGCCAGGGCGGAGCCGCTCTTTCAGCGAGCGCTGGCGATCTGGGAGAAAGCGCTGGGTCCGGAGCACGCCAATGTCGCAGCAGCTCTCACCAGCCTCGGTCTCCTCGATAGCGGCAAAGGAGATTACGCCAGGGCGGAGTCGGTCTTTCAGCGGGCGCTGGAAATCCGGGAGAAAGCGCTGGGCCCGGAGCACCCAACTGTTGCAGCGGCCCTCACCTACCGTGCCGGGCTCTCAGAGGCGACAGGTGATGTTCGTCAGGCCATTGCTTTTCAATTGCGTGCGAGCATCATCAACGAACGCAACATCGCCCGTATTGTCGCAAGCGGATCGGAACGCCAGAAACTCGCCTACCTTGCCGAGTTGGAAGCCGAGTCTGATCAGACCGTCTCCTTGCACGCCCACGCTGCGCCAGACGATTCCGAAGCGCGCAGTCTGGCCACCACCACTGTCCTTCGGCGCAAGGGCCGCGCGCTTGATGCGATGACCGACAGCGTCGGGGCCCTGCGCGGCCGCGCCAACCCGCAGGACCAGGCTTTATTCGATCAATTGAAGGAGGCGCGCGCACACGCCGCCCGGCTCGTCCTCGGAGGACCGCAGAAAACGACGCCGGCGCAACACCAGGACCAGATCAAGAGCCTCGACGCGCAAATCGAACGGCTCGAAGCCGAGATCAGCCGCTCGAGCGGCGAGTTCCGCGCGCAGGCGCAGCCAGTCACGACATCCGCTATTCAGTCCGCGATCCCGGCGAATGCAGCGCTGATCGAGCTCTACGTCTATCGCCCGTTCAATGCGAGATACAGGACGCGGGACCGAGCAATTCGGCAAGCCCCGCTACGTGGCGTACATCCTCCCGTCCGGGGGCGCCATCCAGTGGGTGGACCTGGGCGAAGCGGCAGCGATTGACCGCGCCGTCGAGGCCTGGCGCACCGCGCTGCGCGACCCGAATCGAGCAGACGCCAATCGCCTCGCCCGGGCGCTGGATCAACAGGTGATGGCGCCGGTCCGCAAGCTTCTGGGAAAGACCCGGAATCTGTTGCTCTCCCCTGACGGGGCCCTCAACCTCATCCCATTTGGGGCATTGGTGGATGGCCAGAATCGCTACCTGATCGAAAACTATTCGTTCACCTACCTCACGAGCGGGCGCGATTTGTTCCGGCTGCAGGCGCAGACGCCGAGCAGGCAAGGCCCCCTGGTCGTGGCCAATCCCTTGTTCACTCTGAGTCCGACCCTGACGACCAATCCGGCCGCCCCACAGGAGGGAGAGGCTCGCCGCTCAGTGGACTTCAACGAAGAACGTTTCGATCCGTTGCCCAGCACGGGAATTGAAGCCCGGGCGCTCAGCGCCGTGCTGTCTGACGCGCACGTCTTGACCGGTGCTGACGCGACTGAGGCCGCGATCAAGCAGGTCCGAGGACCGAGCATCCTGCACATCGCCACTCATGGCTTTTTCCTGGCGGATCAAAGACGGGACGCGAATGTCGGCCTCGATGAGAGCACGCCGATCGTCTCTGAAGACCCGCTCCTACGCGCTGGTCTGATCCTGGCAGGGGCCAATCAGCGGCGAAGCGGCGCCGGAGAGGATGGGATACTCACCGCCTCCGAGGTGACGGCGCTGGATTTGTGGGGAACAAAGCTGGTGGTGTTGTCGGCGTGTGACACCGGGCTGGGTGAAGTGAAGAACGGCCAGGGAGTCTACGGTCTGCGCCGCGCCCTCGTGCTCGCCGGCGCGCAGAGCCTCGTCATGAGCTTGTGGGACGTGGCAGACCGGCCCACACGGGAATTGATGGTCGACTACTACAAAGGCCTCCAGGAGGGTCAAGGCCGCAGTGAGGCGCTACGGAACGTGCAACTGAAAATGCTGCGACGCCGGGATCGCCAGCATCCCTACTACTGGGCCGCATTCATCGAGTCCGGAGAGTGGGCCAACCTGGAAGGCAAACGGTAATCGCGGCGGCAGCGAGTGGCCGCCAAGGAAGCGGACCCCGCTGCCTGCCGCGCGCTTTCATTCTCTCATCGAGGAATATTTGCAGGGTGGCAACGGAAGCAACCACGGCGGCGCAAGTCTACTCCACTGACGAGGCTCTCATCGTCGGAGATCGGGCCGACTTCTGGGTCACTACGGGCCTCCCGCGTTCAGCGTGAGATCAAATATCCGTACACTCGAACGTCGGTGCCGACGCTCGCTGTCCTGAAGCCGTTTCTTTCCAGCACGACCGCGCTGAGGCAGACGGCGGCGCCAGAATCAGCGACAGCGCCCGACTCCAAATGGAGTTTCATGGTAGCGATGCCGGCGCTCACCGCGTCGGCGTCGAGCGGAGCCCGTGCGCGCACGTACTGATTCGCGACGGCTCCGGTGAGAGTCGCATTCAGAATCCCTATCGCGCCGACAAACCACGCGGCACCGAGTTTTTCGGTGATCTCCCCCTCGAGGTCGGTGAGCACGAAGGCCTTTCCGGCGGGCACGACGAAGAACTCCCGCGTGCCGTCAGGGAATACTCGATTGGTAGGAACGCCCAGTTCCGGCGTACACGATCCTCGGGTCGAATTAAAGCGGCGTTCCAGCACGACGTGATCCTCGGCAGCCGTCGTCGCACTGAGTTGCGCCGTACTCGACATGCTCGGTGCGCCGCCGGCTTGCGTGTTGCTCGCGCTCAAGGTAAGGATCAGCATGAGCAGTCCTGTCGACACGAGCAGCGACGAAGCCAATCGCTTCATGGAAGCCTCCTTATCAATGGCCGAGCTGACAAAAGACTCGCGTTAGGCCTGCCCTCAGTTGGATCCGCCGTCGGAGTCCGCTGCAACGCCAGCGGCGACGATGTGATCCATCGCCTCCTGGATACTCGCGAGCGCCTTCTGGCGTTCGTTGTCGAACTTGCGTTGAGTGTGGGGCGACACGTCTCCAGCCGACGACGCTTCGACCAGCGCCGCCGCTTTCTGCAGCGCCGCCACGGCTTCGTGGAGTCGCAGGTCGTATGCGCGCACGACCGCGACACCGAGACACATGCCGATCAGCAAGACCAGCGGGATCAGCAGAAGGCGCGAGTTTCCATTACGACGCGCGGAATGTTGCATCATCGGAATTCTCCTTGCTCGCCATCTTCTGCTCAGCGGTATTCCAGCGTCAGCACGAGATGGGTCGCCGTTGGACGATTGGCGGGATCGATCCCGCTGCCGGCGGCGCCCAGCACCTCCACCAGGTGCGTTCCTTTTGGAATGTTCGTGAAGAAGTTGTACGAGACGACCTTGGTCGGGTCGATGAACTGTTCATCCTGGTTCGCCGTGCTGGAGTCAGTCGCCACGAAGACGACAGGCGTCGTGAAGAGTGGCAGCGGCAGCTGCCCTTCGAGCGGTACGCCATCGACCCGCACCTGGAAGGCGACATAGTTGTCGGTTATCCGGACCTGGCCGCTGAGATGGGCAATGAGGCATCCCTCTCCGGACTCGATCGTGGTCGCCAAGAGCGGTTGGAGATTTGGCGTGTCGAGTTGGTACCTGGTCGTGATGACGTGACCCGCCGGGTTCGTCACGGCGGTCACGTTTCTCACCGGACTTGAACACTCGAGCTGTTGTGCGCGCGCGTCGGTGACGCTTGCGCCCAACACAACAAGGCCGGCTGCGACGAAAATCGTGGTGGCAGTTCGTGTCTTCATGATGCTCCTCCGAAGACGCTCGTTGATGTTCAGTTCGATCCCGCCGGCAGCGTGTCGGGACCACCGAGCAGGATGCTGGTCCGTCCCGTGAGGCGATCGACGACTTCGAGCGTCGCCGCCCACTTGCCGGGCGGGTCCGGCTGCGGGTTGAAGCCGACGATCTCCGCGCGAAATGTGCGGCGGCTCAGTCGTGTCCCCGGGATGTACTCCTCATCCTGAACCGCAACCGCGACAGATCCGATCACTCCGACCGCAAGCTGCAGCTTCTGCTCCTGGACGAGCCCGCCGCGCGGGTCGAACACCCGCACAATGAAGGTCCATGGCGTGTCGTTCGGGTTTCCGACCTCATTGGGGTTGCCGATGGCGTAGATGTTGACGAGGGCACGTTCTCCCGGCGTGATCCCGACAGGGCCGAACCACACCTTGTCTTCGGAGTCCTGAATCGCGAGCGCACGCTGACTGAACAGGAACAGCGGTGCTGCAAGGAGCGCGATAACGACGAACGTGTGAACGAGGCGTGAGCGAAGCATGAGCGACCTCCCTCTTGCGGTCTGCACTCACTACGGACAAACCGCGGCGACCGTATTGTTGAATGCCACGTTGGCGGGGTTACCCGGGACAATGTTGAAGAGTTGTGCAGTGTTGTTGTGCACGATGTTGCCGTTGCCGTAGATGCTGATCCACTTGCCGGTATTGTGGTGGACGTCGTTGAAGTGGGAGCCGTCGCCGGCAGCGATCGAATACGGGAAAAGGCCGCCACAGACGGCGTTGTGGTGCACCGAATTGAAGGTGCTGCCTTGGTACGGAGGGCCGGGGACTTCACATGTATCGATGTTGATGCCCGCTTCTGACGAGCCTCTCACGACATTGTGATAGACAGTGCTGCCGGAGCTCGCACACCCCAGGTTCACCCCGATGCGTCCGCCCCTGATGACGTTGTGGGCGATTTCGGCGCTCGCGTTGCCTCCGATGTTGACGTTCACGCCGATGTCATATTTCGCGACGGACGCGACAGGCACCAGGGTAAAGCCGACGAGGCTTGCGTTGGGTTGCGTGATGGACACGACACTGGCAACCTGCGCCGCCAGTATTCTGGTGACATTCGCGCCACCCTTGGAGACGACCGTCAGACTGACCTTGTTGATGGTGACGTTCTCGACGTAGGTGCCTGGGCACACCTTGACGGTATCGCCGGCATTTGCAGCATTGATGGCCCCCTGGATCGTCGGATAACCCGGCGCGTCGCCGCAGTGTCCGACCCAGAGGATCGTTGCGGCATCCGCCCGCTGCGACGACATCAGCACAGCCGTCGTGATCGAGGACAGAATCAAGAGTTTTCGCACCTTCTCTGACACCCCACGTACATGTCTTGCTCTCGGTCGGAGGGGAGTGCCAGCCAGACCTTGTGACACGTCGAGATCAGCCGCATCGAATTCGCATGCAGCGCGTTTCCTGGACGTCATAAATCCCTCCATGGTGATTCCTGCGACACAGTGGCTGAAGCTGAAGCTCATCCGCCAGCTTCATCGAGGAATCTCGTTCACAGCTTTAAGGTGCGTCGAGCGTCAGACCTATCTCACCGGGTTTCGAAAGTGGGCGACCAGAGAAGGAATGGAAGGAGGGTGCAGTACAGGTGGCGTATCGACCGATTGGCGACAGCCGGGCCCCGGGTAGTGGACCGCTACTGTTTGATCATGTGGAACGAGTACGCGCCCGCTGAAACATGGCGCCCTTGCCGAGTGAGCCCTTCTAGAGCGAGTCGATAATCGCCGGTTTTGAAGAGGCTGGAATCACAACTGACTGCGAGCGCCCCTTTGACAGCGATCATGTCGCTCGCGCGGCAGATGACCTGCTGGTCGGACGTGAAGACTGTGGCGCGATACGACCGGAGTTCCGGATCGGGCTCGATCTCCAGCTTCAGCACGATCCACTGCGCTGAGCGTGGAATAGCGATTCGGGTTGCGGGCGCAGGCTGTCCGGGGGTACCGCCCCTCACGGTGTTCAAGTCGAAGATTGGCGCGGTTCGAAGCAGCGCCTGCCGGCTCCCCTCCTCAGCCACGCGCGTCTGCCGTTCCCGTTCGTGCTGCGTCTCGATTTCGAGGCGCTGCCTGGCCACTTCTTGTTCCCTCGCCTGTATTTGCTCTTCCGCCGTGCGGCCAGCGTGCTGGCTTTCTTCATATTTGCGCTGCCAATCGGCGGCAGACAATCTCGCTTGATCCACCTGGCGGCGCGACTGTCCTGTCCAGACGATCAACAACACTGAAGGCAGCGCGACCAGCAGAAGAACCGCCGCCGCGAGCAGCGCTGCGTGCCGCCCGCCAGGCATCCCCATCAACCATGCGCGCGGGCCGGGACGGGCGTAGACGCGTGAGGTCGCGGCTCCTTCTGCCGCTGCGGTTCGCAGTGCGCCGCGGAAATCCTCGGTCATCTCCAGCCGGTCGAGACACTCCGAGCAATCGATGACATGCTCTTCGAAGCGGGCCCGCTCCGTGGCTGAAAGTGTCCCCTGCAGATAACGGTCGGGGATGTTGTGTCCTTCAATGTATAGGTGATCCATAACCCTGCCCTGGGAGCGCCTCCGTTCTGACCGCCGGCCGGCAGGCTGCTTGCGCACCGAGTTGCTTCGCAAAGTGCCTGGCCCAGTCGATCCGCGCATAGGGTGCAACGACCACGCCACGCTATCTCACCTCGACGAAGAGCTCACCTCAATCTCAGGTCGCCCTTTCCAGTCTTGACAGTGCTTTCTCATACAATTCCCTGTACCGCTCACGCGCCCGGTGCAGCACCCGGTTGAAGTGGAGGCTGGTCAAACCGAGGTCGGCGCAAATCTGTTCTTTTTCATCTTCCACGACGTAGAAGCGAACGAGCAACTGTCGGTCGCGGTCGGTCGGCAACTCGTCGATCACCTGGCGGACCATCGCGGCTTTCTCTTTCTGCAACACCGCTTCGAGCTGATTGGGCGCGGAATATCCCGGACGTTCCGCTTCTGCGATCTCGGTCAGATTCTCGTGCCGCGACGTCCGGCGGAAATACTCGATGACGAGATTGCGGGCCACGCTGCAAATGAAGGCTGGAAGCTTTTTCGAATCGCGAAGATCTCCTTGGCGGACCTTCTCGAGGGCGATGCGAAAGGTGTCCTGGTAGAGGTCGTCGCTGACCGCAGCGTTTCTCGTCGAACGGCGAAGGATCATCAGGACGCCGCGACCGAAACGGTCGACCAATTCCGTTTCGGCTTGCTGGTCGCCGGCACGGATGCGGCTGACGAGATCGGCCGCATGCCCGGGATCACTCGAGGCTGCAGTTTCCACTCGCTTTGATTCCACGCCGACGGGCACGCAAAAGCTGTACGGAGGCCACGCGCCGAGTATGACTCCGGCCGACCGCTTGTCAAGGGCGAGGTCTCCGCCAACCTTCGCCACAGAACTCACGCGAAGGGGTCGGGGCAATGACCAGGAGCTGAGCAGGCATTCAGGCCTCCGCCAGGACGCCGTCGATCTGGGCCATCGCCGCCTTCAGGCCTTCTTCCATACCCATCGCGAGGAGCTTCTCGAGGGCCTCGAGCGACGGGAACGTCGTAAGCGTCACCATGCGCGTGCCGCCGTCGTGCGGCTCGAAGGTGAATCGCATCTGCATCGTCGGCATGTCCGGCGCCTGCTTGCCGTCCGGGCCGAGAAAGCCGTCCTTCACCTCGAACGAGCGCGGCGCCTCGACACGCTGGAACTCCCAGAAGCCGCGCGACTTCTCACCGTTCGGGCCGGTCATGCAGTACTCGGACCGGCCGCCCACCTTGAAGTCGTGCCGCTCGAAGGTGGCGGGCCACTGCGGCGGCCCCCAGAAGCGCTCGAGCTGACGTGGGTCAGCGTAGGCGGCCCACACCTTTTCGACGGGCGCGGCGAATTGGGCGACGACCTTCATCGTCAACGCCTTGGTGTCCTTGTGAATTTCGACGACTGGCATGCATATCTCCTTGGGATGAAGTGGCCAGCAGCTCGTCCAGGCGCGCGACGCGCACCAGCCAGCGTTCCTCGAAGTGCGTGAGCAGACGGTTGGCCCGGCGCACGGCGTCAGGGTTACCAGCCACGCGCTGCGCGCGGCCGTCCTTCCGCTTGGTGACCAGCTGCGCTCGCTCGAGCACGGCCACGTGCTTCTGCACCGCGGCGAACGACATCTCGTAGCGCGCGGCCAGCTCGCTGACGGACGCGTCGGCGTCCATCACCCGGGCCAGGATGTCGCGCCGCGTGGCGTCGGCCAGCGCCCCGAACAACTGGTCGAGGTCGTGGGCTGCCGGCTGACATACAACCATATGGTTGTATATACTAACACGCCGGTCGGCGTCACGTGCAAGGGGATCGATATAAGCCCGCCTCTGCCATTTCCGTGCTCAGGCCCATACGTGACCTTCGGGCCATCTGTCCCGCCGAGGTCCTTGTGCTGCACGGTCACGCACAGCTCGCCTCTGTCTCAATCCTTCGCCATCTCTCACCGACGTCGTGAACTCAAACGCCGAAACGCCGACGGCCACGCGGCGGTAAGATCTACGGCGCGTCAGCTGGAGGTTCCTAATTGTCATTACCCTGGTCATTGCGCCTTGTAATCGCCTGCCTGTCAGTCAGTGTCCTCGCGCCGGTAGGGAGCGGCGGCGCGCCCGTGCAGCAACCTGCCATTCAGGCGCGATCGCGCGCCGTGCTGAGTGTCGATGGCCGGCAGTTCAGAGACGCAAACGGGAGTGGGACGGTCGACCGTTACGAAGACTGGCGACTCCCGGTCGAGGTGCGCGTGGCCGATCTGGTCTCGCGCATGACGCTCGAAGAGAAGGCCGGGCTCATGCTCATCGACACGATGGCGCCGGGCTGCGGTGGTGCGCTGACGGCCGCTGCGACTCGCTTGATTGAGATGCAGAAGATGGTTCGCTTCATCCTGCGTAACGTCGTCAAGGCGACGGCGGATCCGTGCGATGGCAGCGTGACGCCTGCCCGCAACGGCTTCGTCGTCACGCCGCGGCAAATAGCGGATTTCACGAATTCGGTGCAGGAGTTGGCGGAGTCTCAGCGCCTTGGCATCCCCGTCCTTTTCAAGGACAACGCCCGCAACCACTACGAGACGGATGCCCGTTTTGGTATTTCGGCCGGCGCCGGCGCGTTCACTGAGTTTCCGAAGGAGGCCGGCGTAGCGGCAGCTGCGCTCGGCGTCGGAGACATGTCGCCCGTTAGGGCACTCGCCGAGGTGATGAGCCGCGAATGGCGGGCCATTGGACTGCGCGGCATGTACGGCTACATGGCCGACCTTGCGACGGAGCCCCGTTGGTACCGCGTTCAGGAGACCTTTACTGAAGACGCCGACCTCAATGCAGACATCATGAGGACGCTGGTCAAAGGGCTCCAGGGCGGACCCGTGAGTCCGTCGACCGCCGTGGCGCTGACGATCAAACACTTTCCCGGCGGCGGTCCGCAGGAACTCGGGCTCGATCCGCACTACTCGTTCGGGAAGCGGCAGATCTACCCGGGCGGACACTTCGAATATCACCTCAAACCGTTCAGGGCCGCGATCGACGCGGGCGTGTCGTCGGTGATGCCCTACTACGGCGTCCCAGTCAACGTCACCTATCGGGGTGTGACATACGGTCCCACGGGCTTCGCCTTCTCGAAAGAGATCGTGACCGACCTGTTGCGAGGCAAGCTGGGGTTTACGGGATACGTCAACTCCGATACGGGCATCATCAGCGACCGCGCGTGGGGGCTCGAGCAGCGCACCGTGGCGGAGCGCGCGGCGGCCGCCATCAACGGCGGCACCGACATCCTCTCCGGATTCAACTCGAACACGACCATAACTGATCTGATTCGCACCACTCTTGTTTCCAGCGCCCGAATCGACGAGGCCGCCGGACGCTTGCTGACCGAGCAGTTCCGTCTGGGCCTGTTCGAGAATCCCTACGTCGACGCGAGCGCGGCAGCGAACGTCATCGGGAGTCAGTCGAACCGCGCCAAAGGGCTCGAGGTTCAGAAGCAGTCCATCGTTCTCCTACAGAACCAGAGCCAGCAGCGGAGCGGCAAGCTGCTGCCACTGCGGAGTGGCGCAACGGTGTACACGATCGGAATGGGTAAGGCGGACGTCGAACGGTACGGTTTCACCGTGATCGACGGCAATACCGCGCCGGGCCAGTCGCGGCCCAGTGCAGCAGGCAGTGACGTCGCGATCATCCGGGTGCAGGTGCACAACGCGAACACGGAAGGATATCGGTCCAGAGACGTCGCCACAGGCGCCAATCCGACCAGGCTCAATCCGCTGACCGATAAAACCTGGGGTGCTGAAGACCCCTGTGTGCTGTTTCCACAGATCAATCCCGTCTGCACCGATGACGGTCAACTGGGGCAGGGGCCGGCACGGGGACTTCTGTTTGGAGGAGCCTTGCCCTGGGAGGCGAGTCATCTCTCGTTTACGACGATGGCGGCCTCGCAGTCGTGGCAGATCACGCCCTCGATGGCGAGCATACAGGCGGTGATGAAGGAGGTCGGCGCCGGGAGGACCGTGCTGGCGATTTACTTCCGCAATCCCTACGTGCTGGATGACGAGAGCGGGTTGAAGGCAGCCGGGGCCATTCTGGCGAGCTTCGGCGTCAGCGACGCGGCCCTCCTCGAAGTCATCAGCGGCCGGTTCAAGCCCCGAGGCAAGCTCCCGTTCGCCCTGGCACGAACACTACAGGCCGTGATCGACAACGAGCCCGACGTGCCAGGGTACCGCGCCGCCGACACGCTATACCCGTTCAAGTTTGGGCTGACCTACTGATCGCGTACTGAGTAGCCGCCGCATGTCGCGCGCAACCGCGTGGACGCCATCCTTAATTACGGGTGACGGCGGCGGGCTTGCCGCCGTGGACGCGGGCGCATCCGGAGCCACTCATTTCGGCACTGGCCAGTCACTTACCGTCTCCGCTATCCTACGCGGGCGATAAACTCGGGAGGGCGCATGAATGTCGATCGAAGAGGCTTCGCGAAGTCCCTCACGGGGCTCGTCGGCGCGCTCGCCGCCGGCCCCAAGGTGACAGCCGCGTCTCCGACACCCGCACTGGCGCGCGCGCAGGCCAAGCTTGCTCCGGCCAAGGTCACCAGGATCCGCGTTTTCTATCCGCCCAACTACAACCCGAACGGCCCGCAGGCCTTCCCCCAAAGCAATATGGTCGTCCTCGTCGACACCGACGCCGGCATTACGGGCATCGGCCAGGGCGGGTCGCCGGACACGGTCCGCAACGTCGCCAGAAGCGTCATCGGCAAGAACGCGTTCGACACCGAGATGATTTGGCAGGCCGCCTTCATGGACGGGTTCTACTCTCCCGGCAAGGAACGGCTGCACGCGCTCGGCGCCATCGACCTGGCCCTCTGGGACATCAAGGGCAAGGCCCTGAACGTGCCGCTCTATCAGCTGTTCGGGGGCAAGGCGCGCGAGCACATCGAGCTCTATGCGACGTCGGGTCTGCCCCAGGGCCTGGTTCCGCCGGCCGAAGCGGCGGCGATGGGCTTGAAGGATCGCGCGGCGGCGACGATGGCGGCGGGCTATCGCGTGTACCGCGTTGACGCCGGCATTCTGCCGAGCACTGGCCGCGCGGGAGGCGCTGCGGCTGGGGTTGCACCGGGCGCAGCCGCGGGCGCGCCGGTTGGCGGGCCTGGTGGCGGTGGACGCGGCGGCGGTGGGGGCCGTGGCGGCTCGATATTCGACTCGAGATCGCGCATCCGGCTGATCATCCAGGCGGTGGAGCAAATCCGCGAAGGCGTCGGCCCGGACGGCAACTGGATGATCGACCTGCACCAGAAGTTCGACTTCCACGAGGCCGTGGAAGTCTGCCGGCTCATGGAGCCGTACCGGCCGTTCTGCGTCGAGGACCCGGTTCGCGAAGAGCAGTTCCGGACGCAGATCCCGAAGCTGCGGCTGCTGACGACCGTGCCGCTGGCGCCCGGCGAGGAGTGGGGAACGAGGGCGGAGTTCAGCCCCCTCATCGAGCAGCGGGACATCGACTTCGCCCGCGCCTCGCTGCCGAACGTCGGCGGCATCACGGAGATGCTCAAGATCATGGCGGTCTGCGATACCCACAAGGTCGGTATCGTGCCGCACTTCACCGGTCCGGTCGCGACCGCCGGCCATATGCACACCATGATGGCGTTCCCCGGTCAGGTGCTCATGGAGTACAACCAGGGCGAGCGGCCGGTGCCGTACATGCCCGAATTTCTCGACTGCAAGAACGGCAAAGTGTGGCCCAACGACCGGCCCGGCCTTGGCATCAGCGTCGACGAAAAGCAGCTCACGTTCATCGAGGCGATGACAGAAGCTGCGCCGGGGATTACTCACCGGCGGCCGGACGGCTCGCTCACGCACTGGTAACCGTCAGTTCGAACAGCGCCGACGATCGCGCGCGTGGCCGCGTCGGACGCGCGCGACAGCGGCACTGACCGACCGGACTCGTTAGTGCGAACGCTGCCTTCATTCCGAAGTGTGCGATGGCGATCAGTCGCGTTCGATCGTTCGTGCTACCCGCCGTCATCGTCGCGACTGCCGCGGTCATCGCGATAGCAGGCGGCGCCTTCAGGGCATCAGCTGCCACCGCACAGACCAGCCCCCGCCCCAACATCATCGTCATTCTCGTCGACGACTTGGGCCACGGATCACACGGACAACACGGATGAGGGTATGAGTTACGTTCTACTCTCATTCGCTCGCGCCCTTCGCTCGCGGCATCGTCCATCGATTTGTGGGATTGCTTCCAATCACCGGAACAAATGCGGCGCAAACTCCTTGAAGCAGCGGCGCCACGTCAGCCACTCGTGCGCCGTACCAGGCGACTCGTAATAGATATTCTTGATGCCTGCTTGCGTGAGTTGTTCGCTGAACGTCTTGGTTCCCGGTCCTTCCGCCGACCCGATTCCGAGGAAGAGGACCTTCACTTTCTTGTTGAAGGCGGCGGCATCGGCGAACACGCCGTCGCTCGAGGTCTTCGGGTCGAATCCACCGCGGCCGCCACTACTCCCGCTGAAGCCGCCGATGTAGGCGAACTTGTCGAGATTCGCCAGTGCCGTGCCGAACGTTTGCGCGCCACCCATGGACAGCCCGGCCATCGCGCGGTTCTCGCGGCCTGGCGCCACTCGGTAGGTCCGCTCGACCATCGGGAGCAGATCGGTCAGCAGCATCTCGGTGAAAACCGAACTGGCCAACGACCCTCGCCCGCCGCGCCCGGGGCCAGCCGCCCGTCCTCCCGGGGCAGTGCCAGCTGGCGGTGGGGGTTCGGGCACGGCTTGCGTGAGCGATCCCCGAGCGAGGTACAAGGCTGCGCTCTCCCCCGGTTTCACGGCATTAAGGTTGTCCATGACGATGATCATGGGCCTGGCCTTCTTCTCGGCGATCAGGTTGTCCACGATAACGTCGACGTGTCCCTGGGCGTGCCATCCCTGCTCATTTTCTCCCCAGCCGTGGAGGAGAAGCAGAACCGGGTATTTTGCTTTGGTATTCGTGTCGTAGTCAGGCGGCGTGTAGACGTAGGCACGGCGCCACCCCCCTGTCACTTTGGAAAAGTACCAGCGCTGCCCCACCTGCCCGCGCGGCACGTCCTTCAGGGCGTAGAAGTCGCCGTCGGGTTCGGCAACCTCGATGGCGCTGTTGTAGAAGCCGGATCCGAAGAACGTCCGCGTTGCCGGATCTGCGACAACGGCGCCATCGATGGACAGCGTGTAGTAGTGGAAGCCCACCACTTGCGGCGTGGTCGTGACGTACCACAGCCCGTCAGGTCCCTTGCTCATGTCGAAGCCCTGCCCGAGGCGCACTCTCACCTTCTGGGCTTCCGGTGCCACAACACGGAAGATGACCCGGTTGTCCGGATAGATGCAGGGGTAGGGTGCGCCGGGGATATTCAACGAATTGGGCTTGCAGTCGGCTGGAGGTTGTCCCCAGGCGCTCGTGCCGACCGAGACCCAGGCGCACGCCAAAACCGCGACCAGCATGTTCTTCTGCACAGGGGCTCTCCTCGGCGAACCAGTTTCCATCAGTGTCTGCGAGATCGACTCGCTCGAGCGTGCCCGCGCCGCGACGCTGGCGCATCTCCCGACAGCGGATGCGGGGTCGGACGATCCCGGCGTCCCGAGCGATCGATCAGAAGTTAAACTTGGCGTTGAAGGTGATGAACCTCATGACATTGTTGTTCACCGCCCGGATCTGCCCGAAGTTCGTGCTCGTCGGGTTCATTTCCGGGTTGGCATAGTGCTGGCGGTTGAGCAGGTTCTGGATGTCCACGCGGAACTGGAACGTGCGGCGGCCACCCAGAGGAAACGTGCGCGCCACGTTCATGTGCACGAAGGACAGGTCGAAGCCGCGAACGCCGTCGACCCGGAACGGGAACACCCGCTTTTGGAAGCCGGCCGGCTGGTCGGCGGTATCACGCTCGAACCCGGCGTCGATGTTGAACCAGGTCTTGGTCGGGTCGAACGTGCCATCGGGCCGAAGCGCGATCTCGGGGTTGTCCTTCCTGATGTCGTCGAGGTTGCCGGAGAAGAAGAGGTTGTTCCAATTGAGCAAGGCGCCCGGCTGGTATTCGTACGCGCCGCCAACCGTCCACCCGCGAGCGATGGTGCTGAGCAGGCCGCTCGTCTGCAGGAACGCCTTGTCCGGACCGAAGGGCAGCTCGTAGACCACGACCCCGGTCAACCGCCACGGCCGGCCGTTGTTGTTGGTCTGCCAGAGCGTCGGCTCTCGATCGTATTCTTCCACCGTGCGGTTCTCGGTCACCCGGTTCAGCGTGAAGGCGGCGTTGCCGGTCAGGCCGTTGGCGTACCGCCGTGTCAGGACGACCTCGAGCGAATGCGTCTTGATCTCGCCGAGCGGCTGGTCGTTGTAGTTCACGCCGTTCATCTGCGGGAAGGCCCGCAGCAAACGCTGGCGCTGGATTGTCGTCGACGTGAAGGTGGTCGACCCGAGCAGCCGCTGGTAGAGGAGCGGGTCGGTCGTCTGCAGAAAGGCGAAGTTTTCGATGTAGAACGGGTTCGGCACGTTCTGGGTCAGGTAGTCGTTCGCCGAGGTGTCGCGAACGTTGGCACTGCTCCAATACTGCTCGGGCAGGAAGTCCTGGCGAATGGAGATCCCCTGCCGGTTGGCGTACGACGCGGAGTAGGCAACGTCGAGCGCCGTACGGGTGTTGAGCTCTCGCTGCCAACCGAGGCGCCACCGCTGCACGCGCGAATGCACGCGATTGGGGTTCTCAGCCGTAAAGCCTCGTCCCAACATATTGTCGGCGCCGAGCGAGTTTCCGGGAACACTCTGGTACCGGCTGCCGGTGGACGCGCGCATCGGGAAGGGATCGGCGAGAGGCAGGATCCCGTTCCGCGGATCGCCGAGGCTGAAGGTCTGACCGAAGTCGTTGCTGAGGGGGTTGCTGGTCGTGACATCGAAGCCGTCCTGGTTGGGGGTCCAGTCGCGGGCGTTGAGTGTGTCGTAATAGATGCCGTAGCCCCCCTTGATGACGTTCTTCTCGCCCAGTTTGTAGCCGAACGAGAAGCGCGGCATCCAGAGCGCTTCAGGCTGCCAGGTCCGATCGCCATACCCTGCGGTCCCCGCGTAGACGCTGCCGCCCACGACCTTGAACTGGCTGACAGGCACCTCCGGGATAGGATTCCTGGCATAGGCCGCCTCGGCCGCGGCCGCAATCGACACCTGAGCCGCAGGGTCGAACCAGAGCATCGCTCTGTCCTGCTGCTCCTTGATGCCGTTCTCGTACTCGAACCGCAGACCGAAGGTGAGCGTCAGGTCCCCGGTCGCGCGCCAGGTGTCCTGCACGAACGTCCCGTAGTAGTTGTTGCGGACGTCGAACCCGTTTTCTTCGGAGATCGACACCGACGTGGGCATCCCCAGCATGAGCGCCGCCAGGCCCAACCCGACCTGTTGGGCCGGGAACACGTTCGTGGTGTCCGCCGCGCGCGTGTATGTGTTGTCGTAGGCGAACGTCCCCATGTTCCCGGCGCCGTCACGGCTGGTGCGCTGGGCCAACTGAAAGTCGACGCCGCCGCGCAACGTGTGCGACCCGCGCGTGCTCGTCAGGTTCGACTGCGCCTGGTAGGTCGTGACCCAGATGCCGCCGTCAACGGTGCCGCCGAAGTCCTGATAGGTGTTCGTTCCCGCTGGCGCCGTGAAGTCGTTGAAGGGCAGGATGCACTCGAAGTGCGCCTCGCAGTAGTCGTCCATGTACGACGGCAGACCCACCGACGTCGGCGAGTAGTCGATCAGGTTCTTGCGTGTGTCCCGCTGGTGCGCCCGGTTCGCCGAAATCTGCGTATCGATGACCGTGGAGCCCTTCATCACCTTCGTCCAGGTGCCGGTCACCGACCAGCTGAAACGGGAACGGGCCACGTCGTGCAGGCCCACGAACTGCGGATCGGGCGAGTCGTAGGTCCAGTCGACCAGCGACGACTCGAGGAAGCTGTTGCCGTTGGCGCGAACGAACAAGCGGTCGGTCGCCGAGAGGGTGTAGTCGACGCGCGCGCTGACCTGGTTGTTGTGCGGCTGGTCGGGCTCCGCCGCGCGGTAGTAGTTGTTGATCGGCTGCTGCGTCGGCGAGAGAAAGTTCTGGTTCGGCGCCGGGACCATCGCCCGGTACATCCCGAACGCCGGATTCTTGAACGTGCCGTCCGGGTTCATGAACCGGTCTCTCGGGATGATGTTGTTCGGGAATGGAGTCCGGATCACTCGACCGGGACGCGCCGGGTCGGGCCGCGTCGTCAAGGGATCGTAGATCTGGTACTGATGATGACCCGCGGGCGTGGTGGGCCCGGCGCCCGACGGCAAGAGCAGCAGATCCGAGAAATCGCCGTCGAGGTGCTTGGGGTTGGCGGGCACGGTCGAGGTGCCGGCCAGTCGCCCTGGCGCCGAGTCGTTCGACATCGAAAAGTTGCCGAAGAAGAACAACTTGTTGCGCCCGTCGACCACTTTCGGAATGACGATCGGGCCGCCGAGCGTGAAGGCGCCAATGTGCTCGCGGCCCGAACGCCAGGCATCTTCCTGTCGCGGGTCCTGGTTGAACGAGACCTTCTGCTGCAGGTTGGGCGAGTTCAACTCATTGTTCCAGTGCGTGTAGTTGGCTGAGCCCCGCAGCGTGTTCGTGCCGCCGCGCGTGCTCATCGAAATGGTGAGCCCCGTGCCATGCCCCTGCGAGGCGTCGAAGTTCGACGTCTCGATCCGCATTTCCTCAATCTGGTCGGAGTTGGGCGAGCTGGCGATGCGGCGGCCGAACCCGTTGTTCGCGGCGCCGTCGATCGTGTAGTTGTTGCCCGTGTTGCGGCTGTCGAAGCCGCTACCCGTACCGACCTGGCCACCCGCGGCGGTCGTCGTGCCTTCCATGTAGCCCTGGAAAATGTTCTGCACCTCGGCCTCGGCCGGAGCGACGCCTGGCGTGAAGCGCGCCAGCATGATGGGCATGTTCGAGAACATCGGCAGCCCGTCGACCAGGCGCCGATCGAAATTCGCGCCGGAGGACACGGTCGTCGCGTCGATGAGCGGCGACTCGGCCTTCACGGTGACCTCCTCGGCGAGCTGACCGACGTCCAGCGTCAAGGTGAGGTTCATGGTCTGACCGACGGCCAGCGAGAGGCCGGTCTGGTGCAAGGTCTTGTAGCCCTGGAGCTCGATGCGAATCGAGTAGGTGCCCGCGTTGAGGAGGACGGCCTCGAAGTAGCCCCTGGTGTTGGTGACGACCTGATGGGTCTGGTTCGTGTCGGTGTTCGTAATTCTCACGACGGCGCCGGGAATGACCCCGCTCTGGTCCTGGACGATCCCGTTGACATTGCCTCGAGTCTCCTGCGCCCACACCGGGTGGGCGGCCAGCACGACAACCAGGAGCCCCGTCCATAGCTCGATTCGCATGGCACCTCCTCGTCTCTCGACATTCGACGGATACACCGCACCCGAAGCCTGCCGCCCCGTTCTTATTTCTTGCGCCGATTCAGCATCTCCTGAACTTGTTCTCTCGCCACCGGAAGCTTGTCGATGTCGTCGCGCAGCCAGCCCGTTGGTGGCCGAAGAGATAGGCCAGGCACTCCCATGGGCAGCGTCGCCTGCGCCTTGCCGGCGAAATGATCGGGCTGACGACCTCCATCATCGGGCTGTCTTCGGAGAAGGACGAGCCTGCGTGAACAGCAGTGGCGACAGGTCGCGGAGATAGCGTCGCCAGACGCGCCAATGATGCGCGCCTTCGGTTTCGACGTATGTGTGCTCGATGCCGGCCTTGTCGAGCGCCTGATGCAGGGTTCTCGCCCCCTTCATCGCGGTATCATCCGTGCCGCACGCGATCCAGAGCAGATCGATGAGCTTGTTGGTCTTGTCCCGATTGGCCGCCAGCGTCGCGAACGGCTCGCCGCCCTCGCCGGCAGCCATCCCGGCGCTCATGATGCCGACCTGACTGAACGTCTCGAGGTGGCGTAGTCCGAAACGCCCAGCCTGCCCGCCTCCCATCGAGAAGCCGACGATCGCCCGGTGCTTGCGGTCGGCGATCGTCCGGTACTTGCCGTCGATCATCGGGATGATGTCCTCGAGAAGGTCACGTTCGTAGAGCGCCGCGTCCCCACCGACCGGCCCGGCCCCTTGAGGCGCCCCGCCCCCTTGAGCCGCGATGCCCGTACCATCACCGTTGACGCGCGCACCGCCGTAGCCCAGCGGCATGACCACGAGGAAGGGATCAATCGCGCGTCGCGCCAGCAGATTGTCGAGAATGTCGTTCGCCCGACCGTACCGATGCCAGGAATGATGATCGTTCGCGAAGCCGTGAAGCAGGTAGAGCACGGGATAGCGGCGCTCGACGCCTGGTCATATCCCGGCGGCAGATAGACGGTCAGCTCACGGGTCACGCCGTTCGACTTTGACTTGTAGAGCAGCGTCCGGATCTCCCCGTGAGGCACATCCTGCACGTCGTAGAACGCCGGCGTGTCCCCTGGTACCGTCAACAGGCTGGTCGTGGTGCTGGTCACATAGCCAATCTTCACTTGCGCGTTGCTTGGATCGAGCAGCCGGACGCCGTCGACGGAGAAGTAGTAAACGTACATCTCCGGGTCGAGCGGACCGACGGTGACGCTCCAGAGACCGTCTTCACTCTTCTGCATCGTCGTGTCGCTGCCGAAGTCGCCTGACACCGTCACAGCCTTCGCCTCCGGCGCCCGCAGGCGGAAGGTCACTCGACGGTCCGACGCCACATCGGGCGACGTGATGCCTGTGCCGCGGCGAGCCCCGACCTCCTGCGTCGCAGCGGTTCCTCCCGCCAAGGGAAGCGTCAGGCCAGCCCCCATTGCCGCAACCAGAACTGCGGCGCGCGTGCTTCGTGTCATGGTGAAACCCCCAGCGAGTAATGCGAATCGATCCACGCGACGACCGCTATCACTCCTGATCCCCGCCGAGCTGCCCTCTCGAACCGGACTGGAAAGAGTGGCGTCAAGACGTTGGCGGTCCACGCAGGTCCCAATTTCGACTGTGGAAGATAACACTGGCAACCGTTTCCGAACAACAGAATAATCGATAATCAAATATCGCCCGGCCTGGACAGCCAGTGAGTGCCCCGTGAAGGACGTCGACGAGACGAAAGGTGTGCGATGACTGCATGCGATCGCCGGACTTTTCTGACGAGCCTCGGCAGCGCCGCAGGCGTCGGCGTCGCGGGATCCTGGCTGCCGACGGGCTACGCGCAGACAGGTCCCGGTCCCGCGAGGGTGTTTCTTCGCCGATCGCCTGGCCGGGGCGATCTCGACCGGCGTGTGCTCGGTTCGTTCCTCGAACACCTGGGCCGCGCCATCTACACCGGCGTGTACGAGCCCGGGTCTCGCCTCGCCGATGCGAAGGGATTCCGCACCGACGTCGCGCGGGAAGTCAAAGACCTCGGCGTGCCCATCGTCCGCTATCCGGGGGGCAATTTCGTCTCCGGCTACAACTGGCTCGACGGGGTCGGCCCGAAAGCGCAGCGGCCGGTGGCGCTCGATCGAGCCTGGAATTCGCTCGAGACGAACCAGTTCGGCACGAACGAGTTCCTCGAGTGGTGCGGCATGGTGGGCGCCGAGCCCCTGCTCGGGTTGAACTTCGGCACCGGCACGGTCGAGATGGCCGTCGCTTACGTCGAGTACCTGCAACCTCGCGCGCGGCACGCGGTGGAGCGAGCTCAGACGCTCGCACGGCTACGATCGGCCGCACGACGTCCGCTACTGGTGCCTCGGCAACGAGATGGACGGGCCGTGGCAGATCGGCCAGTTGCAGGGACGCGAGTACGGGCGGAAGGCGCGCGACGCCGCCAAGCAGATGCGGGTGATCGATCCCGACTTGCAGCTGATCGCGTGCGGATCCAGCGGCACGTTCATGCCGACCTATCTCGTCTGGGATCGCGAGGTCCTGGAGGAGTGCTACGACCAGGTGGACGGCATCTCGCTGCATGCCTACTACGGCAACACGAAGGAGTGGTCAGGCAACAGCACCGCACGCTTCCTGGCGATGAATCTGGACATGGATCGCCACATTCACGAGATTGCCGCGGTCTGCGACTACGTGCAGGGGCTGCAGCGGTCGAGCAAGCGCCTGTGGCTGTCGTTCGACGAGTGGAACGTCTGGTACCGGGCGCGTGACGCCCAATCGACGGACGGCCGGCGCGCCGCCGCGCCGCGCTTGCTCGAGGAAGTCTACAACCTCGAGGATGCACTCCTCGTCGGCGGGTTCATCAACACCCTGCTCCGCAATTCGGATCGCGTGCGACTGGCGTGCCTCGCGCAGCTGGTCAACGTCATCGCGCCGCTCGTGACGAACGAGACCGGCGTGCTGCGGCAAAGCACGTACTACCCATACAACTGGGCGCTCCGTTACGCGCGCGGACGGGTGCTCGATCTCCGTATCGAGTCGGACACCTATCGCATCACGGCGGAGGGACTGCAGGCCGATTTCGCGCGCGATGCCAGCGTGCCGTTCGTCGATCTCGTCGCGACGATCGATGAGGCCGCGGGGCAGGCCGCCGTGCTGGTACTCAATCGGGATCTCGACGGCGACCGCGAAGTGGTGCTCCAGTGGGAAGACGTCGTGCCGACGCGCGTACTCGCCTGCGAGACGCTGACGGGCCCCGATCTGAAGGCCGTCAACACGTTCGCCGAGCCACGGCGGGTCGCACCGCAGCGGCTCGACCCGCCAGCGGCGGGCAGCCGGATGACCTTGAAGTTGCCGCCGCGCTCGTACACCGTGGCGCATCTGGCTGTCAGGGCGTAGCCCAAGTACCTGCAATGGACCGAAGCGCATCCGCCCGGTGTCGAAGGTATGATCGGCCGGCCAGCCATGACCATCTTCAAGGGCATCGACCTCCATCCGAAAGCCGCGGGGGACATATGACCGATCTGAAACTGTTGGCGCGGCGCGCAATGGGCATGGCGCTCGGTCTCGTCGTTGTCGGTGTGCTGTGCGAACCTGCCCTTGGCCAGGTCAAGACTACTGTTCCGGACGTCGTCGCCGGCG
>CAVYTY010000011.1:0-163567 GCA_963771395.1 uncultured Acidobacteriota bacterium | reverse complement strand
AAGATGTAGGAGCCGAAGCGAGGCTGGGTCGCACCGCCGGAATCGGTGTTCGACCGCCTGCTCGAGAAGTACTATCGGGGGCCGCGTGACGGCAAGACGCTCGAGCTGCTGGGCCCTGAGACACGGCACGACAGCTGACCTCACCGACATCAGCGATCAGCACTGCTCGCGGCCGTAAACGTTCCCTCCGGTCGCCGAACCCGCAGCCGCCCACCCTACGTCGGAACAGCCTCCGGCGTTTATCGGACTCTTGCAAGCGGGCTATGGCAGTGGTGCTGCCGAGATCGAGATACCTCGCACGCGGGTGTTGTTGGTGTCCAGAGCCTCCGGTATCGTGTCATCACCATCGCTCTTTGCGATGATGTAGTAGGTTCCCGCACTGATCGACGCGGGAATCAAGAGAGGCGCAGTTCCCGTTTCACTCAGTCCAGCCCCCAAAGGGGAGACAGGACGAGACGCAACCAGCAGATCTGCCGCGTCGAGCGAAATGTTCGTCGACAGATAGAAGTTCGTTACCGACCGCGGAGCAGTGCAAGCGCCCTGATTCTTCGTCGTATCGCCGACGCTGATACTCGTTCCGGCGACAGCGGATGACGGCGCGGTGACGACGGTCACGGTCAGGTCGGGTCCGATGCGCACGGTTGAACTGGTGCGCGTGTTGTTGTTTTCCAGGCTTTCCGCAACGGCATTGCTCACATCCGCCACGGCGATCACCTGATAGCTTCCGGAGGTGATTCCTGGCGGAATGAGGAATTCGGTGGAGGCGATATCACTCCCCGATGGTGCCAGGGATCCGACAACCCGGCTGCCGAGAAACTGATCCGTCGAATCGAGCGCGCCATTGGACGAGAGATAGAAGCCTGTCACAGACTCCGTCACCGGTGCGGCTCCTTGATTCGTGGTCGTGGCGGTCAGCGTAATTGGCCCGCCCGCCATGCTCGCGGCAGGCACGGACAGGGCAGACATCACCAGGTCTCCACCGATCCTGATGAGTCCGCTCGATCTATCGTTGTTCGTGTCAATCGGTTCTGCGACCTGGCCGTTCCAATCGGCCCTGCCAACGACGTAGTAGTTGCCGGGCATGGTGTCAGCCGGGATCTGCAACGGTGTCGATGCTGTCGACGTCCCATTCGATGCGAGCTCACCGAGAGATCGGCTTCCGACGAATGCATCGCCGGGTCCTACGGTGGTATTCGCCGACAGGTAGAATCCGGTGGACGACGCACCCGCTGTCCCTGCGCCTTGGTTCTTCGTGGTGTCGGTCACTGATATCGTGCCGCCGGCTGCCGCGCTGGCGGGAGCGGACATCGCACTCACGATCAGGTCGGGTCCGACCTTGATGGCCGCGCTGACCTTGGTGTTGTTGGTCTCTGTCGTTTCGAGCACTTCATTTGCGCCATCGGCCTGCGCAATCACGTAATAGGTCCCGCCACCAGACGTCACCGGAACCGTGATACGTGTGGTGAAGCTGGCCGATGCTCCCGGAGCAAGGAGCGGAACGGACCGACTGCCGATAGGCTGGTCCGACCCGTCTAAAGTGGTATTCGTCGACCAGTAGAAGCGCGTCGCCGAGGTAGCCGACCTTCCGCCCCCCTGGTTCTTCGTGGTATCCGATACGTCGATCGTCCCTCCAGGGACGGCAGTTGCGGGCGCTGTGACGGTTGAGACGATCAAATCTGGGCCAATGTTGATGAGGGCGGTCGTTCTCGTATTGTTGGTCTCGACGTTCTCAGAGACCGTGCCTCCCCAGTCCGCTTTTGCGATGACGAAATACGACCCCACACCGGTTGACGGCGGGATGTGCAAGGTGGTTGAGACCTGATTCGTGACGCCAGCGCCAAGCGAGGCCACCGGACGGCTGCCAAGCCAGACGTCCGTGCCATCCAGATTGAGGTTGGTCGACAAATAGAACCCGGTGTTGGACGACAGTGAACTACCGGTGCCCTGATTTTTCGTCGTATCGGTCACCACGATGTCTACATCCGCTCCCGCGGTCGAAGGCGCCGTCATGGACGAAACCACTAAGTCCGGCGGAAGGTCATCACTCACAATCGTGACGGTGCCTGCGGTCGGCGAACCGAGGCTGTAGGCAGCATTCGCGGTGAGTGTAAGGATCACAGTCTCAGCGCTCTCGAATGCCCCGTCGTCGATCGGCGTCACACCGACGAGCGCCGTAGTGGACCCCGCCTCGATGGTGACGGTACCTGGAAGGGCCACGTAGTCTGTCCCGGCAATCGCGGTTCCGGCGACCGTGTACTGAACCGTCACTGGAGCGCTGGTATCGCCAGTACGACTGACGGTGAACTGGGCGGCGGTTGGGCCTGCCTCGTTTGCTTGAGCCGCCGACACCGTCACGGCGACCTGATTCGCGGGATTCACAGTGACGACCACGCTGTCCGTTGTGCTGTCACCGTCGTCATCGGTTACCTCGAGCGTCAAGGAGTGAGTACCAACGGACAGCCAAACGGCCGTCGTCGCGCCCGTCGCGATGTAGGTGTTACCTTCACGCCATTCATAACTGACGATGCTGCCGTCGCGATCGGATGACGCGCTGCCATCGAGCGTCACCAGTTCTGTGCCGTCTAGGTTGCTGTCCGGCAGCGTCTGATCAGAACCCGCGTCGGCGAGGGGAGGCAGATTAGTCAGCCCATGACTGACGGCGGCGTGGACGTTGAGGCCACCATGGATGGTCCACGAGTCGAGTCGCTCGGCTGCCACACCCTGCCCGTCTGCACTGTTCAGGAGGATGTCCACGACCTGGCTGTTACTGATCACGTCGCTTCGTGACCACACGAGCGCCGCGGCACCAGAGACGTGAGGCGTCGCCATGGATGTTCCGGTATAGAACGCGTAGCAGCCCGTGTCGCCGGGCGTCGTTGAGCTGCCGCACTCGGCCATTCGATACGTGGACATGATGGCGTTGCCAGGAGCCGAGATGTCCACCCAGCTTCCGTAGTTGGAAAATGACGGCCGCCGGTGGTCCTCGTCGAAGGCGGCGACGGAGATGACGTTATCGAATGCGGCTGGATAGAAGGGAACCGTCGTGCCGTCGTTACCGGCGCCGGCGACGACGACCAGCCCGGCGTTCCAGGCGGCCTGCACGGCGTCATTCAGCGACTGCGAATACTGGGTCTCGCCGAGGCTCATATTGATGATGTTGGCGCCGTCCGCGACAGCGCGTGCGATGGCTTGCTGGATGGCAAAATCGTCGCAGGTCCCGTCGGAACGACAGACCTTGTAAGCGAGGATGCGAGCGTTGGGCGCCACGCCGACGACGCCTTCTCCCGCTGCCGGCGTGCCGGTGGGGTTGTTGATGGAGGCGGCGATCGTTCCTGCGACGTGAGTTCCGTGGCCGTGATCGTCCATCGGGTCGCCGTCGCCAAAAACGAAGTCATCGCCGCCGGCGTAATTCGCCGCCAGGTCCGGGTGGGTGTAATCGACGCCGGAATCGATTACGGCCACCGTGACGTTGCTGCTGCCCCTTGAGATCGCCCAGGCTTCAGGGGCGTCGATATCGGCGTCTGGCGTGCCGCTGTATAGGCACAGCTCGCCGGCAATCCAGGGTATGCAGTAGAACGCTTGGCCAGTGTTGTCGAGCCCCCACTGTTCGTTGAAGTGGTAGTCACTGGGCACTACTTCAGAACCTTGAACACGGCCGCTGGGTGTGGATATCCTTCGGACGAAGTTCGGTTCGGCGTACAGGACGTTCGGGTTGCGCCGGGACGGCGCGATGGCGGCTGATTCATCGCCCGCCCGTACGCGCACACGGTAGACGCGGGTACGCGGAATCTCGACGAGCGTACTGCCACCCACCACTCTGTGCGCGTCGGCCCTGGCATTCGCATTAACACCTGGTTTGAACGTGACAAGGACGTCGCCTGCCACGAACGGGACTGGAGTCACCGTCTGCGCGGCGGAGCGAACGGTCAGAGCGCCAACAACGAGACTGATGGCGACGAGAGCTTTGCTGACGCGCACGAGGCTGCTCCCTCCTATCGCACGATCGCTTTTCCGGCGGAATAAAGCTGAGGTGCAATCGGGCGGCCAGCCCAGCAGGCCGCCTAAACTCGCCGAAACGAGGCCGGGCCGTTTTCGGCCGTGCTACCTGACGAAAACAGGGGCAGTCCTATCGCTTTGTGCCAAGCGCTCGACCGGCAGAACCAACATCTTTGTGCAGAACAACTTGTCCGGCCACCGACGGAAGGATCTAGATGGTTGCAGTCGCGGAGGAGAGGCCCCTGAGCCGAGTGCAGCGGCGCTCCATCGGAAGGGTCAGGCGCGAAACGCCTCGATGTTCGTCAGACACTGAACGCTCTCTCCGCGCGACCAAAAGTCTTCCGGCCGAACACTTTTCTGCAACGGATCCAACCGGCGTCGCAAGTTGACTCGAGTCCTGACCCGAAGCTCCGTCACGGCGAGGGCAACCCCGCGGCGGATGTCTTTCCGATCCAATGTTAATTAGATTCGCGACCTCTGCGTGGCTGTAACGCTGCGCTCGGAGGCGAGCAATGCCGGTGCCTCCGCATCCGTGCTGTAGACGGACACGGGGAGTGAATCCCCCGCCCGTGACCCGAGCCTTTGGCGCGCTTCGAGCGCTCTCGGACGTGTAGGATGCGACCAATTACGAGTGGGCAAATCGGAAGTGCCGGATTATCGAGGGCCGTTGACATCTGCCACCGATGTGGGCTTGATCCGGCTATGCGGAGATCCGCATAGCCGGATCTATGGAGAGATCGGGACTATGCGGAGTTGTAGCGGCGGGTGGGACCAGATCTCGGCGCGGACCTGGTCACGCATCCGTCACGATACTGAGCACACATCCGGGCTGCTTCCTGCAGGACAACTGACACCAGACACGGGGCGTGAGCGACGCTGGGCCTGACCCTTCCACGCATCGCCAGGTAGAAGGGTGACCAGTCGCTGTGAAATGAGTGCCTCGCCGGCGATCGGATCCACGCTTCGCCGGTCGCGAGAAGCGGCCTGAGGTCGTTTTTCTTCGTGACTGACCACAAGTCAGTCCGCGCTGTTTAGCATACAAACAGCATACAGGTTTGAGCCCGAAAACGACCGATCATGGCCCGACCATCGCCGGCCATGACCGATCGAGTTTTCTAATGTTTTGGAGGAAAAATGGTCGGGGCGAGTGGATTCGAACCACCGACCCCTCGGTCCCGAACCGAGTGCTCTACCAGGCTGAGCCACGCCCCGACAGGCGAGAACTGACGGCGACTTCCAGTAACGGCCGGGAACCGTCGCGCCGAAGTCTCATTCTACTTCAATTGCCACTTCCCGCATAACCCCACATAATCAACGGTACAGGTTGCGCCGGCGGCCCCACAGCCGGGCGCGTCCATGGACGAATCATCATGACGAGATCAATGCAAACAGCCGCGATTCTGTGCTTCGCGCTCGTGTCCACCACCTTTGCCGCACGCGCACTGCAGCTCCCCAGCCCTGCGGTTGACTCCAAGGCGACCGGGGAGCAGACGGCTGTCCTCGCGGGCGGCTGTTTCTGGGGAGTCGAGGCGGTCTTCGAAGCGCTCGTCGGCGTGAAGGACGTCGTCTCGGGCTACGCGGGCGGCAGCCGGGGCTCGGCGAACTACAACGTCGTCAGCTCCGGCACGACCGGCCATGCCGAGTCGGTCAGGATCACGTACGACCCGGCGAAGATCTCGTACGGCCAGCTGTTGAAGGTGTTCTTCGCGGTCGCGCACGACCCGACGCAGCTGAACCGCCAGGGGCCGGACGAGGGACCGCAGTACCGGTCCGCGATCTTCTTCAACAGCCCGGACCAGAAGTCAGTGGCCGAGGCCTACATCACGCAATTGAACGATGCGAAGGTTTTTCCCCGCCGGATCGTCACGACGGTGGCGACGCTCGACGGCTTCTACGCCGCTGAACCGGAGCACCAGGATTTCCTGAGACGAAACCCGCGGCACCCGTACATCCTCGCCCACGACAAGCCGAAGCTCGAGCACCTCGAGAAAGAGTTTCCTGCGCTCGTGAAGCGCAAGTGACCGGCGCGGCTCGAGCCGATGACCCAGCGGCGACGCGGCCACAATTCCGTCAGCGGCGAGTGTCCCTGGCCACGATTTCGTCAGTGGGTGTGCCATTTGTGAAAAGCCCCTACTACCTCAGCCGAAAGAGGCGTATGGTGGATCCGAGGGATCCCACATGAAGGTTATGCGCCTGGCCATCACTCTCGCTCTGGTGCTCGCTGCTGCGCCGGCGTTCGCTGGTGTTCTCCAACAGGAGCCGACACCGGCCGGTCGCATCAAGGTCGTCTCGGGCGCCGTGTTCATCGTTCGCGCGGGCGCGACCATTCCGGCGCTGCTCGGTCAGGTGGTCTTCGAAGCCGACACGCTGAAAACGGGGGCCGATGGGCGTCTGGGCCTCACCCTCAGGGACGACACCCGCCTCTCGCTCGGGCCAAACAGCGAAATCCGTCTCGATCGCTTCGCCTACGCGCCGACCGAAGGCCGGCTCGGATTCGTCCTCAGCGTCGTCCGCGGTGCTGCCGCCTACGTCTCGGGACGGATAGCCAAGCTGGCACCCGACTCGGTTCGCCTGGTGACGCCGGCGGCGATTGTCGGCGTGCGCGGAACCACGTTGATCATCCGCGCATCGCCGGAATGAACGACCGACGATTGGTCGCCCTTCTGATGGCGACCGTATCCGCCGGACTCCTGTCGGCCTGCGGGCCGCGGCAGGTTCGTGCACCCCAGGGCGGCCCCACGGACGCGACCCTCGTCGTGCTGCTGCCCGATCCGGACGGCGGCGCGACCGGTCGCGCGACGGTATCGAACAAGCTCTCGTCCGCCGAGCTTGCGAAGGCGCGGGAATCGACGCTCGTCGCCCTCAACAGCCCCCCCTCGAAGGTGACGCTCATGAGCGAGGCCGAGGTGCAGCGGCAATTTGGCGCCCTCCTCTCCTCCCTTCCACCCGCGCCGCAGCAGTTCACGCTCTTCTTCCGCTTCGAGTCCGACGAGCTGACCGCGGAAAGCCGCGCGCTCGTTGCCGAGATTCTGAAGGCCGCGAAGGGCCGGCCCGTTCCGGAGGTCGTCGTCATCGGACACACGGATACGACGGGGACCTCCGCCGGCAACTTCGAGCTCGGCCTGAAGCGCGCCACCGTGATCCGCGCTTTCCTCGTCAACGCCGGGTTCGACCTTGCTTCGATCGAAGTCACCTCGCACGGCGAAGCGGCGCTGCTCGTGCCGACCGCCGACGAGACATACGAACCTCGCAATCGCCGCGTCGACATTACGATCAGATGACGTTCGGGCCCGGCCGTCTCGTGGTGTTGTGCGGCCTGCTGCCCACGCTCGTCGCTGCCCTGCTCTCCCTCTATCGGCCGGCGTTCCTGAGAAACTTGGAGTACGGCGCCTACGACACCATCGTGCGCGCCACGCCGACCAGAACGCCGGACGGCCGGATCGTCATCGTCGATATCGACGACCGCAGCCTGACGGCAATCGGCCAGTGGCCCTGGCGCCGGGACGTGATCGGCCAGCTCATCTCCCGCCTGCGCGATCTCGGCGCGTCCACCGTGGCGCTCGACCTCATCTTCGCGGAGCCCGACCGATACGAGGGCCCGGGCGCTACGCCCGACGAGGCGCTGGCCGAAACGCTCCGGGCAGGTCGAGCGGTGCTCGGCTACGCGATGACGTTCGATGGCGCCGGCGGCAAACCGACTCCGTGCCTGCTGCATCCCGTCGGCCTGGCCATCATGCGTCGCGACGACTCTGCGGAACACCCCTTCTTCCAGGCGACAGGCACCGTCTGCAACCTTCCCGTCCTGACCGAGGCGGCCCAGCTGTCGGGATTCCTGAACGCGGCGCCGGACCCCGACGGCGTGCTCCGACGCAGTCCAATGCTGCTCGAGCTCGACGGTCGCGTCTATTCGAGCCTCGCGCTCACGGCCGTCACGGCCGTCTCGGGAACGCGCGACGTCGCGCTCCGCGTCGCCAACGTGAACTCCTCGTCGTTGTTGCTCGACAACCGGGCCGTCCCCCTCGATGGGAAGAGCAATCTGTTGCTGCGCTATCGAGGTCCGAAGCGGACGTTCCCATACGTGTCGGCGGCCGACGTGCTTCGTGGGCAGCCGAGCGCCGGCATGTTCAAGGACAGGATCGTCTTTGTCGGAACGACGGCGCTCGGCACACGCGAGGTCGTGTCGACGCCCCACGACACACTCTTTGCCGGCGTCGAGGTTCACGCCACCGTGGCCGACAATCTGCTGCAGCAGGATTTCATCCAACGGCCGGAGTACGCCGTCGCGCTCGAGACCCAGATTGTCGTCGGCCTCGGCCTCGTCTCGGCCCTGCTGGTCCAGCGATTCGGACTCGCCTGGGGTGCGGCCGGCCTCGTGGCGTGCCTGGCTGGGGTCTGGTTCGGATCCGTCAGGCTGATGTCCACTGACGGCGTCTTCCTGTCGCCGCTCTTTCCGACGATGGGCCTGGTGCCTGCGCTGGCGGCGATGACCGTCGCCCGGTTCACGAGCGAGCGCAAGCGCGCGGATCAGGCTGGCGAAGACAAAGCCACGTCGCAGCGGCTGATGGTGCAGTCCCTGCTGTCGCTGACCGAAGTCAGGGATGCCGAGACAGGCAAGCACTCGATACGTACGCAGCAATACACCCGGGTGCTCGCGCAGCAACTCTCCAGGCACCCGCATTTCCGTGACTATCTGACGCCCGAGCGGGTCGAGCTGCTCGCGAGCCTGGCGCCGCTGCACGACATCGGCAAGGTCGGCGTGCCCGATCAGATTCTCCACAAGCCCGGTTCGCTCACGCCAGAGGAAGTGCTGGAGATGCGCAGGCACCCCGGCTACGGCCGCGATGTCATCGTGCACGCGGAGCAACGGGCGGGCGTCAAAGACGACGTGATCCTCAGCCTCGCCAAGGCCATCGTCTACACCCATCACGAGAAGTGGGACGGCACAGGCTATCCCGAGGGCCTGCGAGGCAGGGACATTCCGATTCCCGGGAGGGTGATGGCGATAGTCGACGTCTACGATGCCATCACGACGCGGCGGCTCTACCGGACGCCGCTGTCGCATGACGAGGCGGTGGCGCTCATCGTCAAGGACCAGGGCTCCCACTTCGATCCGGATGTCGTCGACGCGTTCGTCCAGGTGTCGGCGGTCATCCGAGAGCTCGCGAGAGACGCCGAGCACTCACCCGCATCCTGACGGCAGCCGCAACCGCAGCGCGGCGAGCTCGTCGTACGCGGTCAGATCGGGCTGCAGCGGAGTCACCGACACGTAGCCGTCCTTGACCGCTTGATAGTCCGATTGGTCGTGCGGCTCCCACGAATCCTCGCCTTCCTCGATCCAGTAGTACGGCTTGTTCCGCGGGTCGACCCGCACGTCGACCACGGTGACGTGGTTGCGTTTGGCCAGGAACGTGGCCCGCATGCCCTTCGGCTGGCCGGGCGGTACGTTCACGTTCAGAAACGTTCGCGGCGTGAGTCCGTGCGGAAGGACGAACGCCGCAACCTGGGCCGCGGCAGCCGCCGCCCCGGTGAAGTCGTACGCGTCCAGGCTTCGCTCGACCGACACCGCGATGCCCGCGATCCCCAGCAGCGCCGCTTCGAGCGCGCCCGCGACGGTGCCCGAGTACGTCACATCGTCGCCCAGGTTGTAGCCCTTGTTGATCCCCGAGACGACGAGGTCGGGCATTCCGCCGGTCGGTTTGTACAGTTGCGTGATCGCGATGTTGACGCAGTCGGTCGGCGTGCCGTCGACCTCGTAGACGCGCTCGTCGAGGAGCTCCATCCGAAGGGGGCGACGAAGTGTCAGGGCGTGGCCGATCGCGCTCGCTTCCGTCTGCGGGCCGACGATGGTGACCTCTCCGAGATGCTGCAGGGCCTGCGCCAGCGCGTGGATGCCTTCGGAGCGCACGCCGTCATCGTTGGTGACGAGGATTCTCTTCATGTAAAAACAACGAGTATAGCAGTCCGATCGCGGCGAGAGCCACCGCGGCGCCCGAGAGGAACGCCGCGCTCGGCGACACCCGCGTCCAGATGACGCCGAACATCAAGCTCGACACCAGACCGCCGACGCCGAGTGCCGCGTTGTAGACGCCGAACGCGGTGCCGCGCGCACGGACCGGCGCAAGGTCTGCGACCCATGCCTTCTCCACGCCTTCGGTCAACCCGAAGTAGATGCCGTAGCAGAGAAAGACAACGATGATGGTTGCGGGCGAATCGAAATACCCGAAGGCGGCGTAGACGAGCGCGTACACGGCCCAGCCGGCCGCGATGACCGCGCGGCGACCCAGGCGATCGGAGAGGTCACCGCCCCCGAGCGACGACAGGACCTTGACGATGTGCAGGCCGGACCAGAGGAGCGGGATCCAGAACGCCGCGACGCCGAGGTCGTTGATGCGAAGCAAAAGGAACGCGTCGCTCGCGTTGCCCAGGCTGAATACCCAAATAACGATGACAGCTTTCAAGAATGGTCTGGATAGGTTCAGGGGTTCAATTGGTTCATGGGGTTCAAGGGGTTCACTCGGTTCGACAGGTTCGGGTTGCTTCGGGTCGGGGACGCGCACGAGAATCAGGATGACGACGATGCCGGGGATGATGCTGAGGGCGAAGAGGGTCCGGTAGTCCTCGGGATAGAAGAAGAGGAATATCGAGGCGACGAGCGGACCCAGCACGGCGCCCGCGTGATCCATCGCTCGGTGGAAACCGTAGGCGCGGCCGCGCAGGTGCGGGGGCGCGAAGTGCGCGAGCATCGCGTCGCGTGGCGCTCCGCGGATGCCCTTGCCGAGCCGATCGACGAAGCGCAGGCCGAGGATCTCGGTCCACGAGGTTACGAATGCGACGAGGGGCCTCACGGCGCCGGACAGTCCGTAACCGGCGAGCACGATCCGCTTGGGCGCGCCGGTACGATCCGACAGACGGCCGGCCGCGATCTTGAGGACGCTGCTGGCGGCTTCCGCAACCCCTTCGATGATGCCGAGCGACATCGCGCTTGCGCCAAGCACGCGCGTGAGAAAGAGCGGGAGCAGCGGGTAGATCATCTCGGACGCCATGTCCGTGACGAGGCTGACCCAGCCGAGCAGCCAGACAGGACGCGGCAGACCAAGCTTGAAGAAGGCCACAACCGAGTGTCGCGAGCTCCGGCTGAGCAGCCCCCGGAGGCTTTCGCGGCCAACCAGTATAATCGCCCCAGAGACGTGCCTCAGCCCTTCGACGCCGTGCTGATGATTGCGTTTGGCGGACCGCAGGCTCCGCCGGACATTCGCCCCTTCCTCGCCAACGTGCTGCGTGGGCGTCGGGTCGCGGAGGGACGTGCGGAGGAAGTGGCCCATCACTATGAAATCGTCGGCGGCCGCTCGCCGATCACCGAGCTGACCCTGTCGCAGGCCGATGGGCTGCGACAGCGTCTGGCCGGCGCCGGGACGCCGCTGCCCGTGTTCGTCGGCATGCGCAACTGGCATCCGTACCTCGCCGACACGCTCGAGTCGATGGCGAGGGCCGGCATCCGGCGAGCGGTGGGCTTCATCGCCGCGGCGCACCGCAGCTACTCGAGCTGCACGCAGTACCGCGAGAACGTCAGGGACGCGCGTGTTCAGCTCGCTCGGGCTGGACTGCCGGATGTCGAGGTCACGCACGTGCCCGACTGGTACAACCATCCGATGTTCATCGACGCGAACGCCGAGCGGGTGTCCGAGGCGATCGCCGGCGTCGATCCCCGTGCCGAGCTCGTCTTCACCGCCCACAGCATTCCCGAGTCGATGTCCGCGCAGTTACCCCTATCGCGCGCAGTTCGAAGAGACGGCCCGGCTGGTCGCGGAGCGTCTGGGACGCGGCCCGCGGCACGTCACGGTGTATCAGAGTCGCAGCGGCCGCCCCGACGACCCGTGGCTCGGACCGGATGTCTGCGACTACCTGCGCCAGGCGCGGGCGGGCGGGCTCGACGCGGCGATCCTCAGCCCGATCGGCTTCGTCTGCGACCACGTCGAAGTTCTCTATGACCTCGACGTCGAGGCTGCCGACGTCTGTCGTGAGATCGGACTAGCGATGGTTCGTGCGAAGGCCGTGAATGATCACCCGCGGTTCCTCGACATGATGGCCGACGTGGTGCTCCGGGTCTGCCGCCGCTACGAACACGCGCGGCCTCTGGAACTGGTGTCTGCCCTATGACGAAGATGCCTTTGCTTGAATGGCGTGGAGCCGTGCTCGCCGCTGTCGCAATCGTTGCGCTGGCCTCGTGGACGGATTTGCCGCCGCAGCTCGAGGCCCAGACGTCCCCATCGCGCGGCCTCACGGCCGTGCCGGGCCTCAAGGTCGGTCACCACACGCTGACCGAACGGCCAACCGGGTGCACGGTCGTGCTCGCCGAGAAGGGCGCGACGGCGGGCGTCGATGTCCGCGGCAATGCGCCCGGGACGCGCGAGACCGATCTGCTCGCGCCCACGGCGAGCGTCGAGCAGGTGAACGCCATCCTGCTCTCGGGCGGCAGCGCGTTTGGCCTCGACGCGGCCAGCGGCGTGATGCGCTACCTGGAGCAGCGAGGCGTGGGCTTCAAGTTCGGCGGCGCTTTCGTGCCCATCGTGCCCGGCGCGATTCTCTTCGACCTCGGCGTCGGCGATCCGAAGATACGGCCCGACGGCCGAGTGCGGGTTCCTGGCGGCGACGGCGGCCACGGACGGGCCGGTCAGCGAAGGCAACGTCGGTGCTGGCGCCGGCGCGACGGTCGGCAAGATGGGTGGCCGCGACCGCGCGATGAAAGGCGGGATCGGCAGCGCCGCCATCACGCTCCCGAACGGACTCGTCGTCGCGGCGCTCGTCGCCGTCAATGCGCGCGGCGACGTCATCGATCCCGCGACCGGCCAGGTCGTGGCTGGCATGCGCACGGAAGACGGCAAAGGCCTGGCGGATGTGCGCCGGCGCCTCAAGTCCGGCGAGCTGGATCTGCCCCTGCCCGAAGCGCTGCAGCACACGACGATCGGGGTCGTCGCGACCAACGCGGCGTTGACCAAGACACAGGCGACCCGGATCGCGCAGATGGCCCACGATGGCCTCGCCCGGGCGATTGCTCCTGCCCACACCTCCGCTGACGGCGACGCGATCTTCGCGCTCGCGACCGGCGTGCGTTCCGGGCCAGCGGACCTGGATACGATCGGCACCCTGGCCGCTGACGTGATGGCCGAGGCGATTCTCCGCGCGGTCCGCGCGGCGACCGGCATCCCGGGCTATCCGGCCGCGCGCGATCTGCGGTGAGCCTCACGCTCCTCCTGCTCGTCGCGTACTCCCTCCTCATGGCCGGCGTCGGCCTGTGGATCGGGCGGCACGTGCGCGCGACCGGCGATTTCTTCGTGGCCGGCCGCTCGCTTGGCCCCGTGCTCATCTTCGCCACGTTTCTTGCCGGCAACATCGGCGCAGGATCGACCGTCGGCGCCGCAGGGCTCGCCTATCGTGACGGCGTCAGTGCCTGGTGGTGGAACGCGTCGGCTGGCATCGGCTGCCTCGTGCTCGCCTTCTCGGTCGGCCCACGGATGTGGCGAGAGTCCGTGACGCACGGCGACATGACCGTCGGGGACTTTCTCGAGCGGCGCTACGGTCCCGACCTGCGCCTCGCGGTCGCGATTCTGATCTGGATCGGCACGTTGTCGATTCTGGCGGCGCAGCTCCTCGGCATGTCGACGGTATTCCAGGTCGTCGCGGGCGTCTCCACGTTGTCCGGTTGCGTGCTCGGCGCGACGCTCGTCAGCGTCTATTTCGTCGCCGGCGGGCTCCTGAGCTCGGCCTATGTCAACCTGGTGCAGCTTACCGTCAAGCTGATTGGATTCGCCCTCGTGGCACCGATGGCCATGGCGCTCGCCGGCGGCTGGGACGCGCTCGCCGGCGATCCCTTGCGCATGGATCTTTTCGCCGGCGGCTCGCCGCAATCGGGATGGCGGCTGCTCTTCTTCCTGGGCCCGGCGTTTGTCGTCTCTCCGGGCCTGATTCAGAAAGCGTACGGCGCGCGCAACGAGCGAGCGGTCACGACCGGCATCGCGCTGAACGGCGTCATGCTCATGGCGTTTGCCGCCCTGCCGACGCTCATCGGCATGTCGGCGCGCATTCTCTATCCGGACATCAGCATGGACCTCGCCTTCGCGACCATGGCCAGCGCGCTGACGCCGGCCTTCGGCGCGCTCGCGCTCGCCGCCGTCTTCTCGGCGGAAGCGAGCGCCGCCGACGCGGTGCTGTTCATGCTCGCGACGTCGGGCTCGCGCGATATGTATCGCCGCTTCCGGCCCGGCGCGACCGATCGTGAGCTGCTCGGTGCAGCGCGCGCCGCCGCGATTGCCGGCGCGCTGCTCGGACTCGGGCTGGCGATGATGCACCAGTCGGTCGTCCGCGCCCTCACGACGTTCTACGGCGTGATGGTCGTCACGCTGTTCGTCCCCGTCATCGGTGGCTTGTACGCGCGCCGCACGTCGCGTCGCCAGGGGCTGGCTTCCCTGGCCGGCGTGCCCGTGCTGGCGGTCGTCTATTTCGCAACGGACGGCGCCGGATACGGGGCCCTGACGCCGGTCGTCTCCGGGGTCCTGGCCAGTGCTTTGGCGTTTTGGGTCAGCCGCCGACGCAACGCTTGATCGATCTGGCGCGTCCGAACGCTCGGTTTGGAGTCACTGCACGGGCTGACGGCCTTCTATCACGATGGGCACGATGTCACGATGAACACGATGAATTCTTGAGTATCCGTCATCGTGACCATCGTGTCATCGTGCCATCGTGAACGCGCGCTGGCGCGCCGTGTCAGGCGGACTGTGCTGGAACCTGATCAATCTTTTACATTCTTAACAACAAAACCGGCCCGATTCTCCGCTCCTCCGTGTGAGAATCGATGTGGTCCCCCCGTTACTTCAGCTTTGACACTTCGCTCGAGAGAGCCCTGATGCCTACACAGAAGATCCGCCTGGCCTTGACGATCGCCGTTGCTTTCTCGCCGGCGCTCGCCATGGCGCAAGCCACGGTCGAGCAAACGATCCAGATCAGGCCGGGCGAGCGCGTCGACGGAGCGATCCAGTTCCCGGGCATGATGGGCGGTCCCCGCCAGTTCAAGACCGGCACCGGCCGCATCCGCGGGCGCGTGCTCGCAAGCGATGGCGGCGGGCCCATTCGCCGCGCGCAGGTGCGCATCTCGGGCCCGGATGTCGCCCCGAAGGCGGCACTCACCGACGCCGAGGGCCGGTTCGAGTTTCGCGAACTGCCGGCGGGTCGCTTCACGATGCAGGCGACCAAGTCGGGCTTCGTCAACGTGCAGTACGGGCAGACACGGCCCTTCGAGTCAGGCAAGCCGATCGAGCTCGCCGACAAGCAGAGCCTCGACAACGCGGACATCAGCATGCCACGTGGCAGCGTCATCGCCGGGCGCATCGTCGACGAATTCGGCGACGCGATTCCTGATGTGTCGGTGACGGCCATGCGCCAGACGTGGCAGAACGGCCGGCGCCGCCTGGCGCCCTCGCCCGGGCGCGTCGCGCAGACGAACGACCTGGGACAGTTCCGCATCTACGGCCTGCCGCCGGGCGACTACTACGTGAGCGGCACGCTGCGCGGACCGCTCGAGATGATGGACATGGAGCTGATGGCCTTCGGAGGCGCGTCAGCCGGCGCCGGCCCGACGGCGTCGGCGCCCAAGTCCGGCTACTCCTCCACCTACTATCCTGGAACGCCGAACGTTGCCGAGGCGCAGCGCATCACGCTCGCTCCGGGCCAGGAATCGCCGAGCGCCGACTTCGCGCTCGTTGCGGTGCGTCTCGCGAAGGTTTCCGGGATTGTGATTGGCTCGGATGGAAAACCGCTCGAAGGGTCCCAGATATCGGTCGTGCCGTCCAATCGTGAATTCGGCGGGCTGCTCGGTCAGAACAGCGCGCGGAGCGGCAAGGACGGCAGCTTCACGCTGAACAGCGTGCCGCCGGGGGACTACTCGCTCCAGGCCCGGTCCGTTCAGGTAATCACGAGCACGCAGGGCGACAACGTGATGGTCTTCCGCGCCATGGCCGTCGGTGGTGGCGGGGAGTCGGAATCCGGATCGACGCCCCTCGCGGTTGCGGGCGAAGACGTGTCGGGCATCGTGCTGACGACGAGCAAGGGCGGAAGCGCGACGGGCCACATCGTGTTCGACGGGCCCAAGCCGCCGACGCTGACGTCGATCCGCATCACGTCGATGGCCGTCGACAGCGATGGACCCGGTCTTGGCGCCGGCGCGGCGACCGTGAAGGACGACGGCTCGTTCGAGCTGAAGGGGCTGAGCGGCCCGCGGCTCATCCGCCTTGGCAATGCGCCTCCGGCTGGATCCTCAAGTCCGTCAAGCTGAACGGCACGGACATCACCGACGCAGCGACGGAATTCAAGGCCGGCGAAACCACATCGGGGCTGGAAGTGGAGATCTCGTCCCGGAGCACGTCGATCTCCGGCGCCGTTACCGCAAGCGACGGATCAATCCTCAAGGACTACACCGTCGTGATCTTCTCGGAGACGCCCGAGCACTGGCGTCTTCCGATGACCCGCTGGGTCACCGGTACACGCCCCGATCAGGATGGACGCTTCAAGGTGCAGAACCTGCCGGCCGGCAACTACCTGGCGGTTGCGGTCGACTACGTGCCGCAGGGCGAGTGGGGCGATCCGGAGCTCCTCGACCGCCTGAAGGCGAAGGCCAAGCGGTTCACGCTCGGCGACGGCGCTACCCAAACGCTGGATCTCAAGCTCACGGGCGACTACTGACCGAGGCGGCTCAGCCGCCCTACTCTCTCAGCAGCGCCTCGGCCTCATCGTCCTCGCCGTCGTCTTCCACAGCGCCCTTGCTGCGCGCGTGGTGGTACGCGACGCCGAAGATCACCGCAATCAACGCAATCGAGAACCATTTGTTGATCTCGAAATGGACGACGCCGAGCACGTGCAAGTACTCGATCAGGAGCTTCACCCCGATCCACGCGATGATCACGAACGCGCCGTCGACGAGCGACGGATAGCGGCGCACGATTGTGAGGAGCTGGCCCACCACGACGCGCATCGCCACGATGCCGAGCAGCCCACCGGTGAGGATCACCCAGAACTTCGGCGACATCGCGACCGCGACGAGAATCGAGTCGACCGAGAAGGCCAGGTTGACGAGCTCGACCTTCACGACCGTCGCCCACAGGGCTGAGAGCCCCAGCCAGGGCCGCGCCGGCTTGGGCTTGCTCCGCTCTTCCCCGCTGCCGCTGGCGAAGAAGTGGCGCTGCGCCAGGTACAGCAGGTAGCCGCCCCCCAAAAGCTTGACCCAACTGATCTGAATCAGGTGGGCGGCGAGGGCCGTCGCGACGATCCGGAACGCGAAGGCGCCGATCAGCCCATACCGCAGGGCCTTCTTCTGATCGGGACGCGGGAGCCCCAGAATCATGACGGCCATCACGAGCGCGTTGTCGGCGCTGAGCAACCCCTCGATGACCACGAGGAGCGCTACGGTGACGAGATCTGAAAACTGGAAGTCCATTTACGCGGGAGGGGTCCTTGACACAGTCCGTATCAATGCCTATATTTGAAACGACGCAAGCTTTCAGCCCGCACGAGCCTGCCCGCGCGTCAGCCGTGGCGCGGTCATCCGCGCGGACATCCTGAAGCGGCCGTGAACTCATGGCAGTCGAACACCATCTCTACTTTATCAGCATGGCGGCCAGGCTGCTGGACATGCATCCGCAGACGCTGCGCAAGTACGAGCGCTTGGGCCTCGTCCGGCCGACCCGCACGGTGGGCAGCATGCGCGTGTACTCACGGGACGAATTGGAACGGCTGAAGCTCATCAAACGGCTCGTCGAGCAAGACGGCGTCAACCTGGCCGGCGTGCAGCGGCTGCTCACGATCGCCGAGGCGGTGCAGCGTTTACGGCCGATGGTCGAGGGTCCGGGCCGGCCCGAGGTCAGGAAACGCGTCGCGCAGGAAATTGAACGGATCGGACGGATGGTCGGGATTTGACGCACTGAATAATGGAATTCAAGGACTACTACCAGACGCTTGGCGTGGCCAAGAACGCGTCGGAGAAGGAGATCAAGCAGGCGTACCGGAAGCTCGCCCGCAAGCATCACCCCGACGTGAATCCTGGAGACAAGTCCGCCGAGGCGAAGTTCAAGGAGATCAACGAGGCGTACGAGGTCCTGGGAGACGCCGACAAGCGGAAGAAGTACGAGGCGCTCGGTGCGAACTGGCGGCAGTACGAGCAGGCGCAGCAGACGGGCCAGGGGTGGGCGCCCGGCGCGTCGCCATTCGGCGACGCCGGCGGCCAGGGCGGCGCCTGGAACATCAACATGGGCGGTCCCGGCGGCGCCCGCACCATGACCGAAGAGGAAGTGCAGGAGCTCTTCGGGAACCAGGATCCCTTCTCGGATTTCTTCAATACGTTCTTTGGCGGCGGGGGCGCGCGCGAGGCCGGGCGTGGCCGAGGCGCCCGCGCGGCGCGCAATCAGAAGGGCCGCGACATCGAGCATCCGGTGGAACTGACCCTCGAAGAGGCCTTCCACGGAGCCACGCGCCGGATTTCCATCAAGCAGAACGGCCATGCGCGGAGCGTCGACGTACGGATTCCCGCAGGCGTCAAGGACGGCTCACGCGTGCGCGCCGCCGGCGAGGGCGAGTCCGGGGCGAACGGGGGCGCGGCCGGCGACCTCTACCTGCGCGTGCAAATCCGTCCGCATCCCGTGTTCGAGCGGAAAGGCGACGACCTGCACACGACGATTGCGCTGCCGGTCACGACGGCGGTCCTCGGCGGCGAAGCGCTGGTCCCGACGATCACGGGGTCGGTCCGCCTCAAGATTCCAGAAACCACGCAGGGCAGCCAGGTCTTCCGCCTCAAGGGCCACGGCATGCCCGTCGTCGGCAAGCCCGACTTGAAGGGTGATCTGTACGCCACCGTCGACGTGCAACTCCCCCGCTCGCTCAATCAGGAGCAACGACAACATTACGAAGCGCTCGCCAAGCTCGACAACCAGTCATGAATCTCAACAAGTACACCGAGAAAGCGCAGGAAGCGATCCTTGCCGCGCAGCAGCTGGCCGAACGGGAAGGGCACGCCGAGGTCCTGCCCGAACATCTGCTGCTGACGCTGCTCGAGCAGAAGGAAGGAGTGGTCCCGGAGATCGTCCGGAAGATGAACCCGGATCCCGCCTCGCTGGCGGGAGCCGTGCGTGCGGAGTTGAACCGCCTGCCGCGCGCGCACGGGGGATCGCAGGTCGGCCTCTCCGCCCGCCTGCGGCACGTGCTCACGGCGGCCGAGCAGGAGGCGGAGCGGCTGAAAGACGAGTACACGAGCACCGAGCACGTCTTCGTCGCGATCGCCGCCGAAGGCGGTCGATCGGCGGGCTCACGTCTCCTCCAGCAGCGCGGCATCACGAAGGACACGATTCTGCACGCGATGACGAGCGTGCGCGGATCGCAGCGCGTCACCAGCCAGAACCCCGAAGCCACCTATCAGGCGCTCGAGCGCTACGGGCGGGACCTGACCGAGCTCGCCCGCAAAGGCAAGCTCGATCCGGTCATCGGACGGGACGACGAGATCCGCCGCGTGATTCAGGTGCTCTCGCGCCGGACGAAGAACAACCCGGTGCTCATCGGCGAACCGGGCGTGGGGAAAACGGCCGTCGTCGAGGGGCTGGCCCAGCGGATTGTCCGGCAGGACGTGCCCGAGGGGCTCAAGAACAAGAAGATCGTCGCGCTCGACATGGGCGCGCTCGTCGCCGGCGCGAAGTACCGAGGCGAGTTCGAAGAGCGGTTGAAAGCGGTTCTCAAGGAAGTCTCGGATTCCGCGGGGCAGGTGATCCTTTTCATCGACGAGCTCCACACGGTCGTGGGCGCGGGCGCCGCCGAAGGGGCCATGGACGCGTCGAACATGCTCAAGCCGATGCTGGCGCGCGGCGAGCTCCATACCGTTGGCGCGACGACGCTCGACGAGTATCGCAAGCACATCGAGAAGGATGCCGCGCTCGAGCGCCGGTTCCAGCCGGTGGTGGTGAGCGAGCCGAGCGTCGAGGACACGATCAGCATCCTGCGCGGCCTGCGCGAGCGCTACGAGATCCACCACGGGGTCAAGTTCAAGGACTCGGCGCTCGTGGCCGCCGCCGTGCTCTCCAACCGCTACATCACGGATCGATTTCTCCCCGACAAGGCCATCGACCTGATCGACGAGGCGGCGTCACGCCTGCGCATGGAGATCGATTCGCTGCCCGCCGCGCTCGACGAGGTCGGACGGCGGATCATGCAGCTCGAGATCGAACGCGAAGCGCTCAAGAAAGAGACCGACAAGCCCTCGAAAGAGCGCCTGCAGAAGCTCGAGAAAGAGCTCGCCGACCTCAAGGAGCAGAAGAATCAGCTCACGAGCCACTGGCAGCAGGAAAAGGAAGTGATCCTCGCCGGGCGCAAGCTGAAGGAAGAGCTCGAGCAGGTCCGGATCGAAATCGAGCGCGCCCAGCGCGGCGGCGACTATGCGAAAGCCTCCGAGCTGCAGTACGGCCGGCTGCCGGCGCTCGAACAGAAGATCAAGGAACAGGAGGCACAGTTCACCGGACTTCAGCAGGGCCAGCGCATGCTGAAGGAGGAGGTCGACGAAGAAGACATCGCCGACGTCGTCAGCCGCTGGACGCACATTCCGGTCAGCCGGCTGATGGAGGGCGAGATCCAGAAGCTGCTCAGGATGGAGGCGCGTCTCCACGAACGCGTCGTCGGCCAGGAGGAAGCGATCTCGGCCGTCGCCAACGCGATTCGGCGCGCGCGCGCGGGTCTGCAGGATCCCGACCGTCCGCTCGGCAGCTTCATCTTTCTCGGGCCCACCGGCGTGGGCAAGACCGAGCTCGCCCGGGCCCTGGCCGAATTCCTGTTCGACGACGAGCATGCGATGACGCGGATCGACATGTCCGAGTACCAGGAGAAGCACACCGTGTCCCGGTTGATTGGCGCGCCTCCGGGCTACGTCGGCTACGAAGAGTCCGGTCAGCTCACCGAAGCCGTCCGCCGCCGGCCGTACGCCGTGGTCCTCTTCGACGAGATTGAAAAGGCCCATCCCGAGGTCCTCAACGTCATGCTGCAGCTCCTCGACGACGGGCGGCTGACCGACGGCAAGGGACGGACGGTCGACTTCAAGAACACCGTCGTCATCATGACGTCGAATGTGGGCAGTCACTTCATCGCCGACGCCGCGGTCGCGCGCGAGATGTCCGGCAAGAGCGATGGATCGATGGACGAGGGCACCAAGCGGCAGGTGCTCGACACCCTCCGGACGCACTTCAGGCCGGAGTTCCTCAATCGCGTTGACGAGATCATCGTCTTTCATGCGCTGACGCGCGTGCAGATGCGATCGATCATCGACATCCAGCTGAGGGGGCTGGTGAAGCGCCTCGAGGATCGCAAGATCCGCGTCGAGCTGACCGATCGCGCCAAGGACCGGCTCATCGCCGAGGGCTATGACCCGACCTACGGCGCGCGGCCGCTGAAGCGAACGATCCAGCGCGAGGTCCTCGACCCGCTCGCCATGCGGGTCCTTCAGGGCGAGTTCCGTGAGGGCGACGTCATCCGTGTCGACGCGGCCGGTGGAGGTCTGCAGTTCACGAAGGACGAGAAGGCCCTGCAGACCTAACCGTCGTACAATCGGATCAGATGTCTGAAGAGATTCCGCCGAAAGTTCCGAACCCGCGCGGGCGGCGCCTGCCGCCCCGTCCGGCGCCGGGCACGACCATGTGGTACGTGCTGGGCATTCTGCTCCTGCTGGCGGTCGCCAACGCCTTCTTCCTTTCGCTGCGGACCGGCGAAGTGATTCCCTACAGCGAGTTCAAGACCCGCGTCCGCCAGGACAAGGTGCAGGAAGTCTCGGTCGCGGAGGATCGCGTCCAGGGCTTGATGAAAGCCGACGATGGCAAGGGCCGCGGGTTCGTCGCCGTCCGGATCGACGATCCGAAGCTCATCGATGACCTCGAGCAGCACGGCGTGAAGTACAAGGGCGAAGTCGCCAACCGGTGGGTCGCCGAGCTCATCGGATGGGTCATTCCCCTCCTCCTCCTGGTTGCGCTCTGGAGCTTCTTCTTCCGGCGCATGGGCGGTGCGGAAGGGGGCGTGATGTCGTTCGGGCGCAGCCGCGCGAAGGTCTACGCCGCCGAAGACGACGTGAAGGTGAAGTTCGTCGACGTGGCGGGTGTGGACGAGGCCGAAGACGAGCTGCGCGAGATCGTCGAGTTCCTGAAGAACCCGAAGAAGTACACGAATATCGGCGGCCGGATTCCCAAGGGCGTGCTGCTCGTGGGCCCGCCGGGGACCGGCAAGACGCTGCTGGCCCGCGCCGTCGCCGGAGAGGCGAACGTGCCGTTCTTCAGCCTGAGCGGGTCGGAGTTCGTCGAGATGTTCGTCGGCGTCGGCGCCGCACGCGTGCGCGATCTCTTCAACCAGGCCGCGAACAAAGCCCCCTGCATCGTCTTCATCGACGAGCTGGACGCGCTCGGGAAAGCCCGGATCCAGTCGCCGATGGGCAGCCACGAGGAGCGCGAGCAGACGCTCAACCAGCTGCTGGCGGAGATGGACGGCTTCGACGCGCGGAAGGGCGTGATCATCATGGGCGCGACCAACCGGCCCGAGGTGCTCGACCCGGCGCTGATGCGGCCCGGACGGTTCGACCGGCAGGTGCTCGTCGACAAGCCCGACGTTCGCGGGCGCGAAGAAATCCTGAAGATTCACGTGAAGCACGTGAAGACCGCGGAGGGCGTGGATCTCAAGGTGATCGCGGCACGTACGGCGGGCTTCGCGGGAGCGGATCTCGCGAACCTCGTCAACGAGGCCGCGCTCCTGGCGGCGCGGCACGACAAGACGCTGGTCGAGATGAAGGACTTCGACGAGGCGATCGACCGGGTGATCGCCGGCCTCGAGAAGAGGCGCGTGATGAGCGACAAGGAACGCCGGATCGTGGCGTATCACGAGTCGGGTCACGCGATTGTCGCGACGGTGCTGCCCGGGCTCGATCCGGTGCACAAGATCTCGATCGTGCAGCGCGGATTCGGCGCGCTCGGCTACACGATGCAGCTCCCGCTCGAGGACAAGTATCTCCTGACGCGGAGCGACCTGCTCAGCCAGCTGTCGGTGCTGCTGGGCGGGCGAAGCGCGGAAGAGATCGCCTTCAGCGAGATCTCGACCGGCGCGCAGAACGATCTGATGCGGGCGACCGACATCGCGCGCGCGATGGTCACCGAGTTCGGGATGAGCGACGCGCTGGGCGTCGTGAACTACGACGGCCACCGGCAAGCGGCATTCATCGACAACCCGTTCGGGCGCGAACGGGGCAACTACGCCGAGGTGACGGCGCTCCAGATCGACGTCGAGATCAAGCGGATCCTCACCGCCGCCCACGAGAAGGCCCGTCAGATCCTGCGCGACCACCGCGAGACCCTCGACCGGCTGTCGGAGCGACTGCTCGAGAAGGAAGTCATCGAGGCCGACGAGCTCAAGGCGATCATGGGCGCGTTCCCGCTGGCCATCCCGGAGGCCGGCAGCACCTGATCCGCAGCGGTACGCTGTGACTTACCGATTCGACGACTTCACGCTCGAGGGAAGCACACGCCGGCTGCTGCGCAGCGGATCGGAAGCTCATCTGTCCCCGAAGGCGTTCGACCTGCTGCAGCTGCTCGTCGCCAACAGCTCGCGCGCGATGTCGAAGAGCGAGCTGCACCAGCATCTGTGGCCGTCGACGCACGTGCTCGACACGAATCTGGCGAGCCTCATCGCCGAAATCCGTCACGCGCTCGATGATTCGGCGGACAGTCCCCGATTCGTGCGCACCGTGCATCGCTTCGGGTACTGGTCCATTGCCGGCGTTCAACAGCCGATGACGCCGGCTCCCGAGCGATCGGTCCGCTACTGGTTGATGTTCGATGGCCGGCAGACCGCGTTGGCCGAGGGCGAGAACGTCCTCGGGCGGGCGCCGGATGCCGAGATCTGGATTGACCTCGCAGGGGTTTCGCGTCGACACGCCTGCATCCGGGTCGACGGGTCTCAGGCGACGGTCGAAGACCTGGGAAGCAAGAACGGTACGTTCCTCCAGGGTCAGCCTGTGCGCCAGCCGGTTCCGCTCGTCGATGGGGACCAGATCCGACTCGGCACCGTCGTCATCACGTTCCGGATCCCTCCCCCGGCCGAGTCGACCGATACCGCTTTCCCCTAGCAGTCGTGACACACACCCGTGGCTTCAGGCGGACCTTGCGGAGACCTGAGCCGATTTCCCGGTATAGAATCGTCCGTCTCAACGTCCCATGAAGGGCGACAGAACGGCTCCGCCCGCATCGTTCGGACCCTATGAGATCGTCGCCTCGCTCGGCCGCGGCGGCGGCGGCGAGGTGTTTCGCGCCTGGGACCCCCGCCTCGAGCGAGAGGTCGCCCTCAAGATCCTGCACGACCGAGCCGGCGCAGATCCCGACCGTCTGCGGCGATTCGTCCACGAAGCACGAGCCGCGAGCGCCCTCAATCACCCCAACATCCTGACGGTCTTCGACGCCGCGATCGACGTCAATCCCCCGTTCATCGTGTCCGAAGTGATCGACGGGTGGACGTTGCGAGAGGAGCTCAGCAAGGGCCCGGTGCCTGTAAGGCGGCTGCTCCATCTCGTCACGCAGATCGCCGACGGCCTGGCCGCCGCGCACGAGGCGGGCATCGTCCACCGCGACCTCAAGCCCGAGAACATCATGGTGACCCGATCGGGCCGGGTCAAGATTCTGGACTTCGGACTGGCGGAGGCGGGCCAGTCAAGCACCGGATTGGCCGACTCGGTGTCGAACGAGGCCGACACGCTGACCGAGCATGGCCTCCGCGCCGGGACGATCCCGTACATGAGCCCTGAGCAGGCGCGTGGCACCGCGCTCGACTGGCGCTCGGATCAGTTCTCCTTTGGGCTCATCGTCTTTGAGATGACGACCGGCCGCCCGCCGTTCCGACGAGGCACTCCCGCCGAGACGCTGCACGCTATCATCAACGAAGATATGCCGGCGCTGTCGGGCGCCGATGCGCGTACGCCGCTGCTGCTTCGGTGGATCATCGAGCGGTGCCTGTCGAAGGCGCCCGAGGATCGCTATGGGGCGACAGCCGATCTCTATCGTGACCTGCGAACGCTTCGCGATCGTCTGAGCGAGGCGGTGGCGCCTGAAGGCACGGCTGCGTCTCCCCCATCCCCAGTCTGGAGACGCGTCGCGCTCGTCGGGGCAGTCGCGACCTCGTTGGTAGCGGGCGCGATCCTGGCGGGGATAGTCCTGACGCCCGAGTCAGGCGATAGCGCAAGCCTCAGTTTCACCCCGTTGACCACTGCGCCTCCGTACAAGGGTTCCCCGCCTGGTCCCCTCGTGGAGACACTGTGGCCTATGCGGCCGAGGTCAACGGCATCCTCCAGATCTATCAGCGGGACCCGCTATCCCCATCACCCTCGCGGGTGACCGACTCCGCGTACGACTGCATTACCGTTCTGGTCACCCGATGGAAGTCGCATTTACTACGTGTCGCGCGCTCAGGAGCGTGAGGCCATCTGGTCCGTTCTCGTGGGCGGCGGCAAGCCGCAGGTCGTGGTGCTCAACGCCGTGCGGGGCGCCATCTCTCCGGACGGTCGGACCATCGCCTTCTTTCGCGACGAAAGCCAGTCCAACATCGTCAGCTCCCTCGCGCTGTATCTCGCGACGCCGCCGGGCGCAGCACCGTGGTCGCGGGACGCCGTGGAAGCCGCCGCGACGAAGCATGCGCCGTTCGCGGAGCGACGATTTGTCGAAGGCGCGCTGGCGTTCTCTCCTGACGGGCGCACGCTTGGTGTCTCGGCGGTCGGGGAATGGTCGAACCCGGACCAGTGGTGGCAGTTCTGGATGGTACCGCTGCCCGGCGGCCCCCCGTCACGGCGGCTCGAGTGGCTGAACCTCGACGTCGCGCCACGGGTGAGCAGCTTCTCGTGGATGTCCGACAGCCGGCACATCGTGCTCGGGCTCATCTCGCTCGCCTCGTCCCGCTCGCATCTGTGGATGGCCGATCTCCAGGAGCAATCGCGCATGGGTGCTCACGAATACTCCGGTCGGTGAGGAGTACCCCTCGACATCACGAACCGGCGACGACGTCGTGTACACGAAGGACGACTCCGACTACGACGTCGTGGAGATTCCGCTCCGAGGGGGCCCCGTGCGTGCGATCTTCGAGTCATCACGCAACGAGACAGACCCCGTGTGGTCCGGGGACGGCGGTCTGCTCGCGCACGTCACGAATCGCACGGGACAGGATGAGATCTGGGTGAGGGCTCGCGAAGGGCGTCTGGATGACCGGCCGATCGTCACGCAGCGGAACTTCGACGACGACGACCAGACCGTCATGCTGAACGCTCCGAGCTTTTCACCCGACGGGCAGCGGATTGCGTTCCTGCGCACGGGCAAGCATCCGATCTGGCCACTGCGGGTCTGGTACTCCGCCGTCGCCGGGGGAAAGGCGTCGCCCCTTCTGCCCATTGCGCACGTGGCGTATCAAGGGGCGCCGAGCTGGTCGCCGGACTCGCAGTGGATTGCGTTTGCCGAGTGGACGGACGACAAGTGGAGGCTCGTCAAGGTCCGGGTCGGCAGCGACGAGCGCGCAGAGCTGCGGACCGACGGCGTACCGAACGCCACGCCCAAATGGTCCCCGGCCGGCGATTGGATTACGTGGGAAAGCGCGCAGGGCTTCATGCTGGTGTCGGCGGACGGGACGCGTCAGCGCGTTCTGTCGACTGACCAGTGGCATGCGCACACCTGGTCCCGGGATGGGTCGGAGATCGTCGGAATCCGGGAGACCGACGACTACCGTTTGTCGGTCGAGGCCCTCGAGGCGCGTCCAAACGGCAGAACGCGGGTGCTGGCCGACCTGGGAGCTGCCCCTCCCGCCAACAATCCGGTGAAAGGGCTCAGTCTGAGCGCGGATGGTCGGACGCTCGTGACGTCGCTGCTACGCTTGCGCGGTGACTTGTGGCTCGTCAAGGGACTGCATCTCCGTGAGCGTCCCTGGTGGGCGCGCGGCCCATTCCGCCGGTCCCCATAGAAAACCCATAAAACTTCGACGGTCTGCGCCTTGACAGGCGCGGCTTGGGAGGCGTACATTTCTTTCCACCATCGGAGGAGCGCCCATGTTGCAACGAGTGTTCGTGGTCGGCGTCGTCGCCGCGATTGCCCTGACCTCGGTCGACCTCGGCGCCTGCGGAGACAAGTTTCTCCGGCCCGGACGGAGCGGCAGGTGGCAGAACTACGCCGCCATCCACCCGGCCACGATCCTCCTCTACCAGTCCGCGACAGCGAAGCCTGAAGTGATGAAGGATTGGCAGCTGATGCTCAAGAGGGCCGGGCACAAGTCTCTGGTCGTACAGGTCGGGGGATGACTTCACACGCGCGGTGGCCGCCGCGCAGTACGATGTCGTCATCGCGGACTACAGCGATGCGCCGAAACTCAGCGCGCTGCTGCACGTCGTGCCGTCGAAGCCTGGAGTGCTCCCCTTCCTGAACAGGCCCAGCAAGACTCTGGTCGATGAAGTCAAGCGAGAGTACCCGCAGCTGCTGAGCGCCAAGATGGACAAACACGAGACTCTCGTCACCATCGACAGCCTCATGGAGCTCAGACAGAAGGCGACCGTCGCGGCCGCAACGGGCAGATAGCCGTTCAGGGCCCAGGACTTTCGGGAACGCGCCGACCATGACGCACCGTACTCTGCTCGTTCTCGGCTGGGCAATCGTCTGCGGCTGCAGCGCGACCGACGCGACGGCTCAGGCCTGGCTGCCGCCCAAGGGCGAAGGGGCGGTGTCGGTTCTCTACCAGAATCTGTTCACGCGGGACCACTTTCTTGCCGGTGGTGGCCGGATCGACCGCGGACACATTCAATCGAACAACCTGCTCGTCGACGTGACGTACGGCCTCACCGACAAGATGACCCTCACGCTGGCTGTGCCCTTCATCCGTTCGCGGTACTCGGGCTTGTCTCCGCACCCCACACCTCAGGACAACGGGAACGCGCATAGCGGGTTTCAGAACGTGCGGTTCGGGCTCCGCTACAACATCGTGGACCACCCTGCCGTCACGATCACGCCCTTTGTCGGTACCAACGTGCCCACGCACAGCTACGAGTACTTTCGCACATGCCGCCTACGGGACGCGCGTGCGAGAGCTCGAGGTCGGTACGTACGTCGCCCGGATGCTGGCCCCCGCCCTACCCAACGCGTTCGTCCAGGCGAGGTATGCGTACAGCTTTGCGGAGCGAATCGCGGGCATCCACCACGACCGCAGCAATCTCGATCTCGAAGTCGGCTACATCCTCACGCCTGCCGTGAGAGTCTTCGTGATCGGCGCCGGCCAGAAGACGCACGGCGGCATCGACACGCCCGACGCCGGGTGGAGGGCCATGCCGGTCAGCCTGGCTGAGCACCACGATCGGATCGCGCGCCTGGAGATGCTCGACTTCGGCGGCGGCATCCAGGTCAGCGTCGCCAGGTCAATCGATCTGTTCGGCTCCTTCATGACGACCACCGCAGGTCGAAATTCACACGCGCTGGCTCGCGGCATTACCGTGGGCGCCTCCTGGAGCTTCGGAGCGCGGCGTGCCAGCCCTCGTCGCCTCCGCCGGCACCGATGGCGAACCGAAGACGGTTCTCCTCAGGTGTCTCTGTCAGAAATAGCCCCGCGCAGCGTGGGCGCCGGCGAAAAGCCCATCTCATCTCCATAGAACCCCGAAGACTTCCGCTCGAGTCAGCGGGTAGCCTGTCGACACCATGTATTCGAGTGCCGTCGGCAGGCGTACGTCGCTCGCGGTTCATGAACAAGGAGGACGACATGAGACGAAGGATTGCGTGGATGATGATGGTCGGCGTGTCAGTTGTCGGTGCAACCGCATACCTCGGAAATGTTCTGGCCACACCGGCGACCGGATTCGTGGGAACGACGCTGGCCGTCGGCCGCTTCGGCAACATCGACGTCGTGAACCACGTGCGCACCGAGGACACCAGCAGGGAAAGACACTGGTTGTCCTGGCAGAAAACCAAGGGTCCGTCCGATCTCTACGTCCAGAACAACGTCTGGGCCCCAGGAGGCAGCACCGGGTGGCACACGCATCCCGGTCACAGCCTGATCGTCGTCACGGCAGGCACGGTGACGGCCTACGACGGCGACGATCCGTCGTGCACGCCCGAGGTGTACACCGTCGGCATGGGTTTCGTCGACCCTGGCGGCGACCATGTGCACGTGTTGCGGAACGAGGGCTCAATCGAGGCGCGGACAATGGCCGTGCAGCTCATTCCGGCGGGCTTCGCGAGGCGAATTGACGCCGAAGGGCCCGCTACGTGCCCGTTCTGACGTCGATCGACAGGCCGCCAAGTAACCGCTCGTCGACGCATTTTGGGCCCCCGACTCCTTCCATGGTCGGGGGCCCGCTTTCACTCCAGCCTTAGTCCTTTCCCCATATCCCGGGTACAATCCCGACATTCCTTCGCACGCAACAGTGCCCCTTTTTCGAGGCCGTTCATGAACCGAATAGCGACCCTCGTCCTTTCAGGTGTGCTGGTGGCCCTGACCGGTTCCACCGGCAGGATGCAATCGCCCGCCAACCCCTATACCCGCGACGCGAAACAGCCCGTGGACGAGGCCTACACGAAGAAGCTGAAGGAATACACGACCGAGACGTTCTTCACATCGCCGCTCGTCGACTACCTGCCGGCGTCGAAAACCGTGCCGACCCCGCAGGCGGTGCTCGGCGACATCGCCGGCGCGCCCGGCAAGCTGCCCTACTCGCACGAGGTCTACCAGTACATGCGGATGGTCGAGAAGGCCAGCCCGCGGGTGAAGGTGTACTCGATCGGGAAGACCGAAGAGGGCCGCGAGATGCTGGCGGTGGCGGTGTCGTCGGAAGCGAACCTGGCGAAGCTCGACGAAAACCGCGCGCGGCTGGCGAAGCTGGCCGACCCGCGCACGATCGGCCTGAACGACGCCGAAGCCGATCAGCTCGTCGATCAGTCCGTGCCGGTCTACTACATCACCGGCGCGATCCATTCGCCCGAGACGGGCTCACCCACGGCGCTGATGGAACTGGTCTACCGCCTGGCGGTCGACGAGAGCCCCTACATCCAGAAGATCCGGAGCCGCATCGTGACGCTGGTCACGCCGATCGTCGAAGTCGACGGGCGCGACCGCCAGGTCGACATCTACCGCTGGCATCTCGCAAACCCCGACAAGCATTGGCCGTCGCTCATCTACTGGGGCAAGTATGTCGCGCACGACAACAACCGCGATGCGATGGCGCTGACGCTGAAGCTGACCCGCAACGTGCTCGACACCTACACCGGGTGGAAGGCGCAGGTGCTGCACGACCTGCACGAGTCGGTCGCTTATCTGTACGACAACACAGTCGGCGACGGTCCGTACAACGCCTGGCTGGATCCGATCCTCACCGATGAATGGCAGATGATCGGCTGGCACAACGTGTCCGAGATGACCAAGATGGGCATGCCGGGCGTCTTCACCCACGGCACGTTCGATACGTGGACGCCAGGCTATCTGATGTTCATCGCGGCGACGCACAATGGGATCAGCCGGTTGTACGAGACGTTCGGCAACGGCGGCGCCGACACGATCGAGCGGACGCTCGGCCCGAACGACACCGCCCGCACCTGGTACAAGCAGAATCCCCCGCTGCCGAAGGCCCGCTGGTCGCAACGGAACAACAACAACTACCAGCAGACGGGACTGCTCGTCTCGCTCAACCACTTCGCCGACAACAAGAACCTCTTTCTCAAGAACTTCTATCTGAAGAGCAAGCGGTCGATCCTCAAGGCGAAGACCGAAGGTCCCGCGGCGTATGTGTTTCCGGGCGACGACCCGCGGCAGGGACCGCAGGCCGATCTCCTGCGCATCCTGCAGCTGCAGGGTTGCGAAGTGTCGCGGGCAACGGCGCCTTTCACCGTGACGATTCCCGGCAGGAAACGTCCCGCCCGCGAAATGACCAACGATGCCGCGTCGGCCAACGGAGGCACGAGCGACGGGGATGGGCCGGACGCCCAGGACAAGGAGAAATCCCCGGCGGACAAGCCGATTCCACCCGAGACGCGGACATTCCCCGCCGGCACGTACGTGCTCCGGATGGATCAACCCTACAGCCGGATCGCCGACACGCTGCTCGACTATCAGGTACCTGGGCGCCAGACGACCCGCAACGGAATCCGTACGACGACACGGGATGGACGTTTGGCGAACTGTTCAACGTCAGGGTCGTGCGCGTCACCGACGCGAAGGTACTCGAAGCATCGCTCGAGCGCGTCAAGGGCGACGTGACCGCCGCGGGCAGCGTCAGCGGCACGGGAAGCCTCTATGCGATCGACCACAACGCGGATCCATCGCTCGCGACGCTGAGGTACCGATTCAAGGACGCGCAGTTCGACGTCGCCGAGGAGCCGTTCGAAGCCGAAGGGCAGAAGTTCAACCGCGGGTCGTTCATCATCCGCGGCGGCGTGAGCGCCGCCGATCTCGGCAAGGCGGTCGCCGATCTCGGGCTCAAGGCCGTGGCGCTCGCGGCGGCACCCTCCGTGAGCACCCATCCGGCCAGGGCGGCGCGCATCGCGCTGATGCACACCTGGATCAACACGCAGGACGAAGGATGGTGGCGTCTCGCGCTCGATCAGATCGCCGTCCCGTTCACCTATATCAGCACGCAGGACGTGGCCGGGGACGCGAACCTCGGATCCAAGTACGACGTGATCCTCTTCCCGCCTGTCGGGCGCGCGTCAAGCCAGCAGATCGTCACGGGCCTGCCGATGTACGGCAATCCCCTGCCCTGGAAGACGACCGAGCTCACGCCGAACATCGGCAAGATCGATTCGACCGACGACATGCGGCCCGGCATGGGGTGGCAGGGGCTGACGAACCTGCAGAAGTTCGTGCGCGACGGCGGGGTGCTGATTACGGTGGACGATACGTCGAACTTCGCGATCCAGTTCGGCTTGACCGCGGGCGTCTCGGTGACGCCGGCGCAGCGCCTCAAGGTCACGGGCGCGGTGCTCCGCTCGAAGCTGGTCGATGGCGCGAGCCCGATCGCGTACGGATACGGCGACGCCCTCTCGATCTATTCCTCCGATGGCCCCATCTTCGGCCTCAGCAACACACTCGGCGGCCGCGGGGGCCGGGGCGGCGCCGCCGAACCGCGCCGCGCCACGGGGCGAGGCACGCCAGACGAATCCGACCAGCCGCAAGGGCGGCCGCCATCGGATCCGCTGCCTCCCGATCCGAAGGTCGAGCCCTGGCAGGCGACGCCGATTCGGGAGGAGCAGCTCCGCAACGGCATCGGCATCATCCCGCCGTCGCAGCGGCCGCGCGTCGTCTTCCGCTACGGCGACGCACGCGACCTGCTGGTTTCGGGCCTGCTCGACGGAGGCACCGAGATCGCGCAGCGTCCTATGGTCGTCGACGTGCCCGTCGACAAGGGGCACGTGGTCCTCTTCTCGAACAACCCGATCTGGCGCGGAGAGACGCACGGCAGCTACTTCCTGGTGCTCAACGCGATCCTCAACCACGACAACCTGAACGCGGGAAGGAAGCTGGATCGGCGCTGACGTGCTGCTGCAGGACATGAAATACGCCTTTGGTACGCTCGCGAGGACGCCAGGCTTCACCCTGGTCGCCGTCCTCACGCTCGCCCTTGGCATCGGCGCAACCACTGCCATTTTCAGCGTCGTCCACGGTGTGCTGATGAAGCCGCTGCCCTACAGGGATCCGGAACGGCTGGCCAACATCTGGGTGGACCTCGGCGTCGGCAATCAGTCGCTGCCTGCCGTCTCGCCCGGAGACTTCCGCGACTACCAGCAGCGCAGCCGCCTGTTCGAGTCTTTCGCGGCCGGCTCGGGGCCGTCGCTCATCGGCGCCACCGGAGCGCTCGCCGCGTCGGACGGTCGCGAGACCGAGCGGATTGACGTGACGCCGGTCTCTGCCAATTTCTTCTCGCTCCTGGGTGTCGACCCCATGCTCGGACGTCACTTTCTTCCAGGGAGGAAACGCCGGGAGGTCCGCAGGTCGCCATCCTCTCTCACGCGCTCTGGGCGCGTCGATTCGGCGCCGACCGTTCGATCGTCGGGCGTCGAATTCAGTTGGACGGGCTCGCGCACACGGTCGTCGGCGTCATGCCGGCGACGTTCGGCCTGCTCCTGCCTGCCGAAGCCTTCCTGATCACCGATTCGCAGATCTGGAAGCCGCTGCGATTCGATTACCGGGAGGCGCCGCCGCGCAACTTCACGCTCTTCACCGTCTTCGGACGGTTGCAGGCGGGCGTGACATTCGAGCAGGCGCAGGCCGAGATGGACGGCATCGCCCGCCAGCTCCGGCAGGAGCACGCCGTGCACGAATCGTCCGACATGCGCATCCGGGTCGTGCCGCTCCAGCACGATATCGTCAAGCATGCGCAGCCGGCGCTCGTCGCGCTGCTCGGCGCCGTGGGGTTCGTCCTGCTCATCGCCTGCGCCAACGTGGCGAACCTGCTGCTCGCGCGCGCGACCGGCCGGCAGCACGAGATGGCGCTTCGCTCCGCGCTCGGGGCGAGGGGCTGGCGCCTCGTCCGGCAACTCGCAACCGAAAGCCTCGTGCTGGCAGCGGCTGGAGGAATCCTGGGGCTGGTCCTGGCGGAAGGCGGACTGAGCGTGCTGCGCTCGATGGACCCGACCAGCCTGCCACGCCTGGCGGCCATTCGGATTGATGCCGCGGTCCTGGGCTTCACGCTGGCCGTCAGCGCGCTGACGGCGATCGTATTCGGCATCGTGCCGGCGCTCAGAGCCGCGCGGCAGGATCTCAATCGCACGCTGCGCGCGAGCACGTCTCTGTCGCCGACAGCCGTGCAAATGCGGCTACGCAATGCTCTCGTGATGGGCGAAGTCGCGCTGGCGCTCGTACTGCTCATCGGTGCCGGTCTGATGATGCGCAGCTTCGTCCGGCTGCAGCAGGTGAAGCCCGGGTTCGAGCACGAGCGATCGTTGACATTTCGCGTCGCTTTCCCCCGCGCCGCTCGCCCAACTCCCGAGGCCCGGCGGGCATTCGTGGACGACATGGAGCGTCGCCTGCGGGCGATCCCAGGGGTCACGGCCGTCGGGTTCATTTCTCAGCTGCCGCTGACCGGAAGCGGTGCCCTGCAGCCCTACGCGTATGACGAGACCACCGCGCGCAACTGGGAAAGCGCAACGGCCGATCGGCGGATTGTGTCGCCCGACTATTTCCGCGCCATGGGGACGCGTCTGCTGGCCGGACGGGTCTTCGATTCACACGACACCAGCGGGCGCGCGCTGGTCGTCATCGACGACACACTCGCCGCGAAAGCGTGGCCGGGCCAGCCGGCCGTCGGGCAGCAGCTCCAGGTCAACCCGGCGGGCAGCGGCGACAACCTCTACGCGGAAGTCATCGGCGTCGTCGAGCACATGCGGATCCTCGACCTGACGCAGTCCGTCAGGCCGGAGATCTGGACGCCGATGCTCGGCGTAGCCGGGACGTTCTACGCGGTCGTGCGCACCGACCGCGATCCGGCGTCGCTCGTCTTACCCGTCAGAGAACTGATGACCGGGCTCGATTCCCGGATCGCCGTGGACCGTCTGCTGCCGATGTCATCCTACGTGGCCGACGGCCTCGGCCAGGCGCGTCTCAGCCTGGCGCTGATGACCGCGTTCGGCGTCGCTGCGCTCGTGCTCGCCGTCGTCGGCGTCTACGGGGTGATTTCCTACTCGGTCGGCCAGCGCACGCGCGAGATCGGCATCCGGATGGCGCTCGGCGCGCGACCGGGGCGGGTCAGGAATGCCATCCTCCTCCAGGGCCTGCGACTCGTTGTTCCCAGCTTGTGCCTCGGTGCTGCCGGGGCGTGGGTCCTGTCGCACTTCATCAGCGGGCTTCTGTACCAGACCGACGCCGCAGATCCGGTGACGTTTGCCCTGACGATCGTGTTGCTTCTTCTTGTCGCGTTGATGGGATGCTATCTGCCGGCGCGTCGCGCGACCGCGGTGAGTCCGCTGGTGGCGCTGAGACAATTCTGAATGCTGAATGCTGAATGCGAATGCTGAATGGAGTGTGAAGTGGGAAGGGTGAAGAAGTAAGACTAGAAGTACGACCGTCATACGAGGAGAGGTTCAGATGCATGGGCTCATTGCCGCATTGCTCGTTCTCGTCGTAGTTCAGGACGTAGCGAAGGCTCCCCCGCCTCCCGAGACAGGCGGACCGCGGAGGCTCATCGTGACCTACAGCGATGGGCGGACGAACTCCCACCTCCTCAAGCCTCGGGGCGGCTTCTGGACGCCGAAGTTCCCACGTCAAGCCAATCCGCCGCTGCACGAGGGTCTCCCGCTGTCCGTGCTGCAGGTGGACTTCGAGACCAGCCGAGACGTCGTGATCACGGTGTCGCTCAAGTACGGCAATCCGCATCAGAAGACCGTGCCGGTGGCGACCGTGCGGCTCGGGACGGAGCCGGTCACGGTGAACGATCTCGAGAAGTACGGCGTCGATCCGATCGTGCTGTCGCTCGACGACTTTTCGCCGGTGCCGCTCGTGCAGCCGACCGTCACCTCGGCGTCGCCGTTGCTCGACGTCACGGTCGATCTGGCGCAGCACGATATGCCCATCTACAAGGTCACGTTTCGCAACCGCGCGGCCCGCGCCGTCATGGCCGTGTCCTTCAAGATGTTCCGCGGCGAGAAGGAAGTCGGAAGCGGCCGGCGCAAGACGAACCGGAGCACGCCGATCGTCGACGCCGCCGGCGAGTACACGTTCACGCTGCAGCTCGGCATCGGCGAGACGCCGGGATTCGATCGCTTCGACGTCAACGGTGTCTTGTGGGACAACGGCAGCGTCGAAGGCAATCCCGAGCTGAAGACCAGCGAACAGGCGCTGACCTTCGGGCATGCACAGCAACTCCGCCGCGTGCTGGCGATACTGCGGGAGGCGTCCCCGGGTAACGACTCGACCGTCGAACCGAAGAGCCTCGCGCAGGTGCGTGCGGCAATCGCGGCCTTGCCAATCGCGGTGGACGCCGCTGATGCGAGGGCCGCTATCGAAGGTATCTCGGGGCGCGCCCAGTTGGTCCAAATCGGAAAGCAGCAGGTCAAGGAGGCCGTCCTGCAGGACCTCGACGACTACGTTCGCGCCCATGCGGGGAGCGCTCGATCGTCGGCCGCGCCATGGGCTGAAGGGGCCCGGCCGACGTACTCGGCCTGGCTGATTCGGACGGGGAGCCGCTGAATTCGGGCAGGACGGGCTGATCCGGGACGAGGAGTTACAACGATGCGTGCGGTCATTGCGACGGTTCTCCTCGCCTGGGCTGCGCAGCGTCCGCCCGCCGCTCCGCTGCCGCGCGATGGTGTGTCGCGTGATACTTCCGCGACTCCGGCCGCGGCGGGCATCATTCGCGGGCGCGTGACCGATCGCGAGAGCGGCCAACCCCTCGCGCGCGTGATGGTCGTGCTCGTTCCGGGCGCCCTCGGCGAAGAACCCGAGCAGCCGCCTGATGCTCGGGCCAGATTTGAGCCGCGCATAACCGTGACTGGCGCCGACGGGCGATACGAGTACAAGCAGGTAGCGGCGGGCGCATACGTCGTCAACTTCGACCCTTCCGGGCTGAGAGGCACTCATCTGCGCCAGTATTTTGGTCAGACCGAGCCGGCCAACGACCTGGCTGGATCTCGAGAACCGCGGTTTCAGCTGGCGGACGGTGAAGTCCGCAACGATGTCAGCGCCGCGCTGTCGCGCTCGCTCGCCATCGAGGGACGCGTGCTCGACGAGCTCGGAGAGCCGATGGCGAATGTCGGGGTGAGCGCTCACCCCGCGGCCGCACCCGCGGAGGTGTACTTCGGCGACTCGCGCTCGACCGACGATCGAGGGGCGTTCAGATTGTTCGGCTTGAGACCCGGCCAGTACCGGATCTGTGCCAGCCCGGGTATGCGCTTCCAGCCGACTGAAGACATCCGCAATCTTCCGATTCGAACCTGCTATCCCGCCGCGACCCTCGACGCGAACGCCGAGCCCGTGGTGCTGGCGGGTACGGACATCGGGGGATTGACATCCGCGTGCAACGCAATCGCGCTTTCAAAATCACAGGCATCGCGATCGACTCATCGGGCTCGCCCGTCGAGCGTGCGAACATCAGCCTGGTAACCCTCGGCAGGAACAGCTCGTCATCGAGCGGCATTGAAACGGCCGGTGGCGGACAGTTCATCGCCCGGGCGGTGATACCTGGCGATACGCGATCCGGGTCGAAATCGGTTCCCGCTTCGACCCCGAAGACAAACGCGAGCGAGAGGTGGGGTATGTGCCCGTCCGCGTCGACGACGCCGACGTGGGCGGGATCGTCGTGACCACGACCAAGCTGGCGAAAGTCGCCGGTCGGATCGTCTTCGAGGGAGGCGCCCCCGAGAAGAGCGCGCCAATTCGCGTCGCCGCCGAGACCTCGTCGGCCCTCAGCGCGGTAAGCGTCGGCGGGTGGCCCCACGCGGAGGTGCGGAACGATTTCACTTTCGAACTGACCGGGTTGTTCGGGCCGCACATCATCACTTTGACAGGTCAGCCGCCTGGCTGGGTCGTCAAATCCGTCAAGTACCGGGAGGCCGACATAACCGACACACCGGTCGAGTTCAAGACGAGCACGGATCCGGCGGCACTCGAAATCACCCTGAGCAGGCAGGGCGCGGTCGTGTCAGGTCGAGTGCTCGACGGTGCAGGCAAAGGCATCGACGCCGGCTATGTGCTGTTGTTCTCGGCCGACCCTGCCCGCAGGCAGTTCGGACTCAGCAGCGTCAAGACGACGAGACCCAAGGCCGATGGCTCCTTCACGCTCGGCACCGTCCGCGCGGGCGAGTACGTGATCGTGGCCGTGAGCCGCCGAGTCGCTGATGTTTCTGGCGTTCCCGGATGCAGCAGGGCTCGAACGGGTCGCGCAGGCCGGCGAGCGGATCCTGCTCGTCGAAAGCGAGAAGCGTGAGATCGACCTCCGCGTGATGAAGCCGCAGTGAACCAGTTCTCGGGCCTCAACAGGCCCTTTTCCGATTTCCCCGCGTCCTCGTGACACGATCGGCGCCCTCCGGTGTCTTTAGAGAACAGAGCCCGTGATCGCCGACGCCAATCTGCTCTTCGCCGCACATCGGGACGGGGTGTTCCGCTACCTGTGCCGCATCGTCGGCTACGGCGACGCCGGCGAGCTCACGCAGGAGGTGTTTCTCCGCGTCGCCAGGGGGCCGGTGCCGGACACGAGCGAGGGATCCACGCGCGCCTGGGTGTTCAGCATCGCGCGGAACCTGGCGCTCAACCACGTCCGGGACGGCAAGCGTCGAGTCCTGGCGGTCGAGATGCCGGATCCGGTCGCGGCCCCGACGCAGGAGCTTACCGCTGCGCTTCGCCAGGCTCTCGAGCGGTTACCGGCACTCGATCGCGACGTCTTCCTGATGCGGGAGGCCGGCGGCCTGAGCTACGACGAAATAGCCGAGGCCTGTGAGCTGACCGCCGACGCGGTCCGCTCGCGGCTTCACCGCGCCCGGCAACAGTTGCGAAGCACCCTGGGATCCGCGTTGCAGGGCGGGTCCACGACTTCATTCGTGAGGCGCCATGACAAGTCCTGACACTTCGCCATCCTCGGCTCCGGATCCGTCGCTGCTCGTCGTCGAATCTTTCATCGACGGCGAGTCGGTCGATCTCGGGGCATTGAAAGATGCGCTTGCCCGCCCGGAAGGACGGGAACATCTCGTCGACCTGCTGGCGCTTCGCGAAGCCGTGTGGGCGACCGCGCCGCGCGGCTTCGCAGTCGCCGAGCGAAAGCGGACGCCCTTCGCACGCGGCGTGCGTTGGGGAGCCGTAGCCGCCGGTGTCGTCCTGAGTCTGACGACCGGCTACGTCGCCGGGCACGAAACCGCCCCACCTCCGACTGAATCGTCCAGCGTCGAGACCATCATGATCGCGCCCTCGGCCCCGCTGCCTGAGGCGACGAGCGTGATTTCCCTGCGCCCCGGCGTGAACTGGACCGAAACCTCTGGAGGCCGCTGACATGAAACTTGCTGCACTAGTCACGCTGTTGGTAGCGGCTCCAGCCGGTGCCGCGGCGCAGACCCAAGCCGCGCAGGAACCAATCGTTCAGGTCGGAATTTACGGTTATGGGCCCGACGGTTCGATTGCCGTGGCGGCCTACGATACCTGGCCGGATCTGACCAGCACGGTGTACATTCACGGCTGCGGTATGGGCGCCGGGAATCGTCAGCCGCCTGCTGGCGCGACCGACGTCTGGCAGTTCACGGGCAAGGTTCTCAGCTCGACGAGCGAGCAGGCAGTTATCCAGCTCGTTTGGCGGCGCCCGATCGTACGCGGCCGCCCCGTGGACGGCAATCAGTCTTCGACTCAGCTGACACTGCGCGCCGGCGAAGTCGTGCAGCTCGATCAAGCGGGCATCGACGAAAAGCCTAACTGTCCGGCGAAGGCTGTGGCCTTCGAGGCACGATATACCCCGCGTTTTTCGGGAATGGGCTTTCCCGCAGGCGGTGTCGGCAGCGGCGGAAGTGGTGTAAGTGGAGGGACTGGTGTCGTCAGCGGAAAGGTCACGTCAACGATGCGTCCAGCGGGCGCCGGTGGCTTTGGCACGAGCGTCTCGATCTCGCAGGCAGGCGGTGACAGCGCTGCAAGTCCGGCGACGGGCGCGGGCCTCTTCGACGTCAACCTGTGGCTGGTGCGGGCCGTGCCTGGCCGGCCCGACGAAGTCACGCACTTCCCGCTGCTGCGCATGAACCAGACTGGTGCGTCGTTCGCCTTCACGCCCGTGGCGGTGACGACCAGCCGCGGTGAGGCAATGGTTCAGGTCACCGGATCTTTGGCAGTGGTGCGAGGCACGAGCGGCGAGAATCAGCTTGTGTTCAGCACAAGCCGGCGCGTCAGTCCTTCGGCGACCGGCCAGGCGCCTCGCGACGGCAGCTTGGACTCGCAAGGTATGAGTCGGATCGTGAATCGCATGCCGGGCCCGGAGGAAGCGTTGTCGTTCGAGTTCCCGCCGCTCAAGATCAATGGCGAACTGGTTGCACCCGACCAGTTCGCGGTGCGGCTGAAGATTGCGCCGCGCTAGTCGCGCGAGCGCGCCAGGCGTCCCTATGCTGAGTGTTGTCGTTGTCGCGGTCGTGCTCTCCGCCATCACGCGTCCTGACGCCGCCCCACAGCAGGGCGCCGCTCAGGTGCAGCGCGAAAACCCACCAGTGCCGCCGCGCGACTCGACGCCGGACAAAAAGGGCACGGCGGTCATCCGCGGCCGAGTCACCAGCGCGGAAGGCGGGAGACCTCTCCGCCGCGTCCAGATTCGCGTGACCGCGGCCGAGTTGAGCGAGGCGCGAACCGTCAGCACGAACAGTCAGGGACGATACGAGATCCGCGATCTACCAGGCGGCCGCTACACCATTCGCGTCACGCGCAGCGGCTACCTGCCGCTCGAGTTCGGACAGCGGCGTCCGCTCGAGCGCGGCCGTCCCGTCCAGGTCGCCGACGGGCAGGCCATCGAGCACGTCGATTTCGCATTGCCACGCATGGGTGTCATCTCGGGCCGCGTGACCGACGAGGTCGGCGAGCCGATTGCCGGCGTGTCCGTGTGGGCCTTTCAGTCGCGGTACTTTCAGGGCCGCCGGCAGCTCGTGCCCAACTCCGGCGCCGCGCAGACCGACGATACGGGTCAGTATCGGCTCCTCGCGCTGCCGCCCGGGGACTACGTGATTCGCGCGAGCATCCGCGAAACCTGGATCATGGAGGGCGAAGAGAAGCAGACGCTGGCCTTCGCGCCGACGTTCTTTCCCGGCATGACGGCCGCCGCGGAGGCCCAGAGAGTCAGAGTCGCGGTAGGACAAGAAGTCACCGCGATCGATTTCGCGCTGACGCCAGGCCGGGCGGCGAAGGTCAGCGGCTCGGTCATGACGTCGCAGGGCATCCCGCTCGCGGGCGAAAGCATCAACGTCAGTCAGGAAACGATCGGTCCGAACTTTTCCAGCATGTCGGGCTATGGAGGCTCGAAAACGGCCGCCGATGGCAGCTTCACGATCAAGGATCTGCCGCCCGGCGACTACAAGCTCGAGGCCCGCCTGCCCGCGGTGAAGGATCGGCCGGGCGAATTCGCCATGGTGCCGATCACCGTCACGGGAGCGGACGTCGAAGGCCTCGTGCTGACTACGGGCGCGGGCGGCGACGTCTCCGGCATCGTGACGACGGAGAGCGGCGCGCCGCTTCCGGCGGGTCCGATCCGTCTCCGTGTCGGTGCGCGCGCGGTCAACCTGCAGACCACACCCAGATTCGGCGTCGCCGCCGGCGCCGTCGACAACGGCCGTGTCAACGACGATGGCACGTTCGAGTTCAAGGGCGCGTTCGGCCAGGTGCGTCTCACGCTGACCGGACTGGCAAGCGGCTGGTACTTGAAGGCCATCAACGAGGGCGACCGCGACATCGTGGACACGCCCATCGAAGTCCGCGCCGGCCAGTCGCTCGCGGGCATTCAGTTCGTGCTGTCGAACCGGCCGACTCGCGTTGGCGGCCGGCTCACGGACGGGAAAGGCAACCCTACGGCCGACGGCACGGTGCTCCTCTTCTCCGTCGACTCCGCGCGCTGGGGCGACGACTCGCGCTACATCACGACGGTCAGGCCGGACCAGCAGGGCCTGTTCGAGCACATCGGCTTACCGCCGGGCGAGTATCTGGCGGTCACGCGGGATTACATCGCGGAAGGCGATGCGAACGATCCAGAGATCCTCGAGAAACTGAAGGAAGGCGCGACGAGGTTCACGCTGACCGAAGGCGGGCGCGAGGTCGTGAACCTCACGCTCAAGTGAGCGGTGGGGGTCACCCCTGCTGCACCTTCCGGAGCGGCACCACGTGGCCGCGCGGCGGCGTCGCGGCGTGCTGCCCAATCATGGCCTCCATGTCCAAGGCGGCCGCGGCCGAGATTTGCTCGACGAGATGCCCGTAGGTGTCGACCGTAATCTCCACCCGCGAGTGGCCGAGTAGCATCAAAATCTGCTCGAGCTTGGTGCCTTTGTGCTGGATCAGCAGCGAGGCCACGCTGTGGCGCGCCGCATGGAACGACCGGACCCCGTGACCGGCCCGCGTGAGAAGCAGATGCCAGAGGGCGAGTACGCTCCGGCAGTTGAGGGGCGATCCGATCGTCGAGACGCCCCACCGGTTGCGGATGACCGTGTAGGTCGTAAACACGAAATCGTGATCGACGCAGTGCTCCGGGCCGGCCTTCAGCCGTTCTTCGAGTTGCCGCGCCCGATGCTTCATGAGCGCCTCGACACAAAACGTCGGCAGCGTCAGCGTGCGGCGGCTGCGCTCCGTTTTCAACGCCTGCACCCACGCTGAGGATGGCTGCGTACTTCCCTATCCATTCGAGCCTGGTGGCGTTAGGCACTGCGTTTTTCCTCTAGAAGTCTTGAGTCTTGATCGCGATATCGCGCCGCAGCCGCGAGTTGTGGGCGCGATACACCTCACCCATGCCACTCACTCCGATTTGGGCGGAGCAGACTTGTACGGACCGAGCCGTAATGTTTCTGGCATACCCCCACCCGACGCGTGGGTAGTGGGTCAGTTTGGATCTGAAGGCGCGGCTGCTTAGTCGGGCTGCTTCTTAGCTACGCCACGCTTGATCGTCTGACTCCGTTCCAGCATCTGGGCGGTTTTCATGGAGTCGCCGTCCCGAGTCAGGGAAATGACTGCCCAGATCGGGGCACCGTTTTCGCGTATCCCCGGCGCAGCGGCATGGCTGATCGTCAGCACTAACATGTCTCCGTCATGGAAGATGCCGGTCGCTTCGGATGCCGGGAACTTTCCAATCTGGACGCTCGCACCGATGACGCCGTTCTTCTCCCAGATCCGCACCGTCTGCTCCGTGCCCTTAAAGGCCTCCGGCTCAGTCATCGTGAACAGCCACGTCCCGATGAACGGACCTGCCTCCGCGTGAGAGAGCGATGGTTTTCCTTGCCCACTGACTAGCGCCGTCACGAGTACCAACAAGCAACACTGCGATTGGAATGAATCCTCGATAGGCCATCGTTCGTCTCCTCCGGGCTAGCGTAGTCAGGATCGTAGGTCAGTCTAGCAGGCTTACGATTTCCTCGACCTCCAGACGTGATTCACCACGCCAGCTTCCATCGCGGGCGTCACGCGCAGCGTCTTGTGAATGCGTGCGAAGTTGCAGTGCATGTAGTGGAGACCCTCGTTCACCTCAGAACCTGTCGTCACAGGCAGGAGCTAGCCACGGCTCAGTCGATCTTCACCTGCGGGTCAGACGAACGTCCGCGGGGGCGCTCAAGGGGTCAGATAAGGGGTCACCGCAGAGCCGCGTGGCCGAAGATTGCGTGCTCCTTAGGATATTTGCCGCAACTTCGCGCGCTAGCTCATTTTCTGCATCGAGGCGAGGAAGTCGCCGTTCGACTTGGTCTTCCCCATCTTGTCGAGCAGCAGCTCCATCGCTTCCACCGCAGACAGCGGCGCCAGCACCTTGCGGAGCACCCACACGCGGTTGAGATCCTCGCGCGCGAGCAGCAGCTCTTCCTTCCGCGTGCCGCTCTTCTGCATGTCGATCGACGGGAACACGCGCTTGTCGGTCAGCTTGCGGTCCAGATGGATCTCCATGTTGCCGGTGCCCTTGAACTCCTCGAAGATCACATCGTCCATGCGGGAGCCGGTGTCGATGAGCGCGGTGGCGATGATTGTGAGCGACCCGCCCTCCTCGATGTTTCGCGCCGCGCCGAAGAACCGCTTCGGCTTCTGCAGGGCGTTCGAGTCGAGGCCGCCCGAGAGGACCTTGCCTGACGGCGGAATCACCGAGTTGTAGGCCCGCGCGAGGCGCGTGATCGAATCGAGCAGGATCAGCACGTCCTTCCTGTGCTCGACGAGGCGTTTGGCCTTCTCGATGACCATCTCGGCGACCTGCACGTGGCGCTGCGCCGGCTCGTCGAAGGTGGACGAGATGACTTCGCCGTGCACCGACCGCTGCATGTCGGTGACCTCTTCGGGGCGCTCGTCGATGAGGAGGACGATCAGGAACACTTCCGGGTGGTTCTTCGCCACCGACTGCGCGATGCTCTGCAGGAGCATCGTCTTTCCGGTTCGCGGAGGCGCGACGATGAGGCCCCGCTGGCCGCGGCCGATCGGCGTCATCAGGTCCATGACGCGGCCCGAGAGCCCGTCGGGCGTCGTTTCGAGCAGAAAGCGCGTCTGCGGGTAGAGCGGCGTCAGGTTCTCGAAGAAAAGCTTGTCGCGTGCCTGCTCGGGCGCTTCGAAGTTGACCGCCTCGACCTTGATCAGGGCGAAATAGCGCTCGCCTTCCTTCGGCGGACGGATCTGTCCCGACACCGTGTCGCCGGTCTGCAGATCGAACTTGCGAATCTGCGAGGGGGACACGTAGATGTCATCCGGGCCGGGCAGGTAGTTGTAGTCCGGCGCGCGAAGGAATCCGAATCCATCCGGCAGCACCTCGAGCACGCCCTCGGAAAAGATGAACCCGCTCTGCTCGGTCTGCGCCTTGAGGATCTGAAAGATCAGTTCCTGCTTGCGCATGCCTGTGGCGCCGGCGACGGTGAGATCCTTGGCGATCTGCGTGAGTTGCTGGATGCTCTTGTCCTTCAGCTCCGTGATGTTGAGGCCCTGGCCGCGGCGGCTCTCGCCACCGCCCTGGCGCCCCTGGCCGTCCTGCCGGGGCTGGCTCTCGGGGCGAGGCTGGCCCTCCTGACGAGGCGCGCCCTCCGGACGTTGACCGTCACGCGGCTGGCCCTCGCGCGGCTGGCCCGCACGAGGCTGACCATCCCGAGGCTGGCCTTCACGGGGCTGGCCTTCATGCGGCGGGCTCGCTGGCTGATTCTCCGGAAGTTGACCGCTCGCCTGGGCGGGGGCCTGCGCGGCCGGCTCCCCTTCCGTCGTCTCGACTGCGCTATTGGCGGAAACCGGTTCCGGCGCGTTCCCGCGCTTCTCGGCACCGGCGGCGGGGTGGCGCGAGGCTGTTCGCTTGTTGGGTATTGGCATGGGACTGCTGGCGTTCTTCGGTCGATCTGGCTCGAACTGTGACGAGTGTGGTTGTTGGTTGACTGACGGTTAACGCCGTCCGGGCTTCGCGCTGTATCGGAGCGGGCGTGTGGTGCGCCCGTAAGGCCCCGCGGCGAGAGAGGTATCTATAGGCTCGTGCGTTGGGAAGTATAGGCAGCCGGAGAACCCGTGTCAATGGGAACGGGAAAAAAGCTCGACGTATCCCCTTCCGTACTGGAGCTGCACCCGCGAGAAGAGGCCCAGCGGGAGCAGACCATCCGGGGCCTGGGCGTCGGTCTCGGCGTACCAGCTTCGGACAGCGACCGCCGGAACATCGCGCAGATCGATCGCCCCAATCGTCAGACAGGCGAGCCGGCCGAGGAAGCCGACCTTCACACCGTCCAATCGGTCGATCCGTACGAGCGACATCGCACCGCTCGTCCAGCGCAGGTTCGCCGCCGCGCGGCTGCCGTTGAAGACCGACACCGTCGTCGCGCCCGAGTCGAGCAGCAGGCGCCCTCCACCGGTGATGGCGACGACCGGGCGGCCCTGATGCCACTCGAGCGGCACGCGCGCGGCGCCCGCCGGGAGCGCGGCGGACGGGCTGAGGGTCCCGCCAACAATCAAAGTGCAGTGCTCGTAGTCGATGGTCACGTGCCCCATGGCTCGCAGCGCGTCGCTGCCGAGAATCCCGGCGACGTTCCCGATGAGCGTAGTGAGGCGCCTGAAGTCTGCTGTCGCTACCGGCAGCGCGGTCAGCTCGGTCCGGCCGACGGTGAGGCGCGCCATGACGAGCGCGTCTGATCCTCCGCCGGATGGAGTCCTGCCGGCGGCAACGAGACCGAGGTCGGCTGCGGTGCGTTCGTCAATCGTCGAGATGCTCGCGCCCGTGTCGAGAAGGAACGGGCGCGGTGGCGCCTCGTGCACCGACACGGGAACGACGAGCGCTTTCTGCGCGTCACAGAGGAGCGGGATCGTCGCGCCGCCGGGCGTCGACGCCGGACGGTCATCCGGGATGAGCTGAGTGACGAACGTCGCGAAGAGCAGGGTCGTCAGGATCATGGCCGCCTCTCGTGCCCAGAGTGCGCGCCGGGGCGGCAGATGTCGTGACGAACGGGTGATGATGAGCTGATGAAGGCGTGATATGAACGAATGCGTTTATCAGTTCGATGACGTCAGGGTCGACGCCGGGCGCTTTCAGGTGCTCAGGGCCGGCCGTCCCGTGGATTTGGAGCCCAAGGCGCTCGAGGTGCTGCTCTTCCTCATCGAGCGGCGCGAGCGCATGGTGCTCAAGGAAGAGCTCCTCGACGGCGTGTGGCGGGATACGTTCGTGACGCCGAATGCGCTCACACGAGTCATTGCCCAGTTGAGGAAGGCTCTCGGTGACGATGCGCAGGAGGCTCGCATCATCGAGACGGTGCCGCGGAAGGGCTATCGCTTCCTGCCGGACGTGTCTTTCGGCGGCGTACCAGTCGTGCCGGCAACTGCGCCGCCGCCAGTCGCTGCACGGCCACGCACGGCTGCCGCGGCTCCAACGCCCGCGATCTGGAGAGTCACCGTGCCGCTTCTCGCCGGCGCCTTTCTTGCACTCACTGGCTGGAGCTGGCTCCGGCCCGCAGCGCCGGCGCCGCTCATGCTCACCGATCTCGTCCAGGTGACCACCGCCGCCGGGTACGAGGCCGATCCGTCGCTCTCTCCTGACAGCCGCCGGCTCGCGTACACAGCCGAAGCGAGCGGGTTCAACGAGATCTACGTGCGACCGGTCGGAGATGGCAACCGCATCCAGGTAACGAGCGACGGCGGGCAGAACGTCGAACCGGTCTGGTCGCCGGATGGCGAATCCCTCGCGTATCACTCGCGGGCCAGGGGAGGCATCTGGATCGTGCCCGCCTCCGGCGGCGCGGCGAGACGTGTGGCAGCGCTCGGGTCCGAACCCGCGTGGTCGCCCGACGGCTCCAAGTTGGCATTCTCGACCTACGAAGGCGCGCTCGCCGAGCGGGCCGAGATCATGACGGTCCCCGTCGCGGGCGGCGCGGCGCAAGCCGTGACCCGCCCGGGCACGCCAAGGGGCGGGCACCGGAGCCCGGCGTGGTCGCACGACGGCCGGCGCGTCGCGTTCTACTCGTTCGACAGCACCTCAGGAGCGTCGCTGTGGATCGCATCGATGACCGGCGGCGAGCCGACGCGCGTCGCCTCGAATGTCATGCCGGATCGCATCTCCTTCACGCCTGATGGTGGCACGCTGTGCTGGAGCGGTATGGGTCCGTCGGCGAACGTCGGTATCTGGTGCGTCAGGCTCGACCAGCCGCAGGCAACTGCCCCTGTCGCCATGCTTCAGGGAGCCGCGGGCATGTCCGGGTTCTCGATCGCCCGAGACGGCACGATCGCCTACGCCACGACTTGGACCGAAAGCGACCTCTGGTCGCTCCCGCTCTCGGCCGCAGGTCAACCGACCGGTGAGCCGGCGGTGCTGCTGCGGGATACGATCCGCAATGCGTATCCCAGGTTTGCGCCCGACGGACGACATCTCGCCTTCCTCTCGTGGCGTCCCGGCAGCCCGTGGGATCTGTGGCTCATGAACATGGAGACGCGCACGGCCGAGCTCCTCATGCCGGGAAAGGACGCCGAGTTCTTTCCCACATGGATGCCGGACAGCCGCCACATGTTGATGGGGATCGGCAAGGGCCCGGTGCGCCGAATGGCGCGGGTGGCGATTGATACGCGTCAAGCCGAAGACGTCCAGGGCCTGCCCGCGCAGATGGCCAACCTCACGTTGTCGCCCGATGGTCGCGATCTCGCGTATCACGCGGCGAACGACACCGGCGGCATGACCGCGTGGCACGTACCAGCGTCGGGTGGCACGCCTGTCCGATTGTCGCCGCCGCAGCGGTCCGCAGGCTACCCTTCGTGGTCGCCAGACGGTCGCCGGCTCGCACTCGAAGTGGAAGACGGCGGGCACACCCAGATCTGGGTACTCAATCGAGACGGGACGGGTTTCCGCCAGGTCACCACGTCGAGCGGGCAGCACTGGCCGCACACCTGGGCACCCGACAACGACCGGATCGCGTTTGCCGGAGAGCGCGACGGCGTGTGGAACGTCTGGACCGTATCGACGGCGACGGGCGTGGCGCAGCAACTCACGCGGTTCACGACCCCGAACGATTACGTCAGATATCCCGCGTGGTCTCCGCAGAACGACCGCATCGTGTTCGAGCACGCGACCGTGACGGCCGGCGTCTGGACCGGACGCCTCACCGGCGAGCCGGTGCGCGCTCAGTAGTCGCGCGGGCTCTCGCCGATCCCGATGATGCTGCAGGCCTGAATCGTCGCGAGCCCCAACTGCCTGGCCCGCTGGATGACCGCGGGCCCGTCGGCGCCCGGGTTCAGCCAGACCTCCGCGACCTTCTTCGTGGCGAGCTCTTCCATCACGCCCACGCCAATCTCGGGAGGCACGTAGACCGTCGCCACGTCGAGCGTGCCGGGAACATCGAGCACCGAGGCGTACGCCGGATGACCTTCGATCTCGCGCTCGTGCGGATTGATCGCGAACACGGTGTACCCCTGGTGGGCGAAGGCGCGTACCGCCTTGTTCCCGAACTTACGGCGATCGCTCGAGGCGCCGACGACGGCGACGGTTTTGGGCATGGATGTAGGATAGCGGAGTCAGGAGGCAGGAGCTGCCGCTCCCTTGTTACCGGCGTTCTGTCTGCATTTATCAATGCGCTTGGGGCCCCACCCCCAAGCGCTCTCGCGCGGCGACTTCGCGCCGCGCTCGGGCCGCAGGCGCTGCCTGTCTCCTGTTACCATCGATTGCATGGCCACGCTCGCCGAGGTTCTCGAAGCCCGGACGATCGAGGCGGCGCCTGAGCTGGTGGAGTCGCTCGACCGCGGCCGGCTGCGCTGTCATGCGTGCGGCCACGCCTGTCCCATCCCCGACGGCGCGGCAGGCGTCTGCAAGGTCCGCTTCAATCGCGGTGGCGTGCTGTACGTGCCCCACGGCTACGTCGGCGCGCTGCAATGCGATCCGGTCGAAAAAAAGCCGTTCTTTCACGCGCATCCCGGCGCGCTGGCGTTCAGCTTCGGCATGCTCGGGTGCGATCTCCACTGCTCCTACTGTCAGAACTGGGTGACGTCGCAGGCGCTGCGGGATCCGCACGCGATCGCTCAGCCGAGGGACACCTCTCCGGCCCTCCTCGTCGCCGATGCCTCCCGTCTCGGCGCCCGCATCGTCGTCAGCACGTACAACGAACCGTTGATTACGAGCGAGTGGGCAGTGGCGATCTTCAAGGAAGCGCGCGCACGCGGCCTCATGACCGCGTTCGTCTCGAACGGCAACGGCACGCCGCGCGTACTGAGCTACATTCGGCCGTGGGTGGACCTCTACAAAGTCGATCTCAAGAGCTTCGACGATCGCCACTATCGTCAGCTCGGTGGCCGTCTCGAGCCCATCCTCGCGACGATTCGCGCGCTGCACGGGATGGGAATCTGGCTGGAGATCGTGACGCTCCTCATTCCCGGGTTCAACGATTCGCCAGAGGAGCTCGATCGCCTGACGAGTTTCGTGGCTGGCGTCTCACCGGACATCCCGTGGCACGTGACTGCGTTCCACAAGGACTATCGCATGACCGATCCGGACAACACCACTCCGGAGATGCTCGTCGCCGCCGCGGCGATCGGTCAGCGGAATGGCCTGCGGTACGTCTATGCGGGGAACGCACCCGGGCGCGTCGGAGATCTCGAGAACACGCGCTGTCACAACTGCCGTGCGCTGCTCGTCGAGCGCGACGGCTATCACGTGTTGCGCTACCGTCTGACCGCGGCCGGCGACTGTCCTGATTGCGGAACTTCGATCCCGGGCCGGTGGGGGTCAGGGTTCGAGGGCCAAATCAGCGCGGCACCGTTTCTGCCGGCGAGCCTGCGCCGGATCTGAAGCCTTACGAGGTCAGGACTCAGGAGAACGGATGAAGACCAGAATTGCTCCTGATCTCTTGATCTCCTGTTCTTCGTGACAACAACCGCTATTGGGCCAAGACCTGATCGAGCGCCGTCTTGAATTGCGGGAACGGCACGGCGCCCCTCACAACCTTGACGACCTTCATCGGCTGGCCCGCCGCCGGGGTGAGCCCGATCAGAAACGTGGGCGTGCTGTCCACGCCGAGCGCCTGCATCCGCGCGACGTTGTCGCGAACTGGAGTCGCGTACTTCTTCCCTTCGAAACACGCGCGGAACTTGCCGGTGTCGAGCCCGACGGCCTGCGCCTGCGAGATGAGCTGCGGTACGAGCTGAGCGGGGTCGCGCGACGGCGGCTGCTCGAAGAGCTTCGCGTGCATCTCCCAGTACTTGCCCTGGTCTCCCGCGCAGTTGGCGGCTTCGTGGGCCTTGAACGCATCGGGGTGCAGCTGGTCGATCGGATAGTCGATGAAGACGTAGCGCACCTTGCCGGTGTTGATGTACTCGGTGTCGATCTGCGGCTGGGTCGTCAGCGTGTGGCGGCGGCAGAACGGGCAGTGATAATCGGAGACTTCGACCAGCATCACCTTGGCGGCGGCCGAGCCCTTCGCCGGTTCTCCAGCGACGACGACGGAGGCATTGACCATTGCCGCCTGGGCCTTCTCGACGATCATCTGCTGCAGGAACGCGCGGATGGCGTCGAGGTCTTTCTGCATCTCGGCCTGATGGGCCTTGATGGCCTCGATTTCCCGCTTGAGCGCGGCTGTGTCCTGCGCGAAGGGGGGCGAGAGCGAGAAGAAGGCCACCACCGTGACCGTCGCGAGCTTCATGACCATGTCAAGACTCTAGCAGATCGTGCTCACGGGAAGATCTTTCCCGGGTTCATCAGCCCGTGCGGATCGAAGGCGGCCTTCACCCGCTTCATGAGGGCGATCACATCGGGTGAGAGCTCGAGCGAAATGAAGGGCGCCTTGGAGAACCCGATGCCGTGCTCGCCGCTGATCGACCCCTCCATCGCGACGACGCCTTCGAAGAGCCGCCGCTCGGCGTGGTGGGCGCGCTCGATTTCGTCGGCGTCGCCGGGGTCGACCATGATGTTCACGTGGATGTTGCCGTCGCCCGCGTGCCCGAAGCACGGGATGCGCAGGCGGTGCTCGGAACTGATTCGACTCACGAGCGCGAAGAGCGCCGGGATCCGCGCCTTGGGCACGACCACATCGTGGTTGAACTTCAGCCCCGCGACCATCTTGAGCGACATGGACAGCTCGCGGCGGACGCGCCACAGCTCCTGCCGCTCGGCCGCATCGCGGGCGTGCAGTATTTCAGTAGCGCCGCCAGCGCGGAGCGCGCGTTCGACGCGGGTCGCTTCCTCGGCAACGGACGCGGGAACGCCGTCGACCTCCACGAGGAGGATCGCCGCCGTGCCTTCAGGCGCGAGCGAGCGCGCCTGCAGGTAGCGGGCAACGGCTTCGAGCGATGTCTCCGTCGACGAGCTCGATCGCCGCGGGGACCACGCGCTCGCGAATGATCTCGCCGACGGCCGCGACTGCGGCGTCGACTGTCCGAAACGTCCCGCGAAGCGTGGCCTGCACGGGCGGCTTGGGGACGAGGCGCAGGATGATCCTGGTGATGACGGCAAGCGTCCCTTCGGACCCGACGAGCAGGTGCGTCAGATCGTAGCCGACGACGTTCTTGGCGACTTTTCCTCCCGTCTCGATGATCTCTCCGGTCGGGAGCACGGCCTCGAGGCCGAGCACATACTGCTTGGTCGTGCCGTACTTGAATGCGCGCGGCCCACCGGCACATTCGGCCACGTTGCCGCCGATCACGGACTGCCGCAGGGACGCCGGGTCCGGAGGATAGAAGAGACCCACCTTCTCCACGGCGTCCTGGAGATCTCCGGTGATGACGTTGGGTTCGACGATGGCGATGAGGTTGGCTTCGTCAATCTCGAGAATCCGGTTCATCCGCTCGAGGGAGATCACGACGCCGCCACGGGTCGGTACCGAGCCGCCGGTGTAGCCCGTGCCCCCGCCTCGAGGCACCATCGGAATCCGGTGCTCGGCGCAGAGGCGCACGACAGCCGCGACCTCCGCGGTGTTTCCGGGAAACACGACGACCTCGGCGGGATGGCCGCGCTTGAGCGCGTCGGTGCCGTAGCTGGCGCGGGCCTGTTCGTCGGTGCGGACGTGCTCCGCGCCGAGCGCTGCCTCGAGCTGGGCGAGGATATGAGTGGTTTGTGTTGTTCCTGTTTGCCGTGTCATGCCATTCGGTCGAAGGGTCACACGGCACTCGTCGCCGTCCAAAAGCTCTTCACCGCGGAGCGCGCAGAACCAAATCAGTGGCTGGTCTCTGCGTCCTCGGCGGGCTCCGCGGTGAAAGGCTCTTGGACGGCGGTCTAGGCCGTGGTCGTCGTCTGCGAGCGCTCGACAGAATCTCACGTGGTCGATGATCTTCTTCGCCCCGCGCTCGAGGTCTTCCATCGACGCCGCGTACGAGATGCGGAGAAATCCGGGCGCGTCGAACGCTTCACCGGGCGTCAGCGCGACGCGCGGCCCATCGAGGAGCGACTGGGCGAGCTCTGCCGACGTCCTCACGCCGTCCGGCGACAGGAAGTCCGAGACGTCCGGAAACAAGTAGAACGCGCCGGCCGGCTTCACGAGGCGGAGGCGGGGCTCTTCCGCGAGCCACGTGCAGAGCTGGTCGCGGCGTCGGCGATACGCGTCGAGCATGTCGGTCACGCACGACTGCGGACCGGTCAGTCCCGCCACGACGGCCTTCTGAGTGATCGAGCACACGTTCGAGGTCGAATGGCTCTGCAGGGCGTTACACGCCCCCACGACGGCCGCCGGTGCCAGTGTCCAGCCGCAGCGCCAGCCGGTCATCGCGTAGCACTTGGACGCCGATCCACAGAGCACCGCGCGATCTCTCATCGTGCGAGCCAGCACGCCCGGCAGGTTGTGCGGCGTCGGGTCATAGATGAGCCTCTCGTAGCAGAGGTCGAGCAGGATCCAGATGCCTCGCTTCGCGGCCTCTTCCGCGACCGCCCCGAGATCGTCCTCGGACATCAATGCGCCGGTCGGATTGCCCGGCGAGGTGATGATGATGCCGCGCGTTCTCGGCGTGAGCGCGTTGAGGAAGAGATCGGCCTGCAGGCGGAATCCGTCCTCCGCGTGCGTGCGCACGATGACGGGCGTCGCGTCCGCGAGCTTGATCTGCTCGACGAGCGTAGGCCAGCCCGGCATGTGAGTGATCACCTCGTCCCCGGCGCCGAAGAGCACCATGACGGCGTTGAACAGCGCCTGCTTGCCGCCGGCCGACACGATCACTTCGCGCGTGGCGTACTCGACCCCGCAGTCGGTCCGATAGCGTCCGACGATGGCCTGCTTCAGCTCGTCGGTGCCCGAGTTGGAGGTGTACTTCGTGAAGTTGGCGTCGATGGCGGCGTGCGCCGCAGCCGCGATGTGAGCGGGCGTCGGAAAGTCAGGCTCGCCGGCGCCGAGGTCGACGACGTCGATGCCCTTCGCCTTGAGCGCCATCGCCTCGGCGGCGACCTTCATTGTCGGAGAGAGGGCAATGCGAGCGGCACGGGCCGCGAACGAACTCGACGAACTTGGCAAGCTTCCCATGGGGTGTCAGGCTCTCAAGGTCTCGCGCGCGAGCTTCTTCTCGCGCAATCGGCGTTCGACAATGTCCGGAACGATGCCCTTGACGGATCCGCCGAGGGCGACGACTTCCTTCACGAGACGGGAGCTGACGTAGGTATAGGGCTCAGCCGGCATCATGAAGACCGTCTCGACATCGGGGCTGAGACGGCGGTTCATGAGCGCCATCTGCATCTCGTACTCGAAATCCGACACGGCGCGCAGTCCCCGGACAATCACGCTCGCCTGTCGTCGTCGAGCGTAGTCCACGAGCAGTCCGTCGAAGGTGTCCACTTCCACGTTGGCCCGGTCGCGGAAGACCTCGCGCGCGACGTCGACCCGCTCGTGCACGGTGAAGAGAGGCGCCTTGTCGGTGTTGATGAGGACGGCGATGACGATCCGGTCGAAGAGGCGCGACCCGCGCTGGATGATGTCTACGTGACCCATCGTGATCGGATCGAACGAGCCGGGGTAGATGGCGATGACTGGAGACATCTTTGTGGATTCTGAATGCTGAATTCTGAATTCTGAAGTAAAGGTTGAAGGCAGCCCTTACGTGACCTTGTAGAACGCCAGTCCGCTATCTCCTGACAACAGATCCCGCGTCAGCGCCAGGGCGCCCGCCTGCGCCGGCGGAGGATCGCGCTTCGCGTGCTCGATGATGACGAGCGTATCGGCCGACGCGATCCCGGCGGTCGTCGTGAGCGCCGTGGCCATCTCGGCCGCGCCGTAGGGCGGCGTGAGCGAGATGATGTCGAACGCCTTCCCGTCGAGCCGAGGTCCCGCGCCCGCAAATTCCACGCGGATAATAGCATAGCCCTCTTCGAGCCCGCAGTGGCGCACGTTTGCCTGGACCAGCTCGGTCGCCCGCCGGTCGCTGTCGACAAACGTCACGTGCGACGCGCCGCGGCTCATGGCTTCGATGCCGACGGCCCCCGTGCCGGCATAGCCGTCGAGGAATCGGGCACCCACCACTCTCGGGCCGAGAACGTTGAACAGCGTCTCGCGAAGTTTGTCGGACATCGGCCGCAGCCCCGGCCAGTCGGGTGTGCCCAGCCGCCGGCCCTTGAGAGTGCCGGCGATTATGCGCATTCCGGCTTCCCGGTCCCAGCTTCCCGCTTCCAGCTGGTTCTCACTGGTCCCTCGTACTTAGTGTGTTCGTCAGATTGCCGCTTGGAGGCGGCAACCCCTGATTGCGGCACGCGCGCGTCACCGACAGCGGCATGCTACCCGACACCGACGAGTCCGAACCGCTTCTCCCAGCTCGAGCGGACGAACGTGGCGAGCTCGCCGGCTTCGCGACCATCGAGCGCCGCCACCGCCTCCCGCCGCGCCTCCTCCATCATCTGGTGGTCCCGCAGCAGGTCGCCGACGCGCAGCGTGGGCATGCCGGACTGCCGAGTGCCGAAGAAATCGCCGGGACCGCGCAGCGCAAGGTCACGTTCCGCGATGACGAAGCCGTCGGTCGTGTCGGTGAGCGCCTTGAGGCGATCGCGGCCGGCATCGCTGAGGGGCGCCTGATAGAGCAGGATGCAGTACGACTGATGCGCCGCGCGGCCGACGCGGCCGCGTAACTGGTGGAGCTGCGACAGGCCGAAGCGCTCCGCATGTTCGACGACCATGACGGACGCGTTCGGCACGTCGACGCCGACTTCGACGACGGTGGTCGAGACGAGGATGTGGAACTCTCCGCGCACGAAGGCTTGCATCACGCGGTCCTTGTCGTCGGGCTTCATGCGGCCGTGCAAGAGCGCCACGCGATACGCCGGGAACACATCCTGCTGCAGATGGTCGGCCATCTCCGTGGCGGCGCGGAGATCGACCTTGGAGGACTCCTCAACCAGCGGATAGATCACGTACGCCTGGCGTCCGAGGTCGAGCTCCTTGCGCAGGAATTCGTAAATCTCGTCGCGGCGCGACTCCGGCTTGGCGATGGTCTTGATCGGCTTTCGTCCCGGCGGCATCTCGCGCATGACCGACACGTCGAGGTCCCCGTAAGTCGTGAGCGCCAGGGTGCGGGGAATCGGCGTGGCCGTCATCACGAGGATATCGGGGTGCATCCCCTTGGCGCGGAGCGCCGCGCGCTGCATGACGCCGAACCGGTGCTGCTCGTCGATGATCGCGAGCCCGAGCTCGCGGAACGCGACCGGATCCTCCACGAGCGCATGCGTCCCGACCACGAGGTGAAGCGACCCGCCGGCGAGCTCGGCGTGCGTCTCGCGCCGCTTCTTCGCCGGGCTTGCGCCGGTCAGCAGCGCCATGCGAAACCTGGACGACTCGAGCAGCCGGCGGATGTTGATGTAGTGCTGCTCGGCGAGAATCTCCGTCGGCGCCATGAAGGCCACCTGGAAGCCGTTCTCCATCGCCACGAGCGCGGCCATCAGCGCGACGATGGTCTTGCCCGAGCCGACATCGCCCTGGAGGAGACGATTCATCGGATGGGGGCGCTTCATGTCGCCGACGATTTCCGCGATCACCTTCTTCTGATCGCCGGTCAGCTTGAAAGGCAGCACGCGCCGCGCCGATTCGCGCATCTCGTCGGTGATGACGACCGCGCGAGGCTTGACTTCGGCGCTGGCCTGGCGCTTGCGAAGCACCAGCCCGCACTGGAAGAGAAAGAACTCCTCGAAGATCAACCGGCGCTGCGCCGGCGACCGGAAGCTGTTCAGCTCGTCGAGGCTCGCGTGTTCCGGCGGAAAGTGCGCATGACCGAGCGCGGTTCGCCGGTCGAGGAGGCCGTGCCGTTCCCGGAGTGCGGCCGGCAGCGCGTCCGGCAGGACGGCGGGCAGCTGCGACAGCGCATGGTGCACGAGCACGCGCTGCATCTTGGTCGTGACCGTACCGGTCTTCTCGTAGATCGGCACGATGCGGCCAGTATGCAGCGTGTCGTCTTCATGCCCGCCATGGACGCCGGCGGACGCCTCGGCATCGTCGGCCGCCAGCGGGAGGACTCTGGTACTGCGGGTTCTGAAGCTGCAGCCCGTGAGGCGTCAGCTCGAGCTTGCCGAACAGGATGACGCGCTGATGCGGACGGAAGACGTCGTTGAGAAACGGCTGGTTGAACCAGATGGCGCGTAACGATCCGGTCCCATCGCGCACGACCAGCTCGAAGATCTTGAAGCGAGGACGACGAGTCGGGCGGATGCCGCAGCCGACGACTTCGCCCAGAACCGAAGCGGTGACGCCGGGCCGGAGCGCGGCGATCGTCTGGAAGGTGCCGCGATCTTCGTAGCGGATCGGAAAGCGGTAGAGGAGGTCTTCGACCGTGTGCAGGCCGACCCGCTCGAGATCCGCCGCACGCCGCGGACCGACGCCCTTGAGATACTGCAGCGGCGACTGGAGGGAATCTATTGCACCACCATCGCTTCCCCCTTCCCCACGCGGATCTCTTTGATGCGGGCGGGGAGCTCGAAGGGGTCGTCCATGCTGATGCCGGAAGGCTTCTCAGCCGACTTGGAGTAGTACGAGAGCATTTCCTGGAGCAGGCTCTTCGGAATCGAGATTCCCGAGACCGTGGCGGCTTCGAGCTGGAAGCGGCCGACGCCGTTCTGCGTGATGAGCAGCCCGGAGGCCGTCAAGGGCAGCTGGCCGGTCATGTAGCTCATCGGATCGGTCCACCCACGCTGCTTCTGCTTGCGGACCGCATCGAGGTCGATGGTTGCCGTGCCCTTCACGCGTCCGTCGCCGAGCGCGCTCAAGGTCGGATCGACGACGCCCGCCGGCACCTGGTCCTTGAGGTGAAAGTGCAGATAGGAATTCACTTCGGCGTCGGTCAGCTGCGTGGTCTGCGACGCGGGCGCCGCGTTCCCGCTCGTCGCGGCACGCGCCTTGGGCGGATTGGCAAAGCTCGTGATCTGACCGAACTTGCCTTGACACCGGTCCGCGTCCTGCTTGGTGACGCGTGGCTGGGCGCCGAGGGGGACCAGTACCGCCAGACTGAGGCCGACGAGAGCCACTGACCGCAGCCGGAAAGTCATAGGGCAATTGTACACAGACTTGTGCCGGGCGAGCCAGCGGAGAGGGAGTGCCGGCCCCCGGGGTGCCGGAGCCGGGGTTTACTCCTGTGGCTGTTTTTGTAGCGCGCGGGCGCGCGCCCGGACGAGGAGATCCAGCTTGCGGCGCTCGATCTGCTCCTCGAACATCCGAAACCGGGCCTGCTGCCGTGTATCGAGGACCTCGTCGAGCGCGTCGTACGCCTGCCGCAGCTCGACCGCGAAGCGATCGTCGTGCTCCCGCAGCGCCGTCAGCTGGTTGCGGATGGCGGTCTCGTCGGCCGGGACGAGCGCCCTTGGCCCTGCCATTCTGAAGAGCTCCCGCACGAGCATCTGGCGCTGCCGCTGATTCCTGCGCCGAATGTCCTGAAGCTTCTTCAGGCGCGCGGCGAATGTGCCGTACTTCTCGTCGTCGATCGTCAGCGCCCGCTGCGCCTCGACGATCGCATAAGTGTCCAGCATGTTGGCGAGGGCAGCGTCGGGCAGCGCGTCGGCCGTCTCCTGGTCGGCGCGCCCCCCCTCGAGACGCCCGGGGCGGCCCCCTGCGCGGCAGGCCGCTGTGGCGGCGGAGCGGGAGGCGGCGCTGCCGCGTTCCCGACCGTTCCAGCGATCATCGCCGCGAGCAAGACCTGTCGCACCATCTGTGGAGTCCTCGACCGGGACAGCTTTCGCTCAGGCGCCCGGTTGTTTCGTTTCAGCTTCGAGCAATCGCACCAGCTCCGAACGTTCGGCGCCGGTCAGCGTCACCATGGCATGTTCGACGGAACCAGCACGCAGGCCCATGCCATCTGCGGCCGCGTCATCCCACTTCACGTCGTCGGCGACGGTACGGACGAGGGCCCACGCCTCGTCGGTGTCAGGATCGAAATCGTCCACTACACCGGGATCTGCGTCTCGGGCACTTGCAGTGACCGACGCGGCGGGCGAAGCCTGTTGCGCAACGGGAGCACTCGCCCGCCAGACGCCGGCCACCAGCAGCAGCGTGAGCAGCGCTCCCGCAATCGCCCACTTCCCTGTAGCTCCGTGCGCCCAGCCGAACCACGACAACGGCTCGTCGGCCTGCGCGCCGCGCACACCTTCGTGCACCCGCGCGGAGAAATGCTCCCAGAAGAGCGGCGAGGGCTCGGGCATCCCGACGTCCTTCGCCCGCGCGAACGCCTCGCGCATGCGGGTCGCCGTCGCTCGACAGGTGTCGCACTCGTCGAGGTGACGTTCCCGCGGCGACGCGAGCGCGCCGTCGAGCAGATCCACGAGTTCGACGTCGGTCAAGTGCATCATCGCAGCAACTTCTTCAGATTGGCCAGCGCGTGGAAGAGATTCGCCTTCGCCGCGCCGACCGAGCTGCCGAGGATCCCGGCGATCTCCTCGTGCGGCAGATCATGATAAACCCGCAGAATCACCGTGGCACGCTGCTTGGGCGGCAGCTGCCTGATGGCGGCGCGCACTTCCTCCGCGCGCTCGTCGCGAAGGAGCGCGGCGTCCGGGCGCTCCGCGCGAAGGTCGACGTGCTCGGTCGGCTCGAGCGGTTCGCCCCGCGGCGTCTTGAGCGCCAGGCGATTGAGGCACACGTTCACACTGATGCGATAGAGCCACGTCGAGAGACTCGCCTCCCCTTTGAATCCCTTGAGGCCCTTGAACGCGCGGATGAATGCGTCCTGTGCCAGGTCGGCCGCGTCCTCGTGATTGCCGACATACCGGTAGCACAACTGATACACCTCGCGCCGGTGGCGTTCGACGATGACGTCGAAGGCTTCGCGCCGTCCCGAGAGGCACAATCCGACGAGCGACCGATCGTCGGCCTCGGCCCAGCTCGGGTCGAGCGCAGGCGTATCGTCGCCGCCGCCGACGCGAATCGTCCACTCAGGCGACACGGGTCCCGTCCAGGCGCGGGTCAGCACGGGAAGTCACTCGGCTGGTCGGGCGGTGCGCAAAGGACAAGCGAGCACATCTGCTGGGATTAGACCGTCGGGGGCACCCCAGAGTAAAGCGCGTACAGGAATTGACTTTCGCTTTTCCTTTGCGTATAGTGCGCGCACCATGCTTCCACTGACGAAGCGACAGCGCGAGATCCTCGACTACCTCAACGATTTCATCCAGCAGCACGGCTACGCGCCGAGCCTCGAGGAAATCGGACGCCGGTTCGGACTGTCCTCGCTCGCGACGGTTCACAAGCACCTGACGAACCTCGAGGAGAAGGGCTTCATCAAGCGTGCGTGGAACCGCAGCCGGTCGGTGGAGCTCGTTCCGACCCGGCTCGGGAGCCGAGCGCTCGAGCTGCCGCTGCTCGGGTACGTCGCCGCCGGCGCGCCGATCGAGGCCGTCGTCGGCAGCGAAACGATCGCCGTGCCGGAGGACCTGGTGGGCAAGCGCGACAGCTACGTGCTGCGCGTCAGGGGTGATTCGATGATCGACGAGCAGATTCGCGATGGCGACTACGTCATTGTCGAGGATCGCCGCACCGCAGACAACGGTGAGATGGTGATCGCGCTCGTGAACGGATCGGATGTGACCCTCAAGAAGCTCTATCGCGAGCAGGGCCGGATTCGCCTGCAACCCGCCAACCCGGCCATGCAACCGCTCGTCGTCTCCGCCGAGCAGGTCCAGGTGCAGGGCGTGGTGGTCGGCGTGATGAGGAAATACTAGTAATCGAGAACACGCCAGGACCCAGTTCTGGCGGGGCGGGCCTGACGCCCGGCGGCTCTCCATTGCGGATAAGCTATCCCCTATGGATGAACGCAAGCAGATCAATTTCACCATCGTCCCCGACGACAAGGGCGATGCACCCCGGGTCTACGCGAATTTCTGCGCGATCTCGCATACACCGTTCGATTTCACCCTGTCGTTCTGCGAGGTCCTCCCCCTCTCCGAGAGCGACATCCAGCAAGCGCAGTCGAATCACGTCGTTCGCGCACCGGTGCGGGCGAAGATCGCCGTGCCGATCCAGGTGCTGCCCAACCTGATCGCCGCCCTTCAGGAACATATGCGCATCTTCAGCGAGTCGACCGGCGCAAGCTGGGACAAGGGGCCTGTTCATTAAAACCACGCTCTTGCCCAACACTCGGGTCTACCCGGACGTTTGTAAGGGTATGACCGGGCAGGCGATCGCCATGTGCGCGACCGCGGACCGGCCGACCGACGACGCGGCGGCACGGCTGGGCACCTTATTCGACGCGCACCACCAGCGGCTCTACCGCCTGGCTCGCCGTCTGTCCAGAAGTGCGGAGGACGCGAGCGATCTGGTGCAGGAGACCTTCCTGCGCGCCACCCGGCACGCGGCCTCGGTGCCATACGGCGCCGGGCACGAAGAAGCGTGGCTCGTGCGGGTCCTGATCAACCTGGCCCGCGACCGCTGGCGGCAGGCGGCCGTGCGCAAGCGCGGCGCTGACGATGCGGCGTTCAGCACGACGCCGGTCGCCTCAGACAGCGAGTCGGCCTTGCTGGCGCGGTCGATCGTCTGGCAGGCGCTCGACCGGCTGCCGCCACGCCGCCGCGCGATCATCGTCTTGTATGAGATCGAGGGGGTCGGCATCCCCGCGATCGCGCGACTCCTCGGAGTCGCTGCGGTGACCGTCCGCTGGCACCTGTCGATGGGTCGGCGGGAGCTGGCCGCCGCGGTAGACGGCCGCGCAGGAACCTCAGGGATTGGCAAATGACTGACCTCAACAAGCTTCTGAACGACGGCGACCCGCTACGCGAGGACGAAGGGCTTGGTCAGGTCGACGCGGAGCGGATGCGCCGGGTGATCGTCGCGGCCGCGCTGGAGTCGGCGTCCATGCGTACGCCCTGGCTGCGTCCCTTCGCGATCGCGGCAGTCGGAGCGCTTCTGGTCGTCGTGGGAACAATGACCGGCCATCGCGTGATTGGGGAGCCCGTGGCGGCTCCTGTGACGACCGACCCACTGGCGGCGATCGACGCGGGGGGCGGCGACGGGGAGCGCCGCCAGCTGCAGTTCGCGACGCCGGGCGGGACACGCATCATCTGGATCTTCGATCAGAACCTGCGCTTTCAGGAGTCCATGCCATGACCTGCGCGACCGGCGACTCACAGCCGACGACCATGCGATACGGGCGTCCCTCGTCGCTCCGCCTGCCGCTCTGCACCGTGATGGTCGCCGCATCGATGGCGACATCCGCCCTGGCTCAGCAGGCTCCGCCTCCGCAACCTACTATGCAGACGCAGCCGGCCCGTCCAATGCAGACTCCGCCTGCGCGTCCTGCGCAGACGCCGCCGTCTGAGACGCCGCCGCCGCCCTCGGCGGCATCGTTTGCCCAGTCGCGACATGCCGTGTTGCCGCAGGGCTTCAGCGTCGTGCTCGTGCTCGGCGACATTCAGGGCACGGCGATGGCCGACGACGTGCCGCCGGCCGCGCGGAAGGCACTCGTCGACATGCGGGAGTTCCTGCCCTTCAAGTCCTACAAGCTGCTCGACGCGTCGTGGGTGATGTGCTGCGGGCAGCAGGGACGCAACGCGCCGGTCGATCGGCGGCCCGTCGCGCAGACGACGTCGAGCGGCATGGCCACGCAGTCGCTGAGCCAGGTGCTGCGCGGACCCGAGGAACAGGAGTACGAGCTCAAGCTGACCACGTCGCGCGCGGAGAACTCGCGGGTCTTCGTCCGGTTCACGCTCTTTGGCAGCGGAGCGCCCAGGGAGGTCAGCGTCGAAGCGGCTTCCGCAGCATTGCGCACGACCTCTCGCCGAATCGCGGATCTGACCGACCAGCGTTCGCTGCTCGAGAAGCAGATCAAAGACGCACGGAGCAAGGTCGACGTCGGCGTGGCATCCGGCGACAGCATACCGAAACTGGAACTGGAGCTCCGACGAGTCGATCGCGAGATCGCGGATCTGACCGCGCGCGTTGAGGAGGGGTCCGCGGGGCGTTCCGGTGCGCGCACGACCAGCCAACGCGTGGCCTGGAGCTCCATCATCGACACGAGCTTCACGATGGACGTCGGGGAGACGGTCGTCGTCGGCACCTCGCGCCTCAAGGGCGGCAGCCGCGCGCTCATCGCGCTGCTGACGGCGGTGCCGCCGCGCGGGACGACGGAGCGGCGGGAATAATGCTGACGATGCTGAATGCTGAGGTAAAGGGCGAACGGGCGAGTATGAATGCCCCTTCGGCCTTTACTTCAGCACTCAGCAATCAGCACTCAGCATTGCTACAATCGCCTGCATGGCCAAGCGCACGGCTTTGCGCAAGAGCATGCCGGCACCGGCGAGGTCACCCGCCGAGACGCGGCGGATCATGAAGCGGCTCGGTTCGCAGCATCCGAACGCTGACACCGAGCTTCATTTCACCAACGCCTACGAGCTCCTCGTCGCGACGATTCTCTCGGCGCAGTGCACCGACGAACGGGTCAATCAGGTCACGCCTGCCCTGTTCGCCCGTTATCCCGACGCGTGCGCGCTCGCCCGGGCGACGACCGATGAGCTCGAGCCACAGATCCTGTCGACGGGTTTCTTCCGGGCCAAATCCCGCTCGCTCGTGGGAATGGCGACCGAAGTCGTCGACACGCACGGCGGCGAGATTCCGCGCACGATGGACGCACTGGTCGCGCTGCCCGGCGTCGGCAGGAAGACCGCCAACGTCGTGCTCGGGCACGCGCTCGGCGTGCCGGGTCTTCCCGTCGACCGGCACGTACTTCGCGTCGCCAACCGGATCGGGATTGCAAAATCCGATGACCCGGAAGTAGTGGAACAGCAGCTCTCCGCGGCCATGCCGCCTGCCGCATGGACCCGCACCTCCGACACCCTGATCCTGCATGGGCGGCGCATCTGCAAGCCGCGCCCGCTCTGCGACCGCTGCGCCGTCCGCGGCGACTGCGATTTCTATGCGCAGCTCACACGTGCGGCAAGCACGCGGCCGCCGCGATCGCCGAAGGTCCGAGGGAGAGCGTGACGCAGGAACGCTTCACGCGACTCGTGGAGGACGCCTTGCGCGAGATCCCGCGGCGTTTTCGCGACGCCATGACGAACGTCGCGGTCGTCGTCGAGCAGGCGCCCTCGGCCGAGATTCTCGAGGACATGGAGGTCGGACCGGACGACACCCTCTTCGGTCTGTACCACGGAACTCCGCTGCCCGAACGTGGCTGGGGCTACGGGAACACCCTTCCCGATCGCATCTCGATCTACCAGATTCCAATCGAGGAGGCGTGCGAGGACGACGAGGAGATCCGCGATTGCGTCGCCGAAACGGTCATCCACGAGTTCGGGCACTACTTCGGCATGAGCGAGGAAGAGATCGAAGAGATCGAAGAGAAGTACTGGCGTGGTGAAGCCCTGGACGACGTGTGATGCGGGGGACGTCGCCCGTCCGGGGGAAAAAGAAGTTCGGACAGCACTTCCTGGAGCCTGCGTGGGCGGACAAGCTCGTTCAGGCGATCGCGCCTCGTCCGACCGACCGCTTTCTCGAGATTGGACCGGGGCCCGGCGCGCTGACGTTGAGGCTTGCCCCGCTCGTCGCGCACCTGACGGCCGTCGAGCTGGATCGCGACATGGCCGAGTCGCTCGGGCCGAAGCTGCCACAGAACGTCTCGCTCGTCGAGCAGGACTTCCTCGACTTCGATCTCCAGGCTCTGGCCGATCGCGATCTCCGCGTGGCAGGCAATCTGCCCTACAACGTGTCCTCTCCCATTCTCTTCATGCTCCTGCGGGCGCGCCGCGAGGGTGCCCGGCTCACCGATGCGACCTTGATGGTCCAGCGCGAGGTGGCGGATCGCATCGAGGGCAAGCCCGGCACGAAGGACTACGGGACGCTCGCCATCTTCGTGCAGCTTCGGGCAACCGTCCGGCGGCTCATGACGCTGCCACCCGGTGCGTTCAGGCCCATCCCCAAGGTGCATTCCGCCGTGCTGCGCCTCGACTTCACGGACCCGGTCGTCGTGCTCAGGGACGAGGCCACGTTCGAGCAGCTCGTGCGATCGATCTTCACCCAGCGGCGCAAGACGCTCCTCAACGCCTCGCGACGTTTTGCCGAGGACCACGGCGTCGACCCGCGCGTGGCCATAGCCGAGGCGGGCGTCGACGGCACGCGGCGGCCGGAGGCACTGCAAATAGCAGAATTAGCTCGGCTTGCGGACGTGTTCGTTTCGTCTTCGCCGGGAGCTGTGCTATAGTTTGCACGGATTTTCCCTGTCCCTGACCGCCTGTCCCAGCAGACGGCAGGTGAGGCACGAGACGCGCGGCGCCCCGCCGCGCAGTCCGAGCGAGCGCACCCTCCCCAAGGTGCGCTCTCGCCGGCCGTCGTGCCTCCTGACGGGTCGGGCAACGCCTCTGCACTCTGGCACCTTGACACGCGGTATTGGCACCCTTGCACGCTGCACAGGACGGGGGTCTTCTGTCCACACACGGAACTGACACGCCGCTCGAGCTCGTGCCTCTCGGGGGGCTGGGCGAGTTCGGCATGAACATGATGGTCGTCGCCTGCGGCGACACCGCCATCCTCGTCGATGCCGGGGTGATGTTCCCCGAGCCGGAGCTGCTCGGAGTGGACCTCATCATCCCGGACCTTCGCCAGCTCCAGCACTACAAGATCGCCGCAATCGTGCTCACGCACGGGCACGAGGACCACATCGGCGCCGTGCGGCACGTGCTGAAAGTGGTGCAGGGGCCGGTCTACGGGACCCCGTTCGCGCTGGCGCTCGTCGAATCCAAGCTCGAAGACGACGACCACGAATCGCGGCGGCGGCTCGTCCCTGTGCGGCCGCGCGAGCGCGTCACGGTCGGCACCTTCACCATCGAGTTTCTTCGCGTCACCCACAGCATCCCGGACTGCGTCGCGCTGGCGATCGAGACCCCGCAGGGCGTGGTCATCCATACCGGCGATTTCAAGATCGACCAGACGCCCATCGATGGCGAGGGTGTCGACGTGCACCGGCTGGCGCAACTCGGCGCCGCGGGCGTCCTCGCGCTCCTGTCCGACAGCACGAACGTCGATCGCCGGGGATTCACAGGGTCTGAAGTCGACGTCACCGACGCCTTCGAAGAGATCTTCACGAACGCCGACGGCAAGATCGTGGTCGCAGCCTTCGCATCGAGCATTTATCGGATGCAGATCGTCGTCGACCTCGCCGCCCAGTTCGACCGGCGTGTCGCGTTCATCGGCCGCGGGATGATCGACAACTCCGAGATCGCCCAGCGGCTCGGCTATCTCCGAATCCCGACAGGTGTCCTGATCAAGGACAGCGACGTGCGGAACTTCCCCGCCCAGGACGTGGTGTGCCTCTGCACGGGCTCGCAGGGGGAGCCTCAGGCCGCACTGACACGCATCGCCATAGACGAAAACCGTCATGTCCGGCTCGAGCCGGAGGACGTGGTGGTGTTCTCGGCCCGTGAAATTCCGGGCAACGAGAAGGCGATCGGCCGGGTGATGAACCATATTGCCAAACGGGGCGCCGAATTGGTCTACGAAGGCCTGAAACACGTCCATGTTTCTGGGCACGGCAGTGAAGAAGAGCTGAAACTCATGATCTCCCTGGTCAGACCGCGCTACTTCGTGCCGATACACGGGGAGTACCGCCAGCTCGCCCGGCACGCCAGGATCGCCGGTCGAGTGTCCAGGGGCACGAAAGTCATCCTGGCCGAGAACGGCGACGTCATCCAGTTCGACGCGGAGGGCGGCCGGCTGGCGGGCAAAGTCCCGGCTGGCCGCATCCTGATCGATGGGACCCGCAGCGGCGAAGTGGGCGATGAGGTCCTCCGGGACCGGCGGCACCTGTCCGGCGATGGCCTGGTCGTTCCGGTCGTGGTCATCAGCCGGCAGTCGGGGAGCCTGGAGGAGACGCCAGACGTGATCACGCGGGGCTTCGTACTCGATACACGCACAGAAGGACTGCTCAAGGAGATCCCGGCGCTGCTCGCCGCGACCATCGAGGGCGCCAACGTCGAGGAGCGGACGGATCCCGGACTCATCAAGGAGAAAATTCGCGTGGACTTGCAGCGGTTCTTCCGCAAACGGTCAGGGCTCCGGCCGCTCGTGCTGCCGGTGATCATGGAGATTTGACGTGACGGGATCCTTTGTGTCCCGCCGGCTCAGTGAGTTCATCGGCGTGGCGCTGTTCGCCCTGGCGCTGATGTGGCTGATCTCGCTCGCCAGCTACAACCCGGCAGATCCGGTCTTGTTCTTCACGACGGGCCCCGACGGGGCGCCGCTCAACTTCGGTGGCCGGGTCGGCGCGTTCATGGCCGAGTTGTCATATCAGCTGCTCGGCTACGCGGCCTACCTGGTTCCGGTGGTGCTCGTCGTGAGCGGCTGGCATTACTTCTGGTGTCGAGTTCCCGACGCAGCCTACACGAAGCTCGTCGGTGCGGGCCTGCTCCTTGGCTGTGTCGCCTCGTTTCTATCGCTCGCGTTCGGCAGTCTGCGGGTTGCCAACCGCGAGATCGCTGCCGGCGGGTCCCTCGGGAAGCTGCTGGCCTCGTTCCTGGCGGAATACCTCAACAAGACCGGATCGATCATCCTGATCCTGACGCTGCTCTTCCTGTCGGTCATCCTGTCGACGCAGTTTTCGATCGGACGGCTCTTCGGCGTTCTTTTCCAGGTGGTTCGCGACCGGTGGGCTGCCGTGCTCGACGGCATGCGGGCCCGCCGGGAGGAGCGTCGTCGCGAGCGCCAGCGGCAGGAGGTCCTGAAGAAGCACCTTGACAAGTCGGGCAAGGAGGCGAATGACGACGGCACGCCCCTGCCGGCGCGGGCGAGAGCGGCAATAAAGCCTGCCGCGCCCGAAGAAGCGCCGAAGCCCTCGCGCGCCGCCGCAGTGGTTGGCGCGGCCGCGGCGGCGCTCCGCGCGGCCTCGTCGAGGCCCACGCCGCCGTCGATCAAGCGCCCGACAACGATGCCGATGGAGCCGACGCTGCCGTTGTCGGACGCGGAGAAGCTGCCGGCGGAAAAGGCTGCGGATCGCAAGCGCGGCGCCTACGTACCGCCGCCGCTCGCGCTGCTCGACGCGCCGCGAGGCGAACAGAAAGTCGACGAGCGGGAGTTGATGGACGGTGCCAGGCAGCTTGAAGAAAAGTGCCGCGAATTCTCGGTCGAGGGAAGCGTCGTGCAGATCCACCCCGGCCCCGTCGTCACGACCTACGAGTTCAAGCCCGACGCCGGGGTCAAGTACAGCAAGATCACGGGGCTGGCCGATGACCTCTGCCTGGCCATGCAGGCCGAGTCGGTCCTGATCGATCGCATCCCGGGGAAGTCCACGGTCGGCATACAGATCCCGAACCCGAATCGGGAGCAGATCTCTCTGCGCGAGCTGCTCGAGTCGGAAGCCTATCGCCGGTCCACGTCGCGGCTCACGCTCGCGCTCGGCAAGACCATCCACGGTGAGCCGTTCGTCAGCGACCTGGCAACGATGCCGCACCTGCTCATCGCCGGCTCGACCGGCACGGGCAAGTCCGTCAGCGTGAACGCGATGCTCTCGAGCATCCTGTTCCGGGCGACGCCCGATGAAGTCCGGCTGATCATGATCGACCCGAAGCGGCTGGAGCTCGGGATGTACGAGGAGATTCCGCATCTGCTGACACCCGTGGTCGTGGACCCCAAGCTCGCGGCGAACGCGCTTCGCTGGGCCGTGCGCGAGATGGAAGAGCGATACAAGACGCTCGCGGCCGTGGGCGTCCGGAACATCGAGCAGTACAACCGCAACATCAAGACGGCGATGGTCGAGAGCCAGGGCCCGCTCCTCGACAAGAACGGCCTCGAGGTCAAGACCCTGCCCTTCATCGTCGTCCTGATCGACGAGCTGGCGGATCTGATGATGGTGGCGAGCAACGAAGTCGAGGAATCGATCTGCCGGCTCGCTCAGATGGCGCGCGCGGTCGGCATCCACCTGATCCTCGCGACCCAGCGCCCATCGGTCGACGTCATCACGGGGCTCATCAAGGCCAATCTGCCGGCGCGCATCTCGTTCCGCGTGTCGTCGAAGATCGACTCGCGGACGATCCTCGACGGGAACGGCGCCGAGCAGCTGCTCGGGCGCGGGGACATGCTCTATCTGCCTCCCGCGTCCTCTCGCTTCGTGCGGTTGCACGGGCCCTACATCTCCGAGCAGGAGAGCGCGCGCCTGGCGAGCTTCCTGCGCAAGCAGGGCAAGCCGACCTACAACGAGGAGATCACGGCCGAAGACAAGCAGGCGGCCAGCGACCTCGAGTTCGACAAAGACGATCTGTACGACGAGGCGGCACGCATTGTCGTCGGCAGCGGGCAGGCGTCGATCTCCTATTTGCAGCGCCGGCTGCGCATCGGGTTCAGCCGCGCCGCGCGGCTCGTGGACATGATGGAGGCCGAGGGGCTCGTGTCTCCCGGTGCCGGCGGGAAGGCGCGTGAAGTGCTGGTGAAGAAGGACTACTTCGAAGAAGTCGACGCGCAGCTCAGGTGACCCTATGACGTTCAAGACTCGACGAACAATCGTGCTCGTGGCGGTTCTCTTTGGCACGGCGCCCGTCGCCTACGCGCAGCCTCCGCGGGATTTGTATACGCAGGCCCTTGCCCGCGACCGCTCCGTCCGGGACGCGGGACGGGCTCCGACGCTTCGCCAGATCCGCGCGGCCGTCGCTGCCTACGAGCGGGTGGTCCGCCGCTACCCGGCGAGCGGTTACGCGGACAACGCACTGTGGCAGGGCGCAGAGCTGTCACGCCTGGCCTGGGAACGCTTCAGCAGCGAGGCCGACAGGAAGACAGGCGTACGGCTCCTCAAGCTCCTGCAGTCCGGATATCCATCGAGCTCGCTCCTTTCCGGAGTCGAGGAGGCCGCTGCGCGTTTCGAGACGGTCAAGGCCGTTCCGGCACACCATGCCGAGCTGTCGCCGGCACAACCCGCGCCGGCCGCCCCGCCGCGCCCCGCGGCCAGGACGGTCGAGGCCGTCGAGCCTGTGGCCACCGGTGTCGTGACGGTCCGGGGGATCACGCGCACTCCACTGCCCGATGGCGTCCGCGTCAGCATCGAGATGGATCGGGAGCTGCTCTTCAAAGAGGAGCGGCTCGAGAACCCGCGTCGCGTCTTCTTCGATCTGCGGGGCGCCCATCTGTCGCCGGGGCTGCGCGACAAGTCGTTCAGCTTCTCCGACGACATCGTTCGTGAGATCCGCATCGGCACGCATCCGCAGAACACGACCCGCGTCGTCATGGACACGGAGGGCGTGGAATCGTACAGCGTGTTCACGCTCTACAGCCCGTATCGCGTCATCGTGGATTTCCGGCGCCGAGGCGTTGCGGCCGCTCCGCCTCCGGTGGCAGCGCCGGCGGTCGTGACGGCAGTTCCGACGACGGGACTGCCGCGGCCCGGGCCGAAGCCGGTGGCGCCTCCCCCGCCGCCGGCTCCGCTTGTTGTCACGGCGCCGGCGGTCGTGACGGCAGTCCCGACGAAGGGACTGGCGCGGCCCGGACCGAGGCCGGTGGCGCCTCCCCCACCGCCGGCTCCGCCCGTTGTCACGGCGCCCCCGCTGACGCCACTGCCATCAAAACCCCTGGCGCCGAGCTTGTCGGCTCCGATGCTCCCGCTCGCGAATTCCAACGGTCAATACTCGTTGGCGCGACAGCTCGGTCTGGGCGTCTCGCGCATCGTGCTCGATCCCGGGCACGGCGGCCACGATCCCGGCGTGCGTGGAAACGGCGTGAACGAGGCCGAGCTCGTGCTCGACGTGTCTCTTCGGTTGAAGAAACTGCTGGAGAGCCAGCCCGGCATGGACGTCGTGATGACCCGCGACACGGATGTCTTCGTTCCGCTCGACCAGCGGACCGCGATCGCGAATCGCGATGGCGCTGACCTGTTTCTGTCGATTCACGCGAACGCGAGCCGGAACGTCAAGGCGCGAGGCGTGGAAACCTACTTCCTCAACTTCGCCGCGAACCCCGAGGCGGAAGCCGTCGCGGCGCGCGAGAACTCAGCCTCGGGCCAGACGATGCACCGCCTGCCGGACATCGTGCGCGCCATCACGCTCAACAACAAGATCGACGAGTCACGAGACTTCGCCGATACCGTGCAGAAAGCAATGGTGCGAACGCTGTCGACTCGGAACCGGGAGCTGCAGGATCGCGGGGTCAAGCAGGCGCCGTTTGTCGTCCTCATCGGCGCGGGCATGCCGAGCGTGCTCGCCGAGGTTTCGTTCGTGACCCACAAGCAGGAAGGGCTGCTGCTCAAGACATCCGCTTATCGCCAGCAGATCGCCGAGGCGCTCTTCGACGCGATCGTCAAGTATCAGAAGTCTCTCAAGGCGAGAACGACGATCGCGGCGCGGGACAACTGAGCGCGGCGGACACAAGAAGCAATGTCACAAACACCGGCCGACGGCACATCACGATGGCCGCGAAGACCACGAGGTTCACGAAGGAAAGAACCTCAGGAAGATCCCTTCGCGTGCTTTGTGAACTTCGAGACTTCGCGCGTGGTTTGCGTGTGAGTCGCCGACCCTACTGCGGAGTGATGCGTAGCGCCTCGGAGTCGGGTACGGGCTCCAGGTTGTAGCGGGCGCGGAAGAGCTTGATCCCTATCAGCGCGCCGCCGAGGATCACGCCGAGCACCAGCGCCGCGAGCAGCAGCGCCCCGACCAGGCCCATCGAGCCGAGGAGAACGTCGACGATGGTCGTCGACTTGACCGGCTCCTCGATGACCCGGACGATGACCGCATCAGTGGGTTGCATGCTCTCCTATGGTCCGCGTCCGCGTCCAGGTTGTCCAGCCCTCTGTGTGGCGACAGGGGATGCCTTTCTCCTTGGATCCCGCCGGCGGGTTCAAAGTTCCACCACTGCTAGTTCCACTCGCCGCTCATGAACGCCAGTTCCGCGAGCGTACGGACGGCCACGCCTGTTGGTCCCTTGGGCTGCCAGGGTTTGGCTTCATCGGCCCAGGCGGTGCCGGCGATGTCGAGGTGGGCCCACGGCAGCCCTCCAGCGAACTCCTTGAGGAATATCGCCGCGGTGCAGGCCCCTGCGGGTCGTCCGCCCGTGTTCACCAGGTCGGCGATTTCGCTGCGAAGCTGCTCGGAGTACTCTTCGTAGAGCGGCAGCGGCCACAGACGATCCCCCGCGCGCGCCGACGCGCGGCGAACGGTCTCGACCCAGGACTCCGGCTGCCCGAAGAGCCCGGAGGCGACCTTTCCGAGTGCCACGACGCATGCGCCGGTGAGGGTCGCCACGTCGACGAGATGCGTCGCGCCCAGACGCTGCGCGTACCACAGTCCGTCGCCGAGGATCAGTCGCCCTTCAGCGTCGGTGTTGAGCACTTCGACCGTTTTTCCGCCTGCGCCCGTGAGGATGTCCCCCGGCTTCGTCGCGCGGCCGCCCGGCATGTTCTCCGACGCCGGAACAATCCCGATGACTTTGATTGGCGCGTGAAGGAGCGAGATGGCGCGCATCGCGCCGATGACGGCGGCGCCACCAGCCATGTCATCCTTCATACGCTCCATGCCATCGGCTGGCTTGATGGAGATTCCTCCCGTATCGAACGTGATGCCCTTGCCGACCAGCCCGAGGACCGGAGTGGAGGGCGCGCCCGCGGGCTCGTGGATCATGACGATCACCCGCGGCGGTTCGGCGCTGCCGCGGGCCACGCCCAGCAGCAGGCCCATCTGCAGACGCTCTATCTCGTCTTCGTCGAGGATCTCGACGGTCAGCCCGGCGTCCCTGGCGATCGCTCCGGCGCGCTCCGCGAACACGGACGGCGTCAGGATGTTCGACGGCTCGTTGGACAGCTCGCGCGCCATGTTCGAGGAATCGCCGAGGATGCGGCCGCGCTCCACTGCGCTCTCGAGCGAGGCGCCGGCGGCGCTGCCGGGCGGAGCTACAACGAGCATCTGTTCAGCGGCCGGGCCGACGCGGTCCTGACTCTTGTAGCGATCGCCGCTGAACCCGGCGAGCATCAGGCCTTCGGTGATCACCTGCACAGCGTCCGCCGCGTCGTGGCCTGCGAGGGGCGTGCGGTGGACAAACGCGATCCGCGCGACATGCCGCTGCCTGGCGGCCAGCGCACCGGCAGTGGCGAGACGGCGCAGGCGCTCGAGGTTGATATCCCGTGCAGGCCCCGCACCGATCAGGGCAACGCGGGTCGCGCGCCACCCGTGGAGGATGGGCGTCAGGAAGAGCTCGTACGGCTTCCCTTGAATCTCTCTCGAGGCGAGCCCGCGATCGATGGCCCCGGCCGTGGCCTCGGAGAGCCCGGGGATGGCCTGAAGGATCTGCTCGCCTTCGACGAACGGTAAGATGACGAGATCAGTCTCGACATCGGCCGGCGCCGATGTCACGAGACTCACCGCCTGGCCGAGTGCGGACCGAATCATCGATTGATTATAAGGTGAATCCCGGCAGCGCCTCCCTGCTACAATATGAGGACCTCGCCTGATTGGCTCATCCGGGAGCGTGCCAATGCGTTTACGATCCTCGGTCTCTCGCTGGTCGTGGCTTCTCACGATGGTCGCTGCCATCGTCTCCACGGTGGCTGCCGCGCCGCTCGATCAGAAGCCCGATCAGAAGCCCGATCAGAACAAGAAACCGTCAATCAGTCTTCGCGCCAATCCGCCCGTCGGATTCTCCCCGCTGCGCGTCATCCTCACGGCCGAGGTGAAGGGCGGCGCGAACGACTACGAAGACTTCTACTGCGCGTCGGTCGAGTGGGAGTGGGGGGACGACACCAAGTCGGAAGTCAAATCCGACTGCGATCCGTACGAAGCCGGCAAGAGCGAAATCAAGCGCCGCTTCGTCCAGGAGCATACGTTTCGCTCCTACTCCACCGACATGCCCGGCAACGCTCCCACCGGCCCGATACAGTACCGCGTCAAGTTCCTCCTGAAGCAGAAGAACAAGGTCGTCGGCTCGGGTCAGACGATCGTGGAGATACGCTCGGGGATAGGGAACTGAAATCCTGAACGCTGAATTCTGAATGCTGAAGTGATTTCAGAATCACTTCAGCATCGCATTGCCATCAAACTTGTCGGCTCGAGCAGACAGCGCGAACGCGATGTACCCACCCTTGGCCGCCGAGTTCGTGTCGCCTTGGGTCCAGGGCCCGCCCTCGCGTGATTTCGGCCCCCAGGTCAGTCCGGTCGTCGCGCAGACGACCAGGTACTGCCGCCCATTGGCTTCATACATCGCTGGCAGGCCTTCGGTGCCGTGCGGCAAGTCGGCCGACCACAAGATCCTTCCATCGTCCGCGGAGTAAGCGCGCACCTTGCCGTCCTTTGCGGTCGCGAACAGCAGTCCTGTGGACGTCACGATCATTCCCATGCGCTGGGAGCCGCGCGGCACGCCGGCGTCGGCGCCGCCCTGCTCGGCGGCCATCCTGTCGACGCCGAGCGGCACCTGCCACTTGATCGTGCCGGCATTGAGATCGTAGGCGACGAGTCGAGACCACGGACCCGTCATGATGTGCGGATTGCCGAGGCCGTAACCGGTGTAGGTCCCGCACAGCGGGGGCGTCGATGCCGGCGGGATAGGCATTCGAGCCCCGTCCGCCACCACCTGCCGGCAGGTCCAGTCCGCCAGGCGCTCCACCAGAGGCCACGACCGGACCCGACGGTGGTTTGTCGCCGGGCCCGGCGCCGCGGCCGTCGGTGCCGAGCCGACCGCCGAGGAACGAGAAGAGCGCGGTCATCGTCGGCTCGTCGACGCTCGCGAACGCGGGCATGCGGCCCCGGCCGGCGAGGATGACTTGCCGGAAATCCTGATAGGACATGCGCGCTCCGACGCCGGCGATCGACGGTGCGCCGGCGCCTGCGACGCCTGCGTGGTCTCCGCCGTGACAGGCCTGACAGGTCTGCCCGTACGCGACCGCCCCGCGCGCCGCATTGGCTGCGGGCTGAGATCCTCTTCCTGCTGCCGCGGCGGCTGCCCCGCCGCGCCCGCCGCCGGCTACGCCGCCGCCCGGGTCGGTCGTCAACTTGTAGAAAGAGGGAAAGTCCTGACTCATGACGTAGACCAGCCCGGCGGCGGGATTGGCGGCGGTGTTGCCCCAGTTGGCGCCACCGACCGCGCCGGGAACCGACACGGTCTCCTCGGTCGAAGGCGGGTTGAACAGGCCCTTGCGTGCCTGCCTCAGGCGCTCGGTCCATGCCGCGCGCTCCTCCGCGGAGAGAAAGTACGGGTGATGTCGTTCTCTGTCATCGTCTGCCGGGCGAAGGGTGGCAGCACGGTTGGAAACGGCTGCGTCGGCCATGCCTGCTCGCCAGGCACATCACTCTTGGGAACCGGCCGCTCCTCGATCGGGAACACCGGCGCACCGCTGACGCGGTCGAAAACAAACATGAAGCCGTGCTTCGTCGCCAGGGCAACGGCCTCGATCCTCTTGCCGTTGCGGGTGACCGTGATGAGCTGCGGCGCGGCGGTCAGATCGTAGTCCCACAGATCGTGATGGACCGTTTGAAAGTGCCAGAGACGCTTGCCGGTGCGGGCGTCGAGCGCGAGGAGGCAGTTGCCGAACAGGTTGGCGCCAATCCGGTCCGCGCCGTAGTAGTCGTAAGTCGGCGAACCCGTGGGAAAATACGCGATCCCACGTTGGGCGTCGACCGACATCTCACCCCAGGTGTTGGCGCCGCCGGCGTACTTGTAGGCATCCTTCGGCCACGTGTCGTAACCGAACTCGCCGGGCTGAGGAATCGTGTGGAACGTCCACGCCAGCTTGCCCGTGACGACGTCGAAGGCGCGCAGGTGTCCTGGTGGCGACAGGTAACCTTCTCCGACCGACGAGCCGAGCATGATCAGGTTTTCGAAGATCTTTCCGGGCGTGCTCGACTGCGCCCTGACGTTCGACCCGTCTCTGCCCAGCCCTATCTTGAGATCGACGAGGCCCTTGTCGCCGAACGTCAGAATGGACTTGCCCGTCTGCGCGTCGATCGCCTGCAGGGAATTGTTCATCTGGAGCAGGAGGCGGCGGTCCTTCCGGTCGGCGCTCTCCCAGTAGTTGACTCCCCTCCTGGCGATCCCACGCAGATTGGCGTGAATCCAGATCTCCTCACCAGTCGACGCGTTCAGCGCGACGAGCGAGTTGTTCTTCGCGAGGACATACATGACGTTGTCGACGACGATGGGATTGAACTGGTAGTTGAGGCTGTCGCTCGTGGGATACGTCCAGGCCACCCGCAGCCGGGCGACGTTGGACTTGTCGATCTGGTTGAGGGCGAGGAACTTCGACGAGTCAGGCCCGCCACCGTAGTCGCGCCACGTGCGATGGTCATCGGTCGGGGTGCCGGACGGCTCGAGCCTTGCTGTGGCCGTGCGTCGATCGCGAGCTGCAGCGCCGTCACCAATCCGGCGGCGACTGCGACGACACCGAGGATCCGTGTCGTGCGACGGGCCCCCCTCGAGAGCGATGTGACGCGCTTCATGGACACCTAGCCAGTGCGAAGGGCGGGCCGGCGCGGTCAGACCCCGATCGAGGCGCTGATCGCCCGCGCGATGTCCGTGACCTGTTTGCCACGGACAGCGTAGAGCGATTTCGGAAACCGACTCAGCGGAGCGGAGATGCCGATCGAGGCAATCACGACGCCGTCCCGGTCGCGAATCGGCGCCGCCACGCAGCGCAGGCCTTCGACGAACTCGCCATCGTCGCTGGCGTAGCCGCGGCGGTCGATGCGGGCACACACGCGGGCGAGCTCGCCAACGGCCGTCGCCGTTCGCTTGGTGTACGAATGGAGAGGCCCGGACCCGAGCAGCGCTTCGAGCTCCGGAAGGTCGAGGTCTGCAAGGAGCGCCTTGCCGTGAGCGGTGGCGTAGAGCGGCACGAGCTCGCCGGTCTGCCCCGACACGGTCAGCACCTGCCCGGTCGCCACGTGGCAATCGATGAAGAGCGCTTTTGCGCCGTCTCGCACCGCCAGGTGTGCCGTCTCTCCGGTCGTGCTGCTGAGCGTGCGCACGTGCTCGCGGCAGAAGGCGATGAGCACGTTGCGGCCGTACTTCCGCGACAGGCGCCAGATTGAGGGCCCGAGGACATAGTCCTTGCGCCCGTCGGGGTTCGTGAGGAAGCGGCGCTGCCTCAATGTGTTCGCGAGCCGAAAGACGCTGCTGCGGTCGATGCCGAGCAGGCTCGTCAGCTCCCGCAGCGCGACCGGCTCGGTTGACTCCGCGACCGCCTCGAGGATGGTCAGACCACGCCCGAGGCTCTGGATGGACGGTGTTTCGAGAGTGGCTTTCTTGCTCATCGGTCAATTCGATCGTTCGGGTTGCTCGAGGAGTCGGTTGCTCGGTTGTCGTTGGATCGTCGCTACGGTTTGGCAACTTACCGAACAACCGCCCCCAGGACGTGTCGTCAGAACCGCAACGCGGCGCGGAGCATGATCTGCCGCGGGTTGAACGTTGCCATCCCGCGCGCGCCATACGTGATCGAGTTGCCCATGCCCGGCACCAGCCCGAGCGCGGGGTTCGGCGTCGTCACGGTTCCGCCGAGTGCGCCGTTGTACGCGCCGTTGAACTGCGTGTGATTGAGCAGGTTCATCGCGTCGGCCGCGACGTCGACGCTCATCCCCCGCGACAGCCTGAACGTGCGCTGGATGCTCATGTCGATGTTGAACCGATTGTCGGTGCGGATCTCGTCGTAGGTGATCGCCGCGTTGCCGTACCAGAACTGATCGGCGACGATACGGCCGTTCGGCGTGGTGACGACCTGGCCGACGAACGCGTCAGGATTGTACTTGAGGTACGTCCTGACCGCCGGCGTAATCACCCGGCCGCTCGGCAGGGTAACGGGCGTGCGGCCGTCGTACCAGCCCCACAGGTTCTCGGGCAGCAGGAGTGGGACCCCCTCGACGCGATTCGGACGCGTCAGGGCGGCGCCGTCGGACGCGCCGGTGATGGCGATTGGGAACCCGGTCTGCCAGATGATCGAGCCACCGACCTGCCAGTCGCTGACGATTGCGCGCAGGACCGACGTCGGCACGTTGATCGGCTTGCCGGTGCCGAATGGCAGCTCGACGAGGAACGTCCCGGAGAAGCGATGCGGAATGTCGCTGTAGCCGAGACGGCGATTCAAGCTGAAATCGGACAGGCTGTGGTTGTTGCCGCGCGCGCCGCCTCCAGCGTTGAAGCCCTGGTTGTCCTCGACGGTGTCGGTGTCGTCGATGTTCTTCGACCAGGTGTAATTGGCGTCGAACGCGATGCCGGCCGCCAGCCGCCGGCTCACACGGAGCATCATCGCGTGGTAGTCCGCCGTCGCCTGTGACAGGTTGATGGCGGCGTTCGATCCAATCAGCAGCGGGTACGGGAACAGCGTGTTCTGACGCGCGATGGTCGCCGCACCGAGCGCGCCGGCGAACGGCAGGAGCGGACCACTCGACGGTTGGTAGGGGTTTGGTACCAGCTGCGTCGCCGGGTTCAGCGTGCCGTTGCTGTCGATGAATTGCTGGCGCCACTGCGCGAGCGTGTCGGCGGGGATGCTCTGCAGGTTCTGGATTGGGAACGAGCGGTTGTGCAGGTTGCGGCTGACCGACGCGCTGTAGCCGATCGACGCCATCCACCGGTCGCCGATGGAGCGTTCGATGAAGAAGTTCCACTGGCGCGCCTGCCCGTTCTTGAGGTGGCGGTCGAACCGCGCTTCGCCGATGCCGTAGACTTCGGGCGCGTCCGGGTTGCCGCCTATCGCCGGCGAGATCGGCGCCGGATCTGAGAACCGGATCACCGGTACGCCGCGTGGGTTCGTGCCGTATGCGGTCTGCGTGACGCCGCCCGAGAAGTTCGAAGAGCCGTAGTCGGTCGGGCCCGAGAAATACCCCGTATTCGTCGGCAGGTAGGTGATGCCGAAGCCGCCGCGCAGCACCGTCTTGTCGTTCAACTGATACGCGGTGCCGACGCGCGGGCCCCAGTTGTCGTACGTGGTGTCCCACAGGTTGCGGCTGTAGCCGTCCACGCCGGGGAACGCGATCGCGCCGGGCGTTCCAAAGGCGCTCTGCGCGGTGAGATCCCACGACGACATGCGATCGAAACGCTCGGTCGGTCCCGGCTGCACTTCCCACCGCAGCCCCAGGTTGATCGTCAACTTCGACGTCGCGCGCCAGTCGTTCTGGGAATAGACGGCGAAGTACTTCTGCGCGAACGCCGGCGTCACATTGGCGCCGGGTCGAATCCACCACACGCCCGTACCGAGCAGCATGCCGGCGGCGTTGATGCCGCGCTGCGCGTTGGTGTTCACCAGCGACGCCACGCCTCCGCTCGCCGTCGTGTACTGGAAGTTGAAGTTGCCACCCTGGTGCGCGAACGGCGAGGGCATCGCGACGGAGCCCTGCTCCGGATCGTGATAGTTCGACATCAGGTTCCTGTACCCGACGCCGCCCTTGTGGACCCATTTGCCGCGGACCTTCGTCAGGCTGCCGGTCACGCTGTGGCTGGTCTGGTATTCCCGTTTGGTGTTGAAGTTGCCGGTCGTCAGCGCGGTCCAGTTGCTGCCGCCGCCGTTGCCGCCGCCATAGCCGTTGGGGTTCACGTTCGGCGCGTTGCCTGGGAACAGAATCAGCGGCTGGAGGTTGGACGGCACGCCAAAGGATGCGTAGTCGTCGAAGCCCGTCTTGTTGCCGGCGAGGTTTTTGGTGTTGATTCTGCTCAACCCGTAGCGGACGTCGAGCACGAGCGTCGGGCTGAGCACGACCGCGTCGCCCAGTTGGATGTACGGGTTCTTGTCACTGCGGATGCCCGCGGCGTCGTTGAAGGGCGCGGCCCCGAACGGTCGGGGCTGAATGATTTCGGCGTACGAGATGCCGCCGCTGCCGTAGATCGAGTGGTTCTTGAACTTGTAGTCGACCCGATTGTTCGAGCTGTGCCGCCGCACCGTCTGCGTCGTCGTCGCCTCGAAGTTGTTCAGGTTGAAGGCGTCCTCGGGCGTCCGGTTCGGCAGCGGGTAGAAGCCGAACATCCGGAGCGTGTACGGATCGGGATTCGCGATGATCGCATTCGGAAACTCGGCGCGGCGGAACAGGTCTGGCCCTTCCTGCACCACGTTGAATGGATCGAAGATCCGCGCCGGCACGGGATTGCCGGCCTCGTCGCGGATGAACGTCTGGCTGAAATTGCCGACACGCTCGAGCGCCGTGGGGACGGTCATCAGCGCCGTCGATGTCTGGTTGTTCCGCAGACCGTGATAGCTGCTGAAGAAGAACATCTTGTTGCGCAGGATCGGACCGCCGATCGAACCGCCGACATCGTCGACGCGGAAGGGCCGCTTGGCGATGTTCCGCGCGTTGTTCTCGAAGGTATTCGCCTCGAACTGGTCGTCGCGCAACATGTAGGTGCCATTGCCGTGGAACGCGTTGGTTCCCGACTTCGTGCTCATCGAGATGACGGCCTGGCCGCGGCCATACTCGGCGCTGAAGTTGTTCGAGATGACCCGGACTTCCTGAAGGCCCTCGGTGTTCGGGACGACGGCGGCTTCGTTGTAGCCTCCGCCCATGACGGGCAGTCCGTCGAGCTGGATGTCGTTGGTGAAGGCGCGGCCGCCGTTGACGCCGACCGCCGACCACTGGCGCCGGCCGTCGACGCCGATGCCAAACGAGTTGATATTGTCGGTATTGGTCGCCAGCACGCGCGGCACGACTCCCGGCTGAGAGAAGGCATAGGCGAGCGGGTTCTGCGTGATGTTGGGGAGCGCCTCGATCATTTCCGCGCTGATGGCGCCGGAGACGCTCGACTTGTCGGTCTGCAGGAGGGGCGCTTCGGCCGTGACGTTGATCGTCTCACCACGCTGGCTGACGGTCAGCTCGACGCTCACACGCGTAGTTTCCGTCGCGCCGACGGCGATGCCGGAGCGTTTGAACGTCGCGAAGCCTGAGAGCGTCACGGTGACGGTGTAGGTTCCGGCCTGGAGGAGCGGCGCGGTGAACAGCCCCGCGTCGGTCGTCACGAACTCTGCCGAGACATTCGTGGCCTCGTTCGTGATCACGACGGTGGCGCCGGGCACGATGGCTTTCTGCGGATCCACCACGGTTCCGGTGATCGTCGCCGAGCGGATCTGGGCGGCGGCGACGGACGACCACGACAGGCTCAACAGAATCAACAGTGAACAGAGCCGATGTTTCAGCACTACTGACCTCCTCCCTTGCCGATCCCCCGGTTCCTGCGGTGCGAAACCACGCGCCCGCATCGTTGCGCATAGTGAAATCGTGAGTGCGCGGCTAATCGTATTCACGCGCCTGTTAGGTGTCAAACCGATAATCAATAGTTGCGCATTCACCCAGCCGTCCGGATGCCGACGCCTCTCCGTACACAGCGATCCGCTCAGTAAAATGGCGAAGATCTCGCCTAAGAGAGGCCCTCTGGCCCGCCAGCGCCGGCGCCGAACCCGCGTGCGCCAGCCGCACCTTCCGATGCGCAAGAGCTGAAACACAGGGTGTATACTTCGACGCGATTTCGGGTCCCGTATTAATTAATTGAGCGAGCCAACGATGCCTGACCGATTCCGTGCGTTAGTCGTGGCCGGAGCCGCCGCGCTCGTCGTGCCGGCGCTGATCGGTGCCGCCGCCACCAGAAACTTCGTGCCCGACCTGGTGTTCACCGGTTCGACCCTGACCGGTTGGAAACCGTTCGGATCCGCGGCCTGGCGGGCCCAGAACGGAGAAATCATCGGCGTGCCGAATGGCGGGGGCTGGCTCGTCGCCGATCGCGCCTATCAGGACGTCGCCTTCTCGGCGTCGTTTCGCTGCGCTGACGGGTGTAGCGCTGGCGTGCTGCTCCGCGCCGAGCGCACAGCAGACGGCGGGCTCAAGGGCATCTACGCTTCGCTCGTGGCGGATGACCTCGTCTCCTATCGCGTCACGATCGACAGCGCCGGAAAGGAAACCGCCCGCGAGCGTCTCCGTCCCGCGGGCGGCGGCCAGGTGCGCGTCGCGCCCCCAGCGGCTCCCCCTCCCGCGACTGCACCCGCTGCTCCCGGCGCCGGCCGCGGAGGCGGAGGCCGTGGCGCCGGACCTCAACCCCTGCAGATGCCCGGTGGCATCGAGCCTCCGATTGCTCGGCCGATCACGGGCCTGCAGCCGGGTCAGTGGAACGACATCGAGCTCGTGCTCGATGCCAACATCCTCCGTGCGTTTCTCAACGACGCCGGTGGCTTGAGCGGCGGTGTCGCAGACGATGAGTTCGGCCGCTTCGGCGCGATCGCCTTGTACACGGGCGGAACAGGCGAAGTCCGCTTCAAGGATGTGGCCTTCAAGGATCTCCAGCCAAGAGTCGCTCAGCCGGAGCAGGTGTCACGCCGGTTCCGGATGCAGGCGCTCAACGAGTTCTACTACTCGTGGGGCCCTGCGGTCGCCGACATCAACAAGGACGGCGTTCCGGACATCGTCGCGGGGCCGTACCACTACCTCGGACCCGAGTACTCGGTCGCCCGAGAGATCTACATGGCCAAGACGCTCGATGCCAGCACCCAGTATTTCAACGGGGTGCAGTTCGCCTACGATTTCACCGGCGACGGCTGGCCGGACGTAATCAATTCGCTCTTCACCCAGCCGACGATTCTCTACGTCAACCCCCGTGGCGAGTCGCGGCGCTGGGAGAGCTTCACCGTGACCGACGCGATCAGCAGCGAGATCGCGCTCCTCAAGGACATCGACGGGGACGGCCGGCAGGAGTATCTCTTCAAGGACAGCAACAATCAGATCGTTGCGGCGAGCCCCGATGCCGCACACCCAACCGGCACGTGGCTCAAGACGCCGCTGACGGAGCGCGGCCCGTGGACCAATCACGGCATGGGTATTGGCGACGTCAACAAGGATGGACGCCTCGATCTACTGAACGGATACGGGTGGTGGGAACAGCCAGCCAAGGGGACGGCCGGTTCCTGGATCTACCACCCGGCCGCCTTTGGCCGCTGGAGCCGGTCGAGCCCGGGCGGCGCCGAGATCGCCGTCTACGACGTCAACGGCGACGGCCTCAACGACGTTGTCACCAGCCTCCAGGCCCACGGATGGGGACTGTCGTGGTTCGAGCAGAAGAAGGCCGCGAGCGGCGTGATCTCCTTCGTCGAACACTCCATCATGGGAGACTTCTCGGCCAAGAATGCCGGCAACGTGACGTTCTCCCAGCTTCACGGTTCCGGATACGCCGACGTCGATGGCGACGGGATTCCGGACTTCATCACGGGCAAGCGGTTCTGGTCGCACCTCGATAACTGGATCGATCCGGATCCCTACGGTGCGCCGGTGCTGTACGTGTATCGCACGGTTCGCAATCCCAAGGCACCGGGAGGCGCGGAGTTCGTGCCCGAGCTGGTGCACAATCGCTCGGGCATGGGATCGCATGTTGCGCTCGTCGACCTGAACAAGGATGGCGCACCGGAGATCGTCACGTCGACCAAGCGCGGCACGTTCATCTTCTGGAATCGATGGAAGGCGCCGGCGCCGACGTCTCCGTCGGGTACCAACCGATAGCCGCTCGCGTCATCGTGCAAGGAGGATTCTTGAGACTGAAGGACAAGGTTGCGCTGGTCACGGGGGCCGGGCGCGGCATCGGGCGCGGCATCGCGGAGGTCTTCGCCGACGAGGGCGCGCATGTCGCCGTCAACTACATCGAGAATCCTGACGAGGCGGAACGGGTCGCGCAATACGTCCGCTCCAAGGGCGGCCGCGCCATCGCCGTGCATGCCGACGTAGCCTGTCGCGCCGAGGTCGAACCGATGATCGACACTGTGTGGCGCGAGCTCGGGCCGGTTGACGTCCTCGTCAACAACGCCGGCATCGAGACGATCGTGCCCTTCCTCGATCTGACCGACGACCAGTGGACGCGGCTGACCGACACCAACTTGCGTGGTGGCTGGCTCTGCTCGCAGGTCTACTGCCGGCGCGTCGTTGCGGAGAAACGCACCGGCAACATCGTCAACATCGGCTCCATTCAGGCTGCCAAGGTGTTGGCCGGCCGCACGCACTATGCGCCCACCAAGCTCGGCCTCGAAGCGCTGACGCGCAACATGTCCGCCGAGATGACGCCCCTCGGCATCCGCGTCAATTGCGTCCACCCCGGGCTCATCGAGACCGACATGACGGCCTGGGTGATGAAGTCGCCGGACATCCTGCCGCTCGTGCTGGCCCAGATCTCTCTCGGCCGCGCCGGACAACCGCGCGAGATCGGAAACGTCGTGGCGTTCTTTGCTTCAGAAGAAGCGAGCTATCTGACGGGACAGTCGATCCACGTGGATGGCGGCTGGGCCGGAAAATAGAGCGGCTTGGGCCAGCCGTCGTTGAGAGAGCCTTACCACTTGTCGTGTACGAGCGGGTGAATACGCTCGTCGTACACACGCTTCACCGCCGCCATCGTTTCCGGCGTGATCGGCGACACCTCGCCGGCGCCGGCGTTCTCGCGCGCTTGCGTGGGCGTTTTCGCGCCTGGAATCACGCAGCTCACCCCGTTCCACATGAGGATCCAGCGGAGGGCGAACTGGGTGAGGCTCGCGCCGGGCGGTACAAGGGGACGGAGCGCGTCGACCGCCTCGAGCGCAGCCTCGTAGGGCACACCCGAGAACGTCTCGCCTTTGTCGAACGCCGCGCCTTCGCGATTGAATGCGCGATGGTCATCGGGGGCAAACGTCGAGGCGCTCCCGAGCTTCCCGGTGAGGAGACCGCTTGCCAGTGGCACGCGGGCGATGATGCCGACCTGTCGCGCCTCGGCTTCGGCAAAGAGGCGCTCGGCTGGCTTCAGCCGCAGCATGTTGAAGATGATCTGCACGGTTTCGACGCGCGTTAGCGGATCGCCTTCTGCGCCTCGGCGACGGTCTCGACGCTCACCCCGTAGTGGCGGATCTTGCCCGGCTGCGACGAGCTCTTCGAGGAATCCGAATACCTCCGGCCGGTCGTAGACGGCGGGGTGCGGGCAGTGGAGCTGGAGCAGGTCGAGCGTTTCGACGGCCAGATTCTGCAGGCTGCGCTCGACCCAGGCGTTCAGATTCTCGCGGCTGTAGCCTTCAGGGGTCTGCGCCGGCAACCGTCGACCGACCTTGGTTGCGATCCAGATCTGTTCCCGCGGCCGCTCCTTCCTGAGCCGGGCGACGAGCCGTTCGCTCCTGCCGTCACCGTACACATCGGCGGTGTCGAAGAAGTTGACGCCGGCGTCGGCCGCGGCGTGCAGCGCGGCCATCGACTCGTGGTCGTCGACCTCACCCCACGAGCTGCCGATCGCCCATGCGCCGAAACCGACGGCCGAGACCGACATGCCTGTGCGGCCGAGAGGTCTCTGTTGCATCGCTGCGGTGGTCCGTGTTGTGCGGGCTGTCGGTGGCTCAGACCGCGATGAAGATGTGGCCGTCTTCGACGGTCAGCTCGAGACCCGCGACGCGGGCCGCTTCCTGGAGCGCCGCCGCGAGCATCACGACCGGATCCGCGCCAACGTCGAGGCGCCGCATGAGCCCCTCCCCTTTCTTGGTGCCCGCCGAGAGGACGACCTTGAGTCCGCGCCGTTTGCACTTCACGAACGTGCCGTCGGGGAGCTGGACGTTCATCGGTTTGATGTACGCGTCAACGTAGTGGACGCCTATGCCGGACTTGTCGTCGGTGAGGTGGGGCAGCTTCTCCAGCGCAGCGGGGTTGACTTCGCACAACTTCGTTTTCATGAGCCTGTCTTCCTTGCATTGCCCCCGCGCTGCTCGAAGTGCCGATCCATTGCCTGCCGAAAGGCACGGATGTGGTCGGGCGTGCTCCCGCAGCAGGCACCGATGATATCGACCCCGCTCTCGAGCAACGGTACAACACCGTGGACCATTTGCTCCGGCGTTTCATCGTAGACGACCTTCATATCGATGAGCTTTGGCAGCCCGGCATTCGGCTGGGCCATGACCGGCAGGCCGGTCGTCCGCTTGTACCGCTCGACAGCATGGCGCGCCCGCTCCATGTCCATGCCCGTACCGCAGTTGAGCGCCACGATGTCCGCGCCGTGTTCGGCCATGAACGCCGCCGCGCGCTCGGGGTCGATGCCCATCATGGTGCGAAACGTCGAACCGTCGAGCGTGACGTCGTAGGCCATCGACCCGATGATGCAGGAAGCGCCCGCCTCCTTCGCCGCGGTGATGGCGAGCAGCAGCTCTTCGAGCGACGTCTGCGTTTCGATGATGAGCGCGTCGGCGCCGGCCTTGACGAGGGCCGTCGCCTGTTCGATGAACGCCCGTCGGACCTCGTCTTCGGTGAAGTCGCCATACGGTTCCATCAATCCGCCAAACGGCCCGATGTCACCGAGGACCCAGCCCTCTCGACCGGCAAAGGCGGCGCGGGCGATCTCGACTCCGGCCCGGTTGATCTCCAGCCACTTTGTCGGGGTGCCCATGGCGGTTGAGCATGATCCGCGAACCGCCGAACGTGTTCGTGATGATGCAGTCGGACCCGGCCTCCGCATAGCGACGCTGGATGGCCAGCACGCGCTCAGGGTGAGTCAGGTTCCAGGCCTCGCCGCAACTTCCCTGCTCGAGCCCTGCGATCATGAGCTGCGTGCCCATCGCACCATCACCAAGCAACGGCCCTTCTCGGACCCTGTCCTGCAGACGTCGCTGCACCTTGATCACCTGCTCCTCCCGCGCGCGAGCGCGAAATGAATCGTCTCGAGGACCAGGCCCCACTTGTGCTCCCGGCTGTCGGGCTCGCAATAGCAACCCGCCGCGCAGGCGGGCCGGGTCCAGGTGAGGACGTCGTTGAGCGGCCGCCCGCTGAGCGGCTTTTCCCGATCGATGGCCACCATGAGGTGCTCGCGGTTGCTCATGTACCGGCACATGTACGTGTGGCCCTCGTCACCCTCTGACGGAGCGCATTGCTGCTCTCGAATCGGATAGCCCTCTTCACGTGGTCCGAGCGTGACGCGATACTGGAACTGCAGCGGGCGGCCCATGTTGGTGCACGTCGTGCCTTCATAGCGGAAGACCGCATCGATGGTGCCGTCCGCCCGATGCTCCATCGAGAGGCGCTCGTCGCTCCAGCGCTGCAACGCCTTGACGTTGACGGTGTAGGAAGCGGCCCGGTTCAGCGGAATCACGCCGTGGAGCGTCGACTGCCACGCGGTCGCCTCCAAGTGCCGAGAGCTCGGGGTTCACCGCCTCCGGCGCCCGGCGATACGGGGTGCGACGGTATTGGCACGTCAGGAACGAACAGTTCTCGCACGGGATGAGATCGGTCAGCCGTTGCACGCGCTCGACGTGCCGTGTCACCCCGAAGACGGCCAGCAACGACTTCTTCGGCCGAAGCATGCCCGACTCGAGCACCTCTACCGGAACGGGCGGCATCCGCTGCCGCGACCGGTTGATGAGCTCGAGCAGGCGCGGTTGCTCGTCTATCGCCCACTCGGGATAGCCCGGGCTGTAGTGCGGGAGCACCGCAAGGTGCCGGCTCTCGGCCCACGCGCACAAGCGCGCACCGGTCATCGTGACCAGATGCTCGACGACGGCGGAACCGTAGACTTCCAGGAAGAAGTACTCGTCGGGCTTCCCCTCCAGCCAGAGCTTCTGAGCCTCGGCCTCGAGCTCCGGTCCGGCGCCGACCGCGACGATGACCGCACCTTGCGCGCCAGCCCCGTTCAACGTCTTCGACAGCCGCGTGCTCGTGAACGCGACGCCGTTCAGCCTGATCTCACTGCCGGCGATCTCGACGGTGTCGGCCTCGCGAGCCGATACCCAGGGCTGGCCGTACTGCGCATACCAGAGGCGTGCCCACTCGACCAGCTCGCGCGCGCGGTCACGCACGACCCAGTCACGCGGGTAACCCAGAAGCCGCTTGTATTCTGCCGGCTGCACGTTGACGTCGGGGCCCGTGTCGAACAGCTCGATCATCGGATCACCCGATCGGCCGACTGCACGGGCTTGAACTGGCAGCCCTCGACGAAGAACTCGAAGAAGTCGGGATGCGTCTCCAGTCGGCAATGCTCCACCCGCCTCACGAGCGCCTCGAGCTCGTCGCGCCGGGCGACCGACAGGAGCGCGATGCACGCGCCTTCGATGGCGGCGTTCCCGACCTGCACGATCGTGGAATCCGGCAGGTTCGGAATCAGACCGATGCGTTTGGATGCTTCCTTCTTCAGGTGACGACCGAATCCGCCCGCGAGGTAGAACACCTCGACGTCGTCGAAGGCGATGCCGTAGTTGCTGAAGACCACGTGCAGGCCGGCGACGTTCGCGCCCTTGGCCTGCGCCAGCTCGTTGACGTCGCTTTCGAGAAAATACAGGTCGTGGGCGCGGTCGAGCGTGAGGCGCGACACGCCGTCCTCGAAGCGGCCCATGTCGTTCATGCGGCCCGTGCGCAGCAGTTCGCTCATCAAGTCGACGAGCCCTGAACCGCAGATGACCTTCCGGGGCGCCCCCGCCGATCACCCCGAGTCTGAATTCCCCCGATTCGTCCAGGCTCACGTCTTCGACCGCGCCGTCGAGCCCGGGCATGCCGCAGGCGATGGCTCCCCCTTCGAAGGCCGGGCCCGCAGGGCACGACGCTGCGAGGATCCGTTCCCTGTTGCCGAGGATCAACTCGGTATTCGTTCCGATGTCCATGATCGCGACGAGCCGGTCTTCGTCGGCCAGGCCGACGGCCAGCATGCACGCCGCCGCGTCCGCCCCCACGTGTCCACTGATGATCGGAAGGCCGTACACGCGGGCGTCGGGGTGGACCGGGAGCAGGCAGCGGCGGCCAGTCTCGGTCAGGCTGGTCGTCGTTCGCTTTCCCTCGGCCAATTCGATTTCCGTGACGGAGCGGTAGGGGTTCTGTCCAATCGTGTACACGTTCTGGCGAAAGAAGATGTCGCGCATCGTGGAGTTCCCCACGACGACGACCTCGTAGATCGTCCGGGGATCGATCGGGAACTCTTCGATGGCGTGCGTCAGATAGCCCGCAAGCGTCCGCCTGAGCAGCTTGCCCCTGTGTTCCGTGTCGTAGTGAATCCGCGACATCACGTCGGACCCGCCGAATCGCTGCGGATTCTCGAACGACGCGTCTGCGACGAGCTCCCCGGTTTCGAGGTTGATCAGGCGCAGGACGATGGTCGTCGTCCCCAGATCCATCGCGAGTCCGTGGATGGGGCCACCCGAGTCGTTGAAAACCTTGCCGCTCTTCCTGTCGAGGATTCGGTTGCCCTCGCGCGTCACCGCCGGATCGATCGGCATCTTGTCGCGGCTGACCGGCAGGTTCAGCGCGTGCCGCTCGATGCGCATGTGGCCGCGCCGCATCGTGTGGCACTCGACGGCGCCTGCGTCGGCGACGATGCGGCACTGGCACGAGAGGCGGAAGTTGCCCTTCAGGTGCCGCTCATGCGCGCTTCGCGGCGCGAGCAGATCCATCCCGGTCGTCACTTCGACGATGCACTCCTTGCATTTGCCCTGGGCGATGCACGACGTCGGGACGCGCACGCCTGCCTGCGCGGCGGCCTCGAAGAGTGAGCCCCCCGCTGGGAAGTCGATGCGATGTCCGTTGACGGTGACCGCCGGCATGCTCGGGTTACGCCTCTACCAGTCCGCTTCGGCTTCGAGCTGGGCTCTGACGGCCTCGGCGACGTCCTGAGCCGCGCCGGCGCGCTGCTGTTCCTCGCCCCATTGCCACTGCGCGAGGTAGTCGTCGGCGGTCTGCAGGCCCCGCTTCGCGGCGAGCTGGTCGATCCGCTCCATGAACCGGGGGCTGAGCGAAAGCGTGACCTCGTCGCGTTCGTCCTCTGCCTTGATCTGCGAGGGCACTTCCTGCCAATAGAGAATCTTGTAAGTGGTGATCACAGTGTCGATCGGGCTCCGCGGATGGGGTCAGATCTCGATTTTCTGATCACGTGTGCGGTTTCCGCTCACGCATTAGAAAATCGAGATCTGACCCCAGGCAACTACGGTTGCGGGGTAACTCCCGCCAGGTTCAGGCCGGCTTCGCCAGCTTCAGAAACAGGTCGACGGCGGCCGACGCGTTCTGGCCGTAGCCGTCGGCGCCGATCTCGTCGGCGAACATCTGGCTGATCGGCGCGCCGCCGACGGCCATCTTGATGTGGCCGCGGCCTGCCGCCTCGAAGCCGTCGATCACGGTTTTCATGTAGGTCATCGTCGTCGTCAGGAGCGCGCTCATCCCGATGATGGTCGGCTGGCACTTGTCGGCAGCCGCCATGAACTTCTCGACGCTCTGATCCACGCCTATATCGTGCACCTCGAAGCCGGCGCCCTCGGCCATCATGCAGACGAGGTTCTTGCCGATGTCGTGCAGATCCCCGCGCACGGTTCCCATCAGCAGCACGCCGACGGCGGACGAACTGCCGTCCTTGGCGCTCAGGAGCGGTTTGAGGACCGCCATGCCGGCTTTCATCGCGCGCGCCGCAATGAGCACCTCGGGCACGTAGAGCACATTGTGCTTGAAATCCTCGCCAACCACGCTCATGCCGGCAATCAGCCCGTCGGTGAGGACCTCCTGGACCGGGCGGCCCTCGGCCAGGGCATCCCTCGTCATCTGCTCGACCTCTTTGGCCTTGCCTTCGTAGAGGTGCTGATTCATCAACGCGTAGTCAGGCATCCCATCCTCGTCGTCATCTTTCGGGGCCGGGCTTCCACCGCAGTTGCATTCGCCGGCCCCTCATTCTAAGCTTTTGTCCACGTCTCGAACAAATGAGCGCCGATGGCAGGCCAGGCCCGAGCCAACAGCAAGTGTGAGCGAACAGAAAGACGAGGCATTGATGTCTGTCACCGTGAACCGTTCGATCCTGTGGTCAGTCGGGCTGGTGCTGCTCTTCTCCGGTGTGTCCCCCATCGCCAGGGCGGCCAGACGCGCCCCACCGGCGGGCCAGGCGCACCGGCGTGGCACCTGCCCCGCTCCCCCACCTTCGCCCGTGCAGATCGCAAATCAGGCGGAGCGACAGCGGATCATGAACCTCCTCAAGATCTCCGCCATCCCGCCGGGCGCCGTGAGCTCGAGCCCCGCGACCTACAACGAGGCCGACGCCAATCCGTATCCGAACCTCCCTGATCCCCTGACGCTCAAGAACGGCCAGAAGGTGACGACCGCCGCCGTCTGGCGCAGCAGACGCCGCGCTGAGATTCTCGAGGACTTCCAGCGCGAGATCTACGGGCGCACGCCGAAGAACGCGCCGAAGGTCACCTGGACGGTCGTGAGCACGGCGAACGGCACGAATGGCGAGATGCCAATCGTCACGAAGCAGCTGCTCGGCAAAGTCGACAACTCGTCGTATCCCGCCATCAGTGTCGAGATCCAGGCGACCTTGAACACGCCGGCGAACGCGACCGGACCGGTGCCGGTCATCATTCTCTTCGGCGGCGGCGGAGTTCCCCCCGCGGAAGGCGTTGCCGCGCCACCCAACCCATGCGCGCCCCCGGCAGGGTTCGGCGCACGCGGAGCGGCTGGTGGGCGTGGCGGTCCTCCCGCCGCTGGCGGCGGACGCGGTCCCGGTGGCCCGGTTGCTGCCACCGGCCCGACCTGGCAGCAACAGGTGCTCTCGAAGGGATGGGGCTACGCCAACCTGAACACGGGAAGCGTGCAGGGCGACTGTGGCGCCGGCCTGACCTCGGGCATCATCGGCCTCGTCAACAAGGGCCAGCCTCGTGCACTCGACGACTGGGGCGCGCTCTCCGCGTGGGGGTGGGGTGCGAGCCGCCTGCTCGACTACTTCGAGACGGACAAGTCAGTCGATGCCAAGCGCGTCGGCGTGCAGGGCCACTCCCGGTCCGGCAAGGCCGCGCTCGTGGCCATGGCCTTCGACGAGCGGTTTGCCATCGGCTATATCAGCTCTTCCGGCCAGGGCGGAGCGAAGCTCAATCGACGCAAGTACGGGGAGACGATTGAGAACGTGGCGAACTCGTTCTATCACTGGATGGCTGGCAATTACCTGAAGTACACGGCCCGGTGGGACACGATGCCCGTCGATTCGCACGAGCTCATCGCGCTCTGCGCGCCGCGGCCAGTGTTCCTGAGCGCCGGCAACAATCCGGGACCGGTCAATCCCGATGGGACGGTGCCGGTCAACGATGCCTGGGTGGACGCCAAAGGCAGCTTCCTCGCCGCCGTCGGTGCGGGACCTGTCTACAAGCTGCTCGGCAAGAAGGACCTCGGCACGACGGAGTTCCCGCCGATCGACACGGCAATCATCGACGGCGATCTGGGGTTCCGGCAGCACACCGCCGGCCACACCCCGGAGCCCACGTGGCCGACGTTCATCGCGTTTGCCGAACGCTACCTCGCGACGCCAAAGGCAACGGCAGCACGGTAGTGGACGGTCCACGCGCTGGCGCCGGTCAGCTGTCTGCTGCTACCGTAGGCAGCCATGGGAGACATCAGCAGACGGAAATTCGTGATCGGGAGCGCGGGCGCCGTCCTCGCTGGCGCCACTCTGAACGGCCAGCCGCCCGCGCTTACGCCGCGCAAAGTCGTCGAGCTCATACAAGCCAGGCTTGGCGTCACCTGGCGAACTGAAACCGTCGACACGTTCAAGGCCGGCAATCCCGACACGGCCGTGCGCGGCATCGCCACGACCGTCATGGCGACCATGTCAGTGCTCGAACGCGCCGCGGCCGCCGGCCGTAACTTCGTCATCACCCACGAACCGACGTTCTACGGCCACACGGACACGACGGCCGAGATCGAGACGGATCCGATCTACCAGCGCAAAGCCGCGCTGATCAAGAAGCACGATCTCGTCGTGTGGCGCTTCCACGATCACTGGCACATGCGGCGGCCGGAGCCGATGGCGCAGGGATTCTTCCGGGCCATGGGATGGGAGCAGTACGTCCAGTCATCGAACCGGATCATCACGATCCCCGAGACGACGCTCGACGCGGCGGTCAGGCTCACGCGGGACCGGCTCCAGGTCAAGGCGTTGCGCACCATCGGCGAGCCGGCGACGAAAGTCACGAAAGTCGGATACATGCCCGGCTACGGTCAGCTGCCGGCGTTGATGCGGATGCTGGCCGACGCCGACCTCGTCTTCACCGGCGAACAGCGCGAGTGGGAAGGCCTCTATTACGCGCACGACGTCGTGGCGTCTGGCCTTCCCAAGGGCGTGATCGTCATTGGCCATGCCGTCTCGGAGGAGCCCGGCATGAAGATCTGTGCCGAGTGGCTGAAGACCATCATCACGGACGTGCCGATTGAGCACATTCCAGCGGGCGAACCCTTTTGGTAATGCTGAATGCTGAATGCTGAATGCTGAAGTAAAGGAAGAATTGGGAAGTTCAGAATTGAAGGTCGAAGTTGGCAATTCAATCTTTACTTCAGCATTCAGCACTCAGCATTCAGCATTACCTGATGGGGAGCTTACTGAAGTTCTGAAAGTACCTCAGAACCTGATCGCTCCACTTCGCCGCGTCGGCGGCCTGAATCGCCAGCCGGTCTGCGACTTCCTTGTGGCGCTGCGGGTCTATCTGGCCCGAGAGCGATTGCCACGTTGTCTGCATCGCCGCTGCCTGCCGGGCGCCCTCCTGATACTTCTCGCAGAGCCCGTCCCAGAGCGTCTTCCCTGACTTCAGCTTGTAGTCCCACGGACAGCGGTGGAACCACAGCAGCAGCGCTTCCGGGCACGTGGCCACGTCGTCGAACATGTCGCGAACGGGCGGAAAGTACTGCCCCACGGCCTTGTTCCCCTTCATCGTCCGGTCGAATCCGATGCCGTCGGCCGACGCCTGATGGTAGTAGGTCGCGGTCCAGTCAGCGCGCTGCGATTTGGCGTTCTGCGGCATCGGCGCGTAGTGATCGCCGCCAATGAGATGATGCAGGCCGAGCGGCATCGTGTAGTTCACGAAGGCCTCGCGCGAGCCCATCATCAGCGTACGGATCGTCTCGACGGTCTTCGCGTCATTCGAGAACGTCATGCGCGTCCACTCGTCGGCGATCTGCTGCGCGGAGAGCTCCGGGTTCCAGGCCAGGCGACCTGAAGCGTACCAGTTGGACTGCGAGAAGTGATGCCCGCACCAGTTGCGATCGAGGCCGGGGTTGAGCACCGACACGATGCCCGTGACGCGCTGCGGGATGACGGCCCCCTCGATGACCTTGCCGACGGTCGAGCCTTTACCCTTGGCGTAGGTGTCGGAATCGAGAAACTCCTCCCACATCGTGCCGAGATAGACGAGGTGCCTGGCCTGGCCGAGGTACTCCTGCGTCGCCTGGATTTCGGCGACGACGGGCGTCTTGTTCAACGCACCGAACAGGGGATGGAACGGCTCCCGGGGCATGAAGTCGATCGCGCCGTTCTTGACCTGGACGAGGACATTCGGCCGGAACTGGCCGTCGAGCTTCGTGAACTCGATGTAGGCGCGTTTGGCGCGATCCGGATCCACATCTTCGTCGTAGATGAAGGCGCGCCAGATCACGTTGCCGCCGTGACTCGTGACGGCATCGGCCAGGCAGTTCGCGCCCTCGGCGTGATTGCGGCCGTAGTCCTTCGGGCCCGGCTGCCCTTCCGAGTTGGCCTTGACGAGAAACCCGCCGAAGTCGGGAATCAGCTTGTAGATGTCCTCTGCCTTGGCCTTCCACCACGCGACGACGCCTGGGTCGAGCGGGTCGGCCGTCTTCAGGCCACCGAGGCGGAGCGGCGCCGCGAAGTTAGCCGACAAGTACACTCGCAGACCGTAGGGACGCCAGAGGTCGGCGAGCGCGGCGACCTTCGCGAGGTAGTCCGGCGTGAGGATGAGCACGTTCGCGTTCACGCTGTTGATGACGGTGCAGTTGATCCCGATCGAAGCGTTCGCGCGCGCGTAGTCCACGTATCTGGGGCTCAGCGTCCCGGGCAGCTCATTCCACTGCCAGAGCGATCGGCCCGCGTAGCCGCGCTCGATCGAGCCGTCCATGTTGTCCCAGTGATTGAGCATACGAAGCTGCACCTTCGGCCGCTCCATGATGTTCGGTCGATCGATCGGCTGCCCCGTTTGCATCAAGCGCAGAAAATGGTACGCGCCGTACAGCGCGCCCATCTCGCCGTCGGAGGCAATCGCGACGACGGGACGATTCCCGATTCTTGCAGCGCGAATGAGATAGCCCTCCGGCCCGGCCTTGGCGAGATCCGCCTGCCAGCCCAGACCTCGTATCGCCGCGGAGCTCTTCGGCGTCCCGATCACGAGCGCCCCCTCGACAACGCCTTGCGGCACGACCGGAATCGTCGCGCCCAGCATTGCCGCCGTTCCTGCTGCCAGCTCGTCACGAATGATGCGAGCGGTGCCTGAGGTTCCCTCGACCAGCACTTGCCGGAGCGTTTGACGATACCGGGCCGCGGAGTCCCCTGGCGGGGCAAATCGGAGCCAGAGCCGGTAGCCATCTTCGTTGGGCGTCTGGACCGTCTCCGTCACATCCAGGGCCATCGCGCTGGAGGCATACATGGCCGCGGCACCGGCAAGACTGGTCGACACGAAGTCCCGTCGAGTCGTTTTCATGCGTTTGGCCTTTCGATGCGGGCACGAAAGTCGCGTTCCTGATAGTCGAAATAGTCGAAGTCCGCCGGCATCGCCGTCCCGGCCAGATCCTGACACGCCATACCCACGAACGCGCCCGTGAAGTTCGGCAATCCCGGCGCGGTGGCCTCGTCGGAGAGAATGCTCGCGTCGAACTGCTGCGGCAGCCACTGCCAGTCGCCACCCTCCACCTGATAGCCAAAGTGGAGGCGCTCGTAGTCCACCTCGACGCCGAGGCGCACGCGCCTGCCTCCCGGAATCGCAAGGGGCGGCGTGAACACATCGGACTGGACCTGGTCCGGCAGGCACGTCATCACGCGTACGTGCTTGCCGACCGCCTCGTCGTGCGAGATGTAGAGATAGTGGAACTTCGCGCCGTTGTAGTAGCAGACGAGTCCGGCCATCTGCTGGAAGTGCTGCGGCTCGAACTCGACGACGGTGCCGGCGCTGTAGCAGTGCGACTGCTGGCGTCGCGCGACGAGCGCCTGGCGGAACTGGCTGCCGAGCGTCTCGCGACCATGGAGACGCAGGTGACCGGGGCGCGCCGTCAGGCTGAAGAGCTCGTCGGGCCACGGCGAGCGCAGCCACTGAAACACGAGCGGCAACTGGCGGCCATCGAAGTCCTCGCGGATCTTGTCTTCTGCAAAGAGGTGCGGTGGCAGTTCCGGCGCAACGGCGCTCAGCGACGGGAGCCCCTTTCCGTCGATCGTCCGCAGCCAGTCGTCGGCCGACCAGGCCATGCGCTGGATCGCCGTTTCGCGCCCAAGCGTGCACCGCCCGCGGTTGCGAAGTGGCCGGCCGCAGAGATAGACCATGTATGTCTCGCCGCCCTGCGTGTCGACGAGGTCGGCATGCCCCGCGCGCTGCAGCTCGACGTCCGGACGGTCGCGGGAGGTCAGGATGTAGGTATCGGGGTGCAGCTCGTACGGTCCCAGCAGACTTCGCGAACGCGCCATCGTTACAGCGTGGCCCCAGCCCGTGCCGCCTTCGGCGGTGATGAGGTAGTAGTAGCCGTTTCGTTTGTAGAGGTGCGGCGCCTCGGTGAACCCGATGGCCGTGCCCTTGAAAACCAGATGGCGCTCGCCGACCAGCTTGCGCTCCGCGGCTGAGTACTCCTGGAGGACGATGCCCGCGAAGCGGTTCTGGCCGGGCCGGTGGTCCCACAGCATGTTGACGAGATACTTCCGCCCTTCGTCATCGTGAAAGAGCGAGGGGTCGAATCCGCTGCTGTTCAGGTAAATCGGATCCGACCAGTCACCGTCGATCCGAGGGCTCGTGACGAGGTAGTTGTGGAAGTCGCGAAGCGAGGCGCCCGCGGCACCGGCCTGAGACGTCCGGCCGTAGCGCTTCACATCGGTGTAGATCAGATGGAACAGACCGTCAGCGTGCGTCAGGCAGGGAGCCCAGATGCCGCAGGAGTCCGGCTCGCCGAGCATGTTCAACTGGCTCGGGCGCGTCAGCGGACGCGTCAGGAGGCGCCAGTGGACCAGGTCGCGCGAGTGATGGATCTGGACTCCCGGAAACCATTCGAAGGTCGACGTGGCGATGTAGTAGTCATCTTCGACCCTGACAATCGACGGATCCGGATTGAAGCCCGGCAGGATCGGATTGCGGATTCCGCGCGTGTCAGCCACGAGGGTCACGCTGGCAATGCGGCCGGGCGGACCACTGGCCCGTCGGGACGCGGCTCGCGCACGATCGTCCACAGCAGCACGGCCCCGAGCAGATCGAGCGCCGCCAGGCCGATGAAGAACGGCGAGTAGCCGATCCTCGTGACGAGCGTGCCGATGAGCAGCGAAAAGACAAGAACACCGGCATTGCCGCAGGTGCCTGCCATGCCGGCCACGGTGGCGACTTCATTGCGCTTGAACAGATCCGACGACATCGTGATCACGGTGACCGAGAGCGTCTGGTGGGCGAAGCCAGCGAGGCTGAGCAGCGCGATCGCCGTGTACGGACTCTCGACGAACCCGACGAACGCTACGCCCACCATCAGGCCTGCCCCGACCGTAAAGGCGCCGCGCCTGGCGTTGATCAGGCTGATGCCGAAGCGCCTCTGAAGCGCGAGGCTGATCGTTCCGCCGCAGAGGCACCCCAGATCGGCGGCGAGGAACGGCAGCCAGGCGAAGAGCGCGATCTGTTTCAGGTCGAAGTGCCGCACGGTGGTCAGGTAGAGAGGGAGCCAGAACGTGAGCGTGCCCCACGTCGGGTCGGCGAGGAACCGCGGCAAGGCGATCCCCCAGAAATTTCGCTGCGCGAGAATCCTGCCGATCGACGGGCGCGTGCCGTCGCTCTGGAGGTGTTTCTCCTGTCCCGACAGGATGTGCTGCCGTTCCTCATCCGAAAGCGCCGGATGCTTCGCCGGCGGCTGGTAGAGCCAGAGCCACAGCACGACCCACACGAGTCCGAGCGCTCCAGTCAGCACGAACGCCGCCTGCCAGTTGTACGACAGGATCGCCCAGGCGACCAGCGGCGGCGCGAGCATCGAGCCGAACGACGCGCCGATGTTGAAGACGCCACCGGCAAGGCCGCGTTCCTGCGCCGGGAACCATTCGGACGTGGCCTTCATTCCTGCGGGATTGGCCGACCCCTCGGCCAGCCCGAGGAATCCGCGCAGCCAGAACAGCGCCGTCCAGCTGCCGGCCAACCCATGGGCCATGCTGATGATCGACCACGCGATGGCGAAGATGGCAAACCCGCGCTTCAGGCCGATGACGTCGAGCACGTAGCCGCAGATCGGCTGCAGCATGATGGCGCCCTGGAAGGCGCCAAGGATCCACGAATACTGCTGGGTGCTGATCTGCAGATCCGCGAGGACGGTCGGCGCCGCAACCGCCAGCGTGCTGCGCGTGAGGTAGTTGATGATCGCGCCTGCCATCAGCAGGCTGATCATCCACCACCTGAGACCTCGTATCCTGCCGCGGATCATGAGCGCTCGTTGAAGGTCTCGAGCGCTTCGAGCATGGCCCGCACGTTCTCGCCGGGCATGCCCGGACTCACGCCGCCGCCGACAGAGAGGATGATCCCTTCCCCGCCTGAGCCTTCCAGCACGTCGAGCGTGGCGGCGCGAACCTCCTCGGGCGTGCCGCGCACGGCGATCTCGAGCGGGTTGACGTTGCCCATCAGGCACATCCGTTTCCCGACCCGGGCCTTCACCTCGCGGATGTCCTTCTGCTTGCCCCAGTTGAGGACGTTGAAGCCCGCGTCCGGCAGATGATCGAGGCAGGCGTCGACTTCCGCATCGTTGTGATAGACCTTCACCCAGTCATCGGGAAAGGCGTCGCAAATGCGCTTCAGATAGGGATGGGCAAACTCCAGGTAGTGCTCTTCGTTGATGAAGCCCACGATGTCGTCGAGGATGAAGATGCTCTCGACGGTGTCGCCCATGACCTTGTGCTGTGCTTTGAGCCAGTCGATGATGACGCGCGTGCACAGGTCGATCAATTTGTGGCACCCTTCCGGGTTCTCGACGAGCTCGATCATCAGGTTTGTGGTGCTGCGAACGAAGCCCGCGGTGCACAAGGGCCCGCGCGATGTCACCATCGGGAGGATGTAGCCCTGGTCGAGGATGCGCTGCCTGTGCATCCCGATCCGATGGAGTGTCATCGCCGCGAAGGCGTCGGCCTCCACTTCGTACTCGGGGAACTGGTCGATGTCTTCGAGACGATAGAGGGTGTGATACTCGCTCGGCGTGTTGTCCTGCCAGAACTTGATCTTGGCGCCGAGTACCGATGGCTCGGCCGCCATCCCGTATTCCATCCACCACGACGGGACCATGATGATGTCGGGGTACTCCCGCATGATCTTCAGGTTGGACTGGAACCAGAGCTCCGGATCGAGGTAGTAGTCCATGTGCTTGATCCCGAGTACCCGGGGATCCACGGACTGTCGACAATCAACGCCATCGGAATCTTGTCGAGTTTTTCGAGACGAGCCGCACGCTTGAACGTGTCCCACTGTTCGGGTCGCATGAACCTTCCTTCCTCATCGGCCGAGAAGCGCCCGGGTCAGCGCCGTGCAGAGAATACGCGCGTCGGCGTGGAATCGCATGACATCTGACAGTATTGTATTGTTTGCGACTCGAACAAGATCGCGGGCGAAGCGTACCACGAAACCGTGTGGAGTTCGAGAGCGATATACTCCCCACGCTCCCGCCGCCATGGTGGCGGTGGCTGGCACTTTCTCCGGAAGGCGGCGGCTGGCACTTTCTCCGGAAGGTGGCTGGCACCTTTCCCCGAAAGGTGGCTGGCACCTTTTGGTTCAACTGGTTCAACCACTGTGAGTTCCAATCAGTTCGATGTCAAAGACCCGTCGCTCCTTGACGTCGCCACACACGTCGCTGGCCCGGTGGGCTCTCTCCCGCTCACGGAAGAGATGCTGCGGTCACGCCCCTCGGGAGACGTCTTCGGCTGGACACAGAATGCCGGCATGGGATGGGAGCCGTCCGCCATCGGCGGAAAAGAGTTCCTCATCCTGTCGACGCACGGGGGCATCCGTGCGCCGGACGGAACGCCGATCGCTCTCGGCTACCACACCGGGCACTGGGAAGTCGGCCTGCTCATGGAGGCCGCGGCGCACGAGTTCAAGGGCGCGGGCGCCGTCCCCTTCGCGGCCGCGTGCACCGATCCCTGCGATGGCCGTTCGCAGGGCACGCCGGCCATGTTCGACAGCCTGGCCTATCGAAACGACGCCGCCACCATCTTCCGCCGCCTGATTCGATCGCTCCCCACCCGTCGCGGCGTCCTCGGCGTCGCCACGTGCGACAAGGGGCTGCCCGCCATGATGATGGCGCTCGCAGGCAGCCACGATCTCCCGTGTGTGCTCGTGCCCGGGGGCGTGACGCTTCTCCCCCTCGAGGGAGACGACGCCGGGCGCGTGCAGACGATCGGCGTGCGGTTCGTCCACGGCGAGCTCTCGCTCGAGCAGGCGTCCGAGCTCGGGTGCCGCGCGTGTGCGTCTCCCGGCGGCGGCTGCCAGTTCCTCGGCACGGCCGCGACCGCGCAGGTGATCGGTGAGGCGCTCGGCCTGTCGCTGGGGCACTCTGCGCTCGCACCCTCGGGCCACCCGATCTGGCTCGACATGGCGCGCCGATCCGCCCGGGCGCTGATGGCGCTCGAGCAGAGAGGCGTCACCATGAAAGACGTCCTGACCGACGCGGCGATCCAGAACGCGATGGTGACGCATGCTGCGTTTGGCGGTTCGACCAACCTCATCCTGCACCTGCCCGCGATCGCGCACGCGGCAGGCCTGCGGCGCCCGACCGCGCGAGAGTGGACCGACGTCAACCGCCGCGTGCCACGCATTGTCGACGCACTTCCGAACGGACCCCGCCACCATCCGACGATTCAGGTCTTCCTGGCCGGTGGCGTACCCGAAGTGATGCTGCACCTTCGCCGCGCCGGCCTCCTGGACACCGGCGTGCTGACGGTCAGCGGCGTCACGCTCGGCGAGCAGCTCGACGACTGGGAAGCCTCCGATCGCCGCGCCGCGCTTCGCGCCGGGCTTCAGGCCCGCGACGGCGTCGATCCGGACGACGTGATCATGGCGCCGGCGCTCGCGGCGGCGCGCGGGTTGACGTCGACGGTGTGCTTCCCCACGGGCAACCTCGCACCCGATGGAGCAGTGATCAAGAGTACGGCAATCGATCCGTCGGTGCTCTCGGCCGACGGCGTGTACCGCTTCACCGGTCCGGCGAAGGTCTTCTCCACCGAGCCATCGGCGATGGCGGCGATCAGGGAGGGCAGGATCCAGGCTGGTGACGTCCTGGTGCTCGTCTGTCGGGGACCGATGGGCGCGGGGATGGAGGAAACGTATCAGCTCACCTCGGCGCTTCGATATCTGCCGTTCGGCAAGCACGTCGCCATCCTCACCGACGCGCGGTTCAGCGGCGTGTCAACGGGCGCGTGCATCGGGCACGTCTCGCCCGAAGCGCTGGCCGGCGGTCCGATCGGCAAGCTCCTCGATGGCGATCTGATTCAGATCGTGGTCGATCGCGTGAAGCTCGAGGGCTCGGTGGATCTCGTCGGCGAACATGGAGTGCTCGCCGGTGCCGCCGCGGGAGCCCGTGTGCTCGAGAGCCGATCCGCCAGACCCGACCTCGCGCCGGATCCTGCGCTTCCCGACGACACGCGGCTCTGGGCAGCCCTGCAGGACGTCAGCGGGGGGACATGGGGCGGCAGCGTCTTCGACGTGGACGCCATCGTCAAGGTACTCGCGGCCGGCAGGAGGGCTCTCGAAGAATGAAGGAACCCATGACGGACTGGTTGATCCCCGGGAAATGCCTTCCGGAAGATCACGAACAGGCGGAGCTCATCGGCCGGATCTGGTGGCCGCAAGTGGAAGGCCCGACGCTCGTGCGCGTTCACGATGGCTACGTGCACGATCTCTCACCCGTCGCGGCGACGGCGAGTCAGCTTCTCAACCTCGGCGATCCCGTCGCGTCGATTCGCCGTGCAGGCCCGCTGACGCGGATCGCGCCGTTCCTCGAAGTCCTCGCGAACTCGGCTCCGGACGGCCGCCGTGGCGACGCGCCGTGGTTTCTCGCGCCCTGCGACCTCCAGGCAATCAAGGCGAGCGGTGTCACCTTCGTGGCGAGCCTCCTCGAGCGGGTCATCGAAGAGCAGGCACGAGGCGATCCGGAAAGAGCCGTGGGGCTCCGCGCGTCGATCACGGCCGTCATCGGCACGAACCTGCAGCAGGTCCGGCCGGGCTCTGACGAGGCCCGCAGGCTGAAGGACGTGCTGATTGCGCAGGGCGTGTGGTCCCAATATCTCGAGGTCGGCATCGGTCCCGACGCGGAGATTTTCTCCAAGGGTCAGCCCATGTCCGCTGTCGGCACCGGCGCAGACGTCGGCATCCACCCGAAGTCGGAATGGAACAACCCGGAACCGGAGATCGTGCTGGCGGTGAGCCACACCGGCCACGTGGTGGGCGCGACCCTTGGCAACGACGTCAACCTCCGCGACTTCGAGGGCCGCAGCGCGCTCCTGCTGGGCAAGGCGAAAGACAACAACGCCTCCTGCGCCATCGGTCCGTTCATCCGACTCTTCGACGAGCATTTCAGCATGGACCATGTCCGGCAGTGCGATCTGGCGCTTCACATGCAGGGCCCCGACGGGTTCGCCTTTACGGGTCGGAGCTCGATGTCGCAGATCAGCCGCGATCCGCTCGAGATCGTCGAGCACACCATCGGTCCGAATCATCAATACCCGGACGGGCTGGTGCTGTTCCTCGGTACCATGTTCGCGCCGACGCTCGATCGGTTCGCCCCCGGCAAGGGCTTCACCCACGTCGTCGGCGACATCGTCACCGTCACGACACCGCGGCTCGGGGCGCTCGTGAACCGCGTGAACCGCACCGACAAGATCGCGCCGTGGACGTTCGGTGCGATCGCGCTGATGCAGAGTCTCGCGCGACGCGGGCTGATCTGAGCGGAGGCCGGAGGTCAGAGACCAGAGGCCCGAGGCCCGAGACCCGGAGCGAAAACCCTAGGTTGCTGAAAAACGCACCATAGGGAATCGACAGATCCGCCGGCGCGTACTACCTGCGGTTGTGGTACGGTAGCGGAAGCCTTTGGAGGTGTGAAATGACAAACGGCGAACAAAGGGTGCTTGTGCGCGGAGTAGCTGCTGGCACGATCATGGGTTTGGCCATCGGCCTCATGCTCGCGATGTTCATTGCGATGAAGCCGGAACTCTTTGCAGGGCTGATCAAGTACCTCTAGGCCAGGTGACGCCGTGCCGCAGTACGTCATCGAGCGTGAAGTGCCCGGGGCAGGACAGCTGACGGAGGCGCAGCTCCGCGAGATTGCCCTCAAGTCGATCGAGGTCCTCGACGGGTTGGGTCCGAAGATCCAATGGCTCCACAGCTACGTCACCGATGACAAGGTTTACTGCGTCTATCTGGCTCCCGATGAAGAGACGGTGCGAGAGCACGCGAGGCTGGGCGGCTTTCCATGTAATCGCGTTTCTGCCGTCCGCCGCCTGCTCGATCCGGTCAATTATCGCGGGTAGGCGGATTCTCGAGCATCCTCTCTACTCAGCCTCCTCGCGTAACGCGTACTCGATGGCGTCTTCACGGCTCATCTCGCGACCTTCCTGCTCGGTCGTTCCGGCCGCCGGGCCGAGGGCCTGACGCGCCGGTTCAAGATCGCGCGCCATCTGCGCAGCCTCCAAGTGACGCGGCTGTGTTCGGAGCGCAAGGTGGATTGCGTCAGCTGCACCAGCCAGCCTCAAGGCACGCGTCGCCAGGCCACGTCGGGCGGCCGACCGTGCGGCGGCACTCAGTGCCAGGGCGACCCCGGAGTCGTCCTCGATCTCCCGAGCCACGCCGAGCGCCTGGGCAAACCGCCGGTGGGCCCCATCATGCTCGCCTTGATCGGCGAACAGATCGCCAAGGTCGACCAGTGTCCACAGGATGGCGCGGCGATCGCCCAGATCTCCGAACGCCGCGAGCGCGCGCTCATACAGACCGCGAGCTCCGCGGAAGTCGCTCCGGGCCCTGGCGACGTCTCCCAGATGACTGAAGCACATGGCGATGGCCTGCCGATCGTGCAGCCGCTCTGCGGCGGCAAGGGCCCGGTCGTACACCGCGCCGGCGGCCTCTGGATCATGCTCGTACCGAAGAGCGTGCTGTCCCAGGTTGATCAACGCTCGCACGACTGCCCGCTCGTCGGCGGTCTGTTGCACGAGGTCGACGCATTCCTCGAAGAGTTTCCGGGCGCGTCCAACTTCCCCGCTGCTGCGGACGACGTACGCCAGCGCGTTCAAAGCCTGCACGACACTCGCCGCATCGCCGAAATTGCGGCCCAAGGCCAGGCTCTCTTCGAAGAGCGGGCGTGCTGAGGGAATGTCGGCCTGGAAAACAGCGAAATCTCCCGCGGCCTTCAGGGCACGCATCCGTGTCTTCGGAGAGACTGGTCCGGGCAGTCGAAGCAGCGTGCCCAGCCGCTCTCGCCCCTCGGTGGCTCGGCCGCGTGCCCGCCAGAAATAGCTGAGCGCGGTACCGAGCCGAAGGCCCCACTCGATCCCTCCGTCTGTGGCCGCCCATTCGAGAGCCGCGCGGAAGTTGTCCAAGTCCAGCTCGCAGCGGGCGAGCCAGCGCTCGAGATCCTGCGGCGCTAGATCGCCTGCTCCTTCCTCGGCCAGCACCAGACAATAGGCGGCGTGGGCGCGGCGCGTGAGCGCCGCATCCGTGCTGGCGGCCAGTCGCTCGAGTCCGTACTCGCGTACGATTTCGAGCATCGCAAACCGAGGTTCCTGATCTGGCCGATGCACCTGTTGCACAAGGCTCTGGTCCACGAGCGACTGCATCGCATCAAGGAGGTCTACGTTCAGATCCTGCTGTGCGAGGCAGACCGCTTCGACCGCTTCGAGCGTGCACCCATTGACGAACACCGAAAGACGCCGAAAGAGCTTCAGCTCCTCGGGTGCGAGCAGTCCGTGACTCCAGTCCACAGTCGCGCGCAGCGTTTGCTGCCGTGCAGGCAGATCTCGTGCCCCGCCAGTCAGCAGCTCGAACCTGCTTGCGAGTCGTTGCAGCACCGCCGATGGCGTGAGCATCCGCACGCGGGCTGCGGCCAGCTCAATCGCCAGCGGAAGGCCATCCAGCCTCGCGCAGATCTCCGCTACCGCCGCAGCGTTCTCAGGCGTGAGCGCGAAGTCTGGCTTCACGGCTGTGACGCGCTGGACGAACAGCGCCACAGCGGGGTTACGTGAAAGGTCCGCGAGCGAAAAGCGCGCGGTTCGGGGCGGCGCGACGAGTGGCGGAACTTCGAAGTCGTACTCGCCGTAGACGCGAAGCAGGGCGCGGCTCGTGACGAGGATCTTCAGGTTGGCACAACCGTCCAACAGGTGCGTCAGCAGAGACGCGGCATCGAGGACCTGCTCGAAGTTGTCGAGCACGAGCAGCACCGGCTCGGGGGACGCGACCAGCGCGTCTTTCAGCACCTCCATCGGATCGCGATTCGCGATCTCGCGCAGTCCGAGGGCCTGTGCCACGGTTGGCATGACGAGCGCGGCGTCGGTGATGGAAGCCAGAACCACGAAGTACACGCGTCCTGAAAACTCCGGCGCCAGCTCGGCCGCCACCTGTAGCGCCAGACGCGTCTTGCCTGTGCCGCCGGTCCCCGTAAAGGTGACCAGCCGCACCTCCGGCCGCAGGAGAAGCGACCGGGCCGCCATCCGCTCGCGGTCGCGGCCGACGAGCGGCGTTCTCGGAATCGGCAGGGGTGCCGCCTTGAGGGATGCCCCCGCCGTTCCCCCAGCCGCGTAACCACGCCATGCGTCCTTGGCCGAGAATCGATGTGCATTCTCCAAATCGATCAAGAGATCGCGCATCGTCTGATATCGGCGCTCGCGGTCCTTCTCGAGGCACTTGCCGACGATGCGCTGGAGCTCGGCCGGTGCTGCCCGTTCAAGAGGCGGCGGATCCTTGGTCAGTATGATGGACACCGTATCAGCGGAACTGCTCGCCCGGAATGGATGTGCGCCGCTCATCATCTCGTAGAGCACTACGCCGAAGGCCCAGACATCGCTGCGGAGATCAGCGACCTGGCTGCGCAACTGCTCGGGTGCCATGTAGGCCAGCGTCCCCATCAACACGCCCGGTTCCGTCAGGGTGACGTGCGATTGAGTCGCCACCGCGGTCAGAGCTTCCGCGGTGAAGCGCGTCGCCAGACCAAAGTCCAGAACTTTCAAGCGCCCTTCGGGCGTGATGATGATGTTGGCGCTCTTCAGGTCGCGGTGCAGCACGCCGCGCTCGTGCGCGTGAGTCAGCGCTTCCGCGAGTTGCAGACCGTAGCGCACCATCTCCTCGAGGGGTAGCGCGCCCGCTTCGAGCCGCGCGCTGAGCGGCTGCCCCTCGACGAGCTCCATGGCGATGTAGGTGTGCCCGTCTGCCTCGCCGACTTCATGAATGGTGCAGATGTGCGGATGGTTGAGCGCGGCGGCAGCGCGCGCCTCGCGCAGCAGGCGCGCCCGTGCGGTCGGGTCGGCGAAGCTGGCAGCCGGGAGCAGCTTGATCGCGACATCGCGATCGAGCTGCTCGTCATGCGCGCGATAGACCTCCCCCATGCCGCCCGCGCCGAGCTTGTCGACGATTCGGTAGTGGGCAAACCGCTGACCAATGGATGGCCGCGGCGCTGTTTCGGAGAACGTGGCCGGGACCTTCTCGACCGACAGTGCTTCCGGGAAGCGCGTCGCGCTGCCCTGGTCCTCCAGGAGCTCGTCGACCTGATGCCGGAGCTCATCGTCGCCGGCGCAGGCGTGGGCCAGAAATGCGGTCCGCTCGCGCCCCTCGCGTGCCAGCGCGGCTCGGAGAATGCGACGTATCAGCTGCCAGCGATACATGACTCCCGCGGGCATTCTAGGGGTTCGGCGGGGACATGGCAGGAGCGCTCGGCTTCCCCACCAGTCCCACTGGACAGCCTAGTTCGTTTGCGTCTGCTCCCGATTTGCGTTCTCTCTGCGGGTCTCGGACAGGAGCGACGCACGAGCCTATTGTCCCCTAGGGGCCACTGGTACTCAAACTGTCCGATGAGGGACGGGCGCCGGGCGTACTCGAAGTTCAGGAGTGGGTCCGTCAGCTTCGGCATCCGGGTACGTCGCACGCGGGCTGCTCCGGTGTAGAACGGCACCGCCACATCGCTGATTTTTGTGTCCAGCAGGGACTGCCTCGGCACAGGATTGGGCGCCTGCTCGGTCGCGACGTCTAAAGAGCCTCGCCGGTGAAGTCGTCGTTAGCAGCGCGATGTGCATTCGTCGCGTCTTCCAAAAGGGTGCCTTGCTGTCTCGATGCGCGTTCAGTGGGCGACGCTGCGGTGCACCGCGCCGGAGTTGTTTTTGGTGAGCTCGGCGAACCAGCGCCGACGATTAGCCACGATACGTAGTGGCGTGAAGTGGACGTGAGCGCGCCGTTGGCCCAGTGCGTCGGGGTGTGGGGCCGTCGTTGTCCGTCATCGCACGTCGGGGTCGCGGCACCGCCGCGTCGCCGCGCGACTGCCGGATTCGTCGGCGGCCGTGGGTGCGGTCTCGCTGGTCTTGCTGGGCGCCGGGGGTCCCAGGCGCCGGAGCGGCGGCGCGCTCGCTGGCCCGGGCGCCGGCCACGGTGCGGCGGTCCAGCGCTGCTGGGATCGGCCAGGGGCGCGGCGCGGCTGCATGCCGCGAGATGACCCGCACTGTCGTCAGCGAGAGCGACTTGCGTCTCGTGCGATGCGCTGCTGCAAGGCGGCAGATCGCTCCATCGCGGCGCCCCAAGCGCTCGCGCCTGCGCGCTGCCCAGTGTCTCGCCTCGCGGTCGCCGGCGTAGCAGATACCGCCACTTGCGTCGTCACCGGCGCGGCGCCGGCCGGCGCGTCGTGCGGCGTCCAGGCTGCGTGCCAACGCGCCACTTGCAGACGGTGATCTGCACACCGCGCGCCGCACGACGCGTGTCGCGCTCGGCGCGCAGGATGATGTCACGCCGCGCGATGCGGCGGCGCGAGCGACCGCGAGTCGAGCAGCGCTCGTCGCAGTGGGACTGCGACCATGCCAACCACCTTGTAGACGAACAAGCGCCAGTATTCACAACCCCTGCCAGTTTGCCCGCCGGGCGCATCGGTGATGGCGATGATCCGGCCGTTCTTGCCCATCATCGGCACCGCTGCGCGGACCGCGACCAGGAACTCTGTAGCCTGAGTGTCAAAAGTCGCCTGCCATGCCTCCAGCGGGATCTCCATTGGTTCCGCGTAGAAGCCTGTGGCGAGCGTAGCCCTGGCGTTGGAGCCGAAGATGTCCAGGCCGCCAATTGGGACTTGATGGTCTCGAACATGCGCTGGATGTCCGCAACCTTACCAACATCCGCCTTGATTATCAGTGGCGCCGCACCGCGCTCTTTGAGGAGGCGAGCGGTGTCTTCGGCGGCTGCGTCGTTCTCCTTGTAGTTGATTGCAAATCTTTTGACCCCCTGCTCAGCGAGCTGCAGCGCGATTCCGCGGCCAATACCACGTGATGCACCTGTGATCAGAGCGGTCTGCTGCGTGAGCGTGATTGGATGACAGCCTCCAGTTTCGCGTCTAAGCGATCGACACGATCGACATCTGGTACTACACTTCGCCCATGGCGATGGGCAAGCGCAAACGCGATCGACAACCGACGATGTGGGTCCCAACGACGGACCTGCCGACGGCCGCCAGCCATCCGTTCTACGCGCGCTTGAATCAGCTGCTGCGCGAGCACGGCTTCGACGATTTCGTCGAAGCGCAGTGCGCTCGCTTTTTATGCGGAGACGATGGGCCGGCCGGGCCTGCCGCCGGGGATCTATTTCCGGTTGCTGCTGATCGGCTATTTCGAGGGCATCGACGCCGAGCGCGGCATCGCCTGGCGCGCAGCGGATTCGTTGGCGTTGCGCGATTTCCTGGGCATCGGGCTGGACCAGGCGCCGCCGGACCACTCGACGATTTCGCGGACACGGCGGCTCATCGCGCTCGAAACGCATCGGGCCGTGTTTACGTGGATCCTGCAGTGTCTCAGTACGGCCGGCTTGGTCAAAGGCAAGACGATCGGCGTCGACGCCACCACGCTCGAAGCGAACGCGGCGTTGCGGAGCATCGTGCGACGCGATAGCGGCGAGAGCTATGAGGAGTTTCTGACGAAGCTCGCCAAGGCCTCCGGGCATCGGGACGCCGACGCGCGCCGACTTGGCGCGAATCGATCGGAAGCGGAAGAAGAAGGGCTCGAATGACGACTGGACCCATCCGCACGATCCCGACGCCAAGATCACGAAGATGAAGGACGGCCGGACGCATCTCGCGCACAAGGCCGAGCATGCGATCGATCTCGAGACGGGCGCGATCGTCGGCGTCACGGTGCAAGGGCGGACGAGGGCGACACGGCGACGATTCAGGAGACGCTGCCCGAGGCCGCCGAGCAACTCGAAGCCGTGGCCGCGGTCACCGATGATGCCGTCGCCGTGATCGAGGAGGTCGTCGCCGACAAGGGGTATCACAGTCGCACCACGGTGCACGACCTCGAGACGCTCGCCGATTCGCACGTACATCAGCGAACCCGATCGCGGACCGCAGTCGTGGACGGACCAGGACGCTGAACGCGACGCGGTCTACGCGAATCGCCGGCGCATCCGCGGGACTCGTGGAAACGACTGCTCCGCAGACGCGGCGAATTGCTCGAGCGACCGTGTGCGCATCTGTACGAGACCGGTGGGCTCCGACGAGCGCACGTGCGCGGGCACGAGAACGTGCTCAAACGATTGTTCGTTCATGCCGGCGCGTTCAATCTCGGTCTCTGGATGCGGACGCTCTTCGGTGTCGGCACGCCGCGCAGCCTCCAGGGCCGCGCTGTGGCGCTCGGCGCGATGATCACGCGTGTTGTGCACGCTCATTGACGACGTCATCGCAGCGATCTGGTCGCCACCTCGCGATCACATGCGACCAGATCGTCATCGTTCGGATTTCCGATCGCCGAGTCAGTCGCATGAAAATCGCGACTTGTACCATAGAGCCGGCTCTTGCGGTCAGGACGCCAGTTCGGGTCTGTTTTGGAACTGGTCCAGCGCTTCGGGGTTGGCCAGCGCGTCCCTGTTCCGGACGTCGCGGCCGTGCACGACATCGCGGACCGCCAGTTCGACGAGCTTCCCGCTCTTGGTCCGGGGGATGTCGGTGACCTGCACGATGCGCGCAGGGACGTGACGGGGCGAAGAGTTGTCGCGGATACGCCGACGGATCCGCGCCTCGAGGTCCGGCCCGAGCGTCAACCCGTCCCGCAGCCGCACGAAGAGCACCACCCGTTCGTCCCCATCCCAGCGCTGCCCAATCACGAGGCTCTCGACGACCTCGTCGAGTTGCTCGACCTGCCGGTAGATTTCCGACGTGCCGATGCGCACGCCGCCGGGATTGAGCACGGCGTCCGACCGTCCGTAGATGATCAAACCGTCGTGTCCGGTCAGCTCGACGTAGTCGCCATGACACCAGATGCCTGGAAAACGCTCGAAGTACGCTGCGCGATACTTGCTCCCGTCCGCGTCGTTCCAGAAACCCACGGGCATCGAGGGAAACGGCATCGTGCAGACGAGCTCGCCTTTCTGACGGCGAACAGAGCGGCCAGCCTCGTCGAACACCTCGACTTTCATCCCGAGTGTCCGCGCTTGTATCTCGCCGCGCCAGACCGCTCCGTTGGGATTCCCGCCGGCAAAGAGTCCGACGATGTCCGTTCCTCCGGAAATGGAAGCGAGATGGACCTCGTGTTTGACGTTCTGTACACGAAATCGAACCCTTCCGGTGCCAGTGGCGACCCTGTTGACGTGATCGTGCGCACGGTCTCCAGCCGATGCGACGTCTTCGGCACGAGGCCCGCCTTCGCCACCGCATCGATGAACTTGGCCGACGTGCCGAACAACGTCATACCGGTCTCGTCGGCCAGATCGAAAAGCACATTCCCGTCCGGATAGAACGGCGAGCCGTCGTACAGGACCAGCGTCGCGCCCGAGGCCAGCGCAGAGACGAGCCAGTTCCACATCATCCAGCCGCATGTCGTGAAGTAGAAGACGCGATCACCCGCGCCGATGTCGCAGTGGAGCTGATGCTCCTTGAGGTGCTGGATGAGCGTGCCGCCGGCGCCATGGACGATGCACTTCGGAACGCCGGTGGTGCCCGACGAGTAGAGGATGTAGAGGGGATGGTTGAAGGGCAGCGGCTCGAACTGCAGAAGTCCGCCGGACGGCGAGGACACGAACGCGTCCCAGCCGACGACGTTCCGGATCTCAGCTGTGCCGGCGGCACCCAGGTAAGGAATCAGAACTGTCCGCCGCACCGACGGCAGCGCGCGCACCACCTCTGCAATCCGTGCCGAACAGTCGTGGGTCTTGCCGCCGTAGGATACGCGTCAGCAGCCACCAGGATTTTCGGTTCAATCTGCGCGAATCGATCGAGTACCCCCTGCGCGCCGAAGTCAGGCGAGCAGGCGGACCAGACCGCGCCCACCGCCGCCGCGGCGAGCGCTGCGACGATCGCCTCCGGCACATTCGGCACGTATCCGGCGACACGATCGCCGGGCCGGATGCCCTCTCTCCGTAGCGCCGCCGCGAACAGAGCGACGCCGTGATAGAGCTCCGCAAACGTCATGGTGCGAATCGGCCGCCCTTCGCCTTTGAAGATCACCGCGACGCCGTCGCCACGGTCCGCGAGCAGGTTTTCCGCGAAGTTCAGCGTGGCATCCGGAAAGAACGCCGCGCCCGGCATTCGATCCAGATCGCTGACGACGCGCTCGCCCATCGTGCCGCGCACGGTGCCAAACTTCCACATGAGGCGCCAGAAGTCCTCAGGGCGAGAGATGGAAAAGTCGTAGAGGGTCGCGTAGTCGCCGATGGGAACGTCGAAGCGGGACTCGACTGCCCGCATGAACGCCGTCATCCTGGTGCGAGCGACGCGGTCAGGCGACGGCGTCCACAGCGGGCTCTCGATATGATCCGCGTCCCGTGTCATCCGTGTTTGCTCTCGATGACAGGGCGGGTAGCAGTGTACTGCTCTGTCTTGAACACGATGAACCCGCGATCGAGATAGTTCTGAATCGCGAATGGGTGATCGAAGCTGCAGGTGTGCAGCCACACTCGGCGTGCGCCGGATGCCCAGGCGCGCTCGACGGCTTCGGTCAGCAGGAATCCGCCGAGGCCGCGTCCGGTGAACTCGGGGAAGAGTCCGAAGTACACGATCTCGGTGCTCTTCTCGTCCTCGCGGCGCAGTTCGAAGTAGCCGGCCACCGCGTCGCCGACGGTCATGACCCAGAGGGAGACGGCGGGGTCCGAGAGGTAGCGCCGGATCTCATCATCTGTCCACGGCAGCCGGTCCACCCATCGGTAGGCCTCGCCCACGGTCGAATACAAGTAGCGCCAGAACCCGGGCTCGCAATGATCGTGGCGGGCGATTCGTGCGTCGACGTCACGCACCCTCCCGGCGCGGAGCGCGCGCGAGTCGGTCATCTCGAGGTAGGTGCGGGTGGCGATGACGTTGTCCGGGCTCATCATTCCGCCTCGGAATCGTCGAGCGTCCCCTTCCACGCTGCGGCGGCGTCGAACACGTGCTGCAGTTCCTGACCGGCGGTCAGGTCGGCCTTGAGCCGTTGCAAGGCCGCGATCAGATCGTCGAGGGCCACGCTGAGCGCGTCGACGTTCGTGGCGGTGACGTCACGCCAGGTGACCGCGGGGCTCGAGGCCAGCCGGGTGGTGTCCCGCAGTCCAGTTCCGGCAAGACTCAGCCCCTCGCGGCCGACCCGCTCCCCGACGACCTGCATCAACGCGCTGACGGTGAGCTGCGGAAGGTGGCTCAGGTAGGCCATCAGACGGTCGTGCGCAATCGGATCCATGAGTCTGGGGAGCGCACCGACGGCGGACGCCAGGTTGCTCACGCGCTCGACTTCTTCCGCGCCGCGATTCCCATCGCTGGGCGTCAGAATCCAGGGCCGGCCGCGGAAGAGATCAGGGCGCGCGGTCTCGATGCCGCCAGTGGCGGCGCCGGCGAGCGGATGGCCGCCGACGAATCGCAGGCGTTGGGGCAGCTGACGCGCCGCTTCGACCACGGCGTGCTTTGTACTCCCGACATCGGTGACGATCGCGTCCCCGCGGACGCACGTCTCCAGATCGCGCAAGACGCTGATATTCTGCCGAACGGGAGCGGCCAGCAGGATGAGATCGGCCGCCTCCGCGAGGGTGAGGTCGTCTCCCCCGGCATCAGCAGCCTGCAGGCGCAGCGCTGCGTCGACGACCGCCGCACGATCGATCGCCACGATACGGCACGCCGGCCACGCCCCCCGCAGCGCGAGCGCGACCGATCCCCCGATGAGCCCGAAGCCGACGACGGCGACTTTGTGAAACATGCAATTCTGAATGCTGAATCTGAATTCTGAAGTGAATTCTGAAGTGAATTTGAGAATTCTGAACAATTCCGAATTCACTTCAGCATTCAGAATTCAGCATTCAGCATTGCCAGCGCCAGCTCCTAAGTGCCCCATCCACGCCGGCTGACCGGCTCGAGGCAGATGCTGCGGCCGATCGCGGGAGCAATGATCCGCAGCTCGGCCATCAGGCGGTCGAACTGCGCGGGGAACAGCGACTGCGCGCCGTCGCTCAGCGCGTGGTCCGGGTCGTTGTGGACCTCGATGATCAGACCGTCCGCGCCGGCGGCCACGGCCGCGCGCGCCATGGGGTCGACCTTGTCGCGGCGGCCCGTGCCGTGGCTCGGATCGGCGAGCACCGGCAGGTGCGATAGTTGCTGCACGACCGGAATCGCCGAAATGTCGAGCGTGTTCCGCGTGTAGCTCTCGAACGTGCGGATCCCGCGCTCGCACAGCATGACGTTCATGTTGCCGCCGGCGAGGATGTACTCGGCCGAGAGCAGCCACTCCTCGATCGTCGCCGAGATCCCGCGCTTCAAGAGCACCGGCGTCTTCGCGTGGCCCAGCTCGCGCAGCAGCGTGTAGTTCTGCATGTTGCGCGCACCCACCTGCAGGATGTCCGCGTATTTCTCGATGAGCTCGAGCTGGCTGATGTCCATCACCTCGGACACGAGCTTCAGGTTGTGCCGATCGGACGCGCCGCGCAGCATCTGCAGGCCCTCTTCGCCGAGGCCCTGAAAGCTGTAAGGCGAGCTGCGGGGCTTGAATGCGCCGCCGCGCAGGACCTTCGCGCCGGCGTTCTTGACGGCCGCCGCGGTCGTCTCGACCTGCTCCTCGGTCTCGGCCGAGCACGGGCCCGGCCATGACGATGACCTCGTCGCCGCCGATCCGCAGATCGCCGATCGTGATGACCGTGTTCTCGGGCCTGAAGGTCCGGCTGGCCAGCTTGTAGGGCTCGGTGATCCGGTGCACCTCCTGGACACCCTCCATGACCTCGATCAGGCGCCGGATCGAACTGCCGGTTGCCGCCGACCGCGCCGATGACGGTCTTGAGCGCGCCGGTCGATCGGTGCACGTCGAACCCCATCTCCACCAGCTGCGCAATCACGCGCTGGACCTGTTCGTCGTTCGCGCGTTCCTTCATCACCACAACCATAAGATCCTCGATTGCTTCAAGAGCCTTGCGGGTCGGCCCCCATTGGACGACCGCTTCCGTGACAACATGACGCGCCGCTACTTGTCTACCGGGTCCGTCCGGGTCCACCCGGCCAATCTCCTTCCGCGATGCGCTCGAGGCGCCTCGCTTCATCGATGATGCGCTCGAACAACCGCCGCACGGCGCCGTCGTCGAGAGGGCCAGGTTGATGCTGCTGGACGTGGCCGAGCACTTCGGCCTCCCGCGACGGCTGATAGATCGCCAGCCCCGACTTCTTCTTGACGCGGCCGATCTCGAGCGCGCAGGCGGCGCGCGTGTTGAGGAGGCGCACGAGCGCTTCATCGAGCCCGTCGATCTTCCGACGCAGCTCGTCGAGCACGTCTACAGACCGCTCTTCAGCCACCGCACATACTCACTCGCATGCTCGCACTCCGTTGACGAGGCGGCGTGTTCTGCTACCACGTTGACCAGGGCACTTCCGACGACCGCTGCATCGGCGACACGGCAGGCCTCCGCGACCTGTTCGGGCTGCGCGATTCCGAATCCGAGCGCCACGGGCAGGTCCGCGCAGGCTGCGCACGCGCGCCATCAGCCGGCCGACGCCGTCGGGCAGCCGATCCCGCGACGCCGGTGACGCCAAGGCGAGAGATCACATAGAGGAATCCGGCGCCGAGCGCGGCCGACTTCCGAATCCGATCCTCGCTCGTCGTCGGGCTGATCAGGAAGATCGGATCCAGTCCGGCGTCATGCAGCGGCGCTCGAAGCGGCTCGGCCTCCTCGACCGGATAGTCGAGGATGAGCACGCCGTCGACGCCGGCATCGGCCGCGGTTTGCGCGAACACGGTCGGGTCCATGCGCACGACAGGGTTGGCGTAGGTAAAGAGAACGATCGGCGTGTCCACCGCGGCGCGCACGCGGCGCACGACCTCGAGCGCGCCGCGGAGGGACATCCCGCCGGCGAGCGCTCGTTCGCTGGCCCGTTGAATCACCGGACCGTCCGCCAGCGGGTCCGAGAATGGCACGCCCACCTCGAGCACGTCCGCCCCGGCCCGGGCGACGGCCACGAGGAGTGCTGTCGAACGCTCGGCGTCAGGATCGCCTGCGGTCAGGTAGGTGATGAGCCCGCCGCGGCCGTCATGCCGCATGCGCGCAAATGTCTGGGCAAGCCGCGACATCAGCGGACCTTCTCCTTCTCGGGGACTCTCTCGGGCGGCGCGGCAAGCCTGTTCTGCACGCTCATCACGTCCTTGTCGCCTCGTCCGGACAGATTGATGAGCACGACCTGTTCCGGTCCGAGCCACGGGGCAATCCTGATCGCGTGCGCGACAGCGTGCGCAGACTCGAGCGCGGGGATGATGCCCTCCTCGCGGGCCAGCCGCTGAAACGCCGCAAACGCGTCGTCATCGCCCGCCCAGGCGTACTCCGCACGGCGGGAGTCGTGCAGCCACGCGTGCTCGGGTCCAACCGCCGCGTAGTCGAGGCCAGCCGAGATCGAATGCGTCAACTCGATGTTGCCGTTGTCGTCCTGCAGCACGTAGGTCTTCGTGCCCTGCAGCACGCCGGAACTGCCGCCGGCGAATCGTGCGGCGTGCTCGCCCGGCGCGATGCTGCGGCCGCCGGCCTCGACTCCAATCAGTCGAACGCCCGGGTCCTCGATGAAGGCGTCGAATATCCCCATGGCGTTGCTTCCGCCGCCGACGCACGCCACGACGATGTCGGGCGGCCGGCCGAGCAGGTCCTGACACTGTTGTCTGGCTTCCTGCCCGATGACCGATTGAAACTCGCGAACCATGAGCGGGTACGGATGAGGACCGAGCACCGAGCCGAGCAGGTAGTAGCTGTCGGCGACCGTGGCGACCCAGTCGCGCATCGCCTCGTTGATCGCATCCTTGAGCGTGCGGCTGCCGGCGTCCACTTTCCGTACGGTCGCCCCCAGCAGTTCCATGCGGAAGACATTGAGGGCCTGCCGCTGCATGTCCTCCGCGCCCATGTACACGTCGCAATCGAGGCCGAGCAAGGCGCACGCCGTGGCCGTGGCCACGCCGTGCTGGCCCGCGCCAGTCTCGGCGATGACACGCCGTTTCCCCATCCGCCTGGCGAGCAGCGCCTGTCCGATCGCGTTGTTGATCTTGTGCGCGCCGGTGTGCGCCAGATCTTCGCGCTTGAGAAGCAGGCGGGCACCGCCGAGCGACTTCGTCAGCCGGCGAGCCTCGAAGAGAGGCGTCGGACGTCCCACATAGTGCCGCAGCAGGTTGGCCAGTTCGTCGAGAAAGCCCTGGTCGGTCCGGGCCTCGAGATAGGCGGCTTCGAGCTCGGTCACCGGTGCAACGAGAGTCTCGGGAACGAAGCGTCCTCCGTACGATCCGTAGTAGCCTCGCGCGTCCGGGTCCCGCTGGCCGAAAGAAGGATTCATAAAAACGGGTTTCAAGGGGTTCACAACGAAGGTTGACACGCAAGCGCGGCGAAGAGCGCACGCAGTTTGCCGGCGTCCTTGACGCCCGGGCTCGACTCGACCCCTGACGACACATCAACGGCGTACGGCCGCACCGCGTCGACGGCGTCGCGGATGTTATCGGCGTTCAGGCCTCCCGACAGGATGATCGGCCGCATCGTCGCCGCGGCCGCTGCCTGTCCCCAGTCTATCGTCCGGCCCGTGCCGCCGCGCCTGACCGGGTCGTGCGCGTCGAGCAGCACCGTCGCACGGGCGGGCACCGCCGACACGGCAGGCCCGCAATCACGACCCGCGGAGACCGCCACGGCCTTGATCACGCGAGCCGTCCAACCCGCGTAAGATTCCGGCGGCTCCTGGCCGTGCAACTGGACCGCGCCCAGATTGAGCATGCGCGCGACGCCGCACACATGCGCCTCCGGCTGATCGACGAAGACGCCCACCGTCGTCAGAAAAGGCGGTAGCGCGGCAGCGATCTGTCGCGCCTCGTGAGGATCCAGGAACCGCGGGCTCGAAGGCCAGAACACGAAGCCGAGCGCGCAGGCGCCGAGCTCCGCGGCCAGCAGTGCATCCTCGATCCGCCGGATCCCGCAAATCTTCACGCGAGTCATTCCTTGAATCCTCGCTGCGCGAGTCCCGCCTTTTCTGCTCGCCGCGCGAAGTCCGACTTCTCGGCCCGTAGTGCCCGCAACGCGGCTCCCGGATCGGGCTCGGTGATGAGCCGCTCGCCGACGAGAAACGCGGAGTAACCGTGGCGCGACAACCGGACGATGTCGTCAGGCGTGCGGATGCCGCTTTCCGCTACAGCCGTCGCGCCCGATGGAATCTCCTCGCCGACCTGTTCGAGCACGTCGCGGTCGACGGTCAGGGTCCGCAGGTTGCGGCTGTTGACTCCGATGATGGCGGCGCCCGCATCGACTGCCCGCTCGAGCTCCGCAAGGTCGTGCACCTCGACGAGCGCCGCGAGACCGAGCTCGGCCGCCCGCGCCGACAGCGCGCGAAGATCCCGGTCGTCGAGCGCACTGACGATCAACAGCACGGCATCGGCGCCGTGCACGGCGGCCTCCATGAGCTGATACTCGGTGACGATGAAGTCTTTTCGAAGAAGCGGCACCGTGACCGCCGCACGGGCCTGCGCCAGGTGATCGAGGCTACCGTCGAAGAACGTCGGTTCGGTGAGTACCGAGATCGCCGCGGCACCGGCATCAGCGTAGGCCGCCGCCACAGCGCCGGGATCGTAGTCCTTCCGCAGGATGCCCCGCGACGGCGACCGGCGCTTGCACTCGGCGATGACCCTCGGCGCCGGCGACAGCCGCAGCGCGTCGTGAAACGCCTGCCCGTGCGGAAGACGAGTAGCCCGCCGCTCCAACTCTGCCAACGGCGTCGTGCGCGACCGGACTTCCGTCGTGTGGCGGGTCGCAGCCACGAGCGTCTCGAGCAGATCGGCCGCGGGCGTCACGCTGCCTCCGGTGCCGCGTTGGACAGCTCGGTGAGCCGGCCAAGCGTCGCGGCGGCCGCGCCCGAGTCGAGTGCGGTCGCCGCGAGGCCGATGCCCGCCGCGACGTCCTGTGCCGCGCCCGCGATGAGGAGGGACGCTCCGGCGTTGAGCAGCACGATGTCCCGTGGCGCTCCGCGCGCGCCCTTCAGCACGTCGCGCGCGATGCGCGCGTTCTCCACCGCATCGCCGCCCCGCAGGGCTTCCGGCGCAGCCTTGGCGAGGCCCACGTCGGCCGGATGGACATAGAAGGTGTTGACCGCGCCGTCGCGATACTCGGAGACCTTGGTGTAGCCGGTCGTCGAGATCTCATCGAGGCCGTCGGCTCCGTGGACGACCCACGCGCGCGCCGATCCCAGCAGTCCGAGCGAGCGCGCGACGAGCTCGGTCAGTTCCGGCCGGGGCACGCCGACGAGCTGGCGCCGGGCGCCCGCAGGGTTGGTCAGCGGGCCGAGGAGGTTGAACGCCGTTCGCACGCCGAGGTCCTTCCGCGTCGGCGCGGCATGACGCATCGAAGGATGGAACGTCGGCGCGAAGAAGAACGCGATGCCGGCTTCCTGCAGGCAACGCTCGACGACGCTCGGGGGGGCCGCGATGTTCACGCCCAGTGCTTCGAAGAGATCCGCGCTGCCGCACCGGCTCGACACCGACCGGTTCCCGTGTTTCGCGACCTTCACCCCGCATGCCGCCACCACCAGCGCCGCGACGGTCGACACGTTGAAGGTGTGGGCGCGGTCGCCGCCCGTGCCGCAGGTGTCGAAGACATCGGGGTATTCCCGCGACAACCTGGTCGACCGCGCGCGCATGGTGTGCGCAAGGCCGACGACCTCGGCGGGCCGCTCGCCTTTCATCGCCAGCGCAATCAGGAGCCCGGCGATGTGCGCGGGCTGGGCACGGCCTTCCATGATCTCGTCCATGGCCGCCGCGGACTCCTCCACCGTGAGGTCCTGGCGGCGCTGCAGCTTCTCGATCAACGCGGCGAACATCACATCTCCAGGAAATTGCGGAGCAGCTTCCTGCCCTCGGCGGTCAGAACGGACTCCGGGTGAAACTGCACGCCGTGAATGGGATACGAGCGATGGCGGACACCCATGACGGTGCCGTCTTCGGTGTGCGCGGCGAGCTCGAGCTCGGGCGGCAGCGGTTGCGCGATCACGAGCGAGTGGTAGCGCCCGGCCGAGAACGGCTGCGAGATCCCGCGGAAGACACCCGCGCCGTCGTGGTGAACGGTCGATGTCTTGCCGTGCATCAGCTCCCCCGCCCGTACGACGTCTCCGCCAAACGCGACGCCGATGCCCTGGTGCCCGAGGCAGACGCCCAGAACCGGCACGGTGACGCCGAAGCGCCGGATGACGTCGACCGAGATCCCCGCATCCTCCGGCCGTCCCGGGCCCGGAGAGATCACGATGCGGTCCGGACGCATCTCTGCGATCTCGTCGGCCGACACCTCGTCGTTCCGGCGCACGACCGGCGCCGCGCCCAGTTCGCCGAGGTACTGGGCGAGGTTGAACGTGAACGAATCGTAGTTGTCGATGAGCAGCGTCACAGTCCCGCTTCCGCCATCGCGAGCGCCTGGAGCATCGCCCGCGCCTTGTCGCGCGTCTCCTCGTACTCGGCCGCGGGATTCGAGTCGGCGACGATCCCCGCCCCGGCCTGGATGTGCGCCCTGCCGCGCCTGATGGTGATCGTGCGAATCGCGATGCAGAAGTCGAGATTGCCCGCGAAGTCGACGTACCCGACCGCGCCGGCGTAAATCTCGCGGCGCGTCGGCTCGAGCTCCGACAGAATCTGCATCGCCCGGATCTTCGGCGCGCCCGACACCGTGCCGGCCGGAAAGCACGCCACGAGCGCGTCGAGATGGTCGCGATCCTCGGCGAGGCGCCCATCGACGGTCGACACGAGATGCATCACGTGCGAGTAGCGTTCGAGCGCCATGTACTGAGGCACGCGGATGGATCCGTACTCGCAGACGCGCCCCAGATCGTTCCGGCCCAGGTCGACCAGCATCACGTGCTCGGCGCGCTCCTTCTCGTTCCGCTTCAGCTCCTCGGCGAGCCGGTGGTCCTCCTCGTCGTTGGTCCCCCGTGGGCGGGTGCCCGCGATCGGGTGCGTCTCGACCCTGCGCCCTTCCACGCGCACGAGCATCTCCGGCGACGATCCCACGATCGCCAGCGCTCCCATGCGCATGAAATACATGTACGGCGACGGGTTCACATGGCGGAGCGCCCGATAGACCGTGAACGGATCCGCCGTGAGGTCGGTCTCGAAGCGCTGCGACAGCACCGCCTGATAGATGTCGCCCGCGGCAATGCGCTCCTTGATCGTGCGCACGCCGGCTTCGAAGTCCTCTTTCGTTCTGTTGGACCGCACCTCCAGCGCCGGCCGCGCGTCGGGCTCGGCCTGCGAGAGGCCGCGCTCGAGCTCGCGCTCGAGAAACTGGATCTTCGCGCACGCGAACTGGTAGAGCGCGCGCAGGTCTTCGTCCGCCGTGACGCGCGCGTTGGCGATGATCAGAATCCTGTGCTTGACGTGATCGAACGCCAGCACCGTGTCGAACAGCATGAAACCCGCATCGTCTTCGGCGTCGGCGCCGGGATCGTCCTTGCGCGCCGCCGTCGCCTGCGCCCAGGCGTTCTTCAGCGCCGGCTCGAAGATGGGAGACGCGTCGTAGCCGATGAAGCCGACCGCTCCGCCGGTGAATCGTGGCAGCCCCGGCACGAACGGCGACTGGAGTCCCGCCATCAACCGGCGCAGCGCCGGCACGAAGGCCTCCTCGCTCTCGGTCGTCGTCCCCGAGCGCTCGAGCGTGGTCCGCCCGTCTCGCGCCCTCAGCACGAGGAAGGGGTCCTTCCCCAGAAACGAGTACCGCGCGACCTGTTCCCCGCCTTCCACGCTTTCGAACAGAAACGCGTAGTCGGAGTGCTCGGCGATCTTGAGGAACGCGGACACCGGCGTCAGCAGATCCGCGATGATCTCCTTGACGACCGGCACGAAGGTGCCGCGCTGCGCCAACTCGACGAATTCCTCGTATGTGGTTTGCTTCATGTGCCTCGACGTCTTGCCCGCTCACCAACCTCACTTCAGCATTCAACTCACTTCAGCATTCGACATTCAGCATTGCTAACGGCCGTCGGCGAGTGCGGCCGTTTCGTCGCTGGCCGTCGCCGCGGCGGCGAAAAGTCCCGCCGGAGGCCGCTGTCCTGTCCACAACTCGAACTGACGTTCCGCCTGCGCGATCAACATCTCGATGCCACCGATCGTCTGACATCCGGCGGCCCGCGCGTGGCGCAGCAGCTCGGTGTCGGCGGGTGCGTACACCAGGTCGAAGACGATCCTGCCGTCGAGGGGCACGGTTCCCATAGGGTTCCCCGGTGTCTTCTCGCTTCCGACGGGCGTGGCGTTCACCAGGATGTCCCAGCTCGAGGGCGGCGGCGGAAAGTCGCCGGCCGTGCCGTCCACCAGGCCGGCAATGGTTCGCGCGCCCTCGACGGAGCGGGCACAGATCGTGACCTTGGCCTTGCGGCTGCCGAGCGCGACCGCCACGGCCCGCGCCGCGCCTCCAGAACCGAGGACCGAGACGCGGGTCCCTTCGATTGCGGTGCGTCTCGCGAGAGGCGCGAGAAAGCCTTCCACGTCGGTGTTGGCCCCGACCCACCGCCCGTTGCGAACGGCGACGGTGTTGATCGCACCCACGCGGGTCGCGAGCGCATCAATCTCGTCGACGTACGGCATGAGGCTGATCTTGAAGGGAGCCGTGATGCTGACACCCCGCACATCCATCTTTCTCGCAAACCCAGCGAAGTCGGCCGCGTCGCGCGCCTCGAGCGGCAGGTAGACGGCGTTCAGCCCCAGCCCCGCGAAGCCCGCGTTGTGCATGACGGGCGATCGCGAATGGATGATCGGGTTGCCGACGACTGCGTAGAGCGCGGCGTCGGACGCGATTCGCCTGAACCGGAACTCCCGCAGGAGACGTGAGGCGGGCATCTGCCCCGGCGCGACTCCATCGCCTGCATAAGTCCAGCGGTTCCGCAACCGCCCGGCCAGCACGCGCGTCGCCACGCCCTGGTTGCCCATCGCGATGAGGACATGCCCGTGGCCGGGCTCGTCCGCGCCGTTCGCCCCAAGCTCGAACAACGGCAACGTCTCTTCGAGCGCCGTCACCTGAATCGCCAGCTTGACTACTTCGGCCCCGGTCGCGTGCAGATTCGCGTAGCGGGCCTCGAGATCCGCCGGCGGGTCTCCGAAGAGGTGCGACGACACGACAATGCCCCGGCCGGCGCGCGAGCGCACGAAGTCCGGAGCAAAGCTCGCAGCTGCCTCGATGTCGACGTACTCAGCCCCGAGCGTGACCGCCGATTCGAGGACGCGGCGGCGCTCTTCTTCGCTGCCCGCAAACCCGCCGCCTTCCCACTGCGCGCGGCATGTCACGATAACCGGCACGCGCCGGCCGTGGAGGGCGCCCGCGACGTCGGGCCGGTCCACCAGGTCGAGACGGAGCTCGACGAGGTCGGCATCGCCGGCGGCATCCCTATCCCGCCGGAGATCGTCCATCGTCGGGCCTGCGACGGTCACGCACAACTTTGGTTCAGCCATCGGCCTTCCCGGCTCCCCGGGCAACGGTTCGCTTCCCGGGCCCATTTTCGTAGTGTCCGCCGTCGAGCCGGACACTAGGGTCTCTGGGGTCCACAAAACGGAAAAAGCCCCCTCAGCACGCGGCTGAGAGGGCTTTTTCGAGATCCTGTATCCTGCAGACTGGCAGGCTAGCGGATGGCCCCCTCAGCGCACGCATACCACCACCAATAGGACGCTTTCGTCCCAAAGTGCCGGGGGGCGCTGCTAAAGAGAGTCATCGCGAGGAGCGAACGATAACACCTTTCTCCTCGACCTGCAACCAGTTGGTCCTTATAATTGAGAGAGGCGCCCCGTTTCCCCTACAGACTCATGAACTTACGATTCAGTGCGGCTGCAATCGGCCTGCTCCTCACGTCGCTCCTCGCGACGCTGCCCGCTTCGACATCCCTCATGCCGATCGAGGAGGTGCGGGCCGGCATGGTCGGTGTCGGACGGACCGTCTTCGTCGGTACCGAGCTCAAGGACTTCAAGGTCCACATTCTCGGCGTCCTTCGCAACGTGCAGGGCCCGCGGCGCGACCTGATCCTCGCGCGCCTCGAGGGGGCCGGACTGGCCGAATCAGGTGTCGCTCAGGGCATGAGTGGCAGCCCCGTCTACATCGACGGCCGCCTCGATCGGTGCGGTTTCCTATTCGATTGGCGCGTTCTCGAAGGAACCGATCGCCGGCATCACACCGATTGCCGAGATGAAAGAGGCGACGCCCCTGCCCCGCCGGTCGGGCACCCAAGCGAAGCTCGAGCTACCCATCACGCGCGAAGGGCTCGCGGCGGCGCTCGCCGGCGCGGCGGCCCGCCTGGCGCCTTTTGCCCGCCGGCCAGCCGACGTGCAGTCGATTGGGATTCCGGCCGCGGCCGGCGCGCAGATCGGCGCGATGCTCCGGCCGATTTCGACGCCGCTCCTCCTGGGCGGCTTCGAGCCCGAGACCGTCGACCTGGTATTCGGGGCATTTCGTGACGCGGGCTTCACGCCGATGGTCACCGGCATGTCTGCCGGGGCGCAGGCGGCGACGACGCCCGGGCCGCTCCGCGAGGGCGATGCCATCGGCGTCTCGCTGGCCAGCGGAGACATCGACATGGGGGCCACCGGCACGATCACCCACATCGACGGCGACAAGATCTACGCCTTCGGGCACCCCTTCTACAATCTGGGACCAGCCGCGTTCCCGATGACGCGGGCCTACGTCTACACGATCCTCCCCAGCCTGCTGACGTCCTTCAAAATCTCGTCGATGGGCGAAACCATCGGCACCATGACGCAGGATCGTCCGACGGCTATCGCCGGCACGCTCGGCAAGGGCCCGGCGCTCGTGCCGATGACGGTCACGCTCGACCGGTTCGCGGACGGCACACAGACAGGCGGCGGCCAGGACACGCAGAAGCGGACCTTCAAGTACCACCTCGTCAACGATCAGATGTTCACGCCCCTCATCGCCTACGTGGCGATGTTCAATACGCTCGCGTCCTACGAGCGGCAGTTCGGCGCGTCGACCATCGCCGTCAAGAGCCGCGCGCGCATCAAGGGCCACGGGGATTTGAACGTCCAGGACGTCTTCACGGGCGACTCGCCCATTCTCGGCGCGGCGACGGCCGTGGCCGGGCCGATCACGATGCTCCTCTCGAACGACATCGAGCCCATCACGCTCGAGGGCCTGGACATCACGATTACCTCCGCCGAGACGCCGCGCCGGGTGACGATCGAGCGGGTCTGGCTGGACGATATCCGGCCGCGCGCCGGCCGAACCACCTCACTCAAGATCCTCACCCGCAGCTATCGCGGCGAGGAGACGATCTCGACGGTCCCGATCGAGATTCCCTCGAACGCGGCCGGCCGGCTCTCGATTCTCGTCAGCGACGGCCGTCAGCTGAACGCCATGGAGCAGCGCGACGCGCGGCGGACGCTCGAGCCTCAGACTGTGACGCACCTGGTCAGGCTGCTCAACGACACGCGCCGCAACAACCGCGTCTACATCCGTCTCCTCACCGGCACGCCCGGCGCCGTCGTCAACGGCGAGGCCATGGCCGCGCTGCCGCCCTCGGTCTTGTCGGTGCTCGAGAGCGATCGCAACGGGGGCAGCTTCACCCCGATGCGCAGCGCAACCGTCGGGGAGTGGGAGCTGCCCATGGACTCGGCCGTGACCGGGTCGCGCCTTCTCACAATCGAAGTCGACAGCGCCTCAGGCCGCTGAGGCCCGCTGTCTTTGCCTCACTCCCTCACACCTATGCGAACCGGGGTCAGATCTCGATTCTCCAATCGCCACCCGAGTCGGATGAAGCTTTTCGGAACATCGAGATCTGACCCCGCCCTGCGCGCGTGCGTGCTCGTCGCGCTCGTGTCGCTCGCGTGGGCCGGCCTTGGCGCGGCCATGCCGACGTTCTGGACAGTGGCCACTCAGGTCGACTTTCTGAAGGGCGACGTCGAGGATCTCTCCATCGACAGCGACGGTCGCGTGTTCCTCGGCCCGTCGACCTCGCTCGTCGCCGAGAGCGCCGCGCCGTTCCTCTGGACAGTCGTAGCGGCCGCGGACGGCACGCTCTGGGCCGGCACCGGCAACGAGGGCAAGGTCCTGAAGATCGGCAAGGACGGCAAGGTCGCCACGTTCTTCGATGCGAGCGAGCTCGAAGTCCACGCCATCGTGCCGGCGCCCGACAACGGGCTCTACGTCGCAACATCGCCCGACGGAAAGATCTACCAGTTGAGCGCCGATGGCACCGCCCGGACGTTCTTCGATCCCGAGGACAAGTACATCTGGGCGCTCGCCCTCGACCGCACGGGCAACCTGTTCGCCGCCACCGGCGACAAAGGCGTCATCTACAAGATCACGCCCGACGGCAAGGGCACGCGCTTCTACAAGACGAGCTCCACCAACGTCGTGTCGCTGGCCTTCTCTCCGTCGGGAGATCTCCTCGCCGGAACCGAGTCGCCGGGACGGGTCTTCCGAATCGACACGACCGGCAAGGCGTTCGTGCTCCTCGATTCGCCGTTCAAGGAAATCCACGCGCTTCGACTGGCTGACGACGGGACGCTGTACGCGGCTGCGGTGAGTGGCTCGACGTCGGTCGTCGAGGATCGCTCCCTCCAGTCTCCCGCGGGCGCCGAGTCAGGCCGGGCGCCCGTGCCGACGGTGTCGACCGAGATCACCGCCATCTCTGTCCTCGACGCGGGACTGTCTCAGGGGACGACGCCGGTGATTTCGGGGGCATCGCGGCGAAACAACAGAGGCGCGGTGTACCGCATCCGGCCCAACGGGTTGTGGGACACATTCTGGGAGACCGGCGAGGATTCGCCGTACGACCTTCTGGTGGAGCCTGGCGGCAGCCTGCTCGTGGGGACGGGTCCCGAGGGCAAGATCTTCCGCGTCAGCGGCGACCCCGCGCGCGCCACGCTGCTGTCGCGCGCGAAGGCGCGGCAGGTCACGGCACTTCTGCGTGAGCCCTCCGGACGCATCGTCGGAGCCACGAGCAATCCCGGGAAGCTCTTCGCGCTCTCCGCCAGCCCGGCGGCCAAAGGCAGTTACGAATCCGACGTGCGCGACGCCGGCACGGTGGCCACCTGGGGCGTGATCAGGTGGCGCGCCACGGCGCGCCCCGGGCAGGTGCAGCTCCTGACGCGTTCGGGGAACACCGCGAACCCTGATGAAACATGGAGCGGATGGTCCAAACTCTATGCGAGCGCCGAGGGCGAGCAGATCACCAGTCCGAACGCCCGCTACCTGCAATGGCGTGCGGTGCTCACCACCGAAAGCGCGCCGTCTCCAGTTCTGACGTCCGTCACGGCGGCATACCTGCCCCGCAACCTTCGGCCTGAGGTGGCCTCGATCACCATCCACCCGGCGGGCACGGTCTTCCAGCGCCCGTTCTCAGGCGGAGAGATGGAGATCGCCGGTTTCGAGGAGAACACGTCGGATGGCCGGGCGCCCGCGCAGACGTCGGGGGGCCCAGGGCTCTCTCCCCCGCCGTCGCCACCGCTCGGCCGGCGCATCTATCAGAAGGGCTTGCAGACGATCATCTGGAAGGCTGAAGACGCCAACGGGGATCGCCTCCAATACGATGTGTCGTATCGCCGCGAAGGCGAGACGGCGTGGAAGGCGCTCAAACGCGGGATGTGGGACCCGATTTTCGTGTGGGACACGACGTCGGTGCCCGATGGAACCTACGTGGTGCGCGTCGCCGCGTCCGACGGCCCGTCGAACGCGCCGGCAACGGCGCTGGCCGGCGACATGGAGAGCGCCAGCTTCGACATCGACAACACTGCACCGCGCATCGAGTCACAGCCCGCCACGCGTGCCGGGACGCGCTCGACCGTTGTATTCACCGTTCGTGACGACCAGTCCCCCGTGCAGCGCGTTGAGTATTCGCTCGACGCGAGCCGGTGGCGGATGGTCTACCCGAAGGACGGCATCCCGGATTCCCGGCGCGAGGAGTTCGAGGTGGTGGTCGACGACAGCGAGGGCGGCCGCAGCGTCATCATCCGCGCCACCGATGCGATGAACAACGTCGCAACGGCGGTGGCGACGCTCCAGCGGTGACGCGTGAAGGAAGCGTAAGAACACGCCGCGGGCATTACGGAGAAGATCTCAGCATGCGGGCGGGCTCGGTCATCGAGGCCCGGCGCGCAGACGGAAGCGTCGCGCTGAGGGCGACCGCCAGCACGAGTGCGGCGCTGCCGCCGAGGACCATCCAGTTGGCAGGGCTCACCTGATAGACGTAGTTCCCCATCAGTTGCCCCATCCACCACGCGAGCAGCACGCCCAACACGAGGCCCTGCACGGCGAGCGATCCTCCATGAAGCACGATCATGCGAAAGACATGACCCCGTGTCGCGCCGAGCGCCAGCCGCACAGCCATCTCGCCTGAACGCTCGGCCGCCACGAACGCGATCACACCGAACACGCCGGTTGCAGCCAGGACCAACGCCGCAACGCCGAAGGTGGCCATCAGCAGCAAGCCGAGCTTGGGCCAGACGAACGACGTCGAGACAACGCGCGACAGCGGCTCGACGTCGACCGGCACCTGCGCATCCAGTTGTCCGAGCTCCGCCCGAATCTGCGCGCCGAGGCGCTCCGGGCGGCCATCGGCCGTGGTCATGACGATGGTTCGTCTCAACGTCGGCACCTGCGCGTCAGAGACGTAGACCGACGGCTCGGCGGCTTTCGTCAAGTCCGAGTACGCCACGTCCTCGACGACCCCGATGATCTCCGCGTCCTGGGACACATACTTTTGATCGACGCGGGTCACGAACCGGCCTGGGTTCACTCGTTCGCGAAGCGGGTCGAGATCGGGAATGAACTTCCGGGCCCACGCGCGGTTGACGAGCACGACCGGTGCGCCGCCCAGCCGATCCTGCCGTGAGAACGAACGGCCCGCGACGATCTGGATCTTGAAGACCTCGAAGAATCCGGGACTCACGATCCGGAGCCGTCCGTTCGGCCGGTTGGCCGGTTCGGTCGGCCGGTTCGTAATGTCCACGAACGTGGTCGAATCCCATTCGTGCCGCAGCGGCAAGGAAGAGGCGACGCCGATCGCGGTGGCGCCCAAGGCTCGGAGCCGATCGTCGACGGCTTCCGACCAGGCGGTCAACCGCGCAGGATCCGCGTACGGGCGCGGCGGCAGGAGGACGTCAATCGCCAGGCGGCCCTCCGCAGTAAACCCGGGATCGATGGCGAGCAGATGCTGCATGCTGAGCAGCAGCCGGCCGGCGCCAGCTACCAACGCGATGGCAAGCGTCACCTCGACGACGATCATGGCACCCAGCATGCGCCGTGTGGCACGTCCCTGCAGACCGCCCCGACCGCCTTCATTCACGACCTCAGCCAGATTGATCTTGGCCATGGTCGAGGCCGGCGCCAGTCCGACGAGCATTGCGGCGACGACCATCACGACCGCGGCGAATAGAAAGACATACGGATCCAGCCGCATGCCCTCGACCCGCGGCAGCGCAGCGCCTCCCATGAGCACGATCGCGCGAACCGCCGCGGACGCGAGCGGCACGCCGGCAGCCGTCGCCGCGATCGCCACGAGCAGCGACTCGGCCAGCAAGGGCCGCAGGAGGTCCCACCGCGTCGCGCCGAGCGCCGCACGCACGCGCCATCTCGCGCGCGCGAGTCGTGCCTCGAGCCAGCTGCAGGTTGGCGACGTTCACCATCGCCAGCAACAACAGCAGGCCGGTGGCGGCAAAGGCGATGAGGAGGACAGGGCCGAGATCGCCGACCATCGTGTCGAGGAGCGGGCGCATCACGAAGATGCGATTCTTCGCCTGATCGGGATACTTCTTCGCGAGGTCGTCCCACATCCGCACGAGCGGGCCCTGGATCGCCGCCGGCGTGAGTCCAGGCTGGAACCGGACGTACGCATCGAAGGCATGGCCAATCGACTCGCTGTTGTGCTGAGCGAACCACAGATCGGCGTCACGGGGAATGTCGAACGTGTCCGGCGCGACGCCGACGACGAGCGCGCTGCCGCCGGCGAACTGGATCGTCTTGCCGACGAGGAGGGGATCGCCGCCGAACGTCGTGCGCCACGCGCGCTGCGACAGGACAACCCGGCTCCGAATCGGGGCCGCATAGTCGTCCGCCGAGAAGCTCCTGCCGCGGGCCATCGGCAGGCCGAACAACTCGAAGAAGCCTTCTGACACACCGAAACTCGTGACCTGGCGCGCCCCCGCGTCCGTCAGAATCGTGTCGTCGCGGCGCTGGGTCACCGCGGATCCGACAATCGCATCCGTGGTGCGCCGAAGCGTGCTCATTTCTTCTGACGCCACGAGACCGATCGTGAACCTCCCGTCGGTCATCGTCGTCCGCACGGTGAAGATGTCTTGATAGCGTGGGTAAGGGAGCGGCCGCAGGAGCGTGGCGTTGACCACCGCGAACAACGCGGTCGGCGCCGCAATGCCCAACGCCAGCGTGACCATTGCCGCCGCGGCGAACGCCGGCTGATGCCGCAACCTGCGCATGGCAATCTTGAAGTCGCGCATGGACGGGGAGTCTACCGCAGGGCGAGCATCGCAGCTTCCGCCTGACCAACCTATGAGGAATTCGAGGTTTCGGAGTGTCCGGCTTCCCGCCTTCGCCTTGGGAAAGGCGGAAGGCGGACACTACGACGGTTCATTCACAGATTCTGAAGGCAGAAGCCGGCACGTCCCGCTCGCTCAGGACCGGCTCTTGGGCTTGACCGTCGTTTGGGCGAGAAGCCAGACGAGGTTCACGGCGATGGGCGAACCGGCGAGCTCGGCCGGCTGCAGACGAGCCTGCGAGATCGCGTCGAGGATGCTCGAGACCTGATGGCCGTGGCGCTCGTTGCCGAGCACCAGCAGGTCGGACACGCGCCCGTCGAGCGTCACGACCGCGGACACCGCCAGCATCGTGTCGTCTTCGGACATCCCGTCGGCGAGGGCCGTGCTCTCGAGCGTCCGCTGCACGACGCCGTCCTGGGGAACGCTCGGGATTCTGTAGCGGCCATCGAGCCGGGCAGGATTCAGGTCCGAGCCCGACGGCGCCGCCATCACGGCCATGCGTGCCGCGATCGAATCGTGCCGCTCGGGCGAGGCGAACTGGAGTGTGCCGAGCGCGATCGCTCCGCACAGGAAGGTGGCCGTCGTCGACGCCAGGCCAATCCACACGAAGTGCATGTCCTCGAAGACCCGCCCGAATCGCGCCCGCAGCGACTCGTGGTTCTCGGCGGACATCCGGCCTACGACCCCGGACGACAATCCTGCCCACTCGTCGGCCGGCGCCGGCGCTGCCGCCATCCTGAGGAGGTTCCCGACGCTCTCGAGCTCCGCCAGCTCTCCGGCACACGGCGGACAGTCCTTGATATGACTTTCGAACGAGATCATCTCGCCGACAGCCAGCTCACGATCGTGGAAGGCTGCGAGACGACGCCGCACTGCCGCGCACGTCAACAACCTCATACATCCCTCAATTCCGCGCGAAGGGCTTCACGTGCCCTCGCGAGGCGTGATTTCACCGTGCCGACCGCGATTCCGAGCGAGAAGCCGATTTCGTCGTAGCTCAATCCATCGATTTCACGAAGGACGAGCGCCGTTCGCTGGTCGAAGGGCAACTCGTCGAGCGCCGTGCGAATCCGGGCGGCAAGGACCTTCTGTCCGAGCACGCGGTCCGGCGACGCATCGGTGCTGTGCTCTGCCGGATCGCCGTGATCGCGGATGTGCTCATCGAGCGACACCTGCTGCGACCGATGCCGCCGGCGCCACCAGCGCTGCCGGTTCCGCGCCTGATTGATGACGATCCGGTAGATCCAGGTCCGGAGAGCGGACTGACCGCGGAACGCCTGAATCGTTCGGAAGACCCTGAGAAACACCTCCTGGGAGAGGTCAAGGGCCTCGTTGTGCTCACCGAGGAGGTTCAACGACAGCTGATACACCATCCGCTGGTGCTCGTTGACGAGCTCGGCGCAGGCCTCTTCGTCCCGCGCGGCACAGCGCTGAATCAGGGCGGCTTCCCGCCCCCCGACCTCAGTCCAGGTGATGGCTCGAACCGGCTTCACAGACAGTCCCTGCGCCATCTTAGCACTCCACCGCTGGGGTATCACGGCTGCTTCTGTGAAGATTAGAACCCGCCCGGGCCCCGAAGTTCCGCCCACCCCACGCCAACCCCCCACGCCAACCAAAGGTGGCTGGCACCTTCCCCGGAAAAGTGCCAGCCACCTTTGGAGCCTTTGGAGGACGTTCAAGGCCTTTGGGAAGGACGTCTGGGGGAACACATGCCGGTAAGTGCTACCATTTGCTCGGTGAAACGCATCATCGTGGCCCTCGTGTTCCTGTCCGGGCTGGCAGGGGTCTATGGCTACCTCGTCACCCGGTCGGAAAACAGGCACCGTGACCTGATTCGCCGCGGGGACGCCGCCATGGCCGCTGGGGATCTCTCGACAGCCATCGAAGCGTTCAGCGGCGCGATCACCATCAAGAGCGACTCGATGATCGGGTACCTGATGCGGGGCGACGCCTACCGCCGACGCAACGAGCTCGAGGCGGCCCTCCGGGATCTCCGGCAGGCGGCCGAGATCGACCCCGGCGCCCCCAGACCTCGCGAGCTGCTCGGCGACGTCAATTACGCCCGGCATCGCTTTCCGCCCGCTGCCGACCACTACCAGGCGTACGTCGATCTCGACGATCGATCGCCGCGCGTCCTCTACAAGCTCGCGCTGGCGCGCTACCGCGCAGGACAGCCCACACTCGGCATCGAGGCGCTGCAGAAGGCGGTCGCCATCGACGAAGGCTTTGCGGAAGCCTACTATCTGATGGGACTCTGCCAGCGGGACGCGCAGCGGCCCTCAGATGCGCTGGTCTCGCTGCGAAAGGCCATCGTCCTGGCGCCGGCGCTGACCCAGGCGCGTGAGGAGCTTGCCGATCTCTACGGCCGCCTCGGTCGCACCGAGGAGTGGATCACCCAGCTCGAGGCCCTGCGAGCACTCGATCCCAACCCGGCTCGCGACGTCACCTTGGGCCTCGCCTACTCGAAGGCGGGACAGTCCGACCGCGCCGTGATCATGCTTCGCCATGCAGCCGGGCGACACCCCACCTATCGGCACACGTTCGTCGCGCTCGGCCGTGTCTGGCTGGAGACGGCGCAGGCCCGATCCAATCGAGTCGATTTGAGCAAGGCTCTCGAGGCTCTCGAGACAGCCGTCGACGAGGAAGACACGAGCGAGGCGTATCTGCTGTTCGGCCGCGCGCTGCTGCTCGCGTCCGACGCCGAGCCCGCCGAACGGATGCTCCGGCAGGCGACCGAACGGCTGCCGGCCGATCCGCTGGCCTTCTACTACCTCGCCGACGCCGCGGAGCGCCGCGCGCACTTTGCCGTGGCGCGCCAGGCTCTGCTCGACTACATCGCCCTGGCCGGAGAGGATCCCGATGTGCGGCGCAGCGCTGCACTGGCCGTCCGCGTCGGCGATCTCTCGATGCGGATCGATGATTTTGCCCTCGCCGCAACCTGGTACGAACGCGCCGCCCCGAGCCTCTCGGGCGACGAGGCCTTCGTCCTCAAGCTCGCCGGCGCTCGCTGGCGCGCAGGTCAGGCGGACGTGGCCCGATCGATGCTCGACAAGCTCATAGAAAGGAACCCCGCGAACACCGCGGCGCGGAATCTGCGGCGGCGCGTGCAGTAGGGACAGACGTTCTGTCTCTAGAAGGATCTCGCACGTTGGCAAAACGGCCACGGCACCCATCGCGAAGAACGCGAAGACCCCGATGATCACGAAGAAGATTCGGTAGGCTTTCTTCGCGCTCTTCGCAACTTCGCGATCTTCGTGATGCCGTCGTGAGCCGTCTCTCTAACCTTACTTCGCCAGCTTTGGATCCACCCGGTCCCTCAACCCGTCACCCAGAAAGTTGAACCCGAGGACGAGCGTCGCGATCGCCAGGCCCGGGAAGATCGTCAGGTGCGGCGCGTCGAACAGGTGCGAACGTCCTGCGTCGAGCATCGTGCCCCAGCTCGGTGTCGGCGGCTGCACGCCCAGGCCGAGAAAGCTGAGCGCCGCTTCGGCGATGATTGCGCCCGCCATGCCGAGCGTGGCCTGCACGACGACCGCCGGCAGCGCGGTTGGCAGAACATGGCGCAGGACGATGCGGGGCGCGCCGGCGCCGAGGGCCCTGGCAGCCTGGACGAACTCGAACTCGCGCGCGCGAAGGGCCTGACTGCGAACCAGACGGGCGTATCCGACCCACCCGATCACGGAGAGCGCGATCACGACGTTCGTGAGGCTCGGACCGAGCACGGCCACGAGCGCAATCGCCAGTAGGATGCCTGGGAACGCCATCAACACGTCCACGGCCCTGCTGATGACGTCGTCGATAACCCCGCCGAAGTATCCGGCGATGGAGCCGAGCAGCATGCCGACAATCGACGACACGGACACGACCGTCAGCCCGACGAGCAGCGAGATCCGCGCGCCGGAGAGAAGCCTCGAGAGGATGTCACGCCCCAACTCGTCGAGCCCGAAAGGATGCGAGACGCTTGGCCCTTCGAGGCGCCGCGACAACGCCTGTGAGGCGGGCTCGTAGGGTGAGAGAACAGGCCCGACAGCCGCAGCCAGTATCGCCACGAACACGATCGCGAGGCCCACGCGGATCATCAGTCGTACCGGATGCGCGGGTCCAGAAAGCCGTACGTCAGATCAGTGAGGAGGTTCATCACGACGTACGTCAGGGAGATGAAGAGGATGCAGCCCTGCACGAGGGGATAGTCACGGAAGTTGATGGCCTGGATCAGCAAACGGCCGACGCCTGGCCAGGCGAAGATCGTCTCGGTGATGATCGTTCCGGTCAGGACTGCGCCAAACTGGAGGCCGACGATCGTCACGACCGGAATGAGACTGTTGCGAAACGCGTGGCGCACCACGGCGCGCAGACGCGACAGCCCTCGGGCGCGGGCGGCGAGCACGTAGAGCTCGCGCAGTTCCTCGAGCAGGCTGGCGCGCGTCATGCGGGCGAGGATGGCGGCGAGCGCGACACCGAGCGTGACGGCCGGCAGCACGAGGTGCCAGACCGTCCCCGTGCCGGCGACCGGCAGCCATCCCAGGTACACGGCGAAGAGAATGGCGAGGAGCGGACCCAGCCAGAAGTTCGGCATGGAGATGCCGACGAGCGCGAGGGTCATCGCCGCGTGATCGATCGCGGTCCCTCGAAACACCGCGGCCACGATGCCGAGCGGTATGGCAACGAGAATGGCGACGGTCATCGCGGCCGCGGCAAGCTGCATCGTGCGATACAACCGATCCCGGATTTCGCGCGTGACCGGCGTTCCGTACCTGAACGACGAGCCAAGGTCGCCTCTGACGAGGCCCGTCAGGAACGACTTGTACTGCACGAGCAGAGGGCGATCGAGACCGAGGGAGTGGCTCAGCTTCGTGACGTCCTCGACGGATGCGCCCTCGCCAAGCATCGACTGCGCCGGATCGCCGGGCACGAGGTGGATGAGAGCGAAGACGAGCGTGGCGACGCCGAGCAACACCGGAATCGTGAGCAGCAGCCGCCGAACGAGATACCGCAGCATGGACGAGTGAGGATATCACTCAACGTTCTCGGTGTTCCCCCCCACGGGAGTCTCGTAGGTAGTGTCCGGCTTCCGCATGCCCCGGCGCGGTCCACAGTCCAGGAGCTCTTCACCGCAGAGAGACGCAGAGGACACAGAGAAAGACCACTTGGCTTTGCGTTCTCAGCGGCCTTCGCGGTGAAAGGCTCTTGGACTGCGAACAACGCCCAGGTTGCAGCGCCGGGGTTGACACCACCCGACCACGTGCCCGCGCAGGTCTCGTATCGCTATGAGATGGTCTCGACTCTCGCGGTCGGCGCTCGGCCTTCCACTCGACCTCTGCACTCGCGTCGCACTCCCCAGGCGCTGCCACTGCGGCCGCAGGTCCTTCATCCCAGCCGCTGGCGTTCAACGGACGTTTCGTCGATCCGCAGCCGTCGCATCATCTTCGCGAGGCCCTGTCTCGAGAGGCCGAGCGTCCGGGCGGCGCGCGCGCGCTGGCCGCCGGCATGCGCGAGAGCGGCGCGGACGAACCGGCGCTCGAACTCGTGGCGCGCGGCCTCGAACGTCGTGGCGCCGATCGCCGCGGATCTCGCGACGTGGACGGGAAGCATCACCGGAGCGATCCGTCCGCGCCGTGGAGCGTGGACCGCGAGCGAGGCGACGACGTTCTGGAGCTCGCGGACGTTGCCGGGCCAGTCGTACCGCGCCAGCGTCGAGAGCGTCTCGGCCGTCAACGTCGCCGATGTCCCAAGACGGGCAGCCGCTTCGATCCAGAAGTGGGTCGCGAGCGCGGGTATGTCCGATGCGCGTTCGCGAAGCGGCGGCACGGCGATCCGCACGACGTCGAGACGGAATCGCAGGTCGGCCCGGAACCGGTTGGCCGCTACTTCCTCGTCGAGGCGGCGATTGGTGGCCGCGACAATTCTGGCGTCGACGCGGCGCGGCATGTTCTCGCCGATACGGCGCACTTCCCCATCCTGCAGCACGCGGAGCAGCTTGGCCTGCGCGCGCGGCGACAGCTCACCGACCTCGTCGAGGAACATCGTGCCGCCATCGGCTTCCTCGAAGAGTCCTGCGCGCTCGCCGACTGCTCCCGTGAACGCGCCGCGCGCGTGGCCGAAGAGCTCCGCCTCGAGCAGGTCATCGGAGAGGGCCGCGCAGTTGACGGTGCACAAGCGACGGTCGCGCCTCGGACCGAGCCGATGCACGCCGCGGGCAACGAGCTCCTTGCCACTGCCGCTCTCCCCTTCCACCAGCACTGGAAACGGCGCTCGCGCCGCACGCAGGATGGAGGCCCGCAGCGTAGATGCGGCTTCACTCTCGCCGAGGATTTCGCTGAACGCCGTGTCGGCCACCGGCAGAGCCGGACGATCGAGAAGGCTTCGGACCGAGGACGACGCCGCGAGCGCCGCGGCGCGGAGGAGTGCCGAGGCACGGTGGCCGTCAAGTCACGGTCCCCAGAGTCCATCGGCAGCAGAGAACCGCGATCACTTCCTGGCCGAAACGGATGGGTTCGGCAGCCTGGCGCGGCTCGCCGGCCTCGCCGAGCGGAACGCCTGCGCCGCTCGCCCCTGCCGCCACGACCCGGGTGACCAGTGCGAAGTCGCCCTGCCAGGGGCGGCCGACGCGCGCGAGCGTGCGGGGCTCACGAGGCCCGGTGACGACCTGGACCGTGGCCGCACGCAGACGCTCGCAGACGAACTGGCACAGGGCTTCGAGCGCGGAGCGCTCGTCGGGCGCCGCATGCGCCAACTCCAGCAGAACTTCGAGGTCCAGCATCGCCCGCTCCGACGCACTGGCTTGGATCTGTCCACGATCGCTCACGCCAGCCCGTGCGCAGGCGTCCTCGATCTCCAGGCGAAGCAGGGCCGGCAGGGGGCGGCGCGCCAGCGCGGCGCGCAGGTGTCCAAGCCACCGCGCCGCGCGCGCCGCAGTCGGCGCGGACCCGCTGCCCATCACGAGCTGGCATCTCGCGCGGAGTCCCGCGAGCGGAAGGTGCCCGGATGCTGCACTCTGCAGGGCGCGCTCGCTCCAGAGCCGGACCTGCGCCTCGTCTCCCACCAGGCGCTGAACGATCGCCATGCTTCGGAGGGCCGCAGCCGCGGCTCTCGGCGCCTCGAGACGGCCGGCGCGGTTGACCGCCTCGCCCGCGGCAACGAGCGCCGCCCGAACGTCTCCCATCGCCGCACGCGTGCGCGCCAGGAGCGCCCAGGCCTCGATCGTGCTCTCCGTCGACGTTCGAGCAGGGCCCGACGAGCGCCTCGAGCGCCACGGCCGCTTCGTCGTAGCGCGATTGCCAGTAGAGGCAACGGGCGAGCGCACGCCAGGCGCGGCACCTGAGCTCGAGATCGCCGAGCAGGTCTGCCGCGGCGCACGCGCCGCGCAGGGAGGCTTCGGCCTCTGATGAGGCGCCGCTCGTCGGTCCAGACAACCCCGATGCCGACCACCGCTCCCACACCACGCAGGTCATTCTCACGTCGGAGCCGATCGGGCTCGAAGCGGGCCGGATCGGCCTCAGGGCGAACGTGCGCGGGCTCGGAACGAGGCGGAACGTGTCCGGCGAGCGACCGTGCCCGCTCGAACTGTTCGAGCGCCCGATCTGCTCTGGCCACGATCGCGGTGGATCCAGGCCAGTCGTTCGGCGCAGGCGGCGGCGAGCGCCGTCTCTCCCCGGGCCTCGAGCACGCGCGAGGCCCGCGCCAGCAGGCGGACCGCCGACGCGTGTCTGCCGCGCGCGGCGAGCCTGGCGCCGCGATCGCGGCGCATCGCGCAGCACGCGGCCGACGCCGCGCGATTCGGGCCCGGATGCCGGCGGCGGAAGACGTACGCCGGCGATGACTCGTGCACGAGCGCGATGCGCGCCGCGTGCTCGCCGATCTGCGTCGCGCGCAGGCGTTCGAGGAAGAGTCCTGGCCGCCCGGACGCCCCTCGCGCCGCGTCGAATAACTCTTCGTGCGATGGCCCGTTGTCGCCGTCGACGAACACCATTGACGTCATGGCCGCAATCCCCATCGTATCGATCCATCGCGCGCCCGGGACGCGGCGCTTCAGTTCGGGTGAATCGGAGCAGAACGTGCCGCCTCGCGCTGGTGATTCCGAGTCGAGCCAGGAACATCGCGAGCAGGGCGCTCGTTCGCCGAGCGAGTGATCGTCGAGCAGCACGCACAGGTGTCGTCCGGCGAGGCATTTCGCGCAACCACGGAAGGCGAATGAGGACCGAGCTCGCGACCGGGACGAACCCTGCCAACGCGCGCCGTCCGCGCGGCCAGCAGCCGCGTCGTGCGAATCCCTGACCCTCGTCCGCCGGCAATCTCGATCGCCCGTCGTGCCGCCCGGCGCGGCGACCTCGAGCGCTTCGCTCAGGCTCTCGAGAATGGCCCGTGGCTGCAGGATGAGCCCGAGCGCCCGCCCGCTCGACAACCGGACGCCGGCGGCGCCAGTATTCGGCAGGCCCTCGGCCGGTTCGAGTAGACGAGGCCAGCCGGACCGCGCCGAAGACGACGTCGCGCAACGCGAGATGAGCGACGTTGCGCAGACAGCGGGAGGCCGCGCGATTCCATGAAACGCCCGGCGTGCCGCAGTAACTGCGACGCCGCCCGGCCCGGAGACGCGAATCGGCTCGCCGATGCTGTACGCCTCGAACGTCCGCTCGCGGTCCGCCGCTCCATAGTCCAGCAGTACGTTCATCAGCGGATGCCGCAGCCGCGCGCGTTCCGCACACTGATCGCTCCAGAGGATCACCTCGGAGACCTCTTTCGCAGCCGCGAACGCGGAGACAGACGGGCGCACCGCTCGACACGTCGATCCACGTGCGCCCCAACGCCACGAACCGGTCCGCCAGCCACTCGCGCATGGGCTGATGCCTCACGAGGTGCAAGATGGCCGCCGGGCGCAAGAGCGTGGGTTTTGCTCGACGATCCGCGAGAGGGCCGCCGGGAGTGCGCAGAAATCTAATATACAATCGACCATCGAATGGTGCGATTTCTCACAGCCGGCGAATCGCACGGGCGCGCCCTCGTGGTGATTCTCGAAGGTATCCCGGCCGGCCTGTCCCTCGATCACGACGCCATCACGCGTGACCTCCGCCGTCGGCAGGGTGGCTACGGACGCGGTCGCCGCATGGCGATCGAGTCCGACCGTGCGGACGTGCTGTCTGGCGTTCGTGCGGGCGAAACGATCGGAGGTCCGATTGCGATGCTGATCGAGAATCGCGACTGGCCGAACTGGCAGTACACGATGCGTGTCGGCGCCGACAAGGCCGACAAGGGTGAGAACAACGACCCACCGGTCGTTGAAGGCGGCGGCGCGCGCCGTTCCCCCGTTACGCGTCCGCGCCCGGGGCACGCCGACCTCGCGGGCGTCGCCAAGTACGGGCGGACCGACGTCCGGGATGTCCTCGAACGCGCGAGCGCGCGGGAAACGGCGGCACGGGTGGCCGCCGGGGCCATCGCCAAGCAGTTGCTCGCCCGGGCAGGCGCGAGCATCACGAGCCACGTCTTCGTCCTCGGCGACGCGGCCCTGCCCGCCGGGACAGCCGTGACGTTCGACCGGGCGGCCGCGCTGCCCGACGACAGCCCGCTGCGCTGTGTCGACGCCGACGTCGAACAGCGGATGATCGCCGCCATCGATCGCGCGAGAGAGGCCGGAGACACGATGGGCGGCGCCTTCGAAGTCATCGTCAAGGGCCTCCCCGTCGGGCTCGGCAGCTACACCCAGTGGGACCGCAAGCTCGACGGCCGCCTGGCGCAGGCATTGATGTCGATTCCGGCGATCAAGGCCGTTGGCGTCGGTCTCGGGCCCGAGGTCGCCGTGCGCCCCGGGCTCACGCGTACACGACGAAATCGTTCCCGACCTGTCCGGTCTTCACGAAACCGGCGTGGCCCGCCCGACCAACAACGCGGGCGGGCTCGAAGGCGGTGTGACCAACGGCGAAGACCTTCGCGTGTCCGCCTGGATGAAACCCATCTCGACGCTGATGAAGCCGCTGCGGTCGGTCGATTTGACCACGATGCAGGAATCGCCCGCCGCGATCGAGCGCAGCGACGTCTGTGCCGTCCCCGCCGCCGCCGTCGTCGGCGAGGCCATGGTCGCGCTCGTGCTCGCCGACGCCCTCCTCGAGCGGTTCGGCGGCGACGCGATCGCAGACCTCGAGCGTGCCGTCGCGGCCTCGTCGAAGGCCGTCCGCGCGCGCTTCCGCGCTCGATGATTCGTCCAATCCTCCGCTACGGTGAGCGGCCGTTGCATCAATCGGCTGCAGATGTGGCCACGCTCGACGACACCCTGCAGCGGCTCATCGACGACATGATCGAGACGATGTACGCCGCCCCCGGCATCGGCCTGGCGGCGACGCAGATCGGCGTCCCGCTGAGAGTGTTCGTCGTGGACGTCAGTGTCGGACGCGAGCGCAAGGATCTGACGGTCATGATCAATCCGACCTTCGTCGAGCGCGAAGGCATGCAGATCGAGGAAGAGGGCTGCCTGAGCGTGCCGGGATTCAACGCGACGGTCGTGCGTCCCTCCCGCACGGTCCTCAAGGGTCTCGACCGCCAAGGCGCCGAGCAGACTCGTCGAAGGCTCGGGGCTCCTCGCACGCGCGTTTCAGCACGAGATGGATCATCTCGACGGTGTGTCTTCGTCGATCGCCTCCGTGGCATCAAGCGCGACCTCATCGTGCGGCGAATACAGAAGCTGCAGCGCAGCGGCAGATGGTGAGCACCCGAACGGGCCGGCGACTGCGGATCGTCTATTTCGGCACGCCGGAGTTCGCGGTGCCCACGTTGCGGCGTCTTCTCGACCGTGCACGCGGCGCCTGGCGTTCCTGAGGTCGTCGCACTCATCTCGCAACCCGACCGGCCCAAAGGCCGCGGGCATCGCCTCGTGCCCACCCCGACCAAGGAGCTGGCCATCGCCAGCGGCATCCCGGTGCTTCAGCCGGAACGGTTGAAAGACGAGGCGTTCCTCAGTCAGGTCGCTGCCCTTTCGCCGGACCTTGGCGTTGTCGCGGCCTACGGGAAGCTGCTGCCCGACCAGCTGTTGAGCATCCCGCCACTCGGCATGGTCAACGTGCACGCCTCGCTGCTGCCGCGCTGGCGGGGCGCGGCACCAGTCCACCGCGCTGTCATCGCGGGTGACCGCGAAACGGGCATCACGATCATGAGGGTCGTGAAGGAGCTCGATGCCGGTGCGTCGTTCAAGAAGAAGCGGCGCGCGATCGACCCGGATGAGACGAGCGTGGATGTCGAGCGGGCCCTGGCAGAAATGGGGGCCGGCCTCCTCCTTGACGTCCTCCAGGAGATCGCGGACGGTGTCGCCACCGAGACTCCCCAGGACGCGTCGCTCGCAACGTACGCGGCCAAGATCACCAAGGCCGAGGGCGCCGTCGAGTGGTCGTTGCCGGCTGAACGTCTTCACAACCTGGTGCGAGGGCTGCAGCCGTGGCCGCTCGTCTCCGGACGCATCGGAGGGGCTCGCGTCCTCATCCACCGCACCGCATTGACGCCGGCCGTGAGCCCGGAAGCGCCAGGCACTATCGTCCGCGCCGAACCGGAGCGGTTCGAAGTCGTCGCCGGCGACGGACGCGTGCTGCGGGTGATCACCATCCAGCCGGAAGGCCGCCGCGTCATGTCCGCCCGTGAGTTTCTGGCGGGCCGTCACCTCGGACCCGGCACGAAAGTCGAGCGGGGATGATCGCGCCGGCGCGCGAAGCGGCGTACGAAGCGTTGCGCGCGGTGTCGACGGAAAGTGCCGACCTGCCCCATGCCCTCGCGCGCGCCCGTTCGCGGTTGCCAGACGAACGCGATCGAGCCCTCGCGGGAGAGATCGTCACCGGCACGCTCCGATGGCAGGGCACGTTCGACCACGTCATCGCGGAGTTCAGCCGCCGTCCCGTGACGCGACTGGACCCCGAGGTCCTCGATATCCTGCGAAGCGCGATCTTTCAACTCCTGCATCTGGATCGGGTGCCGGCCGTCGGCCGTGGTCAGCGACGCCGTCAACATGACCCGGAAAGCCGGCAAGAAAAGCGCCGGGCCGCTGGTCAATGCCCTGCTGCGCCGCGTCAGTCGTGAACGCCACCACCTGCCGCTTCCCGAGCGCCCTGACACCTCGGACGACCGCGCGCATGGCGCTCGATCTACCTCGCCATCACGCTCTCTCACCCGCGCTGGCTCGCGGGCCGGTGGCTGGATCGCTACGGCTTCGCGGCGACCGAAGCATGGCTGCAGTTCAACAACCGTCCCGCGCCGCTGACGATTCGCACGAACAGGCTGAGGACCTCCGGCGCCTCGCTCGTCGAATCCCTGGCGTCGCACGGGGTCCAGGTCGAGCCCGGTCGCTTCGCCCCGGACGCGTGGATGGTACGAACGGGCAACCCTCTCCTGACCCCGCTGGCAGACACCGGACGCTTCGTCGTGCAGGACGAAGCCTCACAGATCGTCGCCGCGCTCGTTGTCCGCGCAGAGCGGCGAGCACGTGCTCGACGCCTGCGCGTCGCCGGGTGGCAAGACCACGGCCATTGCCGCGGCCATGGACGACGGGGGCCTGATCGTTGCCACGGACGTCCGCGGGAGACGAGTGGACCTGCTCGCGAGGACCGTAAGGCTGTCGGGGGCCCGGTCCGTGAAGATCGTTCAAGCCGATGCCGCCGCGCTGCCTCTGACGGCGTCCTTCGACTGGGTGCTTCTTGATGTCCCTGCTCCGGGCTGGGCACGATCCGTCGCGATCCGGACGTCCGCTGGCGCCGATCCGAGGCCGACCTCGCGAGGCTCGCAGCCGCGCAGCGGCAGATGCTCAGGGAAACGGCTCGCGTGCTCCGTCCCGGTGGCCGGCTCGTCTACTCGACGTGCTCCAGCGAGCCCGAGGAAAACGAGGAGCGTCGTCGCCGCGTTCCTGGCGGAAAGCGGATTCCGGCCGCTTCCACCTCGTGATTTGCCCGCGCCGATTCAATCGCTCATCAATCCAGACGGTCACCTGCGAACGTTCCCCTTCCGTGACGGCCTCGAGGCGTTCTTCGGGGCCATCCTGGCCAAGGCTGATTGATGCCTTGCGTGTCCAAGAGCTTTTCACCGCGGAGCCCGCCGAGGGCGCAGCAACTTCCGATTGCTCAGCGGACTCGGCGTTCTCGGCGGTGAGAGGCTTTTGGGCGCCCTTTTCGTGAGATGGCTTCCGGTTTCCCGGAGTCGGGCCGACTAACTCCAACTTGCGGTACAATTTGAGGCTGCATGCCATTGTCGACGCGCGTGTGGGGAGCGGGCAAGGTGCTGTTCCTCTGCGGCGCGCTGCTCGTGACCTACGTCTTGTTCGCGGCGGCGGCGATGCGGATGGCCCTGAAGACGCGCGAGGTCATCGTTCCCGAGCTTACAGGCCGGACCGTCAACGACGCGTTGGCTGCGCTGGCGGAATCAGGCCTGGCGCTGAAAGTCGACGATACCCGCAAGGTGGATCCGAAGGTCCCGGCGGGTCAGATCCTCGCGCAGGAGCCGGGTTCCGGCGCGCGAACGCGACGCCAGCGGAGCGTGCGGGTCTGGATTAGCGCAGGCCCGCGGTCGACCATAGTACCGGCGCTTGTCGGCGAGTCCGAACGGACGGCTCAGTTGCGGGTCGAGCAGGACGGGTTCGCGGTCGGGCCGACAGCCGAGATTCGCTCGCTCGACTACACGGCCGGCACGGTGGTCGCGCAGAATCCGCCGGCCAAGAGCAAGTCCGACACGATTTCACTGCTCGTCAATCGGGGCGAGCGAGGGGCCACCTACGTCATGCCGGATCTCATCGGAGTCAATGGCGACCGGGCCGCGGATGTGCTGCGGATCCGAGGCTTTCGCGTGGCGGTGGTTGGGGACCACCCGTATCCGGGCGTGCCCGGCGGAGTGGTGCTCCGCCAGAGCCCGCAGGCGGGCTTTCAGATTGCCCCTGGCGAACCGATTTCGATCGAGGTCAGCCGGTGAGCGTGCTGATCGCGCCCTCGATGCTGTCGGCCGACTTTGGCGCGCTGGCGGCAGACGTCGCGAAGGTCGAGCGTGGCGGGGCCGATCTGCTGCACCTCGACGTGATGGATGGTCATTTCGTGCCGAACATCACGTTCGGCCCGCTGGTGGTCCGGGCGATCCGCAAGGTCGCGACCGTGCCGCTCGATGTGCACCTGATGATTCTGGACCCCGATCGCTACATCGAGGCATTCGCGGATGCCGGGGCGGCCAGAATTGCGGTCCACGTCGAGGTGCTGCCGCACCTCCACCGGACGCTGCATCTCATCAAGAAGTTGGGGGCGCTGGCGGGAGTCGCCGTCAACCCTTCGACGCCCGTCGGCGCGCTCGAAGAGGTCGTGGCCGACCTCGACTTCGTGCTCGTGATGTCGGTCAACCCCGGATTCGGCGGCCAGACCTTTATCCCCCGCAGCGAGTCTAAAGTGCGTGCTATCCGTCAGTTGCTCGACCGCGGGGGCTCCAGGGCGCCGATCGGGATCGACGGGGGCATCGACTCCTCGAACGCCGCACGCGTGGTCGCCGCCGGCGCGGAAATCCTCGTGGCCGGGCAGGCGATCTTCGGTCAGGCCGATGCCGAGCGCGCGACGCGTGAGCTGCGCGCCGCAGCATCGGGCGTCGGAGCCCGCTCGAACACGTGAAGGCCGTACCCACGTCGACGTCGTCTGTCCGCGTGCGGTACGCGGAAACCGACAAGATGGGAGTCGTCTATTACGCGAACTACTTCGTGTGGTTCGAGGTGGCGCGGACCGACCTGCTGCGGACGCTCGGCTGGAGCTATCGCGAGATGGAACAGGCAGGTGTGTCGCTTCCCGTGATCGAGGCCCAGTGCGAGTACATCCGGCCGGCCCGGTACGACGACGAGCTGGAAATACTGACGGCCGGCCGGCTGCTGTCCCCTGCCCGGATGGAGTTCACGTACGAAGTCCGCCTGGCGGCCCAGCCGGAGGTCGCGGCGACCGGGCGGACGATGCACGCCTCGGTCGATCCGAGCGGTCGTCCGTGCAGGTTGCCAGACCGGATCCGGGAGGTCTTTGCTTGAGGGCGTTGGTCACAGGAGCGGCCGGGTTCATCGGCTCCCACCTCACGTCGGCGTTGCTCGATCTCGGCGCGGACGTGACGGGAATCGATTGCTTCACCGACTACTACCCGCGCGCCCTCAAAGAATCGAATCTCGGCGTGAACGCGGGGCGGCAGGATTTTCACTTCGTCGAGGACACGCTTCAGGCGACCGACCTCGCGGCGCTCCTCGAGGGGAAGACACACGTCTTTCACCTGGCGGCGCAGGCCGGCGTCCGCAAGAGCTGGGGAGGCGACTTCCGCATCTACACGGACAACAACCTCGAGGCCACACAGCGTCTGCTCGAGGCCTGCGTGGGGCGTCCGCTGCACCGGTTCGTATACGCCTCGAGCTCTTCGGTCTACGGCGACAACGTCGCCATCCCGATGCGGGAGGATGCGCTCCCCCAGCCGGTGTCGCCGTACGGCGTCACGAAGCTCGCGGCCGAGCAGCTCTGCTATCTGTACTATGCGAACTATCAGGTGCCGACGACGTCGGTGCGCTACTTCACGGTGTACGGTCCGCGCCAGCGCCCGGACATGGCGTTTCACCGGTTCATTTCGCGCCGCGCTCAGGGGCGACGCCATCACGGTCTACGGCGACGGCGAGCAGACGCGGGACTTCACGTTCGTGACCGACGCCGTCGCGGCAACCATTGCGGCGGGCGATCGGGGGGCTCTCGGGTTTGCCTATAACGTCGGCGGCGGATCCCGTGTCTCGGTCAACCAGCTCTTCGAGATCATTGCCCGCATTCACGGCAAGCCGCTCGACATCCGGCGGGAACCCGTGCAGAAGGGCGACATGCGCGACACGTTCGCCGACACGACGAGGGCTCGCGCCGACCTCGGGTTTTCCCCCAAAGTCACGCTCGAGCAGGGGTTGGAGGCGGAGTACAGGTGGCTGGCGAACACGCCCGCGCTCGTGCCCTAGCACTGGTGGAATAGAATCGAGATGAACCTTTTTCCTGGAATGATGTTTCTGTGCTGATACTGGAAAGACACACGACTACGACGACAGCGACGGCATCCCGGCGCCAGCGAACCTTTCGCGCCGGGTTCTGGATCGCGCTCGCTTTCACGGCAGGCGTGGCCTCGGGCTGCGCCGGGGGGGCCGTTCGGCCGCCGACCGGCACACCCGAGCCCGACAAGTTCCTGTTCGAGCGCGGCAACGAAGCGCTCGGGAAGAAGAAATGGCTGGTTGCCCGCGAGTACTTTCGCGAGCTCATCGACACTTACCCGCAGACGCCCTACCGGGCCGACGCCAAGCTCGGCATCGGCGACACATATCTCGGCGAGGGGTCCGCAGAGTCGTACGTACTGGCGCTCAACGAGTTCCGTGAGTTCCTGGCGTTCTATCCCACGCACAGGCGCGCGGGGTACTCGCAATACAAGCTCGGGATGACGCACTTCCGCCAGATGCACAGCGCGGACAGAGACCAGACGGAAACGCGCGAGGCGATCAAGGAGCTCACGACTTTCGTGGAGCGCTACCCGGACGACTCGGAGATCGAGGATGGGAAGGCCAAGCTTCGCGAAGCGCGAGACCGCCTGAGCCAGTACCAAGTACAACGTCGGCTACCACTACTACCGTTCGCGGTGGTATCCGGGGGCCGTCGACCGGTTCAAGAACCTGCTCGAGAAGGACCCGCAGTTCACCCGGCGCGATTCGGTGTACTTCTACCTCGGCGAGTGCTACGCGAAGAGCCAGAATCCGGTGCAGGCGCTGCCGTACTTCGACCGGCTCATCCAGGAGTTCGAACAGAGCGAGCACCTGGAAGAAGCGCAGAAGCGAGTCGAGCTGCTCAAGGCTGAGATCGCGAACCGGGCCGATCCGGACAAGGCCGCCCCCGTCAAGAAGGTTCAGTGAACTTGAGCACGTGGTTGAACCGGCGGTAGTAGTCGATTCCTGAGACCACGGCAGTGATGACCGCGACCCACAGGGCAATCCGGCCGAGCACGAAGAATCTCTGCAGATGGTCGTACCCGAGAATCAGGAGCAGGATCGCGACCACCTGCGACACCATCTTGAACTTGCCGAGCGGTGAGGCGGCAATGACGACGCCTCGGGAGTAGGCGACGCCGCGCAGCACCGTGACGGCAAACTCGCGCCCGAGAATCACGAGCACCATCCAGGCCGGCGCGAGGTCCATCTGGACGAGCGACAGCAGGGCGGCCGTGATCAGCAGCTTGTCGGCCAGCGGGTCGAGGAGCTGGCCGAGCGTCGTGACCTGCTTGCGCCGGCGGGCCAGATAGCCGTCCAGCCAGTCGGTCAGCGCTGCCAGGCCGAAGATGGCGGCCCCCACGAGCTCCATTCGCACCCCGAGAATCAGGCGCCCCTCGAACTTCGTGACGAGCACTACAACCAGAAGCGGGACCAGGAAAATGCGCGCGAGGGTGATGGCGTTGGGAAGATTCATCCAATTCTGAATGCTGAATTCTGAATGCTGAAGTAAAAGCTGAAGGTTAAAGGGTCAAGATAATGCCGAAGGTCGAAAGATTCAACCTTCATCATTTCCTTCAGCAATCATCCGTCGACGTTGCTCGGGATGACCCTGAGCTTTGTCGAAGGGTCAGAATTCAGCAGTCAGCATTGCATGGATCAGTATAAAATCGTCGATTGTCATGAAAGCCATCCTGCTCGCCGGGGGAAAGGGCACACGCCTGCGCCCTCTGACCGTCCACACGCCGAAGCCGATCGTGCCGATCTTCAACCGGCCGTTTCTCTACTACCAGATTGATCAACTGCGTCAGGTGCCGGAGATCGACGAAGCCATCCTGAGCCTGAACTATCAGCCGCGGCGGATCGAAGAAATCTTTGGCGATGGCGAAGGGCCTGGCCTCAAGCTCCGCTACGTCGTCGAACCCATACCGCTCGGAACGGCGGGCGCCGTGCGCTACGCGGGCGACTCGCTGACCGAGTCGGTGGTCGTCTTCAACGGCGACGTGCTGACCCAGGTGGATCTTCGCGCCGTGCTGGCGCTCCACCGGGAGCGGAAGGCGAAGGCGACGATCGTCTTGACGCCCGTCGACAACCCGCGCGCGTATGGGTCTGGTCGAAACCGACGCGAACGGCCAGGTCCAGCGATTCCTCGAGAAGCCGGGCGAAGACGAGATCACGTGCAACACGATCAACGCCGGGATCTACATTCTCGAGCCGGAAACGTTCGACCGCATCCCGAAGGACACCAGCTGGTCCATCGAGCGGAGCTTCTTCCCGTCGCTCATCGAGCGCGGCGAAACGTTCATCGCATACGTCTACGACGGCTACTGGATCGACATCGGCACGCCGGCGAAATACCTCCAGGTGCACCGCGACATCATGGACGGGCTGTACTCGGCGCCGCCCTTTGACGGCGCCGACCGCAAGGCGTGGATCTCTCCCGGCGCGCGACTCGAGGATGGCGTCGAAGTCCACGGCCCCTGCTTCGTCGACGAGGGTGTCGTCATCAAGGCGGGAACCAAGATCCTCCCCTACTCCGTCATCGGGCGGCAGACCCACGTCGACGAGGCCGCGGTGATCGACGCGTCGATCATCTGGCCGAACGGGTGGATCGGACGCGAGGCGACGGTCCGCGGGTCGATCCTCGGGCGCAACTGCCACGTCGGCCGCAACGCAACGCTCGAAACGCCGGTCATCCTGGGCGACAAGACCGTCATCACCGACTACAGCACGTCTATGAGCATCAACGCCAACATTTTCAAGGCCTACGACGTCCGTGGCCTCTACCCGTCGGAGATCGACGAAGACGCGGCGCGCCTGATCGGACGGGCATTTGTCAGCTACCTGAACGCCAGGCGCATTGCCGTCGGCCGCGACATGCGCCTGTCGTCGCCGTCGGTGGCGGCCGCCTTCATCGAAGGCGCGCGCGAGCAGGGCGCGAACGTCGTCGACTACGGGATGATCGCGACCGACATGATGTACTTCGCCGTCGCGAGGGACGGCCACGACGGCGGCGTGGAGATCACGGCGTCGCACAACCCGAAGCAGTACAACGGGATCAAGATGGTCCGTCGCGAGGCCTTTCCACTGAGCGGCGAGGCCGGTCATCGGCGAGATCCGCGACATGATTCGCAACGGTGCGCTGCCGGCGCCGGCGGCGACCCAGGGGTCGCTCTCCCGCAAGGAAGTGCTCAAGGACTACGTCGACGCACGTGATGTCCTTCATCGACGAGAAGGCCATCGAGCCGTTCAACATCGTGCTCGACGGTGGCAGCGGCATGGCCGGGCTCGTCGCGCCCTGGCTCTTCGAGCGCTTCCCGAGCCGGAAGCTGACGACGCTGTGCTTCGACGTCGACGGGACGTTTCCCGAACCACGAGGCGAACCCGCTCATCGAGGAGAACCGCCGCGACATCGTCGAGCGTGTGGTGCAGGAGAAGGCCGACATCGGCATCGCCTGGGATGGCGACGCCGATCGCTGCTTCTTCATCGACGGCACGGGCGAATTCATCGCCGGAGACTTCGTGACGGCGCTCCTCGCCGAAGCCTTCCTGATGAAGAGTCCCGGCGCGACGGTCCTCTACGACGTCCGCGCGAGCTATGCCGTCAAGGACGTCGTCAGCAAGTACGGCGGCCGGGCGCTCATGAACAAAGTCGGGCACTCGTTCTTCAAGCGGCGGATGCGCGAGGAGCACGCGATCTTCGGCGGCGAGGTGACCGGCCACTACTATTTCCGCGACAACTTCTACGCCGACAACGGCTTCATCCCGGCGCTCCTCATCCTCGAGCTGATGTCACGCAAGCGGCAGACGCTCCACCAGCTGCTCGCGCCGCTGCGGGCGAAGTACTTCATCTCGGGCGAGATCAACACCAGGGTCGGCGAATCTGTCGCTCGTGCCGGAGAAGCTCGCGGCGCTCGCGGCGCACGGCGTTTATGCCAAGGGCCACACCTACACCCTGGACGGCTTCTCCGCCGAGTTCCCCGAGTGGCACTTCAACGTCCGGGGCTCGAACACCGAGCCGATGCTCCGGTTGAACCTCGAGGCGACGTCACCGGCGCTGATGGAAGAGAAACGCGACGAGGTGCTCGCGTTCATCCGGAGTTGAGGGCGAGGAACTTGTCGTCGCATCCGCCTTGGCGGGTTAGAGGCGGACGGTCGTGGTCCGTGCTAGGATAAAAAACGAGCGGGCTTAGCATAGTGGTAATGTCCTGGCTTCCCAAGCCAGTCAGACGGGTTCGATCCCCGTAGCCCGCTATCCAATCTTGATCTGGGGACTTCGTCCCCAGACCCCTGACACAGTCGCTCGCGGGGCCCCCTTCGATCCCCGCTCCGCTCCTGTGGCTCACTCGCTGCGCTCGTTCGCGTTGCGTTGTGTGCACGCCGTGGCCGGAGTCTTGGACCGAGGCCGCGCCGCGACTTGTCGCGCCGTGGCGGCGCAGCCGCGAAGGCGGAAGGCGGACCTCAGCACTTCACTCCCCGGCCGATCGCGTCTCCACTATGTCTCCACACTGTGCGCGACTTTGAGGTCCGCGCGACGCCCGTCCAACAATCGAATCGCATCTTCGGTGGCCGGCGGGCTCAGATGCATGTAGCGCTGCGTCGTGGACAGGTCCGCGTGGCCCGCCAGCTCCTGGATGGCGCGAGCGGGCGCGCCCTTCATCGCGAGATGCGAGCAGAAGCTGTGACGCAACACATGCACGCCTGCTTGGGGCTTTGTCGCTGCTATTTTGTGTCGAAGGGACTTTGAGAGATTATGAGGGCCGCGCTGGCACACGCCCAGACGTTAAGGAGCTATGCCCCAGAATCGCGATCCATCGGACGCTGTTGAAGAAGCACTGGACTTGGATGATCTCGTCACATTGGTGGCGACGTCACGAGAGTTGGCCAGCGAGGTACACCTTCCTCGGCTGCTCCACCGCATTCTCGCTCAGGCCACGCGACTAACCGATTCGCCCGACGGAAGCGTGCTTCTGCTCGACGACGAGCGGGGTTGTCTGTACTTCGCCGATGCAGTCGGTGCGGCGGCGCCGATGCTGCTTTCCAACTGGGGCCGCCGTGGTGCGCACTCCGTGCCCCTCGTGGGCAGCAAAGCGGGCCAAGTGTTCACCAGCATGACTTCCGTGACCGTGGACACCGTCCCAGACGACCCGAACCACTACAAGGGCGTCGACCGCGCAACCCGAGGCCGGACCGAGTCTATGGTCTGTGTGCCGTTGGTTGCGATACGCCAGCCCTCAGGTGACACGCATGCGCTCGGTGTCATTCAGATTCTCAACAAGCGGGACGGCAACTACACGAGACGCGACCGCGTCGTCCTCGAGCGCTTTGCCGAACTGGCGGCTGTTGCGATTCAGAACGCACAGCTCATCAGTGATCTCTACGCCAACAAGGGCCTGTATGCGGCCGACGACGAAGTCGATCCCCGTGAACTGCTAACCCGGCCTGCTTGGAACGAGACGTTGTCAGTCTTGATTGCCGACATGCGAGGGTTCACGCAGTTGTGCCAGATGATGGGCCGACCCGAACGAACGCAAAACCTGCTTAACGGTTTTCTGGGTATGCTCGCCAACGCGGTCATCCACCACCACGGCGTCGTGAACAAGTTTTTAGGCGACGGCCTTATGGCCTTTTTCCGCGGTGGCGCCCATGCTGAGCGCGCAGTTGACTGCTCGTTTCGCATGCTTCAAGAATTTGACGCGCTAAAGTGTGAATGGGTTGACAGCCACAACGTGAGGCTGGGGTTTGTCGACTTGGGTGTTGGCATTTCTACCGAGGACGTGATCCTCGGCGCGGTCGGCACCGAGCACGTTTGGGACTTTACCGCCGTCGGTACCGGCGTCAACTTGGCCGCACACCTCATGGAACATGCACGCGACGGACGCCGAGTGCTGGTCGACAGAATGACTTTTCTCTCGGCCCGCAGTCGCGTCTCCCGTTTTGATGGTCCCGAGGAATTCGACCTCCGAAAGCCGGGACAAAGTGTCTCGCACCCGTATGAGCGCTACGTGCTCTACCCTGATGTCGGGAGTTCGGCATCTCCGACGCGGAGCGAAGGAGTCGGGACGAGGGCACGTCGGCTCTTCGTCAGCTATAGCCGTCGGGACGACCGCTGGCGTCAGCTGCTCCGCACTCATTTGCAGCCCTATGTGACGTCGAGTTCGGTTGAGGTCTGGGACGACACAGCCATTGAGGCTGGCGAGTCCTGGAAGCAGGCCATCGAGCGCGCAATCGAGCAAGCCGCGGCCGCGATCTTTCTCGTCAGCCCTAATCTACTGGCTTCGACTTTCGCAATGCGTGAAGAACTCGCACCGGTTCTCCTGCGCGCCCGGTCGCGCCGGGTTCGGTTGCTGTGGTTGCCGATTAGCGCAAGCTCGTACGAGGAAACGGAGTTCGGAGGCCTGCAGGCGGCGACCAATCCAGCCAGGCCACTTGACCAACTGACGGAGCCTCAGCAACACCTCGCCCTTGTTGGCGTGTGCAAGATCATCAAGTCAGCGCTCGAAGCGCCAGGCTAAGACCGACCGACGCGGGGACCTGTTGCGGCCAGTAAGCCGACTCTGGGGCAGCCGGCTCCGCCGATCACCGCGCCTGGGAGTCGGTCCTGTGTGTCGCCGAAGTGATGTTCGACGCCAACCGTCGGCGTGGCTGGGCTCTGTGGGCGCTCTGAGCGACGCGCGGTCCTGGAATCGCGAGGGCAACCCACGGCATATAGCCCGCCGGATGGTAGGGTGACGCGATGATGGGTGTCGTGAGGCCGATGGGGTTGGTTGTGTTGTTGCCCCTGCTGCTGGTCCCGCAGGCCACAGCGCAACAGGTTGCGCCGACTGCCGACCCCGCCCCGCTGGCCCGTGGCTACCGTACTCGCACGCTGGCCGGAGGCTGGGGGCACTCGTGGCTGCACGGCTGGCCCGGCCACGGCAAGGCGGTCAGCGACATTCAGTACGTCGGCTTCTACCCGCAGATGGGTTGGTTCGTCACGAACTGGCTCGAACTGTACGGCGAAGGGACGGCGCACGTGTACTATCGCCCCCATGCCGCGATTCTCGGCGGAGTTGTCGGCATTGGCGTCCGGCATTACTTCCTGACGGACCGGCCGTGGACGCCGTACTACATGCTGGGCGGCGGGATGGTCTGGACGTCTCTCGACGTGCCGGAGGTGGACCGGATCTGGAATTTCCAGGTGGTGTGGGGCGTGGGCATCAAACGCATCACGCGCCGCGGGCCGGGGCTGATGCTGGAGTTCCGCAACCACCACATCTCGAACGCCGGCACTCGCGGCGAGAACCTTGGCGTCAATGCCGCGATGGTGGTAGCGGGCGTTCACTGGGTGCTGCGGTAGCCGCGCACGTCCTGCGTCGGGGCTCTGCAGCAGCAACATAGACGATGTCCTGTCTCGACGGGCACGCTGTAAGGTTTCGCCCGCAATCTGCGTTCATATAGACAGGAGGTCGTCGGTCTGCGGAACCCGCAGTTCTTGACGGAGCACACGATGGTGAAACACGGTCCAGAACAAGGACGGCGCAGTCGGTCGGTGGCGTTCATCCCAGAGGACGAGATCGATCTGCTAGGTGAGGCCGGAGAACAGCTTTCGGGATACAGACAACTGATGGGCCGATTGGCCTAGCGACGATAGATTCGGACGGCCTACGTTGCCGCCACGATCGTCGACTGCGCGAGGCATTGGCGATGCTCGCGAGCCCTCGCGCATCTCCTGAAACTGCAGCAGCTCTGCCGCCAGTTCGGCAAGATGTGCTTTTACGTCCATCGGTGTCGCGCGGAAACACTCCCGTCGACGATGCACGATATTCACGCGTGCCTCAGCCAGAAGACTGCTTCCAGACCTTTATACCTTTGAGCATGACGGCGCAAGCGACGTCGCCAGAATCTCAGGAGTCCGACCGGTCCTCCGCCGTATAATTGAGTCAGGAGCGCTTCCCGTGAACTCAGCGGAAACGATTGAGCGGGTGCCAATTCACACCGACACCGAGGGCGTCGTGCGTGTCGCCGGTACGCGGGTGACACTCGACACCATCGTCGCGGCGTTCGACGCCGGTGCGACCGCCGAGGAAATTGCGCAGCAGTACTCCTCCCTTTCCCTGGCGGACGTGTACTCCGTGATCACGTACTACCTGCGGCACAAGACGGACGTCTCCGTCTACCTTCACAGACGCCAGGCACAGGCCGCAACCGTTCGAGAGGAAGTCGAGCGGCGATTTCCTCCTTCGGACATACGGGAACGACTGATCGCCAGGCGCCGATAGGAACACCCCTTCGATGCTGCGGTTTGCAGCCGACGAGAACTTCAACGGAGACATCGTCCGAGGGCTCCTTCGCCGAAACCCGAAGCTCGACGTCGTCCGCGTTCAAGACGTGGGCCTCTCCGGTGCGGATGACCCCTCAGTCCTGCAATGGGCCGCCGACGAGGGGCGCGTCAAGGCGTCGTCACGCACGATATCTCGACGCTGGCGAGACACGCATTCGATCGAATTGCCGCGGGTCAGCCGATGCCAGGGGTCTTCGAGGTACAGTCCGCTGCCCCAGTCGGACAGGCTATCGACGATTTGATTCTCCTGGACGAGTGCAGCGACGATGGTGAATGGGAGGGGCAGGTGCGCTTCCTGCCGCTCTGAGCGCCCTTCGGTTGCTGATATGTCGAATGAGTTCCGGTACGAACAGACGGTCAAACTGTCTCAAGCCGATACTGCTGATATTCTCACCGTCGAGAACAAGGACCAAGGTTCTTCGTCTCGCCGCGATGGCTGTCCTTGGGGCGTTCTGCTTGTTTTGGTCCTATACCCTTTTGCTAGGAGTTGCGCTACTGCTATTGGCATTCGTGATTCTGGCCATTCCCCGATTGGTTTCGGTCGGAGCTGCATCCATACATCGTTCGACTCCGCACCTGCAGCGACCCTTCACCTCTGGCGTGAGTGATATGGAAATCTGGGTAGACACGACGGTATTGAAATGCGTGTCGAAATGGGAGAACTTGGCCAACTGGCGCGAAATTGCTGGTTGGCTGGTCCTCACGCCGAAGGGAATGCCGCCAGCGTTTTACCGGCTCGACGCGTTGCAGCGAGATGGCGTATACGAACGAGTGATGACACTAGCCAGGAATCACGGGAAAGAATTTCGGCGGTAAGAGCAACTGCCGATAGCCATCCGCACGAACGAGGTCAGGTTATCCGTCGGCGGCGTCGGTCCGTCGCCGCAGGATCGAAGGAACGCACGTACCGTGACGGTTGCCGTCTCAGGCGGTCGAGCGACCGCGATGCAATGTCGGAACATATCGATCGCGGCTGTCACGTCCTTGCGCTGATCCGGTGCCAACGCCGAGACCACGGACGACGCAACTGGGCCGCAGCCGACCAGAAGACTGCTTCCTGAGCGGACATGATGACCGGGAGATCGAGTTGATGGCAGTTGCGAAACGGATCTCTGTCTGGGGCATTGCGAGCCTCGCGCTGCTGCTCGTGGGGCGCGGGTTCGGAGAATACAATCTTTACGTGTACGACCACACTGGCAGCCCGTGGATGTCGTTCTCCGACGCTAACCGGATTTGCTTTCTCGTCCTGCTGGGAGCGGTCGTCTGCGGCATCATCGCGATGCGGCGCGGGAGCAAGTGGTGGGCGCTGACGGTTCCCCCGGCGCTGCTGCTCGCAGTCATCTACTTCTTAGGCGATCTTTAGCTTTGGAGGTCAATCAGATGATCCGCAGGCTTGCCAACGGGTTGCGTCAACTGGATTACTGCCAGGATTGATATATGACGACAGTCGCATAGTGCGCCCTAAACTAATGGTCATTTCACACTTCCTTTTGCTGTGGCACAGCGCTCAGGTTGGTGCGACGTCGGCCTCGTCTCTAGCCATGCGGGCGCGGCGCGCTGTGTCGTCCAGTCAGCGGCCTGGCAGTCGCAGAACGCCGACGGCTTGCTCGTCGCCGGCCTTCAACTCGACGACGGACGCGTCGCGCGCGGCGGATACGCCCGGCAGGAACACGCTCGGGCCTGCACGCGGCTCTCGCTCCGCTTTCGTGAGATTCACGCCGAAGATATACGTGCCCGGCGGCAGATTGTCGAACTCAAAGATGCCTCGTTCATTCGTCTTCACCGGGTACTGATACGGCGGGGGATCGAAGCCGGCCAGTTCAGCGGCAACGGCATCGACTTGGACACCGGCAACTGGACGGCCCGACTCGTCGACGACCGTTCCGGACGCCGTCGCTCTGAGCGCGAGGGTAAAGTCCTGGGCGCTGCACGCGCGCAGGTCTGGGATGTCAATCTCGTGTGTCAAGTACCGTGCGTCAAATCCAAAGGGTGCCAGAACCGTAATCGTCGTTTTTCCTATGGGCAGGTTCGCCACCTCGAATCGCCCGTCGGCATCCGTGACCGCGTCTTTCTGCATCGTCGGGCCCCGCACGCTGACCGTGACCCCCTCGAGTGGACCGTAGTCGACGCCACGCTCTTCGGCCGGATCCCGGCGCCATTCCTTCAGGCGACCGTACACCCGACCGCCCGTGCCTTTCGCCGGGATTGAGTTCAGGTACTTGATGTCCTCGTCGGCTTTCTCAATCGGCCGTGTGCGCGAACAGATGCCAGCGGTCAAGCCCGAGGGCGGTCGCTTCGACGCGTAGACCAGGTACTGCTTGCCGATGGCGAAACGATATCCGCAATCGCCGCCACTTGAACCGGTCCTCACTTCGACGGTCCCTGACGGGGCATTGATGTATCCCCGGTCGACGTCGAACGTGACCCGCACCGAGTGGAACGCGGGGTCTCCTGGGCTGCCTTCGATGCGCTCGATGGCTCGGACAGTGCCGGAGAACACGACGTCGGAGGTCCACGCAGCCTGACACGGAGGGCCGCTCGGCAGGCACGAGCACGCGAGCGCCTTGTCGGCAAGCGGCGCCAGCAAAAGAACTGTCGAGAGCACGACCGCTCGGATCCAATGTACAGGTCATCGCGACTCGCCCCCGGGCATCATGATCCATCCCCGCTTTGGTGGCTCACCATCGAGACGCCAGCGGATGTGGCCGGACCGGATCATCTCCAGGTGGAGTCGGGTATCGAAGTCCGGGGCAAGAACCGCGATCGTCGGCCAACTGGCAACCGAATGCAGTCACAGCGGCGACGGGCACCAGCTTTTTGCCGCGGAGTTCGAAGAAATGCCGCGTCAGCGAGTAACGCAGCTCACCTCCGATCGTTTGTGGGCCTTGCCAGTCAACGAGCTCGAGGAACTCGCGGGCCGCAACGCCGGGTGCCGCGTCCGGCGGAGGCTCGATCGTGCGCGAACGCAGCCGCATGATCACGCCAGGGCATTGGAGTTCTTGGAGGGACACCTGGATCGCCGACTCAGACACCGGCGAACCCGCTCGATCGAAGGACAGTGTTTGCTGCCCCAGCACCACGACATCATCGCGTAAGCCAAAAGCGAAGCACGAAGCGACAAGCCGGCCGCATGCTGCTGGCGGTCCGTCAAGCTCTCGCAGTGCGCTCGAACGAACTGCTCGCTTTCGTCGAGGGACGCCTTATAAGCGAATGCCTCACCGACGTTTCGCACAGACACCCGAACGTGCCTCCTGACGATGTCCGACAGCCGCGCCAATGCACATGCCAGAATTGGGTCGCGGACGACGCCAGATCCGCGTTCGTACATCACGGCGAGATGCCTGGCCGGCGCCGGATCCGGTGCCGAATCAACGCCCATCCTCTGCTGCTGCTTCATGACAATCGGCTGCAGCAGTGCCGCGGCCCTGGCATAGTCGCCAGCCGTGTAGGCCTCGGCCCAGGACTGCCCCAGAGCCGCATGAGGCAGCCCGCACATCGCAAGAACGAACAGCCAACCCACCCTAGCCATGGCAAGCCGGTGGTGCGCGAGTCGTGCCACCCTGCGACGCCGAAGCCAAGGACAGTTGACAGGCATTTATCGAGATCAGACGTCCCATGGGAGCAGAAGGCCTTCACACTGTTACGGTTCTGGTCAGCCGGCGCTACTAATGGGCCCGCCGGCTGGGCCGCTGATTGGGACCGTCGAGGGCTCAGCCCACCCTGACGACTCGCGACTTGTGAGTTGGCGCCAGGAGCGCCACCAGGACGTTCACACTAAAGAGTCCGACCACTCTCCGGGATGGAGATCGGTTGCACAAGCCATCGACGTCTGTGTGGATCGGAACGGCCGTCTGGGCCGAGAAGAACGGTGCCGTGCTCGCGGCTGAAGCCAGCCTGCCTCTCGATGCCTTCGTCGAATGCTTGCGCCAAGACTCACGTCATGAACGGGAGCGTCCGCCCACTTCCGTTGACAATAAATGCCATAAACTGCCACCATGGTTTCATGGAGACGATGAATATCTCGCTGCCTGACAACCTCAAGGGATTCGTCGATTCCCGAGTCAAGACCGGAGGCTACAGCAGTGTGAGCGAGTACGTTCGCGACCTGGTCCGGGAGGATCAGAAGCGACAAACCCAGGAGAACCTAGAAGCCCTCCTTCTCGAGGCAACTCGATCGGGTCCTGGGCGCGAGTTGAAGAAGGCTGACTGGGACGCGCTCCGCCGCGAGCTCGCGAAGCGTCTGGCCAAGCGATCCGCGAAATGAGTCTTCGCGTCGTCGTGCGGTCCCCCGCCGAGACCGACCTGCTCGAGAGTGCGCTGTTCATCGCCGAAGATAATCCGACTGCCGCGCAGCGTTTCCTGGACGAAGCTGAGAAGGCTTTCGCACGACTGGCCGAGTTCCCTGAGATCGGGACTCCGCGCACGGCCTTCGATCCCGCGCTCGCGGGCTTGAGATTGTGGCCGGTGCCTGGTTTTGAGAAGTTCAGGATCTGTTACATCCCGAGGGCGGATCACATCGACGTGCTGAGAGTGCTGCACGGGGCCCGCGACTCTGAGCGGTTCTTCGAGTAACGATTGCTGCCCCGCGACTCACTCTGACCGTCCCACTAATTCCTTCCCGCTCAACTCCTTTCGCCAGTCGCCTCGCGCGTGTCCAAAATGTCTCCACGCATCTTCGCAAATGTCTGACCCGAGGACGGTTGGGTCGAGTCAAGTCTGCAGCCCGCTGAACGGCGCAGTACCGATTTGCTGAGCAAATTGCCGCAGCCGAGCTGAGACTACGGGTACGGCGCGATCAAGAATCACTCGGTCCCATAGACGGCGTCGTGCCGATTGACTTCCCCGTTCGCTCGAGCGTCTCTCGCCACTTGGCGACCAGTCAGGAATCGGACCGCGAATGAACAGAAAGGGAGTCCGAAGGGTACGATAGCGCCATGCGCCGTTTGCTGTTGATCGCCGTCAGCGCCGCTGGCGGGCTGGCCGGCGTCACTGCACTGCTGCTCGCAATTTCGAACAGTGGCCCCACTCGTCAGGAGAAAGCGTATCTCTCGATTCGGAACGAGCAGTCACGAATCGTCATCGATGTTCCAACCTCTGACACGACCTCGCGGCCGGCACGCATCGAATCCTCCTTCGACATCGAGAACGCCGGCGACATCGCCGTCTCCGACGTCAAAGCCACCCTGACGTACGAACTTGTCCAGGGTTGGCGAATGGTAACCAACAAGAACGCGGTTGAAGTCGGCGACCTGTCACCGAAGACCTCCCGGAACGTCAACGTCAGCACCTCGGTGACGGTGACGCTCGAGGCCCTGCGCGCGTACCAGCGAGAACAGGGAGGGAACTACAGCCTCTATCCCACGGTGAAGATCAAAGGCTCTGTGTCGTACATCGGCGGCGATGGCCCAAGGCGCATGCGGGAGTGGGTGTCCGATCTATATCCCGTCAGGCAAAGGTCGTAAGAGCGCGTGCGGCGTAGGGTCGAACGGTTGAGGTGGGGCCAAACCCTTGCGGGCCGTGGCCCTTATCGACACATAAGGCCTTCCTATTAGTCCCGCAGGGAAGTCCATCACTACAATTTCCTGCTCGAAAGGTAACGGGACTGGGAGGAGCCTGCCTAATGAGAACCGCGTTGGCGTTTGTAATCGCTTGCTGCAGCCGTGGCCAATGGCGTATGAGAGGTCCGGAGCAACAAAAGGTGCATCGTGAAGATGGGAGGCAGTGTCGTATGAAACAGCCACAGATGGGCGCGCGACTGTGGGGCAGCCTTTTCGGATTTCTTTTGCTCTCTCTGTGCCTGGTTCCCACAGCCTGGGCACAGCAGACGCTGGGTTCGGTCAGCGTCTCCGTCGTGGATACCAGCGGCGGGGCGATTCCCGGGGCGTCTTTGACCCTGACGGACCTCGCCACGAACGACGCCCGCACGGCCGTCACCCAAGCGGCGGGCACCCACACCTTTGTGAACCTCAATTTCGGCCCGCACAAACTGACCGTGTCCCTGGAAGGCTTCACGACGCAGACCTACGACGTGCTGGTGCAGTCCGCTCGCACCACGGATGTGAAGGCCACGTTGAAGGTCGGCGCCATGACAGAGGTCGTCGAGGTGTCGGGCGGGGCGCCGCTGGTCGAGAGCCTCGACCAACGCGATCAACACGACCATCGACATGAAGCAGATCGAAGATCTGCCCCTGGCCGGCCGCAACATCAACCAGCTTTCGCGGTTGACCGCCGGCTACAACGGCACCTGGAACGGGTTGCCGACGTTTGCGCAGAGCAACTCGATCGACGGCATCGTCGGCAACACCAACCGCTGGCGCTATCAGACCTCCGACAGCGCCGCGTCCATCGCGGTCACGCCGCGTATCGAGAACATCGCGGAAATGGTGGTCAGTTCCGATCAGATGGACATGAACCAGGGCTTCGGCAGTTCCAGCATGTCGGTCTCGTACGTCACCCGCCGTGGCACCAACAGGTTCAGCGGCCGCCTCTATGAGGGCTTCCGCGCTCAATTCCTCGACGCCACGAACTGGGGCAGCACGGTGAAGCCCAAGTACCACCGGAACGACTTCGGCGCCAGCCTCGGCGGTCCGATCATGAAGGACAAGCTGTTCTTCTTTGCCAGCATGGCTGCGTTGGACGTACCCGGCGGCACCAGCAGGACGCAGAACTTCCTCTCAGACGCCGCGAAGCAGGGCGTCTTCACGTACGCCAACGGCGCTCAGGCAAATCTCTTCAGTATCTTTGCCGCGCACAACGCGGCGAACGGCACGTCGTTCCCTGCGTCCGTCGCACAGATCAATCCGATGACGGCCGCGCGTATCGCGGCCGTGGACGGCTATCGGCAGAACGCCGGCGGCCTGGCTCAGGCGTCGGCGCAGCCGACCGATCGGAATCTGCGCACGTGGGAGTGGCAGCGCGAGAATTCGAATCGGACCTACTATCCGACGATCCGGGTGGATTCCAACCTGTCGGAACGTTGGCGCCTGAACGTGGCGATCAACCAGACGAAACAGGATTCGCCCCACTCCAACCCCGATTTTTGGCCAGGGGATGGCCGCGCCGCGAAGGGCAGGAGCAACAATGCGACCGCGTCGCTCGGGGTGCAGACCATCATGTCACCCACCCTGATCAACGAGTTCAGGGGCGGGTGGCTGTACACGGCCCAGTGGTTTGCCCATCGACGGTCCCACCGACTACCGTACCGTCCCGACAATCAACTACAACTACGGGAACTACAACGACACCTATTATGTGGGCAACTCCCGTTATCAGCCCAACATCAGCGTGTCCAACACCACGACCTGGACGAAGGGCTCCCATACGGTGAAGTTCGGCGGCAACTGGTATCGCGAGGTGAACAAGTACCTGGGATTCCGAGGAAGGGTTCAGCATCAGTAGCTCTCGGTCTGGCGACCGGCGATCCGGCGGGCGATATCCTGACGAGAGAGGCCATTCGGGCGGCGGCAGGTGCGGGGGCTCCCTTGCCGACCGATGCCGAATGGAACCAGGCCCGGTCGCTCTACGCGATGTTGGCCGGGCGGATTTCCGGCATCACGGGCCGTCACCCCATCGACCCTTCGTACGGGCAACTATGCGGTCGGAAACACGCCGGACCCAGGCGGGATCATCGCTAATCCGCTCTACGAACTGCTGACGTCCTCGGGGCTGTTCGTCCAGGACTCCTACAGGATGAAACCGAACCTGACCGTCAACATGGGCCTGCGCTGGGACTTCGTCCAGCCCAACAAGGACCAGCTCGGGAAGTATCACTCGATGAGGCCCCAGGATGTCTACGGTCCGACCGGCTGAAGGCCAGCTCTTCCAACCCGGTGCGCAGTCGCTGACCGGAACCTTTGATCCGGTGTACGTTACCCGCGAAGCGGCGCACGGGAGCTGGAACGTCACGCCTCAGCCGGCGGTCGGCCTCGCGTGGACGCCGCGCTCCGAATGGCTCGTTCGTCGAGCGGATGTTGGGTGGCGACAAATCGGTGCTGCGCGGCGGCTATTCCTTCCGGCGATTCACCATGCCGCAGCAGTTCATCTGGGACTTTGGCTCCTCGTTTGGCGTAGGGTTCTTCCAGCCGTTCAGTGCCAATCCCGGTACCGCCGCCGCACCGGGGAGGTTCTTCCCGGGCAGCGTGGTGCTCGGCCAGGGCAGCTGGCTGCCGCAATCATGCGCCATCTCATCCGCTCCGCCGTGTTTCACCTACGCCCCGGCGAGGAACGAAGATGTCGTCCACTTGACGGACTTGACCTTCCAAGGCGGCTCTGTCTCGGGCATGCCCGACGACATCAAGCAGCCCTACACGTCGTCCTGGACCATCGGCATTCAGCGGGACCTGGGCGGGAACCGGGCACTCGAGGTTCGCTATAACGGCAATCGCACGCGGAACCAGTGGCTCGCGGGCAATATCAATGAGGTCAACATCTTCGAAAACGGCTTCCTGAACGAGTTCAAGAACGCCCAGAGGAACTTGGCCATCAACGCGGCGGCCGGCGTGACGGGGAACTTCGGCAACCGCGGCCTGCCGGGGCAGGTGGACCTCCCCATCTTCACCGCGACGGGGATCCCGTTCACCAACGCGAACGCGGTCAACAACCTGACCAACGGCGCGGCCGGCACCTTGGCCAACACGTTGGCGACCAACCGCGACTTCGCCTGTTCGATGTTCGGCTCGGCAATCCCGGCAGTGCGGCGCCGGCGCCGGCCCGGGCAAGGGCTATCCCCTCAACTTCTGGCGGGCGAACCAGTTCGCCACGGGCGCGGCCTCGGTGATGGACGACAGAGGCTTCTCCAATTACCACGGCCTGCAGATGGAGTTCCGTCAGCGCAACTGGCACGGCATGTCGCTGAACGCGAACTACACCTTGAGCAAGACCACGGGCATCTCCACCCAGGGAGGAGACTTCACGGCCGCCTATACCCAGTTCACGAACCGCGACTTCATGATGGCCTACGCGCCTGCCCTCACCGACCGGCGGCATGTCGTCCACGTGAGCGGCACCTACGACCTGCCCTTCGGCAACGGCCGGCGGTGGCTGAACGATGGAGTTCTCGAGAAGCTCGCGGGTGGCTGGACGGTCTCCACGATCGTCACGTTCCAGAGCGGCACCCCCTTCCGCATTACGGGGAACAACAACACGTTCAACAACCTCCGCGACGGCGGCCTGACTCTGAACGGCATCACGCCGCAGGACATTCAGGATCGCATCGGCCTGTACCGCGACGCTGCGGGGCTGACGTACTACCTGCCTCCGGACTGGATCGCCCAGGTCAAGGCCGATGGAAGCCATCGCCTCCAATAAGGAGCCGGGAACCTGGGGGGAGATTTTCTACCTGCATGGACCACACCAGACCTACACGGATATTGGGATCTCGAAGGCGGTGAACATCACGGCGCGGGTTCGGTTCAAGTTCCAGTCGGAAATACTCAACGCCTTCAACCACCCGACGTTCGGGCAGGGCACGACCGGCTTCGACGCGACCGGGTTCGGCCGCAACAGCCCCAGAACGCCACTTCGCGCCGCATCGAGTTCCGGGCGAACATCGAATTCTGATACGGCAAGGTAAGACACGATGCGTTCGCTGGGACCTCGACCCTCGGGTCACCAGCGAACGCATCTTCTAAGGGCGCCGCAGATCGATGCCGTTGACGCAGACCAGTTTCCTGTCCGGCTGCGCGGACGCTCCTCGGACTTCGGGAACTCCAGCGCGAACGTCGGTTCGAGCGACTCCGCCGCGCTCTCGAGCGCCTGCCGGCGGATGTGGCTGGTTACCGAACGCGGTCCCACGACCTGCAGCGCCTGCTCGATCCGCAAGCC
>CAVYTY010000010.1:0-35906 GCA_963771395.1 uncultured Acidobacteriota bacterium | reverse complement strand
GCATCACTTCTCCTTGGACCCTGGTACGCGCGTCGGTGGCAATATGCGCGCCGTTTCGCCAGCCGCGCGAGATCTAGTGTGTCATGGGGTTACGACGACAAGCGGCCGGTAGCTTACAACATCTTCCGCGCACCAGCTAGCGGCCCGTCCACGCTGAAGAAGGACCACCTCGCGGGCGGGGCATCCCGGCTGGCGGCGTTGCTCCTCCCTCAAATACTTTGAGTATTCTCGGTCGTCGCGCCTTGCCAGCCGGGCGCCGCGCTCCGCGATCTGGTCCTTCTTCAGCGTGGACGAGCCGCTAGCGCTCCCCTTCGTGATCTGGAATGTCAGATCCATCCGGCAGGAGGGAGGTCAGCGACGGAGCGCAAACGCAACGTAAGCGCCGCCAGATGAGCTGCCTCGCCCGCCTTTGCCGCCTCCGGCGGCGATGACGACGAACTGGCGGCCATCGACCGCGAAGGTGGCTGGCGTGGCATTGCCCGAAAAGGGCAACGTCGTTTCCCACAGCAGTTCGCCCGTCGCCTTGTCGAAGGCGCGGAACTTCCTGTCGAAGTTCGTCGCGCCGATGAAGACCAGTCCGCCGGCGGTCACGATGGGACCGCCGTAGTTCTCGGTGCCTGTGTTCCGGACGCCTTTTGCCGCCAGTTCCGGATACTCGCCGAGCGGAATCTTCCAGGCGATCTCGCCCGTGTTCAAGTTGATGGCGTTCAGCGTTCCCCAGGGAGGCGCCACGGCGGGATAGCCGTCCGGATCGAGGAACTTCGAGTAGCCGGTGAAGCGGTAGGGAAGCGACCGCGCCGCGGTTGACGCCGCAGCCGAGCTTGCCGCTGAAGTCGCGGGTGCGTCGGTGCCCGTGGTCAGATACTCGACGAGCGCTGCAACTGCGCCCTCGGAGAGGTACGGGAACCCCGGCATCCGGCCCGCGCCCTTCTGGACGATCGCTGATATCTCAGGCCGCGTCCGACGCCCTCCGATGTCGACGAGCGAGGCGATCTGCGGCGGCGCGCCCTTGAGGTCGTCGCGATGGCAGGACGCGCAATTCTGCTGGTAGATCCCGCGGCCGGTACTTGCTTCCACCGCCGGGGCCAGCCCGCCGGTCCAGACCAGGTCGTTGGCATTGACGTAGTACCAGCCCGTATCGGGATCGAAGGCCTGTCCCCCCCACTCCGCGCCGCCATCGAACCCCGGAAAGATGACCGTCTGCCTGCCAACCGAGAGCGGCACGAACAACCCGTCGTTGTGGAGCTTCGCGAGCTCAGCGAGCGCCCACGCGCGCGCCTCCGGCGTTCGCGACGTCACCGTCTCTTCGTTCAGCACCTGTCGTGAGAATGGCGCCGGCCGTGTCGGGATCGGTTGAGCATCGGCCGCCACTTCACCGGGCACGTCGCTCGCCGGGAACTTGCGGTACTCGATCGGGAAGATGGGCGTGCCGTTGGTGCGATCGAAGACGAAGACGTAGCCGTGCTTCATCGCTTGCGCGACCGCGTCGATCGTCTTTCCGTTCTGCGTGATCGTGATGAGGCTCGGCGGCGACGGCGCGTCGCGATCCCAGATGTCGTGACGCACGAACTGAAAGTGCCAGACGAGCTTCCCGGTGTCGGCGTTGAGCGCCAGCAGGGAGTTCGCGTACAGGTTGTCGCCGACACGGTTCGCGCCGTAGAAGTCCGCCGCTGCGGATCCCGTCGGGACATAGACGATCCCGCGGGCCTGGTCGAGCGCCATGCCCGGCCAGCTGTTCGCGCCGCCGTTCTCGCGCCACGACTCCTTCGACCACGTTTCGTAGCCGGTCTCGCCTGGATGCGGAATCGTGTGAAAGCTCCATCGAAGCGCGCCGGTCCGTGCGCTGTAGGCGCGGATATCTCCAGGTGACGAGGGGAGTCCCTCCGACACGCGGCCGCCAAGGATCAGCAGATCTTTGTAGACGACTCCCGGCGAGGTCAGGACGACGGATTGCCGATCCGGATCACGGTTCAGATCACGGTGCAGATCGATACGGCCGCCCTCGCCGAATGTCGGGACAGGCTTGCCCGTGCGGGCGTCGAGCGCGTAGACGTAGCGGGTGACACCGGCGAAAATCCGCGCCTCGCCGCTGCCGTCGGTCCAGTGCATCACGCCGCGGTTGGCGCCCTGCGCCTTGATTCCTGAATCGAACGTCCACAGGTGCTCGCCAGTCGCCGCACGCAGGGCGAACGTCTTGTGCGTCGGCGTCACTCCGTAGAGCACGCCGTCGACCACTATGGGCTGCGTCTGCAGCCCGCCGCTCTCGCCGCTGTCGTAGATCCACGCCTGTTCCAGCTGCTTCACGTTGGCACGGTTGATCTGGTTCAGGCTCGAGTAGCGAATCTGCTCGGGACCGCCGCCGTAGGCGGGCCATCCGCCGTAGGTCTGCCGGATCGCCGGCGCCTGCTGTGCGCGCGCGGCGAGGAGAATCGGAACCGTGGCGGCCAGGACGAAGAGTGCCAGTACGGTCGCGGTGCGTTTCATAAGATCACATCAGCGGCTTCATTCGCATGTCACGAACGCAGTTTCATGCAACCCTTTTTGATCTCCTGACCTCCTGCGAAAAAAGCAGCAGAGGTCGCGTCGAGCGTGTCACTTGCCGCGGAGCTTGGCCACCGGTCCGTCCACTCCGTTCGGCAGCTGGTCGCTCGCCAACTGGTCGGTGTCGCCGAGGGATTGTTTCAGCCGCAGGAGCTCCGTCTTCAGGGTCGAGGTCAGCCCCTCCTGTCCCGGCTCGCCGTACAGGTTGTGGAGCTCGTACGGATCGTTCACCAGGTCGAAGAGCTCCCACTGATCTTTCTTCCAGAAGTAAATCAACTTGTGCGTGACGGTTCGCACGCCGTAGTGCCCCCGCGTGTTGTGATCGCCCGGGTCGTGGTAGTAGCGGTAGTACATCGACGTGCGCCAGTCCGAGGGCACGCGGCCCCGCAGCACCGGCAGGAGACTGCGTCCTTGCATCTCCGCCGGCACCGGAATGCCGGCGGCGTCGAGGAACGTTGGCGCGAAATCGACGTTCAACGCGATCGCCCGGCTCCTCGTGCCGCGCTTGATGCCATTCGGCCAGCGAACGAGAAAAGGCATGCGCAGCGATCTTTGTACATGAAGCGCTTGTCGAACAGGCCGTGATCGCCGAGGAAGAACCCCTGATCGCTCGTGTACACGACGATCGTGTTCTTCGCGAGTCCGTGGCTGTCCAGGTAGGCCAGCAGACGGCCGACGTTGTCGTCCACGGATTGGACGGTCGCCAGGTAGTCCTGCATGTAGCGTTGGTATTTCCATCGCACGAGTGGCTCGCCGGTCAGCGTCACGGTCTTGCCGTCGCGAACGATGGTCACCGCGTCGGGCTTCGTTGCGAGCCAGCTCGTGAGCTCCGCGCCGGCGAGGCCGGCCGGCGGCTCCAGCTTGAGATCGCGACGCGTCAGGTCGGCCGCAACACGCTGCTGGTTCTCATGGAGGGCATCGGTGCGCGTCGCGTAGGAGTCCCAGAACGTGACGGGTTCAGGGATCCGCTTCGCGGCGAATTGCGCCGCGTGCGTGGCGTCGGGTTGCCACGGCCGGTGCGGCGCCTTGTGATGCGCCATGAGGAAGAAGGGCTGGTTGCGCGGACGCTTCTCCATGAAGTCAATCGCGCGGTCCGTGATGACGTCGGTGGCATACTGGCCCGTGTAGGTGGTCTCACCCGTGGCTGTGTAGAAGAGCGGGTTGGCGTAGACGCCCTGTCCGGGCAGGATTTCCCATCGATCGAAGCCGACGGGATCGCTCCCGAGGTGCCACTTGCCGATCATCCCCGTGTAGTAGCCCCCCTTCTGCAGCAGGCGCGCGACAGTCATGCGCGTGCTGTCGAAGCGATTGAAGACGGTGACGCCGTTGACGTGCGAGTACTGCCCCGTGAGAATCGCCGCGCGGCTCGGAGTGCAGATGGAGTTGGTCGCGAACACGTTCTCGAAGAGCGCGCCCTCGCGCGCCAGCCGGTCCAGGTGTGGCGTCTGGTTCACGCGCGACCCGTACGCCCCGATCGCGTGCGCAGCGTGGTCGTCCGTCATGATGTACAGGATGTTCGGACGGTCGTCGCCAGCGGCGATACCGGCGACGAGCATCGATACCACGCCGGCAAGGATGAGTCTCGACATGTGGCTCCGCCGATTGTAGTGGAGTTCCACTCCCTGAGTGATCCTTCCAGTCGGATATATCCGGGCTCACCACTGTCGTTTGGCGTCCGGTAACGCAGGCCACGCGCGAAGGTCTCGAAGCTCACGAAGCTCGCGAAGGATGTCGGCGGGGCCAGTCGAGGGGGAGTGACGTGTCGACCTGGAGTCACTCGTCGAGATGGGTTATAGGAGGTGACGGAGCTATCGGGTTCAACACGGAGGAACGGAGACGAACGAAGACGCACAGAGGCGGCGCTAGATCGCGAGATTCTGATAGCGATCGCGACGCGATCGGTCCCCAGTAGCTCGCGCGATCGGGTCTCAGTCGGTTGACGCTTGTGTACGGCCCACTACAGTCCGTTCCGCAGCGACCAGGGCTCACGAACGTGCCGTCGGCCGGTCTTTTGTGCCGCGGCCTGGGACGGCTCGCCAGGGTGACCGTTACCGACTACACTCGCAGGTCTACGGAGGTTGTGTCGATGGTCAGGAAAGAGGCTCTGTCAATGGCACGGCAGGGGGACGGCATGATCAAGGCCACGATGATGCTGGCCCTGGCCGGTGTCGCGGCGCTGTCGGTCTCCGCGCAGAGCCCGCGCGAATGGCGTGACTACGCCGGCGGTCCCGACAGCTCGCGGTTCGTCGCCGCGACCGAAATCAACAAGAAGAATGTCCACCAGCTTCAGGTCGCGTGGACGTACCCGTCAGGCCAGACCGACTTCAATCCGCTCGTCGTGCGCGGGGTCGTCTACGCCCTTGGCGCGAACCGCTCGTTCGTGGCGCTGGACGCGGCGACGGGCAGAGAGATCTGGATCCACAAAGGGGTTCAGGGTTTCAACGGGCGCGGCGTGAACTACTGGGAGAGCAAGGATGGCGCGGACCGCCGCCTGATCTTCAGCTCGAACAACATCCTCCAGGAGATCGACGCGCAAACCGGTCAGACCATTACGTCGTTCGGCGTGAACGGCCAGGTCGACTTGCGAGTGGGTCTGGACCGGGATCCCGCGACGGTCAACCAGCAGAGCCGCTTACCGGGTCGGGTTTTCGAGAACCTCATCATCCTTGGCTCGGCTACGAACCAGGAATACGCCTCGGCTCCCGGCGACATCCGCGCCTTCGATGTGCGCACGGGAGCCAACGTCTGGACGTTCCACACTGTGCCCCGGCCCGGCGAGTTCGGCTACGAGACCTGGCCCGCGGACGCGTGGAAGACCGTCGGCGGCGCGAACAACTGGGCCGAGCAATCGATCGACGAAAAGCGCGCCATCGTCTACGTCCCGACCGGCAGCCCCAAATACAACTTCTACGGCGGGAACAGAAAAGGCGCCAATCTTTTCGGGGACTGCCTCATCGCACTCGATGCCAGGACCGGCAAGCGCCTCTGGCACTTCCAGACCGTCCACCACGACATCTGGGACCTCGACAACAACTCGGCCCCGCAGCTGACCACCATCCGCCAGAACGGCCGGACCATCGACGTCGTCGCCATGGCAAGCAAGACCGGCTACCTCTACGTCTTCGATCGCGTCACGGGCCAAGCGATCTGGCCGATCGAGGAACGTCCAGTACCGCAGAAGACGACGGTGCCAGGTGAGGAGGTGTGGCCCACGCAGCCGTTCCCGACCAAGCCCCCGCCGTTCTCCCGCCAGAAGTTCACGGTGGACGATCTGAATCCGCACATCCTGACGCCGGAGGAACGTGCGCAGTTCAGGGAGCGCATCTCGAAGGCCAGGAATGAAGGCCCCTTCACGCCGATAGGCTTCGAAGAAGTGATTCACATGCCCGGCAATCAGGGCGGATCGAATTGGGGCAGCACGGCGGGCCATCCAACCGACGGCAGCGTGTATGTCATCGGCTTCAATGTGCCGACGATCATTCGACTCCTCAAGCCGGGCGAGATGCGCGCCGGACGGGGGGGCGCGCCGCCGGAGAAGGTCGCTGAGGGGCGCTACGTGACGGAAGGCTTCGGGCTCTATCCGACGATCGTCAATCCGCCCTACACCACGCTGACCGCGTACGATCTCAACATGGGCACGATCAAGTGGCAGATTGGGCTCGGCGACGATCTGCGCCTCGTCGGGCAGGGCGTGAAAGGGACGGGCACGGCGGGGACGACCAAGGGCGGGATCATCCCCACAGCCGCGGGACTGCTGTTCGCCACGGCCGCCGACCGCAAGGTCCACGTCTACGACAGCGACAGCGGCAAGCAGTTGTGGGAGCTACCGCTCGGCGCGCCGACCAGTGGATCGCCCTCGATGTACGAGCTTGGCGGGCGACAGTACCTCCTTGTGACCGCCGCGGCCGCGGGTGGCCGTGGCGCCGCACCCAACCTTCCTGCAGGCGCGGAACCCATAGGGATCGTCGCGTACGCGCTGCCACGGAACTGAACATCGGCGCCGTCGCCGGACTGCACCGCTGACGCGCTGCGGGTGGGCGGGCGGTCAGATCTTGTATTTCAACATCTTGACGGACAGCATGCAGCGATGCTGTCGGTCAGAATGTTGAAATACAAGATCTGACCCCACCGGTAGGCTAGTCGACACGAAGCGCTTCGATCGGGTTGAGCCGCGACGCCCGCTGCGCCGGCCACAAGGCGGCCAGGATCGCGGCAGTCATGAGCACCGCGGCTGATGCCGCGAGGATCACCGGATCCGACGGCTTCACCCCGAACAGTAGGCTGGCAATGAGCTTCGTCGTGTTCACGGCCACGGCCACGCCGACACCCGCGCCGACCAGCGTGACGACGAGCACCTCCTTGAGCACCAACCGCAGCACATCGGTCCGCCTGGCGCCAAGCGCGATGCGAATGCCGAGCTCGCGCGATCTCTGTGTGACGTCGTACGAGACGACCCCGAAGATGCCGAGGCAGGCCAGCAACACTCCGACCAGGCTGAACACGCCGGTCGCCGTGGCCAGGGCTCGCGGCTTCGCCATGGTGTCGGCGATCTGCTGCTCTTGCGTCGTGACGTTCTGCAGGGCGACGCCCGGCGCCGTTTGCCCGACCGCGTCGCGGACGAGCGGTATCAATCGGGACGCCTCGACCGCGGTTCGCACCTCGAATGTCACGGCAGTTGCCGCGAATTGTGACGAGGGCAGATAGAACGTCGGTGGACTGCTCTCGTCCACGCTCGAGTACTTCGCGTCGTTGACGATGCCGACGACTTCGATCTGCGTATGGCGACGGGGCCCGGTCAGCAACTGAAAGTGCCGGCCGATTGGATTGGGATCATCGAACAGCTGCCGGGCCATCGCTTCGTTGATGACGGCAACCGGCGTCGCCCGCGCGTGGTCACTCTGCGACAGTCCGCGCCCCGACCGTTGTCGCATGCCGAGCGTTGCGAAGAAGTTCCAACGAACGGCCTGGAAGTGGGCCTCCTTCGGCGGCCCCCCGGTGTCGGGCTGCACGGTTTCGCTCCACTGCATGTGGGCCAGCAGTGGCATCGCCGAGAACGTGGTGGAGGTCACTCCGGGAAGCGCATCAATCGCTGCGGCAAGCGCTTCGTAGGGTGACGGCGGTGAACGATCGGCGTCCTGCCCGACACCGGCGTCGACCCTGAATACCAGAAGGTTGCCCGGGTCGAAGCCCAGGTCGACGGCGTTGAGATTGCGAACGGTCTGCACCGCAAGTCCGGAAGCGGCCAGCAGCACGACGCACGCCGCCACCTGAACCACGACCATGACTCTCCCCCCGAAGCCTCGCCATGCGCGCCGGGTCATCGATTCCTGCAGACCCGAGCCGAGCGACCGTATCGCAGGAAAGAAACCGAACAGAATCGCCGTCGAGATCGACAGCGCGCAGGAGAAAGCCAGGACCCGCACGTCGAGCGTCGCGCCGACAATTGGCGGCGTGGAGGAGGGCACCCACAACAGAAAATCCTTCCCCCAGAACGCCAGCAGCAGTCCCAGCCCTCCGCCGGCGAGGGCGAGAACCAGGCTCTCGGCGAGCAGCAGGCGCACCACACGCGAGCGGCTCGCGCCAAGCGCCAGACGCACGGCGATCTCCCGCCGACGGGTCAGTCCGCGCACGAGCAGCAGGTTCGCGACGTTCGCGCAGCCGATCAGCAGCACCGTTCCGACGATGACGAGCGCCACGCCAAGGTCCTGCATGGCATCACGCCGGGGACCGTCCGGTCCCTGGCTGCCGGGAAGCACGCGCAACGTCGGAATTCCCGCGCGTGTCGGATTCGGCGTATCCACGGCGCGCATCGCCCAGCTCTCTCGAACGCTTTCCTCGAAGAGGCGTTGCAGCTCAGCGTGGACTTGCGGAATCGTTCGACCGGGCTGCAGACGCCCCATGATCCGCATCCACCAGATCGATGGCGGTTTGGCCAGGCCGTTCGCTTCGAAGAGGGGCGCCTGCCCCATGGGTAGCGTCAGGTCGCTCGTCTCGGTGACCAGCGTTCCGTTGAAGCCTTCCGGTGTGACCCCGACAATGGTGACCGGCGATCGGTTGACGGTGATGGTCCGCCCCACGATGTCCGGATCAGCTGCGAACCTCCGCTGCCAGTAGCGGTGGGTAATGACCGCCACCGGCGGCGCGTCTGCCGCGTCGTCGAGCGCCGTCAGCACTCGTCCCTTGAGCGCCGGAACGCCCAGCGCAGTGAAATAGTTTCCAGAAACCAGCTGTCCGGATGCCGGGTCGGTCAGGCCGTCGGCGTCGACGCTCAAGCGGTAGCGGTCGGCGAAGGCAAAGACGTCCGACAGGGTCCGGCTCGATTGGCGGAACCGCTGAAACGTGAGCGGAGAGAAGGACGTCCGAATCCCGGTTCCCGGTGCCGGCCCTGGTCTTCCGTAGCCGGAATAGCCGGCCACCATCGAGTCGGCGGTCCGCAGCCAGTCGAAGGCGACGAGCGACTGCGGATCCTTGACCGGCAGACTCTTCACGAGGATGGCGTCGAACGCACTGAAGACCGCGGTGTTCGTCCCCAGACCCACGGCAAGGGTCAGAATCGCCATCGTCGCGAACGCCTTGTTCCTGCCGATCGTGCGGATGGCGAAGCGAATGTCTGCCCCGAGGTCGTTCATGAGCCGCATCTCTGCCTCCTCCAGCAACGCCGTTCGGAAGCAAACACGCAAGACGGGGAAAGGTTTCACGCGAGTTCAGGAGGCTCAAGGGTTCAGCTGAACCCATTGAACCTCCTGAACCTCTTGGACCGTTCGTTACTTGTGCGCCGGCTGCGGCGCGAACTGCTTCATCCATTCCGCCTGCCGCGTCTCGATTTCCTCGCGTGACAGATCTTCCTTGTGCGTCGCGATCGTCCAGGTATATCCGTGCGGGTCGGTGACGTTTCCGCATCGGTCGCCCCAGAACTGGTCCCCCATCGATCCCATGGGTCCGGCCTGCGGCCGTGCGCCCGCCGCCACGGCACGGTTGAACAGCGCGTCGGCATCGGGGACGTAGAGCCAGATCGACACCGGCGAGCCACCCGTCGCTTTCGGGCCTTTGCTGCCCATCATCGCGTCGTTGACCATGATGCGCGAGTCTCCGATGCGCAGTTCCGCGTGCATGATCTTGCCATCGGGGCCGACGGCGCGCGTGCCCTCTTCCGCCCCAAGCGCCTTCTTGTACCAATCGATCGCCTCAGCGGCGTTGTCGAGGGTGAGTTGGGGTGTGACCGTGTGGTAACCCTCTGGGATGGGACTCTTCGCTTTAGCCATTTCAACCTCCTTCGTCTCTATCCAGATTGGCATTGTCGTGCGACTCCGACACGATGAGCAAGCTCATGAGAACTCTGGTGGATCTCTCTGCTGAGCAGTTGCGAACCGGTCCCAGTTGATGCCTCCGCGGCCGCACCAGCCTCCGCGCGCCGCTCACCTCATCGGCGTGATGCGCAGGTTTGCGAAGTCGCCGTCGCTGTTGTTCCCCACCCACGAGCCAATCAGGCCGCCTCCGGCCGCGGACTGTCTTGAGTTATCTTTATCACTCGAGACATCGCCGCGGTCCGCCGCCTGAACGCGCCGGATCCCGTCAGGCGGAGTAAAGGACGAGACGTTCATGCTGACCGACGAGCAGTTACACGCGATCATGCCGCGGCTGCCGGACACCAAAAGGCGCCAGTTGCTTCCATTTCTGCAGGCCGCGATGACCGAGTGTGCGATCGACAGGCCGGCGCGCGAAGCGGCCTTTCTCGCCCAGGTGGCCCACGAATCCGGGCAGTTCCAGTTCATGGAGGAAATCTGGGGCCCTACCGATGCGCAGCGGCGTTACGAGCCGCAGAGCACGCTGGCAACGAGCCTCGGGAACACCCAGCCAGGCGACGGCAAGCGTTTCAAAGGGCGCGGTCCGATCCAGATTACGGGACGAGCGAACTATCGCCGTTTCGGGGATCTGCTCGGCGTCGATTTGGTGTCGGATCCGGGGCACGCGGCACTCCCTGACCTGGCGTTCAGGATTGCCGGTCTGTTCTGGCTGAAGAGGGGCCTCAACGACAAGGCCGACCTCGCCACCGCCGACGCGTTTCGAGAGATTACGAAGCGCATCAACGGCGGCCTGAACGGCATCAAGGATCGCGAACGCTTCTACGCCGTGGCGCGCACTGTTCTCGGCGTGACCGACGTGCCCCTGACGCGGAGCAGAAGCCGCCAGCCTCCGGAAGACGGGCCGGAGCCGGCGTTCGACCGCGGCCACGAAGCCATCCGCGCCGCGGCACGTTCGCGGCGGGCCGGCAAGAAAAAGATCGTGTCCCCTCGCAGCAAGACTCGCACCCGTCGGACCACGAAACCCCGTCGCGCTGCGACGCGCAAAGCGTCCGGCGCCACTCGACGTCCGCTCTCGCGCTCGCCACGCAAGACGCCGGGGACTGGGCAGAAGGCCGCCCGGTCCACATCCAAGGGCCGTAAGTCCGGATCGTCCAAGCCTCAACGCCGAAAAGGCTGATCGATCTCTAGATCTCGCGCACGACGCCAGCGCGCGTCGCCGAGGTATTGCGGATCAAGAACAACACGGCGGCGAGCGCAACGAGCGGGACCAGGCTCGCGCCGAGCAGGATCGGCTCGAACGAGTAGCGGTCCGCCACCCAGCCCGTGAGGTAGATGGCGCCGATCGTCCCCAGTCCGGCGCCGGTGCCTCCCATCCCGCTGACCGATGCCACTGAAGCGGACGGAAAAAGATCGGCAGGCAGATTCAGGATGATCGTGGAAAACGCGGCGTAGGCGAACGTGGCGACGGCAAAGCAGCTGACGATGACGACGAAGGAATCGCTCCAGACGGTCGGGATGAGGCACATCATTCCGGCGGTGCCAATGACGGCGATGACCTTGCGGGCCGCACCGACGCTCCACCCACGCGCGATCAGGTGGCTCGACAACCCGCCGCCGAAAAAGTTCCCGACATCGGCCGCGAGGAACGGCACCCAGAAGCCCATCAGGCTCTCCTCGAGCTTGAAGCCCTTGGCGACGAGATAGATCGCAAACCAGTCGGTGATGAAGAACCACACCGGATCCGTGAAGCTCTTGGACAGAATGTAACCCCAGGTCTGGCGCAAGCGGAGAAGCGTTCCATACGGCAGGGCCTGCTGCTGTTCTCTTTCGGCCTCGACGGGCGTCGCTCGCCCCTCGAGGATGTAATCGCGCTCTTCCTTCGACAGCCTCGGGTGATCCTGAGGACGGCGATACATCGCGCGGAAGGCGACGAGCCACAGGAATCCGAGCATGCCCGTCAGCAGGAACGCCGGCCGCCAGCTGCCGAACGCGTGGTAGATGGTCAGCACGATCCAGGGCGCGAGCGCGCCGCCGATCGAGGATCCGCTGTCGAAGAGGGCGACGGCCCACCCCGATTCGCGTCGCGGGAACCATTCGGCGACCGCCTTGGTCGCGCCAGGCCAGTTGCCGGCTTCGCCGAGACCCAGCGCAAACCGGAATCCGGCGAAGCTTCGCAGCCCCGAGGCGAGCGACGTCGCCATTGCGGCGACCGAGTACCACAGCACCGCCAGGCTGAGGCCCGCCCGCGTCCCGAGACGATCGATCGCCCGTCCGGCGATCGTCTGCCCGATCGTGTACGCGGCGCGGAACGCGATGAGCACCATCGCGAAGTCGGTGTTCGTCCAGCGATACTCGGTCTTCAGATACGGAGCAAGGACGCTCAGCGTCTGCCGGTCGATGTAGTTGATGACGGTCGAGAGAAACAGCAGCCCGCCGATATACCAGCGCAGGTGCTTGATCGGTCGGCTCACGCGGGGTTGCTCTCTGCCCGTCTCAGTCCGCGACCCACACGGTCTTGACGTTGACGAACTCGCGGATCCCGTGGGCACCGAGCTCGCGGCCGTAGCCCGACCGCTTCACGCCGCCAAACGGTAGGCGCGGATCCGAGACGACCATGGCATTCACGAAGACCTGACCGGCTTCGATCTCGCGCACGAAGCGCTCGCGCTCGTCGTCGTCGTTCGTCCAGACGCTCGCGCCGAGCCCGAATCGCGAATCGTTGGCCAGCCGGATCGCCTCGTCGGCGGACTGGCGCGCGAAATACGGAGGCCACAGGGCCGAACAGCTCCTCGCGGTACGCCGGCGAGTCCGGGCGGGATGTCGACGAGCACGGTGGGCGCGAAGTAGTTGCCGGGGCCCGCAAGCCGGCGTGCCGCCGGTACAGCACGCGCGCGCCCGGCGTCGACCGTCGCGCTGACCTGCGCTTCGAGGTCGGTCGACGAGGTCAGGCGTGGCGAGCGGCCCGACGTCTGTGGACGCCTCCATCGGATCGCCGACCCGCAGCGCTCGCATGCCGTCGACGAATCGGCGCAGGAACTCGTCGGCGATCGGCCTCAGCAACGATGAAGCGCTTGGCGGCGATGCAGGACTGCCCGTTGTTGATCATCCGCGCCTTGACCGCCGTCGCTGGCCGCTTTCGCGATATCGGCGCTCGGCATCACGATGAACGGATCGCTGCCGCCGAGCTCGAGCACCGTCTTCTTGAGCGCGCGCCCCCGCGCGACTGGCCACGTCCTGCGCCGGCGCCCTCGCTGCCGGTCAGCGTGACGGCGCTGACGCGCGAATCGTCGAGGAGCGGCGCGACGTCGGCCGAACGGATCAGGAGCGTCTGGAACACTCCGTCGGGAAACCCGCGCGCCGGAAGACGTCCTCGATCGCGATCGCGCACTGCGGGACGTTCGAGGCGTGCTTGAGGAGGACGACGTTCCCGGCCATGAGCGCCGGCGCGGCGAAGCGGAACACCTGCCAGAACGGGAAGTTCCACGGCATCACGGCGAGCACGACGCCCAGCGGCTCGTACCGGATGTAGCTGGCCTTCGCCTCGGTTGACACGTGCTCGTCGGCGAGAAAGCGCGCGCCGTGCTCCGCGTAGTAGCGGCACCCGCGCGCGCACTTCAGCGCCTCATCGATGCCGGCGCGAACGGGCTTCCCCATCTCGAGCGTCATCAGCCGCCCGAACTGCCCGGACTCTCGCTCGAGGATGTCGGCGGCGCGCATGTCAGCAGCCGCGCACGTTCGTCGAACGGCGTGTCTTTCCAGATCGAAGCGCCGCGATCGCGCGCGATCAGACTCGCCGCGATCTCGGCCGGCGAGAGTGTGTGGAACGTGGCGAGCGTCTCGCCGGTCGCAGGGTTGATGCTCTGCAAGGCCATCGGCGTCAGGGCTTCGCGCCGACTGCGTTCCGACGGTCAGGATGCGGACGCGCTGGATCGCCCAGGCGGCGGCGGTCGGCGGCGTGCCCGTCTGGGTGATCCGTACGAACCTGGCCTGTACCGGCTTGAGCGCGATGGTGGTCGTCGGATTCTGTCCCTGACCCTCCGCGACCGGCTCGCTCCACGTCGTCCCGTCCATCGACACTTGCACGCGATAGGCCGAGAGCGGACCGGCGGGAAGACCTCCGCGGCCGCGGCCGCGCCGAATCCAAACCCGCCGCGCCCCCCGGCCAACGTGTCCACCAGGATCTCGGCGACGTTCACCGGCTGCGGCAGCTCGATCTGGAACCACATGCCCGGCTCCTGCGCCACCGCGCTCTCCCACCGCGTCGTGCCCTCGCCGTTGATGCCGTCGGAGGCAGCCGCCGCGTTGTGGCTGGCCGTCGCCTTCCACTGTGCCTGGTTCAGCAGTGGCATCGGCGTCGTGGAGACGAGCTCGGCGAACGACCACATCGACGTCCGCGGGTTCGCCTTTCGCACCGCGGCGACGCGTTCGGGCGTGACGAACGATGCCGAGTTGCCGAAGCTGTTGCGCACGTAGCTGGCGATCTCGGCAATCCAGTCGTCGGTGTTCGTGCCCATCGGCACCATGATGCCGCCGCCGGGAAAGTTCTTGCCGTCGAGCTCGCCGCTCATCCCGTGCAGCAGCACCTTCGTGATGTAGTCGGCATTGCCGAGCACGCGCGGGACGCCCACGAGACTCGGCGCGAGCGTCGTGCCGTCGGTCGCGCCGGCCATCGGCGCGCCCTTGCCGTCGGTGCCGTGGCAGGCGAAGCACAATTCCTTGTAGATGGCCTCCCCGCGGCCGAGCATGCGGCGCTCCTCGGTCGAGAGGTTGAGGCCCGTCACTCCCATGTCTGCGAGCGACGGGCGCTGCCCCTGAGAAGACGTCTGCGGCCTGAGCAGCTGGTCGCCGATCTCCTTGATGCCCACTATGGTGCTCGCGTCCTTCGTCGTGCGAATGAGGTCCGCATACTGAGGGATCCGCCGCAGGTTGATCGTCAACATCGCCTGGATGACGACATCCGTGTCGGGGTCTTTCAGCATCGCGCGATAGTCGTCGGCCAGGGATTTGTCGCCGGCCTTGTAGAGCGATTCGCTGGCCCGGATCGCCTGGATGCGGATCTTCGGGTCCGTGTGCTTCATCTGCTCGCGGACCAGGGCCGAGTCGAGTGCGCCAAGGCCCTCGAGTGTCCAGAGCGCGTGCATCTTCGCGAGCTGATTGGCCGACGTCCGTGCCATCGCAGCGAGCGCCGGCACCACCGACTTGTCCTGGCGCAACACGAGCTCCTTCTGCGCGCTGTCCCGCCACCAGCCGTTCGCGTGCTCCAGGTGCTTCACCAGTTGCGCGGGCGTGTCCCTGTACATCTGCGGCCGCTGCCGATCGGGTGTCGTGCCCTCGTAGGTGATTCGCCAGATGCGGCCCCAGTTGTGCTGCTTGTCGAGCGCCAGTTGACCGACTTTCCGCCGCAGGTACGAGTCGGGCCCGACGAACTGGGCGTCCTGGATGATCCCCGTGTACATGTCCATCAGGTAGAGCGTGCCGTCCGGTGCGTTGGTAATGGCAACCGGACGAAAGAGCGGATCGGTGGAGCGCACGAATTCGGACTTGGGGTAGGCATTGCGCAACTGCGTCAGCCCGTCGGTCACGACGATCTTCGCGCGACGGACGATCCGGCCAACCGGTTCGGTGAAGAAGAGGTCGCCGACCATGCTGTTCGGAAGACGGTGGCCGCGGTAGATTTCGACGCCCGAGGCCGCGGTGAAGTGGTTCAGCGTGCCATCGGGCATGCGGACACGCCGCATGCCGCCCTGCATGTCGGCGATGCCGCCGGGCGCCGGCCAGGGGACCTGGAAGTCGGGCTCGAAGTTGTCCTTGACGTTGAACGCACCGTAAACGATCGGAGCCTGGAAGTTCACCGGGCCGATCTCGCCGCCGCCATCGACCCACCACATCTTGCCGTGGTTGTCCTGCGCCGACCACCACTGCCCGCCGTTCGAATCTGTTTCCTCGCGAAGGACCTTCCCACCCGGCGCGATGCGGAGCCGGAAGGGGTTGTAGGTCATGTAGAGCCAGTTGTCCATGGCCCAGGTGAGGCCGCCCGGCTGCCACTCCATGTTCGTGACGCGACCGACGCCCGGATAGAACGGCTCCTTCTTGTCGGACACACCGTCACCGTTGGTGTCGGTGTACTTGTACATGTCCCGGTTGTCGGTCTCGAGCGCGAGAATGACGCCGTCGCCGAGCGGAAACGCGATGCGCGGCATGACCATCTTGTCGACGAACACGGTGTGCTTGTCGTACTTGCCGTCGCCGTCGCTGTCCTCGTGCCGCGAAATCCGGCTGACCGGGGCGCGCGAGTTCGATCCGTCGGCGTCCTGCATGTACGAGCGCATTTCGAGGACGTACATCCGGCCGTTGCCGTCGAAGGTCACGCCGACCGGGTCTTCGATCAGCGGATCGGTCAGGACGGGCTCGATCTTGTAGCCGGGCGGGAGCAGGAAGAGCTTCTGCTGGGCCTCCGGGTCGAGTCTCGTGACCGGAGGGCGAGGCGAGAAGTCCGCGCCGGCGGCAATCTCTGCTTCGATGCCGCCACCACGCCCACCGCGGCCAGCCTGCCCAGGCGGCTGAGCCGGCGCTCCTGCGGCAGGAGGCTGTGGAGGGGGTGGCGTCTGCTGCTCGCCGCGAGATACCACGCCAACCGTCAGAAGAACGAATGCACCGAGCCCGACCGACCATTTCGACATGCGCCGATTATATGGCGATGCAATTCTGAATGCTGAATGCTGAATGCTGAGTTAAAGAGTGAAATGGGAATGTCGAAGCGAGGTTCGAGGCACGCAAGTGCCAATACTTCAGCATTCAATTCAGCATTCAGCACTCAGCATTCAGCATTGCTAGAACGCCCCGATCAGTCTCAGCGCCGCGATGGCCGCAAACGCGAGCAGGAACTCGTCGAACAGGCGCTGCGGAATGCGGGTCATGATCCAACGCCCGCCGAAGACGCCGGCCACAATCACGGGAGACAATACGAGGTTGAGGAGCAGTGTCTGGCCGTGGATGAGCCCCAGGCCGAGGCTGAACGGCACCTTGAACGTGTTGATGATGAAAAAAAACCAGGCGCTCGTGCCGACGATCTCGAACTTTGGCAGCGCGACGGCGAGCGCGTACAAGGCGAAGATCGGCCCGGCGGCATTGGCCAGCATCGTGGTGATGCCCGCGAACAACCCCATGCTCCACGCGAACCAGCGATTGTGCGGCACGTTGCCGAACCAGACCGGGCGCAGCGTGCGCGCGAGCTGCAGCACTGCCAGGCCCAGGATGATCCAGCCCGTGACGGGCCGGAACATCGACTCGTTGACGCTGCGCATCAGCCACGCGCCGATGACGATGCCGATGCACGCCGGCGGCAGCATCCGCCGCACGTAGTCCCAGCGCGCGTGCTGATGGAGCGCCGTGACGGCGCAGATGTCGCCGACGATCAGCATCGGCAGCACGATCCCGGTCGAGTCCCGCGCGCCGAACAGGAACGCGAAGATGGTGACGTGGATCAGGCTGAGCCCCGCCAGGCCGCCCTTGCTGATCCCCATCGAGGCGGCGGCGACGAACGCGAGGGTCCATTGCAGGAGAGTCAGGTCAGGCATGCGCGGCGCGTCCCGGATGATAGACCATCGCCGTCGCGAGGAGCCTGTGAGCCATTCAGTTCCGTGATCTCCGTGTTGTCCGTGGCTCGGGCTGTCAGTGAGTGCCGCGGCCGGTGTCACCGGCTCGTATCGCATGGCAGAACCGAGCCGTGCCCGATCCATTCCGCCGGTCGCATGACTACAATGGCAGCGGACGGACTTGCAGGACGGTTTTCAAGGAGCTCGGCAGCATGAGACGAAGGCTTGCAACGTGGTCGGTCGCGCTGGCGAGCTGGGCGGCTGTGTGGATCGCGGTTCCCGGTGCGCAAGCACCTGCCGCGACGGCCGCGAAGAGCCCCGCCAAGGCCAACTGGCTGACCGACGGCGGTGACAACCAGCGCACCGCGTGGCAGACCAACGAGACGCGGATCTCGACAGAAAGCGTCAAGAACATGAAGCTGCTGTGGAAGCTTCAGTTCGACAACCAGCCACGCCAGATGCACAACCTCTTTCCGCCCCTGATCGTCACTGACGTGACGACCGCCCAGGGGGCGAAGGAAATCGCTGTCGTCGCCGGCGTCTCCGACAATATCTACGGCGTCGACGTCGCGACCGGCGCGCGGCTCTGGTCGCGGAAGTTCGACAGCACGTTCGTCGAACAGCCGGGCGGCCGCGGCGGCGGCGTGCTGTGCCCCGGAGGATTGACCGCCACGCCCGTGATCGCGCCGACCGACACCGCCGGCAGGTACCTCGTCTACGCCGTGTCCTGGGACGGACGGCTGCGCACGCTCGACGTGGCCACGGGGACCGACGCCGCCCCGCCGGAGCCATTTCTTCCGCCCAACGGGAAGCCCTACGGGCTGAATCTCTACAAGGGCGTCATCTATACGACGACGGCGCAGGGCTGCGGCGGGAATCCGAACGCGTTCTACGGCTACGACCTGGCGACGAAGAAAGTCGGCCAGTACCTGCCCGGCAGCGGCGGCCTCTGGCCTCGCACTGGTCCGTCGATCGGCAAGGACGGGACGGTCTACGCCGGATCAGGCGACGGCGACTACTATCCCGAGCGGCAGATCTACGGCCAGTCGATCATCGGCGTGAAGCAGAACCCGCAGACCAAGGCGCTCGAGCTGAAGGACTGGTATACGCCGTCGAATGCCTTCTGGCTGCGCAAGCGCGACCTCGACATGAACGTGACCGGGCCGGTCTTCGACTTCAAGGGCAAGGAGTACCTGGTTCAGTCGAGCAAGGAGTGCCGCCTGTGGCTGCTCGATACGAGCGCGCTTGGTGGTGAAGATCATCGAACGCCGGTCTATCGCACGCCGCTCATCTGCAACGAGGACGTCAACTTCGCCGCGACCGGCACGTGGGGCGCGCTCGCCACGTGGGAAGACGCCAACGGCACACGCTGGATCCTCGTCCCGTTCTGGGGGCCGAAGCACTCGCAGTTCACCGCGCCCATCGAGTACGGCGACGTCGTCCGGGGCGCCGTGGCCGCGTTCAAGATGGAGGACAAGGCCGGCAAAATGGTGCTGACGCCGGCCTGGCTGTCGCGAGACATGGATCAGGCCGAGCCGCCGGTCGTCGCCAACGGCGTGGTGTTCGCATACGGCAGCGGCGAGAACACGGCGCAGGCGGACGTCGACAGCGGCCTCGGGTTCAACACCGCGGCGAACCGCGTGGCGAAGTCGACGCACGCGACGATCTACGCGCTCGACGCGCGCACCGGCAAGGAGCTCTGGTCGAGCGGCGACCAGATCACCTCGTTCAATCATTTCAGCGGACTGTCGGTCGCCAACGGCCGGGTTTATATCGGCACCTACGACGGGATGCTGTATTGCTTCGGCGTCGACGGCGCGGCGCCGAAGACGAGCGCACGGTAGCACGCGGAGAGGGAGCGACTGCATGAAGCCAGGACCGGAGAGATTCATCGGCGCGGTCGTCGTCGCGGCCGCGTGCGGCGTGGCGATCGTCCCCCCCTTGGTCAATGCCCAGGGCCGCGGCGGCGGCGAATGGACGACGAGCCAGGGTGATGCGCAACGATCCTCCTGGGTGAGGACCGACGCCAGGCTCACGAAGGACGCGGTGCAGAAGGGCGAGCTGAAGTTCCTCTGGAAGATGAAACTCGACAACGAGACGCGCCAGTTGAACTCGCTGACGACGCCGGTCCTGATGGACCGCTTGATCTCGCACCGCGGATTCAAGGCGCTCGCGTTCGTCGGCGCGAGCGCCGAGCGCGTCTACGCGATCGACACCGACCTGGCGCGCGTCTACTGGACGACGGTCATCAATTACTCGTCAATCGCGCCACCCGCCAACAGCACCTGGGGTTGCCCGGGTGGACTCGTCGCGGCCGCGACGCGTCCGACGAGTTATGCCGTGTCGGCATTCGGCGGCGGCAGAGGGGGCGGACGCGCCGGCGGATCCGGAAGCTCGGTCGGCGAGCCGGGGAAGGGCGCGCCGAGCCTCGCGCTCGTGAATCAGGGGCAGGGTCGAGGCGCGGCGCCCAACGATCCGGCTGCCGGTCGAGGCGCGGCTCCGGCGGCTCCGGGGGCAGCTCCCGGTGCGCGCGGTGCGGCCCCGGCGGGTCGCGGCGGCGGTGGCGGCGGGCTCGGTGGCGGGGCGGCCGACAACGTCTACGTCGTCGCGAGCGACGGCTACGCGCGCACGATCAACCCGCACAATGGCTCCGACCGCGTGCGGGCCGTTCCGTTTCTTCCGGCGAATGCCAGGCCTTCGGCGCTGATATACGTCGACGACGTGATTTATACGAGCACCTCGAACGGCTGCGGCGCGACGCCCAACGGCGTCTGGGCCATCGATCTGGCCAGCGACACGAAGAAGCCGGTGTCGTGGAAGACAAACGGCGGGAACGTGGCCGGCGCGGCAGGACCGACGATCGGGACGGACGGAACGATCTTCGTGGCTGTCGGTGACGGGGCAACAGGACCGGCGGCGTACTCGAACTCGATCGTGGCCCTCGAGCCGAAGACGCTGAAGCTCAAGGACTCGTTCACCCAGCCCGGTGCCGACTTCAACACGTCGCCGGTCATCTTTCGTCACAAAGACAAGGACCTGATGGCCGTCAGCGGAAACGACGGCCGGCTGTACCTGCTCGACGGGACGTCGCTCAAGACGCCACAGTATGTGACGCCGAAGTACAGCAATGCCGGAGCGACCGGCGGGCTGGCGACCTGGGAGAGCGACGGGACGCGATGGATCCTCGCGCCGGCTGTGGGCGCGGCGCAAACAGGCATGAAGGCCGCCGCGAACGGTCCAGTAACCAATGGCAGCATCGTCGCATTCAAGCTCGTCGACGAGGGCGGGAAGCTGACGCTCGAACCTGCGTGGGCGTCGCGCGACCTGACGTCGCCCGCCGCGCCGCTCGTGTTCAACGGTGTCGTCTTCGCGCTGTCGACCGGCGAGCATCGCCCGGCCACTGCCAGCGCCACGGCGGCCGCGCGTGCGAAGAGCTCGGTGCCGGCGGTGCTCTATGCGCTCGATCCAGCCACGGGCAAGGAGCTGTGGTCGAGCGGGAAGACGATCACTTCGTTCGCACGCGGGGGCCTCTCGGCTGCCGCCGGGCAGGTGTATCTCGTGACGTTCGACAATACTGTCTATGCGTTTGGGATACCGATGGAGCATTGACAGTCGACGGTTGTTTTTCGCGTTCTTGATTTTGCTCCTGTAAGGATCAGTACACTGAGACATGGGATCACCAGCCACTTGCATGGGTCGTTTCACTATTCTCGTGTTCGGGCTCGCGCTTGGACTGAGCGCGCCGGCCGCGGCTCAGCTCCCGGATGGGGCTGGAAAAGACGCGCTCCTCAAGGTTTGCGGCTCCTGCCATCAAGCAGAGCGGTCGGCGTCCGTGCGCTTGACGCGCGAGGGCTGGGAGGAAGTCATCGCCGACATGATCAAGCGGGGCGCCAAGGGCACTGACGAGGAATTCGGCGCGGTCCTCGAGTACCTGGCCGCGCACTTTCTCGGCGAGGCGCCGCGGCCTCTCAACATCAACCGCGCCACGAATATCGAGCTCGAGAGCGTGGCTGGCCTGACGCGCAAGGAAGCAGCCGCGGTGCTCGCCTGGCTCGACAAAGTCGGCGTGTGCAAATCGCTCGACGAGCTCAAGAAGGTTCCCGGCCTCGACTACAAGAAGATCGAGGCGCGAAAAGATTTCATCGTGTGCTTCGAAGCGCCGCCTCCTCCGAAAGAACCGAAATAGCTTCGCCTGCGCCTGGAGCGGGCGTTCAACTGCGCAGTCCGTGCAGCAGGCTCGCGAACCTGGAGAGTTCGGCATTTTCGGGCAGAGCGACGAACTGGAATCGCCGCACCGCCTCGCCGCCCCAGAGCCGGCCCACGATCATCAGTAGATCGACGTCGGCTCGAGCCACATCCGGCACATAGATCCGCTTCACGACATCGCTCAGTTGCGCATAGCTCAGCTCGCTGAGGCGCACTCCGCGGTGATCCACTTTCAGCAGGTGGTTCGCAATTGGCACATTGCTGACGAGGACGTCCAGAACGCGCTGGCGCCACTCGTCAGAGAGCCGCGGGACCACGCCGCGAAACCACATCGTTCCCATCAGCTTCTTGACTTCTTCTCCGTCGATTGGAATCCCGCCAGGGGCGCCATCGCGGGCCAACGCGAGGGCGGCGCGCTCCGAACGGTTCACCGCTACCGCAAAGTCCCAGAAGGTGGCGAACGATGGCTGCGTTTCAACAGGTTGGGCTGGCTCCTTGTTCGCCGTGACGGCCGTATTCGTCAGCGCAGGTCGATCGATGGGATCGGCAGCACCTTCGATGATGCGCGGAGCGCCGGATTGACGTGTATCGACGGGAACCTGTCCAATGTCGCGGCCGTGAGCACGCACGCCGGTGAGGCGTCCGTGTTTCCTTTCGAAGCCCCAATCGATTTCGAGAGGGGCATGACTCCCCATGTCCTCGGCAAACAATGCCGTCACGCCCCACGGCTTGGGCACGTGAACGGCTCTCGCATAGAGAGGCGTATAGGGACTGTCCGGAACGCCGGCAGTGGCCATGGCCGCGAGGCGCCCCTTGATACTCGCGTCAACGACGTTCGACCAGTGCCCCTGAATGCAAATCAACGAGGTTCCCACCTGTCTGCTGAACGCGTAGTACGAATTGTCCCAGCATGTTCGAACGGCCTCCGCGACTTGTTCCTCGCTTGGCTCCTGTGCGTTCGACGGGTCGATTTCCGCGAATCCCATGCGGAGCCTGCCGCCGCCGGCAAAGAGAGTGGACAAGTCGGACGGATCGACTTGCGACAGGTCGGAGAGAACGTAGACAAAACCGCGCAAGCCTCTCGCGATCGGCCGATTCATTCGTTCCCACACCACGGATTGAGGCTGCGGATCACTCTCTGCATATCCCTGGTCGTTCAGGATCTCCATCAGCCGGATCTTCGCACTGTCGAACCGCTCGACAACGTTCAAGGCATGATCGTAGCGGCGCTTGTCTACTTCATGGCGCTCGAAGGACGGCCGAACGAAGATCGGGATTACGAGCTTCCGCTGGTCACGCGCCATCTTCACCACGGGAAACATGGTGCCCGCGCCTGTGCCTTTCCCGCCGGTGCCGATGACGACCACGACCGAGTACCTGCTCAATAGGGCTTCGACTTCGGTCCTCGATTCCTCGAGCGCCTGTGCGGCCACGTCGGGGTTATGTCTGGCTCCCAGGCGCCCCGTCGTTCGCTCGCCGATGATCAGCCGTTCTTCTGGTGGCACGCTGGTCAACGAGAACTCGTTGGTGTCCAGGAACCGCGTCGTGACCGAACGTCGGAGGCGTTCGGCAAACCTACCGTCAGACTTCTGCGTCACCGCGAGGTCCCGACGAAACAAGTCCTTGACGGAACGCAGAATGTTGCCGCCGCCTCCACCGAGGCTCAAAAGAAGAATGTTCAATTGCCACCTTCCTGTTCCGAACCGACTTTGAAGCGGCAAGCCACGACGACCCACCGCCCGTGTGTCCATAGCTGGCTGCCATCGAACCGTTCGTCCCGCAACAGCCCGAGCACTCTTTCGACGTCGTACTTCACATTCCCTCGATGGTCGGACAGGTTGGGATATCGTCGTCTGCCTGCCGGTGCGAGGAGGATCTCCAGGCGCCTTCGACGCGGGATGACACGCAGTCGGGATTCGACCGGGCGCTCGGCGCAGCCTGGCTGTATCAACGGCCGTTCGAACTCACAAATGAACCTTTCTCCGAACCGCTGCATCACGGTGACGAGCGACCGTCTCCGATTCCCGTAGTGTCGGGCCGCACGGGCCAGCAACACCATCATCAGGACGGCCACCCCCCACCAGGCGACAGCAAGATGCCCTGTGGCGAGGGTCCGAAGTCGTCCGGCGGCTGCCGCGCTGCCTTCCGCAGTCGTCGGAGGATGCTCGTGTCTCCACTCGGGACTGAGCCGCGACGAAGGGATGCACACGCGCCAACCAGGACGAATCCGCCCATATTCAGACTTCGGCACGAGTCTCGAGCGCGACGCGTCGATGATCTGAAACCAGGGCTCGAGCCTCTGCTGGATGGTGCCCGTAAGGCGTAACGAGATGAACGCGGCCGTATCGCCCGGCTGAATCGTGTAGCACGCAGGCGCAGCAACGGCACGCGCGGCCGCCGTCAAGACGATCGCTGAGGCAACCGCGCACCGAGTGGCCGCCATGCTTACGGGTGCCAGGTCGCACCTCATCCATTAAGTCGATACGCCGTTGAACATCAGCGCGGATTTCCCCGGGACTCGGTGAGTGACGAATCAACCCATGTGCCACTGCGTTACGGCTTCAAGCGTCCGAGTTGACGCCCATTTTTGGATTGTGGCACCGGCAGACTGGTGAGAGTCGTCCGCGCCGCAGGTCAACTATGGCGGGAGAAGAGGACAGGTCGACGGTTTGGAAGGGAGGGAACTGCCCGCGACCGGTTATGCCCCAGGCACCATCCACGGAAAGACGTACGCCTGCAGCATCACGATGATTCCCATGATCACCGCGAGCGCGACGCTGTGCCAGAAGACGAACCGCAGGATCCGTCCTTCCTGGCCGAGCTGATTCGTGGCCGCGGTGGCGACGACGATGCTCTGGGCGTCGATCATCTTGCCCATGACGCCGCCGGTGGAGTTGGCCGTGGTGATGAGGATCGGATCGAGGCCGAGCTGCTGGGCGGTGATCTTCTGCAGGCTCCCGAAGAGCACGTTCGAGCTGGTGTCCGAGCCGGTCAGCGCCACGCCGAGCCAGCCGAGCATCGCGGCGAAGAACGGGTAGAGCCAGCCGGTCTTCGTGAAGGCCAGACCGAGTGTGGCATCCGTACCCCCATACCGCGTCACGAAGCCGAGCGACAGCATGAAGGCAATCGTCAGGAGCGGCCAGCGCATCCGATGGAGGGTCGTGCCAGCCGTCTTCAGAACGAGCAGCGGCGGAACGCGAAGGAACAACACCGTCGCGAGCGCCGCGAAGAGAATGGCGGTGCCCGTGGCCGAGAGCCAGTTGAAGGTGAAGCGGGCAGCCTCTGCTCGCTTCGCTTTGTAGCCGGCGTCGTGCATCCGGCCGCGATCGACGGCATCCACTTCGACCGGATGCTCTCGGTAGACCATCCGATGGAGGCCCGGCACTTCGAATGCGGGAGACAACACTGCATGAGGTGGAGGCGGGACGTGTTTCTCGCGGTAGATTGCCGCGCCGGCAGGCCCGGCATTCAGAAATGCCTTGGTTGGTCCGATTCCCCAGACGGTCACGAACACCGAGAGAAACACCCACGGCATCCATGCGCGCACGAGCTCGGCTCGAGCGATCGCGCCCGTCGCCTGGAGCGGGGCCGGCGCGGCTCCCGATGCGAGCGGGAAGTCCCATTCTTCGGCCGGCTTCCACCACGTGCAGAAGAGCGCGAGGCAGCCGAGCGACACCAGGCCACCCATGATGTCCACGAGCTCCGGCCCGACGTAGTTGCTCCACAGGAACTGGACGATCGCGAACGACCCGCCGCACACGAGCACCGCCGGCCATGCGCCCCGAAGACCGCGCCATCCGCTCATCGTGACGACCAGCCACGCCGGCACGAGGAGCGACACGAACGGCAGCTGGCGTCCGGCCATCGCGCTCAGCAGATCGGTCGAGATACCGGTGACGGCGCCCAGGGTCAGAATCGGCGTGCCGATGGCGCCATATGCGACCGGCGCCGTGTTCGCGATGAGCGACAGGCCGGCAGCGTAGAGCGGCGTGAACCCGAGGCCCATGAGGAGCGCTGCCGTGATCGCCACCGGCGTGCCGAATCCTGCCGCGCCTTCGATGAACGCGCCGAACGAGAACGCGATGAGCAGGGCCTGCACACGTCGATCGGCGGACAGGCGTGCGACCGATCGCTTGACGATCTCGAACTGGCCGGTGGCGACCGTGAGGCTATAGAGAAAGACGGCGTTGAGGATGATCCAGCCGATGGGGAAGAGGCCGTACGCCGCGCCGTACACCGCCGTCGCGGCGGCGGTGCGCGCGGGCATCCCGTAGACGACGACCGATATCAGGAGCGCCGAGGACAGCCCGGCAAGCGCGGCCCAGTGGGCTTTCCATTCGAGGACGGCAAGCGTGCCGAGGAGGAGAAGAATCGGCAGCGCCGCGGCCAGTGTGCTGAGCCAGGCGTTGCCGAGCGGATCATAGATTTGTACCCACTCCATCTTTAGTGCACGCGGGGACCCCACCCCCGCTCGCGTCGCTTCGCGCATGCGCGCTCAGCGACAGCCGCGGGCGCTGCTGATAGGACCTCAGGTCTCAATCTACCCCAGCCCAGCACGGCCATACAGAATCTATCTGAACAGGAGCGGCGCAATGTCGTTGAGATAGTGCCGCCAGACCGTCCACTCGTGGCGGCCTTCGGTCAGGACGAATGTGTGCTTGACGCCAATCGCCGTCAGCGCCTCGGCGAAGGCTTTGTCTCCCGGACCCGTCAGCGTGTCGTCCTTGCCGACGCCGACCCAGAACAGCTTGAACTGCTTGTTGAGGATGTCGGGCTTTTCGGCGATGCGCGGATACATCTTCGCCACGCCGCCCCCCGCTGCCGGGCTCATCAAAGCGACGTAGCGGAAGAGCTCCGGCCGGACGAACGAGATGTTGATGCTGTGGCCGCCGCCCATCGACAGGCCGGCAATCGCGCGGTCCTCCGCGCGCTTCGAGACCTTGTACGTGCTCTCGATCATCGGCAGTACGTCCTCGACGATGTCCTTCGTGACCGGCGAGAGACCGCCCTTGCCGTCGCCGCCCATCATCGAGTTGATGATCTCCGCGAGCGTCGCTCCGGCCATCGCCTTGGCGACCGGGTCCGGCACCTGCTTGGCGGCGCCGGTCCAGAAGCTCTGGATCGCGTGGCCGAGCGGCATCACGACGACCATCGGCTTCGCCTTGCCCTCGGCAATCGCGTTGTCGATGATGTTGTTCGCCCGTCCGATCATCGTCCAGCCCGATTCGATGTCGCCGGCGCCGTGCAGCAGGTAGAGGACGGGGAAGTTGCTGCCCTTGTCGTAGCCCGGCGGCGTGTAGACCCACGCGGTCCGGCTCACGCCCAGCGTTTTCGACACATACGGACGGATACGCACTTCTCCGTGCGGCACGGGCTTGACGTCGTAGAATTGCGGCCCGTCGCCCGGCACTGCGACGACGCTGACCGCGCCGAACCTGCCGTAGCCGTACTTGGTGTTGGCATTCAGCGGGTCGAGCGCCGTGACGCCGTCGACGTTGAACGCGTAGGTGTAGATGTCGGGCTCCAGCGGGCCGAGGGTGACGCTCCAGACGCCGTTGTCACCGCGCGTCAGCGGGTGCGGCTTGCCGTCGAGCTCCCCGGCCGCGACCACGCTCTTGGCGTTCGGCGCGAGATACCGCAGCGTCAGCCGCCGGTCCGCGCCGACCTCTGGTGACGTGAAGGAAGGCCCGGGCTGCGCGTCGACCGCAGCGGACGCCGTCACGGCGAACGCGCACGTCGCAGCAACCAGCAACTTGCCAATCCGTCGCATCATGTCCTCTTTAATCAATGCGCGTGGGGCCCCACCCCCACGCGCTCTCGCGCGGCGCATTCGCGCCGCGCTCGGGCCGCAGGCGCTGCCGATTCGTCCGGCAACTCAACTTGTGCGGCACGACCAAGCGCTCGCGTCGTCCGGCGGGTTTTTGCGCTACCGGAACATCAACGGCGCCACTTCGTGCAGGTGGTGGCGCCAGATGACCCACTCGTGGCGACCCTCTGTGATCCGGAACGTGTGCTTGATGTTGTTCTTGGTGAGCGCCGCGTCGAGTGTCTTGCTGCCGTTCAGCGCGAAGTCGTCTTTGCCGACGCCGACCCAGAGCAGCTTGAGCTGCTTGTTGACGAGATCGGCGTTCTTGAAGAAGTCCGCGTAGGTTTCTTCGGGATTCTGTCCGGCGCCGGCGCTCATCACCACGAGGTGGCTGAAGAGCTTCGTGTTCGGGAAGCCGATCGCCACCGTATGACCGCCGCCCATGGAGAGGCCGCCGAGCGCGCGGTTCGCCGGATCCTTCAGGGTGCGGAACTTCGATTCGACAAACGGGATGACGTCTTCGAGCACGTCCTTGCCGAAAAGGCCACCGCCGGCGCCGCCGCCGGGCCCGCCACCAGGCGCGCCGGCCGCCGCGGCCCCGATCACCGGCCGTTCCGGACCCGTGCCGATGCCCATCCTCGCGTAGCCGAGCGGGTTGACGATGATCATGGGCTTGGCTTTGCCCTCGGCGATGAGGTTGTCCATGATGTAGTTCGCGCGGCCCGTCAACATCCAGCTCGAATCGATGTTGCCTGCGCCGTGCAGCAGGTAGAAGACGGGGTAGCGCGTGTTGCCGCGCTCGTAGCCGGGCGGCGTGTAGATCCAGAGCGTGCGCGGCACACCGAGGCTCTTCGAATGATAGGTCTCGATGCGCACCGAGCCGTGCGGCACGTCGCGCGCGTCATCGAACTCGTCGCCCGGGATCTCGAACATGCTCGCCGGCGGGAAGGCGCCGAATCCGAGCTTGACCGACGGGTTACCCGGGTCCATTGTGACGACGCCGTCGGCGTTGAACTGATAGTTGTAGACGTCAGGCGCGAGCGGGCCGATTGTTACGGCCCAGATCCCGTTCTCGGCTTTCGTCATCGGGTAGGTCTTGCCGTCGAGCTCGCCGATGAGCGTGACCTCCTTCGCGTTCGGGGCACGGAAGCGCAGCGTCACCGACTTGTCGGCGTTGACCTCCGGCGAGACGACGGCAGGGCCGCCCCTGCCGCCGCCCCGGCCCTGAGGAGCTGCGGGCGGCTGCGCAGCGGGCGTCTGCGCGGCAGGCGTCTGTGCGCTCACTGCGCCGACCGCGAGCATGGCGGCCATCAACCAATAACCAGTACGTCGCATGTCAGGCATCTGGCCCCATCAGTGTTTTTCGTGTTGTCCGTGGCGCGTTGGTCCGATCCGTGGCTCTACTGAAACAGCATCGGCGCGAACTCGTTCAGGTAGTCGCGCCAGTTGATCCACGTGTGGCCGCCCGGTGTCTCTTTCATCACCGGGGTGAAGCCGTGCTTCTTGAAGAGCTCGACGGTGGCGTTGGTGGTCGTGATGAGGCCGTCGTCTTTGCCGGTCGCGAACCAGAACACCTTCAGGCCCTTCTTGAGGCTGGCGTTGTCCAGGTTGGCTGCATGTTCCTTTTCCCAGTCGGCAGCGGTCTGGGGCGGCGGCGCAGCCGGTGCGGCCGCGGCAGGAGCTGCCGGCGAAGCTGCGGCCGGCGCGGCTGCCGGTGTTGCTGGGCGGCGCCGCGCCGCGTCGTCCGCCACCGAGTCCTGGGAACGCGCCACCGAGCAGGCCCGAGCTGTAGACGCCGATGTAGGCGAACCGATTGAGGTGCGGGATCCCGACCTGGAGCGCGTGGTTGCCGCCCATCGACAACCCTGCGATAGCGGTATTCGAGCGGTCGGTCAGGGCGCGGTAGTTCTTCTCGATATAGGGCATTACGTCGCCGACGAAGTCCTTCGCGAACTCCTCGGTCGCCGTCCGTCCGGCGGCGCCCGGCCCTGCGGGGCCGCGCCGGGTGTGGCCGGCGGGCATCACGACGATCATCGGCTTGGCCTTCTTCGCCGCGATCAGGTTGTCGAGGATGAAACCCGCGCGTCCGACCGACGTCCACGAGTCGTCGCTGTCGCCGGCGCCATGCAGCAGGTAGAAGACCGGATACTTGTCGTTGTTGCGCTCGTAGCCGGGCGGCGTGTAGACGTGCATCCGGCGGAACGTTACCGAGCGCGGTGGAATAGTAGCTCACGGCTGCGACACCGCCGTGGGGGACGTTCTTCGTGTCCGCAAAGTCGGAGCCCGGCACGTGAACGAGGCTCCACACGTTGTTGTTCGACTCGCTGATGAAGGGGCTGCGCGGATCGATCGTCGTCACGCCGTCGACGTTGAAGTTGTAGCGATAGGTTCCTGGATCGATCGGGCCGATCGTGACCTCCCAGACACCGTTCTCGCCTTTGGTCAACTGCGTCGTTTGACCGACGCCGGGGATGTCGCCGGCGGCGAGCCGGATGGCCTGCGCCTGCGGCGCGAGGATCCGGAACGTGATGCGGCGATCCGCTGAAAGCTCGGGTGAGGTCACCTGAACCTGGGGCGCGCCACCACCGCGGCCAGCCGGTGCCTGGGCAAAAGCGGCCGGCGCGAGTCCCGCGAGCGCGGCGAGGAAGGTGAGAACGATGCGGAGTTGCAGTCTACGATTCATAAACGTCCTTATGTACGGGATGTACGGGCGCTCGGAGCGCGATGGCTCGGCTCACCGGGCGGGTCACAGGCGTCCAACAATGCATGCAGAGACAAGCATCATAGTTGTTGACCGCCCAGTCTGCAAGGTATTGGAGCGACGTTTTGCAATGCCATCCAGCCGTTCTGCATGCAGGACAGCTGGTTGAACCCCTAACCCCGCGCTGGACCCCCTGTTGAGCGCCCCCTGAACCCCTTGAACCCCTTGAACCCCTTGAACCCCTTGAACCCCTTGAACCCCTTGAACCCCTTGAACCCCTTGAACCTTTTGAACCCCTTAGATCCTTTCCACCACCACACTAATCCCCTGACCCACGCCAATACACATCGTGCAGAGCGCGTATCGACCCTTCGTCCGAGTCAACTGATACGTGGCGGTCGTGACGAGCCGCGCGCCGCTCGCGCCGAGGGGGTGGCCGAGCGCGATTGCGCCGCCGTTGGGGTTCACGTGGGGCGCGTCGTCGGCGACGCCGAGGTCGCGCAGAACGGCGAGAGCCTGGGCCGAGAACGCTTCATTGAGTTCGATGACATCCATCTGCTCGATCCTCAGACCGGCGAGTGCGAGCACTTTCCGTGTCGCAGGCACCGGCCCGACGCCCATCACCCGCGGCGCCACACCCGCGACCGCGCCTGCGACGTACCGCGCGCGCGGCGTCAATCCGTGCTCTTTCACTGCCGTTTCTGACGCGAGCAGGACCGCACATGCGCCATCGTTGATGCCGGACGCGTTGCCCGCCGTGACCGTGCCGTCAGGCTTCACGACGGGCTTGAGCTTGGCGAGCGCTTCGAGCGTGGTGTCTGCGCGAGGGTGCTCGTCGACCGAGACGGTGATCGCGCCTTTGCGCTGCTGAACGATGACCGGCACGATCTCTTCCGCGAGGCGGCCGCCGTCGGACGCCGCTGCGGCGCGCTGCTGGCTTTGGTACGCGAACGCGTCCTGATCCACGCGCCCGACCCGCCATTCCTCGGCGACATGCTCGGCCGTCTCCGGCATCGCATCGGTGCCGTACGCCTGCTGCATCTTCGGGTTGATGAACCGCCAGCCGAGCGTTGTGTCTTCCAGCTTCAGGCCCCGCGCGAACGCGGCGTCGGCCTTGCCCACGGCAAACGGCGCCCGCGACATGCTTTCGACCCCCCCGGCGATGACGAGCGACATCTCGCCGCTCCCGATCGCGCGAGCCGCCTGCACGACGGCGTCGAGGCTCGACCCGCACAACCGGTTGATCGTCGATCCGGGCACCTCTTGTGGCAGCCCGGCCAGCAGCAGCGCCATGCGGCCGACGTTGCGATTGTCTTCACCCGCCTGGTTCGCGCACCCGTAGATCACGTCGTCGATGCGTGAGACGTCGAGGCCGGCATTTCGCTTCCGGAGCGCCGCGATTGGGATCGCGGCCAGGTCGTCGGCGCGCACGCTCGCGAGCGCGCCGCCATATCGGCCGAACGGCGTCCGGATCGCGTCGCAGATGTAGACGGTTTTCATGGCAGTCTTCATTATCGCAACCAGGGATCAGGGATCGGAGGTCCAGGGGTTGGGACTTCTCGGGGTCGGGGCGTAACGCCGGCCCGGCCCCGGATCCCTGACCCCTGGATCCCACCGCGTGATCGCTGCCGCTCGCCAAACAGGGGTTCAGCTCGGCTAAATCTCAGAACCATCACCTTCGCGTCAACAGCACATCTTTTTCGTACTGCTTGATCTTCCCGAGCCAGGTGTTCGCGACCGGCACGTTCTTCGTCTCGCAGTAGTAGTCCCACACGGCGCCGAAGGGCATGGTCTTCTGATCTTCGAGGAGGGCGAGCCGGGACGTGTAGTCGCCGTCGGCCTCGAACGCGCGCAGGGTCTTCGAGGGCTCGAGCAGGGCCTTCAGCAGCGACTTGATCATGTTGCGGGTGCCGATGGTCCACGCCGCGACGCGGTTGATGCTGGCGTCGAAGAAGTCCAGCCCGATGTGCGTGCGCTCCAGGAAGTTGCCGCGCACGAGCTCCTGGCTGAGCGCCTCGAGGTCGTCGTTGAGCAGCACGACGTGATCGCTGTCCCAGCGGACGCCACGGCTCACGTGCAGGAGGATCTCTGGCAGGAACACGAACATCGCGCTGAGCTTGTCGGTCACTGTTTCGGTGGGGTGGTAGTGGCCCGTGTCGAGGGTCAGGAGCTTCTTCCGCGACAGGGCGTAGCCGAAGTAGTACTCGTGCGAGCCGACGGTGAAGCTCTCGCAGCCGATGCCGAAGAGCTTGCCCTCTACCGAATCGAGGTTCAGGGCCGGGTTGATCGATTCCTTGAAGATGGCGTCCAGCGACTCGGTCAGCCGTTCGCGGGGGCCGACGCGATCGATCGGCGTGTCCTTCATCCCGTCGGGGATCCAGAGGTTGGTGACGCATGGCTTGCCGAGCGCTTTGCCCATCGCGGCGCCGATGCGCCGGCACGCGATACCGTGGTTGATCCAGAACGTCCGGATGCCATGGTCAGCGTGAGAGAGCGTGATGTTGTCGGCCGCCTTCGGATGCGAGAAATAGGTCGGGTTGAAATCCAGCCCGATACCGAGCGCCTTGGCCCAGTCGATCCAGCCCGTGTAGTGCTCGGGGCCGACCTCGTCGCGCTCGACGAGCTTTCCACCGAACTCGCCGTACGACGCGTGGAGGTTGAACCGATGGGTTCCGGGTATGACCGACAACGCCAGGGAAGCATCTGAGCGCAGATCGTCCGGCGTGCGCGCCTTGCCGGGGTAGTTGCCCGTCGCCGCCAGGCCCCCCCCGAGGCCGGTGCCGAACTTTTCGAAGCCCTCGACGTCGTCGCCCTGCCAGCAATGCAGCGAGATCGGCACCGCCGCAAGGCGCTCGAGCGCCGCGTCGGTGTCCACACCGGCTTCGGCGTAGCGGTCCTTGGCCACCGTGTAGGCGCTGTCGATCCGACCGGTCATCACCACCACCTTTCTCGCTGGACGCCTGTCGCTGATGACAGGCGGCCGGGGGATTATACGCTGCAGGCCGCCCCGGGCCTTCGTTCCGGGGACACCCAATCTTGGGTGTCGGGGACGTCCAAGATTGAGTGTCTCCCCGAACTGGTGCCGAACTGGTGGCTGGCACCTTTCCAGCGCCCAATCTTGGGTGTCGGGGACGTCCAAGATTGAGTGTCTCCCCGAACTGGTGCCGAACTGGTGGCTGGCACCTTTCCAGCGAAGGTGCCAGCCACCTTCGCTGAAATAACCAGAATGGGACAGCTGGCCGGGCGAGTACGCGGTTTGTGCGCTAGTCGGCTGTTGAAATCTCGGGGCACACGCTGGTGACTTGGCTGTCACGGGTTGAGTGTCCCCGCAATCGCGATATGCTCGGTGACCGCTGATGCTGAGACGAACGCTGGCGTCCCCCCAGGCGGGGCTCGTGCTCGTGATCCTGTTGTTGGGTGGTGTGTTGGGCGTCTTCGCCGGCTCGCACGTCGATCCGCGTACAGGGCTGACGGTCAACAACTTTCTCAACTCCTACACCCTCATCCAGACGGCGACCGACGCGAGCTTCTTTGCCATCATGGCGGTCGGCGCGACGTTCGTCATCATCTCGGGCGGCATCGACCTCTCGGTCGGTTCCATCTATGCCCTTGCCGGCGTCACGACGGCCATGATCCTCCGCAGCGCGGGACCGCTGGATCCGATCACGGCGATCGCGCTCGGGCTGACGGTCTCGGTCGGCATCGGCGTCGCCTGCGGCGCCATCAACGGCGCCCTGGTCGTCGGCCTCGGAGTGCACCCCTTCATCATCACGCTGGGGACGATGTGGATCGTGCGGGGCATTGCGTTCGTGAGCAGCGACGCCGAGAGCATCCTCCTGCCGCGCGCGTTGACGAGCGTCGCGAAGGCCTCGCTCGGCCTGCGCGAGGCGCTCTATCCGGTGCCGATGGTCGTGATGGTGGTCGTGGCCGTCGTCGGCGGCGTCTACCTGATGCACACGGTCGGCGGACGTCGCGTGTTTGCCGTCGGCGGGAATCCCGAAGCGAGCCGTTTCTCGGGTGTGCCGATCGGCCGCGTGAAGATCTCGGTCTTCGTGCTCTCGGGACTCACTGCGGGGCTGGCGGCGTTCATGGGCGCGAGCTTCTATGGCTCGGCGTCATGCGGTGACGCGACCGGCTACGAGCTCTACGTCATTGCCTCGGCCGTCGTCGGCGGGGCAAGCCTGTCGGGCGGCAAGGGAAGCGCCGCGGGCGCGCTGCTTGGAGCGGTCCTCATTGTCCTCATCCGCCAGTCGATCAGGACTCTCCACTTCGACCAAAACTACGAGTGGATCATCATCGGGTGCGCCATTATCATCGCGGTGGTGCTCGACCAGGCCAGCGCGCGGTTTACGGTCAAACGTCTCTCGGCAGGAGGCTGACCGTTCCTTCACCCAATACCGGAGCTACAGAATGAGAACAGGATTCCAACGGGCCAGCGCCCTGACCATCGCCGCCTCACTCTCCCTGCTCACCGCTCGGTGCGGCGGATCGCAGCCGGCACCGGCGAATCAGTCCGCAGCCAAACCGGCGCTGAAGATTGCGATGATCGCCAAGAGCTCGACCAACCCCGTCTTCCTGTCGGCGCGAACCGGGGCGGAAGCGGCGGCCAAGGAGCTGACCGCCAAGCACGGCGTGCCGGTCGAGATCGCGTGGCTGACGCCGCCATCCGAAGACGGTCAGATTCAGGCGCAGCGCATCGCACAGGCCGTCAACGAGGGCGCGAGCGCGATCCTCCTGTCGTGCTCCGACGCAGGAAAGGTCACCGGCGCAATCAACGACGCCGTCGCGCGGGGCGTGCCGGTCATGACGTTCGACAGCGATGCGCCCGAATCGCAGCGGTTCGCGTTCTATGGTGTCGACGACATCAAGACCGGGCAGGCGGTGATGGACGAGCTCGCGAAGCAGATGGGCGAGGCCGGCTCGATCGCGATCCTCGCCGGCAATCAGAACGCGCCGAACCTGCGCAACCGCGTCGAGGGCGTGAAGCAGGCGTCGAAGAAGTATCCGAAGATCAAGATCGTCGACACCTTCTACCACATCGAAACGGCGCAGGATGCCGCCGCGGAAGTCGTGCGCGTGCAGAACGCGTATCCGCAGATCCAGGGGTGGGCGATGATCGGCGGCTGGCCGCTCTTCACGCCGACGCTCCTGACTGATCTCGACCCGAAAAAAGTGAAGATCGTCGCGGTCGACGGCCTGCCGCCCCAGCTCGCCTACGTCGAGAAAGGTCTTGCTCCGGTACTGCTCGCGCAGCCGACCTACCTCTGGGGGTACGTGTCGGTGCAGAAGATCTTCGACAAGGTGCAGCTCAAGCAGGACGTGCCGCAGATCATCCCGATGGAGCTCGTCCGCGTGACCAAGGAGAGCCTGGGCAACTGGGCGCGTCAGCTCAAGGCGTGGGGCTTCAGCGACGTGCCGGAGGCCTATCTGGCGCTGCCGCAGTAGAACGGCCACCCCACCCTCATTGGGTTTTCAGAGTTCTTCAGGTCGGGCCCACGACTCGGGTGCATCGAGCGGGTAAGGTGCTCACGAGGTGTGAGGTGCGAATTCTTCGCTCTTTGATCTTGGTCTCACCAACATCAACGGCGACACGAGAGACTCGACCAAAGTGAGGAACCGCGCGCTGGCCGTCCTGGCCGGCTTTCGATTTTGAGAAACAGCCGAGAAGAAATCGGGATCCAGGCCACTGGATCCACCATTCCACGGGTCCCGAGGCCAGTTTCCTATTGCCTCGGCGGGATGTTGGGACTACC
>CAVYTY010000009.1:0-124156 GCA_963771395.1 uncultured Acidobacteriota bacterium | reverse complement strand
CCGTGCAAAATAGCCTGGGGTCCGGCTGAAACCGGACCAGGAACCAGCCAGCGGCCGTCGTCCCCTGCCGGTTTGCGACAACCCTGAATGGTGCACGTCTCCCCACGTGAAGCGGTCGTTGACACGCCCGCACGGATTGCTTACATTGCAAGCATGTCGACAGCACCTGCCAGTCTCGGCGAGCTCGAGACGCTGTTGTTGCTGGCCATCCTCCAGCTCACCGACCAAGGCCGCGAAGCCTACGGCTCCCTGATCCGCGAAGAGGTTGAAGTGCGGGCGGCCCGCGCCGTCCCACGCGGGTCCGTGTACATCACCCTTGACCGGCTCGAAGAGAAAGGCCTGCTCAGTTCCCACGATGGAAAGACGTCGGCTGCTCGCGGCCACCGACCGAAGCGGGTATTCAAGGTCACGCCGGCCGGCCTGCGCGCCGTACGGTCATCCGTCACCGCTGTCATCAGGATGCAGCGCGGGCTTGCGGCCCTGCTCGGCGGCAGCTCGTGACGGGCACACTGTGGCGGCTGGTCGAACGGCGGCTGGAGCGGGCGCTGCCGCCAGCCCATGCCGCGTCGACGATCGGCGACCTTGCCGAGGACTACGCGCGGCGGCGTGACGATGCGGGACGCATCCGCGCCGGCCTCTGGCTCGTTCGCGAAACCTGGTCGCTGCACGCGGCGTATCGCACCTCCTCATCGCCCCGTGAACGCCGAGACCGCATCATGGTGGCCTGCGAGATCCGCTCGGCGCTCAGACGGGTGATGTCTCGCCGTGGATCGGCGCTCGCGTCCGCGTTTCTCGTCGGCGCCGGGATCGCTGTCTGCACCGCGGCGTTCAGCGTCGTCGACGCGGTTCTGCTGCGGCCGGCACCCTTCCGTGATGCAGGGCGTCTGGTCGAACAGCGTCTCGGCTATGCCGAACTGGCGCTGATGGAGGCCTGGCGATCGAGCGGTCTCTTCGAGCAGGTCGAGGCAAGCCGATCGTCGCGCGTGCGATTCGTCGGCGCCGCCGTTCACGACTGGGCGGCGGCTGACGTGACGCCGGGGATCTTCGATCTCCTGGATGTACGGCCGATTCGGGGCCGCGGGTTCAGCCGCGACGCTGGTGTCATGGCGACCGACGAAGTGATCGTGTCTGAAACCGTTTGGAGGAGCGTTTTCGGCGGCGATCCGGCGGTGATCGGCCGCCGGATCGCAACTGCTGATGGCTCCGCGGTCGTCGTGGGCATCATGCCCTCTCGCTTCAGATTCCCTACGTCGTCCACGGTCGTCTGGCGGCCGCTCTATCCGGTGGCGCGCGAGCGCGGACTGTTCACCATCTACGGCCGGCTGATTGCAGGCGTGCCGGTGAACGCGGCTCTCGAGGCCCGCTTGAGGGTGCTGGCGATGGAGCTGGCGCGCCTGCCGAGGAACTACGCCGGCCCGCCGCTTCGACAGGTAGGCGTGCCAGACCTCGATGAGGCGACGACGAGGGGGCTGTGGCTCCTGTTCGGCGGCGCGGCGCTCGTGTTCGTCGCACTCTGCACGAATGTCTGCGGTCTCGTGCTGTCCGTCCTCGCGGCACGCCGTCGCGAGCTCGGTACGTGCACAGCGCTCGGAGCCTCGCGTGCCCGTCTCGTCCGGGAAGCGATCGTCGAGCATTCGGTCATAGGAGCCGGAGGCATTGGAGCTGGCGTCTGGATGGCGTGGGCCGCGACCACGGCGGTGCCTCACGTGTTCCAGGGCCACACGCTCAACCTCATCGATTTCGATCTCAGAGCGCTCGCAGCGGCATCGGTGCTCGGGCTGCTGGCGGTGCTGATCGCCGGGGTGATCCCTTCGTGGCTCGGTACGCGGGCAGATGCCGTGGACTGTCTGCGCGGCGTGCGTCGCGTGCGCGGCGAGTCCTTGCGGGCGGCGCTCGCACGCCAGGGCATGCTCGTCGGCGAGGTTGCCCTCGCATGCTCGCTGCTCACCGGATCGATATTACTGATTCGGTCGTTCGTCAACCTGACCGCAGTGGATGCGGCCTCCGGGCCGACGGCATCAGTCGTGTCAGGGTTTCCGGGCTGGACGATGTGTTCACCTCGGGCCATAGCATGAGGCTCGCCGCGAACGAGATCGAGGCGCGATTCGCGGCCTGGCCGGCCATCGTCGCGGTGGCTTTGTCCCGGGAGATTCCACCGTCTCCGGCGCGGGACGTGCGCGTCTATGCGCGGCAAGATGACGCGACGACGGCGGTGGGCGGCGGCGTCCAAGCCGACAGCTATCGCGTTGGTGCGGGGTTCGTCGAGTTTACGGCGTCGCCCTTCGCCGCGGCCGGACGTTTCAACGCGGCGACGGTGCCGGAAGGGCGATCGTGAGCGAGACGCTGGCGGCACGCCTGTGGCCAGGCCTCGACCCGATTGGCCGAATGGTCTCACTCGGGCGATCAGCCGGCCCGCTACAAGTGATCGGTGTCAGCGCTGACATCACACTACCGTCGAATCGATTCCGCGCTCGATCTCCCCGAGGTCTTTGTTCCGCTCGGTCAGGAGTCGCGGACCCTGTACCCGAGTTTTCGGTGCCGGACCGCCTGCCCCAATCAGGCCGAGATAGAGGCGCGGGTCCGGACGTCCACCCGTGGCTCCTCGCACGGACGGCGTCGCCCGCCGACGACGAGTCCTCGCGTCAGCTGCTCCTGCCTCGCGCGATGGCGGGAGTCGGCGGGCTGTTCACGATCGTGGCCGTGCTCTTGCGGCGGGTGGCCTCTTCAGTGCCCTCATGTATTCCGTCGGCCAACGCCGCCGCGAGTTTGGTATTCGCGCCGCGCTCGGTGCATCGCCGCGTCGGATACGGCAGCTCGTGCTACGCGACGGCAGCGTCGTCGTCGCGAGCGGCGTGGTGTTGGGCGTCATCGGCAGTTGGATCGTGGCGCGTGCGCTCGCGCCATTTCACTATCGCGTCGGCGCGCGGATCCGGTGACGTGGGCCGCTGTGTCGTGATCCTCGGCATCACGGCCGTCGCAGCCGCGGCACTGCCGGCGCGACGGGCTGCGCGCACCGATCCGGCGGCCCTTCTTCGTCATGAACATGAATAGGCCCTGCGGAGGTGTTTGATGCGACGCACGATTTGTTGTATGCAGCGCGCTCGTCCTTCTCGCGATCGTGCTTGCTCCGGCACGCCCAGTCGCAGGTCAGCCGGATCCAAAGCGCGAAGTCGCCGCCTATGAATGAGGCGGTACGCCTCCTCGAGGCCGAAGCAGTACCGTGGCCTTCGTGAAAGCGTTCCTGCGTCCGGCCGAACTGGAAGAGGCTGTGGCAAAGTACGCGACAGTCGATGCTGTCGCTGCCGAGTTCGCGAAAGGCGATCGTGCGTCGGTATATTTCGGAACGACTCAAGTTGGCGCTCAAGCTCGAGCCAACGTTTCGGCGGAAGGGACGATGGCGACCTTTACGATTGATCAGCCAGCCGGCAAGGAACGCAATCTGTCGCTCCAGAAGATCGGGGATCGGTGGTACTGCCGCGACTGATCGATTCGCTTCAGCGCGGGCGTATGAACGGGGATGAATCGCCCGATGTAGCTGTGACGACGGCGTGCGCGTTGTTACCCCGTGTTCCTCATCCCTGCCGCAACGCCGTTGATCGTCACGAGCAACGCGCGGCGCAGCCAGAAGGTCTCCTCGGCGTGGGGGTCGCGCGTCTCCCGCAACCGTCGCAGCAACTCGACCTGGAGGAGGTTGATCGGGTCGACATAGGGATTGCGCACGTCGATCGACCGGCGGAGCACCGGGTTGTCGGCGAGCAGCTGTTGGTGGCCGGTCACGTCCATCACCACGTCTATCGCGCGCTGCAGTCGCTCGCGCAGCATGGCACCGAGATCCTGATGATCGAGCGGGACGAGATGGCGATCGTAGTGCGCGGCAATCCCCGCGTCGGCCTTGGCGAGTGCCATCTCCATCAGTTCGACCGTCGATCGAAAGAAGGGGAAGTCGCGGTACATCTCGCGGCAGATGTCGCGGTCCGCGTCGCCCATCGCTTCCTCGACGCCGAGCCAGGAGGGCAGCATCAGTCGCGTCTGCATCCACGCGAACTGCCACGGGATCGCGCGCAGCGACTGCAACGCGTCCTGCCGATCGCGTCTGGCCGGACGGCTGCCGATATGCATCGCGTCGAGCTCGGCTTCGGGCGTCGCCGCGCGGAATACCCAGGAACCTCGGGTCGTCGTAGACCGTCCGGCGGAACGCGTCGCGCGCGTTCGACGACAGCCGTTCCATCGCCGAGCGCCAGGCGGGCTCGACCGGCGCCGGTCGGCGAGCGTCGCTTCGAGGGTCGCCGAGGTATAGACCTCGAGCGTTCGCAGCGCGATGCCGGGAAGGCCGAACTTCGCCTGAATCATCTCGCCCTGTTCGGTCACGCGCAGCGTGCCGTCGATCGAGCCGGGCGGCTGCGAGCGGATCGCGAGGTGCGTCGGGCCTCCGCCGCGGCCGACGCTGCCGCCGCGGCCGTGAAAGAGCGTGACCGGCACCCCGTGCGCGCGGCTGGTCTCGACGATGGACTCCTGGGCTTTGTAGAGCTCCCACGCGGCGGCCAACCTGCCGACGTCCTTTGCGGAGTCCGAGTAACCGACCATCACTTCCAGCCGGCCCTCGTGCGTCATGACGCGGTCGCGGTACCACGGGATCGCGAGCAACGCGTCGATCATGCCGGCGGCCGCCCGCAGGTCCCGTGCCGTTTCGAACAATGGGACGACGCGACGCGGGGGCGTCACGCCCGCCTCGCGCTGCAGGAGCTCGACCGCCAGGACATCCGACGGCTTCCCCGCCATCGTGATCACATACGCGCCGAGCGACTCGGGATGGACTGCGGCCATCATGCGGAACGTGTCGAGGACTTCCGCGACGCGCGCGTTCGTGGGCATCCTTGGCGGAGTCAGTCTGCGGCCGTGCGTCAGCACGTTGACGAGGAAATCCACTCGACGATCTTCCGCCCAGCACCCGTACTCGCCGAGCCCCAGCGCGCGCGTGATGGCATCGACGGCCTCGGTGTGCCGCTCGGCTTCCTGGCGGACGTCGAGCCGCACCAAAGTCACACCGAAGGCCGCCAGACGCCGGAGGACGTCGGTCAGACGGCCGTCGGCGATGATGCCGTTGCCGGTGGCGTAGAGCGAGCGGTGGCAGAGCAGGAGCGGCTCGACGAGCTCCGACACCGGCTCGAACATCTCCGGCTCCCAGGTGAAGCCGGCGTAGACGGCGGAACGGTTGGGTGAGCCGGCGCCCGGCGCCGCCCGCAGCAGCTCCTCGATCTGGCGGCGCGACGCGTCGACCCGCTGCTGCAACGATCGCAGGATGGCCCGGTAGGGTTCGTGCACCCCTTCGACATGTGCTCGCAGCTCCGCCGTCGCATCGGACATCGACAGCTCGAAACGCAGCTGCTCGATCTCCTTCGCATAGAGCGACAGCCCGGTCCAGCGCGCCATCAGGCAGGCACTGCGGGTGACCTCCGGAGTGACGAACGGGTTTCCATCGCGGTCGCCGCCGATCCACGAGCCGAACCGGATCGGCGCGGCGTCGAGCGGCAGCCCGCGCCCCGTCGACTGACGCAGCGTCCGATCGAGCGACTGGCAATAGAGCGGCAGCGCATTCCAGATCGTCTCTTCGAAGACCGCGAGCGCCGACCGGACCTCGTCGAGCGGCGAGGGGCGCTCGCGCCTGACCTCCTCGGTCTCCCAGGCCGCGGTGATCTCGCGGCGCATCGTTTCGACGAGCGTTTCGCGCTCGAGACACGTCACGTCGCCGTGGTCGAGATCCGCCAGCGCATCGGCGATCCGCCGATACTTGTGCTGGAGCGATCGCCGCATGATCTCGGTCGGATGCGCGGTCACGACGAGCTCGATGCCGAGGCTGCACACGGCGCGGTGCAGGGCATCGGGCGAGACCCCGCCCGACAATAGCCGCGGCAGTGTCTCCTCTATCGATGCCGGCTGCGGACGCGCGCGCGGATCGCGTTGATACGCTCTGCGCCGGCGCACGCGGTGATGCTGTTCGGCGACGTTCGCGAGGTTCAGGAAGTGCGCGAAGCTTCTCGCGATCGGGAGCGCGGACTCGACGGGCATCGAGCGAAGCTCATCGGCCAGCACCTCGAACCCTTCCGCGGACGACTCGCGCGTGCGTTTGGCGAGCGCGCGCACGCGCTCCACCCGCTCGTAGAGCGGTTGCCCTTCCTGCCGGCGCAGCGTTTCGCCGAGCAGCTCGCCGAGCAGCCGCACGTCGTCGCGCAGGGCCCTGTGGGGGTCGGCCTTTGTGCTTTCAGTCACGCGCGTGGCCACTCCTGACCATGCGTGACCTGTGGGCGGACGCTATAATCCACCTTCCTCCCATGTCAGACACACCGCAGCACGCCGTCGTCGTCCAGGCCCAGGGCCACCTCATCGATTCGCAGCTCCTCAACACCATCTTCGATACCGTCATCGAGCGTGGCGGACAGTTCGAGGTCCTGCACTTCGAGATCGGCCGCACCAACGAAGACTTTTCGCAGCTGAAGCTGAAGGTATCCGCCGCCAGCGAGGCCGGCCTGCGGCGCCTCGTCGAAGAGCTGATTCCACTCGGCTGCCACGCCGTCGAGGAGCGGGACGCGCTCCTGAGAGCCGCGGACCGTGATGGCGTGGTCCCCGACGATTTCTACTCGACGACCAACATGCGTACCGATGTGCGCGTCGACGGCCAGTGGATCCCGGTGTCGCGCCAGCGCATGGATGCCGTCATCGTCATCGGAAGCGAGGGCGGAGCCGCCTGTCGCAAGCTGCGCGAAGTCAGAGTCGGGGACCGCGTCGTATGCGGCCTCCACGGGCTTCGCGTGACTCCCGAGTTCCGCGATCGCGAGCGCGGCGACTTTGCCTTCATGTCGAACGAGGTCTCGTCCGAGCGGCGCGTCGAAGTCAGCGTGTCCCGCATCGCGGCCATGATCCGGCAGACCAAGTCGCGCGGCGAGCGAATCGTGTTCGTGGCCGGACCGGTCGTCATCCACACGGGCGGCGCCGGTTACTTCATCGAGCTCATCCGGCGCGGCTACGTCGACACGCTGCTCTCGGGGAACGCGCTCGCGGTCCACGACGCCGAGCAGGCGCTGTTCGGCACGTCGCTCGGCGTAGACCTCGAGGCAGGTGTCCCGGTGCTCGGCGGGCACCGCCATCACATGCGCGCCATCAACGCCATCAACCGTGCCGGCGGGATCCGCGGTGCCGTCGAGTCGGGCGTGCTGACGGGCGGCGTGATGGTCGAGTGCGTCCGCGCGGGCGTCGACGTCGTGCTCGCCGGCAGCATCCGCGACGACGGGCCGCTCCTGGACACCATCACCGACATCAGCGAGGCGCAGGACCGCTACGCGGAGTCGCTCGCGTCGGCCGGCATGGTGATCGTGCTGTCGACGATGCTGCATGGGATCGGAGTGGGGAACATGCTCCCCGCCTGGGTACCTGTTGTCTGCGTGGACATCAACCCCGCCGTCGTCACCAAACTCGCCGATCGAGGATCCTCTCAAACCATCGGCCTCGTGACGGATGTCGGCCTGTTCCTGCACCATCTCGCGCGGCACCTAGAGTAGAGACTCAAGAGGTGCAAAAGGTCCTGAACCCTATGAACCTCCTGAACCTCCTGAACCTCTGAACCCTCCTGAACTTCGGATGATATGTGCCCCGATTTCCCCTGAGGCATAGAATCTCCTGTCCCCTCGCATCGGTTTTCGTCATCTGAACTTCCGCGATCCCCGCGCGGGAATGATGGGCGTCAGCTGTTTTTCTCATGGGTCGTGCATGAGCGAAACGCATGCACCCAATCGCTAAATCCCGTTAGGCTTCTAGCTCGAAATGCCCGATAAGAACATGTGCACCAGACGCTGCCACACACCGGTTTCCAGCCGACGCCCGCGCAGGGGCTGTACGACCCGCAGCACGAGCACGACGCTTGTGGAGTCGGCTTCGTCGTTCACATCAAGGGCCAGAGGACGCACGGCATCGTCAGCCAGGCGTTGCAGCTGCTCGTCAACCTGCTCCACCGGGGCGCGTGCGGATGCGAGGTGAACACCGGCGACGGCGCCGGCATCCTGATGCAGATGCCGGACCGGTTTCTGCGCAAGGAGACTGCCCGCATCGGGATCAGCCTGCCGCCCGAACGCGGCTACGGCGCTGGGCTGGTGTTCCTGCCGCGCGATCCCGCCGTGCGCGAGCAGGTTGAGACGCTCTTCGAAGAGATCGTGATCGAGGAGGGCCAGCTCGTGCTCGGCTGGCGCGATGTCCCGACCGACGATCGCCAGCTCGGCCCGAGCGCGGTGGCCGTCGAGCCCGTCTTCAAGCAGATTTTCATCGCGCGGGCTCCCGGGTCGCCGGCCCCCGGCGCATCAATCGAGAGCGATGCCCAGTTCGAGCGCAAGCTCTACGTGATCCGCAAGCGGATTGAGCACGCGATCGATGCGGCTGACCTGCCGCCCGCGGAGAAGCGCTTCTTCTTTGTCGTCAGCCTGTCCTCGAACACCTTGATCTACAAGGGGATGCTGACGGCCGATCAGATCGGGGCGATGTTCCCGGACCTGACCGACCCGACGATGGAGTCGGCGCTGGCCCTGGTCCACCAGCGGTTCAGCACCAATACATTTCCGTCGTGGCCGCTCGCGCACCCCTACCGTTTTGTTGCTCATAACGGCGAGATCAACACCCTGCGCGGCAACATCAACTGGATGAAGGCGCGCGAGGCGCTGCTGCGGTCCGACGTGCTCGGCCACGAGCTCGACCGGATCCTGCCGATCATCCGCGAGGGCGGGAGCGACACGGCCATCTTCGACAACGTCCTCGAGCTGCTGGTGATGGCCGGGCGGTCGCTGCCGCACGCCATCCTGATGATGATCCCCGAGCCGTGGCAGAACCACGAAGGGATGAGCCCGGCCCGGCGCGCGTTCTACGAGTACCACTCGTCCCTGATGGAGCCGTGGGATGGCCCGGCGTCGATTGCCTTTACCGACGGCACGGTGATCGGCGCCGTGCTCGACCGCAACGGCCTGCGGCCGTCGCGCTACTACGTGACCAAGGACGACCTGGTCATCATGGCGTCAGAGGTCGGCGTGCTCGACATCCCTGCCGAGAACATCCTCGTCAAGGAACGGCTGCACCCGGGCCGGATCTTCCTCGTCGATACGGCGCAGGGCCGCATCATCGCCGACGAGGAGATCAAAGAGCAGCTCGCGGGGGAGTTCCCGTACGCCGAGTGGCTCCAGCAGCACCTCATCGCGATCGAGGACGTGCCGGACGCGCCGTTCCTGCCGCCGCCCGATCACCAGACCGTGCTGCGACGGCAGCAGGCGTTCGGCTACACACAGGAGGACGTGTCGCTGCTCCTCTCGAGCATGGCGCGGGCGGGTGAAGAGCCGCTCGGGTCCATGGGCACCGACACCCCGCTCGCGGCGCTCTCCGAACGGCCGCGCCTGCTCTACGACTATTTCAAGCAGTTGTTCGCGCAGGTCACCAACCCGCCGCTCGACGCGATTCGCGAAGAGCTGGTCACGTCGATGGAATCGACCATCGGCCCCGAGCGCAATCTGCTGCTCCCCGAGCCCGAGTCGTGCCGGCAGATCAACGTGCGGTATCCGATCATCGACAACGACCAGCTCGCCAAGCTCCGGCACATTCAGGATCATGGGCAGCTCCACGGGTTCCGATCCGTCACGCTGCCGATGATTTACGACCCCCGTGAGGGCGGTGCCTCGCTCGAGCGCGCGATGGAGCGGTTGCAGGTCCAGGCGACCGACGCGGTGCGCGCGGGCAACACGATCCTGATTCTGTCGGACCGCGGCGTCACCGAGAAGTGCGCGCCCATCCCGAGCCTCCTCGCGACCGCCGGCGTACATCACCACCTGGTCCGGGAGGGCACGCGTACGCGCTGCGCGCTCGTCCTCGAGTCGGGCGACGCCCGCGAAGTGCACCACGTGGCGCTCCTCATCGGGTACGGCGCCGGCGCCGTGAACCCGTACCTCGCGTTCGAGACGGTCGACGACATGATCGCGCAGGGGATCGTCGAAGGGGTGACGCGCGAGAAGGCCACGCTGAACTACATCAAGGCCCTCAACAAGGGCATCCTCAAAGTGATGTCCAAGATGGGGATCTCGACGCTGCAGAGCTACTGCGGCGCGCAGATCTTCGAGGCGATCGGGCTCGAACAGGCGTTTGTCGACCGGTACTTCACCTGGACCGCGTCGCGGATCGGTGGGGTCGGCATGGACGTCATCGCGAGCGAGGTCAAGCAGCGGCACGAGCGCGCATTCCCCGCGCGGCTCCCGGCCGCGACGGACCTCGAGTCGGGCGGAGATACCGCTGGCGGCGCGACGGCGAGCTGCACCTTTTCAACCCGGAGACCGTGCAGAAGCTGCAGCACGCGACGCGCACCGGGCAGTATTCGGTGTACCGGGAGTTCACCGAGGTCGTCAACGATCAGAGCCGGACGCTCGGCACGTTGCGCGGCCTGCTCGACTTCAAGGCAGGACAGCCGATCCCGATCGAAGAGGTCGAGCCCGCCGAGGCGATTCTCAAGCGGTTTGCCACCGGTGCGATGTCGTACGGCTCGATCAGCCAGGAAGCCCACGAGACGATCGCCATCGCGATGAATCGGCTCGGCGGCAGGTCGAACACCGGCGAAGGCGGAGAAGATCCCGCGCGGTATCGCCGTGACCCGAACGGCGACTCGCGGCGCAGTGCGATCAAGCAGGTGGCCTCGGCCCGCTTCGGCGTCACGAGCGAGTACCTGGTCAACGCCGACGACCTGCAGATCAAGATGGCTCAGGGAGCCAAGCCAGGCGAGGGCGGGCAGCTCCCGGGACACAAGGTCTATCCGTGGATCGCGAAAGTCCGGCACTCGACCCCGGGGGTCACGCTGATTTCGCCGCCGCCTCATCACGACATCTACTCGATCGAAGATCTCGCGCAGCTCGTGCACGACCTGAAGAACGCCAACCCGGCCGCGCGCGTGCACGTCAAGCTCGTCGCCGAGGTCGGTGTGGGGACGGTCGCCGCGGGCGTGTCCAAGGCGCACGCCGACGTCGTCCTCATCTCGGGCCACGACGGCGGCACGGGCGCGTCGCCGCTGACCTCGCTCAAGCACGCCGGAATCCCCTGGGAGCTCGGGCTCGCCGAGACGCAGCAGGTGCTGCTCCTCAACCGCCTCCGCGACCGCATCGTCGTGCAGGTGGACGGCCAGCTCAAGACCGGCCGCGACGTCGTGATTGCGGCGCTCCTCGGTGCCGAGGAGTTCGGCTTCGCCACGGCCGCGCTCGTCGTATCGGGCTGCATCATGATGCGCGTCTGCCACCTGAACACGTGTCCGGTCGGCATCGCGACGCAGGATCCCGAGCTGCGGAAGAGGTTCAACGGCAAGCCGGAGTTCGTCGAGAACTACTTCCGCTTCGTCGCCGAAGACGTGCGCGAGCTGATGGCCCGCCTCGGCTTCCGCACGATGAACGAGATGATCGGCCGGTCCGACCGGCTGGAGAGCAAGCCGGCCCTCGACCACTGGAAGGCGAAGGGCGTCGACCTCTCCAAGATCCTCTACCAGCCGGATCTGCCGGAAGGCTCGTCGCTTCGCGCGGTCCGCACGCAGGAGCACGGCCTCGAGCGGGCGCTCGACGTCGAGCTCATCGCGCGCGCGGCGCGCGCGCTCGAGGAGCAGCAGGCCGTCGACATCGACATGCCGATCCGCAACGTCAACCGCACGGTGGGGACGATGCTCGGGTACGAGATTACGCGCCGGTACGGTGGCAAGGGGCTGCCCGACGACACGGTCAGGATTCAGTTCACGGGAACGGCCGGTCAGAGCTTCGGCGCGTTCGTGCCTCGCGGCGTCACGATGCGGCTCGAGGGCGACTCGAACGACTACTTCGGCAAGGGCCTCTCGGGCGGCAAGATTGCCGTGTATCCGCCGCGCCAGGCGACATTCGCCGCCGAGGAGAACGTGATCATCGGCAACGTCGCGCTCTACGGCGCGACGGGCGGCGAAGCCTATGTCCGCGGGATTGCCGGCGAGCGGTTCGCCGTCCGCAACAGCGGCGCATTGACGGTCGTCGAGGGCGTCGGCGATCACGCCTGCGAATACATGACGGCCGGGCGCGTGCTCGTGCTGGGCCGCACGGGACGCAACTTCGCCGCCGGAATGAGCGGCGGCGTCGCGTATGTCTACGACCCGGCCGACAACTTCCGAACCCGCTGCAATCGGGAGATGGTGGAGCTCGAGGGCCTCGCCGACTCGGACGACGATTCCGACGATGTCACGACCGTGCTGGGGATGCTCCGGAAACACGTGCGGTTCACCGGCAGCACCGTTGCGGCGGGCCTGCTGGCGGACTGGGGCACAGTGAAGCACCGATTCGTCAAGGTGATCCCGAAAGACTACAAGCGGGTGATGCTGGCGGAGGCGCGCGCGCGCTCGGAATCACGCGAGCCGGCGTTCAACGAGCTCGTCGGAGCCGTCGCCAATGGGTAAGGCCACCGGGTTCATCGAGATCAAGCGGGCGAAGCCGCAGGCTCGCCCGATCCCGGAGCGCATCCGGGACTGGCGGGAAGTGTATCTGCCCGAGCCCGAGCAGAAGATGCGCGACCAGGGCGCCCGATGCATGGACTGCGGCATTCCCTTCTGCCATCAGGGCTGCCCGCTCGGCAACGTGATTCCCGACTGGAACGACCTCGTCTACCACCAGCGTTGGCAGGCGGCGAGCGATCGGCTGCACGCGACGAACAACTTCCCCGAGTGGACGGGTCGTCTGTGTCCGGCGCCGTGCGAAGGCTCCTGTGTGCTCGGCATCAACGACGATCCGGTCACGATCAAGTCGATCGAGCTGTCGATCGTCGAACATGCCTTCGAGCATGGCTGGATTCGGGCGCGGCCGCCGGCGTCGCGCACGGGTAAGCGCGTGGCCGTCGTCGGCTCGGGACCGGCCGGGCTCGCGGCCGCCGACGAACTGAACAAGGCCGGGCACCACGTGACCGTCTTCGAGCGGGCCGACCGCATCGGGGGGCTGCTGCGCTACGGCATCCCCGAGTTCAAGCTCGAAAAGCGCTTCATCGACCGCCGGCTCGCCCTGATGGCCGAGGAAGGCGTGGAGTTCCGGACTGGAGTCGAGATCGGCATCGATCTCCCCATCACCGGCCTGCGGCGCCAGTTCGATGCGATCGTGCTCTGCTGCGGGACGGCGTGGGCGCGCGATCTCCAGATTCCCGGCCGTGAGCTCGCGGGTGTGCACTTCGCGGTCGAGTTTCTGACCCAGCAGAATCGACGGCTGGCCGGGGACCACGTGGCGCCGGCCGACATCATTTCCGCCGCGGGGAAGCGCGTCGTGATCATCGGCGGCGGCGATACCGGCGCCGACTGTCTTGGCACGGTCCATCGCCAGGGCGCGCTGTCGGTCCACCAGTTCGAGCTGCTGGAGCGGCCGCCCGACGTGCGCCACGCTGACAATCCCTGGCCGCAGTGGCCCAACGTGTTCCGCACCTCGTCGGCCCACGAGGAAGGCGGCGAGCGGGTCTACGCCGTGTCGACCGAGCGGTTCCTCGGCGATCCGCAGGGCCGCATCCGCGCGCTGCAGGCGGTCAACGTCGAGATCCGCCGCGAGGGAGGGCGGATGCAGGTCACGCGCGTCGCGGGGACCGAGTTCGAGCTCGAGGCGGACCTGGTGCTGCTCGCCATGGGCTTCCTCGGCCCCGAGCGCGGCAGTCTGCTGTCGCAGCTGGGGGTCAAGCTGACGGACCGCGGGAACGTCTGGCGCGACGACTCGTGGATGACGACCGAGCCGGGGGTCTTCACTGCCGGCGACATGCAGCGCGGGCAGTCGCTCATCGTCTGGGCGATCGCCGACGGCCGGAACGCCGCGCGTTCGGTCGACGGTTTCTTGATGGGCAAGACGGCGTGACCGCCGGCTCCCGTTCCCGCCTTCGCGTTTCTACGTAATTGTCTGGCACTGCAAATTAGCCTACAAAATTGTCGTAAATCGTTGCGCGCCGCCCGCCGCGGTTTCTGAGGGCGCAACGAATCCCGCCGGGAAAGGCCTGCAAACGCGTCCATGCGTGTGCCACCGCCCGGGTGGCGTCCAACTTGCTCTGTCGCGGCGTGACGTCATGGAAACCCCGGCTCCGGATGGATTGGGATTGGCAGCACTCGTGTCACACGCCGAAGGGAAGCCGCCGCCGAGCACCGTGCTCGGCGATGCCCGTCAGGAATACATCGCAGCGGCCCGGCATGGGCGCGGAGGGCGGGACGTGCAGGCCCGGTACTCCGGCCGCATCGACGCGCTGGTGCAGCAGCTCGCGGAGACCGCTCGCGCGCACTCCGGCGCCGCCATGTCGGTCTGCGCGCTCGGAGGGTACGGCCGGCGGTCGCTGTGCCTGCACTCCGACATCGATCTGCTGATCCTCTTCGAGGACGCGATGTCGCCGAGCGAGGAACGCTTCGTCGGCGCCTTCCTCCAGCCGCTCTGGGATCTCGGGCTGACCGTCGGCCAGCACGTCCGTGAGATTGGCGATTTCGCCGAGTTCGACCTTGGCAACGCCGAGTTCCTGCTCGCGCTGCTCGACGTCCGGTTCATCGCCGGAGACGAGCGCCTGTTTCAGCGGCTCGACTCGTGGGTCCGGGGCCTCGCCGCCGACAACCGGCGGAGACTGCTCGATGCGCTCCTGCGGCTCGTCGACGAGCGGCACACGCCGTTCAACAACACGGTGTACCAGCTGGAACCCGACATGAAGAGCGCGCCGGGCGGGCTGCGCGACATCGCGGCCACGCGGCACATCCGGGTGCTGAAGCCGGGCGGCGCGGAGGCGGAGCACGACCGTGCCGCGCGCCAGTTGCAGGACGCGGAGGAGTTCTTCCAGCGGGTCCGCTCGATCCTGCACCTCGAGAGCAACCGCGATGTGAACGTGCTGACGCACGAGCTGCAGGAGAAGGTAGCCGAGATGTTCGGCTGCGAGGGCCGGCAGTCGCAGCAGCGCGTGGAAACGCTGATGGGGGAGTATTTCCGCCACGCGCGAGCCTCGGCGCGGGCGTTCGCCCGCGTGCGGCGCGCGGCGATTCCGCAGGCGGGGATGAGCGTCTCGCGCCACGTCGGCCGTCACTTCGAGATCACCGCCGAAGGCGTGCGCTTCCTGGATTTGACGCGCGCGGCGACGCGCCCCTCGCTCTGGCTCGAGCTCTTCCGGATTGCGCTGTCGAACGGCTGCCCGGTGTCGGAACAGGCGCTCACCTGCATCGAGCAGAACATCGAGCGGTACGCCCAGGACGATTTCATGGCGACCGACGGCGACCGGCAGCTCGTCAGGAGCATGCTCTACCCGCGCCCCGGTCTTTACGCCCGCCTGACGGAGATGCACGACTGCGGGCTGCTCGACCGCGTCTTTCCCGAGTTCGCCCGCATTCACGGCCGCGTCATCCGCGACTTCTACCACAAGTACACCGTCGACGAGCACACGCTCCTCGCCATCCGCGGCGTGGAATCGTTGTGGAATCCCACGAATCCGAGCCAGCAGCGGTTCAACTCGATTCTTCAGGAACTGCACGAGCCCGAGCTCCTGACCCTCGCGCTGCTCTTTCACGACGTCGGGAAGTGGCGCGACGCCGAGCACGTCCAGGAGAGCGTGCAGCTCGCGCAGAGCATGCTCGATCGGCTCGAGCTGCCGACCGACGCGCGCCGGACCGTCGAGTTCCTCATCCGCAATCACCTGCTCATGTCGCAGGTGGCGTTCCGGCGCGATTTCGACGACCCGCACGTCGTCAAGCAGTTCGCCGACCTGATTGGATCCGAGGAACGGCTCAAGATGCTGTGCCTCATGACGCTCGCTGACGTCGGCGCCGTGAGCCCCGACGTGCTGACGCCCTGGAAGGAAGACCTGTTGTGGCGGCTCTACGTGCACGCCTACAACCGTCTCACGCTCGGCTACGCCGACGAGCTGCTCCAGAAAGATCCGGCGGGGCTCTCGGTCGTGGTCGCCGGGCGCCCCGACGACATCACGGAAGCCGAGGTGACGACCTTTCTCAAAGGGCTGCCGCGCCGCTACCTGACGCTGTTCGGCCTGGCGTCCATCTATCGGCACGTGCGTCTGGCGCGCGGCATTCAGAAGGACGAAGTGCACACGTTTCTCGAGCGTCATGGCGACGTGTGGGAGCTGACGCTCGTCACCCTCGACAAGCCGTTTCTCTTCTCCAACAGCGCCGGCGTGCTGTCCTACTTCGGGATGGACATCCATCGCGGCCAGGCCATGACGACCCCCGAGGGGCTCGTCCTCGACGTGTTCCAGTTCGCCGACGAGGGCGGCTTCCTGCGCCTGAATTCGGGTGCGCCGGTCGAGATTTCCCGGATGCTCGAGAACGTCGTCGCCGGATCGATCGACGTGCCCACGCTCCTCAGGGGCAAGCTGCAGAGCCTCGTCTATCGCAACCGCCGGCACGGCACGCCGATCGTCCGCTTCGACAACGACCACTCGCGCAAGTACACGGTGCTCGAGCTCGTGGCGGACGATGCCCCGGGGCTCCTCTACCGGATCAGCCGCGTCATTTCGGCGTGTGGTTGCGCCGTCGATCTCGCGTTGATCTCGACCGAAGGCAAGAAGGCCGTTGACGTGCTGCACATCACCAGACACGGGAAGAAGCTCACCGAATCCGAACAGGTCTCTTTGCGGGAAGGACTGGAACGCATGCTGGAGGACTCACATGAAGCTCGTTAAGGCCATTGTCCGGCCGGACAAGGTCGACGAAGTCAGGGACGCGCTCGAGAAGATCAAGATCTCGGGCATGACGGTCACCGACGTGCGCGGGCATGGCCGGCAGAAGGGCCACACCGCCGTCTATCGCGGGAAGGAGTACAGCGTCACGCTGCTGCCGAAAGTGCAGGTCGAAGTGGTCGTGCCGGACGGCGTGGTCGAGGAAGTGATTCAGACGATCATCGCCGCGGCGCGCACCGGGGAAATCGGAGACGGCCGCGTGTTCGTGCTGCCCGTGGATCACGGCTACAACATCCGCACGGGCGAGCGCGACATGACGTAGGAGCGGCACGTTGGACAACGATGTACGGCGCAATTTGGCGGGCAACAAAAATGTAGGGTCGCGGATTCGCGACGGCCGCAGACGGAGCGGGAGGGTTCCGTTTTTGGCCCTGAAAACACCGCTGCCGCCTCGCCGCGGCGAGCCGGCCGGTGTGGCGCTGATCTTGATAGAGCGTTGCTGCCGTCGAAATCAATCGCCACCAACGCTTCGGGCACGTGCCATTGCTGTTCTTATTCGTTTTGATGTCTGAGGTGAGGATATGAACCAAGCCGATACTGCCTGGATGTTGATGTCGACTGCGCTCGTGCTGCTGATGACCCCCGCGCTCGCGTTCTTCTACGGAGGGCTGGTGCGCTCCAAGAACGCGCTGAACACGATGATGATGAGCTTCATCTCACTCGGATTCGTGGGCGTGCTCTGGGCGACGATCGGCTACTCGCTGGCCTTTGCCCCCGGGAACAACTGGATTGGCGACACCTCGCGGGCCTTCCTGCACGGCGTCGGCCTCTCTGAGCAGGGCACGATTCCCCATCTTCTCTTCATGTGCTTCCAGGGCACGTTCGCGATCATCACGGCGGCCCTGATCTCGGGCGCCATCGTCGAGCGCATGCGATTCTCGGCGTACGTCGTGTTCATCTGCCTGTGGGCGATCTTCGTCTACAGCCCGATCTGCCACTGGGTCTGGGGCGGCGGCTGGCTCGCGGACATGGGGGCGCTCGACTTCGCCGGCGGCACCGTCGTGCACGTGAACGCGGGCGTCGCCGCGCTCGTGGCCGCCATCTGCGTCGGGAAACGGAAGGACTACCCGGGATCCGGATTGCTGCCGCACAACGTGCCCTTCACGCTCCTCGGCGCGGGACTGCTGTGGTTCGGCTGGTTCGGCTTCAACGCCGGCAGCGCGCTCGCGGCCAACGGGATTGCGGCCCTGGCGTTCACGACCACCATGCTCGCGCCCGCAGGGACGCTCGTCGTGTGGACGATCCTCGATCTGATCCGCCAGCAGAAGTCGACCGCGGTCGGCGCGGCCACGGCGATCGTCGTCGGTCTGGTGGCCATCACCCCCGCCGCCGGCTTCGTCGGGCCGATGAGCGCCATCGCCCTCGGCGCGATCGCGGCGATTCCCAGCTACTTCGCGCTCGTGATTCGCACCAAGACCAGCCTGGACGACTCGCTGGACGTGGTGGCGGCGCACGGCGTCGGCGGCACCGTCGGCGCGATTCTCACCGGTGTCTTCGCGCAGAAGAGCCTCAACGGCATCGCCGACGGCCTGCTCTTCGGCAATCCCGGCCAGGTCGGGATTCAGATTGTCGCGGTGGGCGCGGCCATCGTGTATAGCGGCGGCATGAGCTTCGTGCTGCTGAAGCTGATCGGACTGGTGCTGCCGCTGCGCGCCGACTCCGCCGACGAAACCGCCGGCCTCGACGTCACGCAGCACGGAGAGGAAGCGTACATCCACGAGCGTGGCATGACCCCCACGTCGACGGATTTCCGGTCGAGCAATGCGCCCGGCTACGCGAGCTCTCCCGTGTCGGTTTCCTGACCCTGGCGGCCGGAGGTTTGGGAGGACCCGAGGCCCTGTGCACTCCATTCGCGGCGCCCTTCGGGGCGCCGCCTTCAACCTCTCGAGGTGTCGATAATGACCGAGCTCAGGATTCGTGTGTCTGAACGAAGCACGCGGCTCGCGCTGGCTGGCGCGCTGCTGTTGTTCCTGATGTCGAGCGCCGCTCGCGCGCAAACGCCGGCGGCAGCGCCACCCGATCCCAACACCGGCGCCCTCACTTTCACCGGCGGGCTCGACGTGCCGACGAAGTATGTCTTTCGCGGCCTCGTCCAGGAGTCCGACTCCAAGCTCACGCTCTTCCCCTACGGTGATCTCGGCATCGCGTTCTACTCGGGTGAGGGCGCTGTGAAGACCGCGTCGGTCAACTTCGGCGTGTGGAACGCCCTGCTGACGGGATCCTCGGGCCTGGACGGTGACACCGACAAGCTGCATTACGAAGAGGACTTCTACGCCACGCTCAACCTCGGGTTCGGGGGCGGGTTCTCGCTCGGCACGACCTACACCGCTTACACCAGCCCGAACGGCATGTTCGGCACGGTGCAGGAGCTGATGTTCAAGGTCTCGAAGTCTCACATGCTCGCGCCTTACGGCACCCTCGCCTTCGAGCTCGATGGCCAGGCCGATGGCGGGTCGAATGAAGGCATCTACCTCGAGCTCGGGGTTGCCCCGAGCTGGCCGCTGGCCGGCGGCAAGGTCACGTTCGCGGTGCCCGTGAAGTTCGGCTTCAGCCTCAAGGACTACTACGAGCTGGGAGATGAGGACCACAAGTTCGGCTACTTTCAGGCCGGGGGTCTCTTCACCATTCCGTTCACCAGCGCCACGAGCAAGTTCGGCGCGTGGAACTTCCACGGTGGCGTGGATGTGTATGCGTTCGGCGACACGCCGAAGGCGTTCAACAACGACGACAGCGGCAAGGTCGTCGCCTCCTTTGGCATCGGCGTCGTGTATTGAGCGCCTGCGGCCTGAGAAAAGGATGCGAATTGGTCATGGTTGGGCTGGTGCCCTTGACAGGGCGTCTGCCTAACCAGTACTCTGCCTTGGTGAAGTCACTGAGCCTGACCTGCGCATGTTGTCGCCCGGGGAGCCCGGGAGGCCGCCGCGGCCATGGTCTTGCTTTGGCAGGTGACGACACGACGCTGGTGATGTAGGCCAGCGGTCATCTCGAGAGACCTCAAGCCCGGCAGGCCCCACGGCCTTCCGGGCTTTTTTCGTTTGTGGGGTGTTTTTGGTGTCAGGCAGTGAATCGTGAATCGCGCAGTAAACGAGGAATCGCGCGATTCACGATTCACTGGCTGACACCGGCGCAGGAGGCTGGTGGCTGTATTTCCCGTGTTCCTCAAGCTCGAAGGGCGGCGCGTCCTGGTCGTCGGTGCCGGACCGGTGGCGGCGGGGAAGCTGCGCCCGCTCGTGGACGCCGGGGCGCGGGTCACAGTCGTGGCGCCTGACGTCGTCGACGAGATCGCGGCGATGGCGCCGGAGGTGGCGGTTGTCCGGCGGCCATTCGAGCCCGGCGACGTCGACGGCGCGTGGTATGTCGTCGCGGCGGCGCCGCCCGCGGTGAACCGGGCGGTCGCGCGCGCCGCCGAGTCACGGTGTCTCTTCGTGAACGCGGTGGACGATCTGGAGAGCGCGAGCGCGTATGCGGGGGCGATCGTGGAGAAGGCGGGCGTGATGATCGCCATGTCGACCGACGGCGAAGCGCCGGCGCTCGCCGGCCTGCTGCGCGAGGCGCTCGAGGTGCTTCTGCCCGACGATCTCGACAAGTGGATGGCCTGCGCACAGGAGGCACGGCGCGGATGGCTCGCGCAGGGCGTGCCGATGGCCGAGCGAAGGCCGATGCTGCTCGAGGCGCTCAACGAGATCTACGAGCGAAAGCGGGCCGCGAATGGAGAGCCGCAAGTAGTGAACAGCGAGCTGCGAGCCGCGAACCCATGACCAGACCTCTTGCCGAACGCGGTGTCGTATCGCTCGTCGGCGCCGGGCCAGGCGACCCCGATCTGCTCACGCGGAAGGCGGCCGCCCGCCTGGCCGATGCGGATCTCGTGTTGTACGACGCGCTCGTCGACCCTGCGACGCTCGCGCTGGCGCCGTCGGCACAGCGTGTGTTCGTCGGCAAGCGCGCGGGCCGGCCGCAGGTCCGCCAGGAGTTCATCCACTGGCTGATGATCCGCGCCGCCCGGACGGGCAAGAAAGTCGTGCGACTCAAGGGTGGCGACCCGTTCGTGTTCGGCCGCGGCGGCGAAGAGGGGCTGGCGCTCGCAGCTGCGGGAATTCCGTTCGAGGTCGTGCCGGGTGTGAGCTCCGCGATCGCGGCCGCGGCACTTGCCGGCATACCCGTGACCCATCGCGGCGTCGCGTCCGGCTTCGTCGTCGTTTCCGGTCACGCCGAGGACGCCTATCGTCCGATCCTCGAGAGCCTTGCCCCGCACAGCGCGACGGTCGTCGTGATGATGGGCCTGGGCCGGATCGAGCAGATTGCCGAGCTGCTCATCAGCCACGGCTGGAACGCAATGACGCCTGCGGCGGTCATATTTGGAGCGTCGACCCCTTCTTCGAGTGTGTGGACGGTCACGTTGCGGGAGCTCCAGCAGTCTCTTCGCCCGCCGGACGAGGACGCTCCGGCCACGGTGATCATCGGCGACGTGGTGCGGCTCGGTGCGGCGCTCGGCGCCCAGGTGGAGGCCGACGAGGCCGCCGCCGGAGGACAGTAATGGCGACCATGCAGGATCGCGAGACGTTCGGCCGCGCCCGGTTGTCGTTCGCCGAGGAGGCGGACATCGACGAGTTCGTCTCACTGCTCGCACGGTTCGAGAGCGGTGACATCGGGCCCGACGAGTGGCGCGCGTTCCGGCTGCTGCGCGGCACGTACGGGCAGCGGCAGACAGGCGATGCGCAGATGATGCGCATCAAGATACCCCAGGGAATCCTGAGCCGGGCGCAGCTCGACGCGCTCGCTGACGTCGCGGAGCGCTACTCGCGAGGCTTCGGGCACATCACGACGCGCCAGAACGTGCAGCTGCACTTCGTCAAGCTGCACGATGCCGAGCCCGCGATGCGCGAGCTGGCCGCCGCCGGCATGACGACCCGGGAGGCGTGCGGAAACTCGGTGCGCAACATCACCGCCTGCCCGTACTCGGGTGTCGCGAAGGACGAGGCGTTTGACGTCACACCGTACGCGGAAGCGCTGACGCGCTACCTGCTGCGACATCCGTTGAGCTCGGTGCTGCCCCGCAAGTTCAAGATCGCCTTCGAAGGGTGTTCCGAGGATCACATCGGGTCCGCGATCAACGACATCGGATGGAACGCGCGCGTCGAGAATATCGACGGCCGCGCCGTTCGCGGATTCAAGGTGACCGTCGCCGGGGGCACCGCCACGATGACCAGAGCGGGCAACCTGCTGCACGAGTTCCTGCCCGCCGAGGAGATGTTCGACTGCGCGGAAGCGATCATCTCGGTCTTCCACCGCCTTGGCGACTACAAGCACAAGCAGAAGAACCGCCTGAAGTTCCTCGTGAAGTCTCTCGGTTGGGAGGGGTTCCGCACGGAGTACGCACGCGAGCGAGCCCAGCTCGGCACGCGTGAGGTCGCGTTGCCGTTCGACCCTGACCGGCCGCCGGTTGAAGGCGCCCCGACCTGGGCCGAGCGCCGGGCGCTCTCGCTCGAGGAGATTGCCGCGCGCGCGACGACGACCGCCGTGATCGGTCCGGGCATCGTGCCCAAGGTCGAGCCGAGTCTGAGGGTGCACTCGGAAGACTTCATCAAGTGGTCGCGCACCAACGTGCGACGGCAGAAGCAAGATGGCTTCTCGATCGTCATCGTCACGACCGTGCTGGGCGACCTGACGTCGGCGCAGATGCGGTTGCTCGGCGAGCTTTCCGAGGTCTTTGGCGACGGCGGGATCCGCGTGACCATGGACCAGAACCTGCTGTTCCGCTGGGTACGCACGGAGAATGTCGAAGCCTTCTACAAGAGTCTCGCGGCGGCAGGGCTCGCGCGCCCGGGCGCCGGAACACTCTCCGACATCACGAGCTGCCCCGGCGCGGAGTCGTGCAAGCTCGCGGTCACGCAGTCGCGCGGGCTCGGCCGTGTGCTCGCCGATCACCTCATGGAGCGTCAGGATCTCGTGGCGGCGTTCCCCGGTATGGACATCAAGATCAGCGGGTGCCCGAACGGATGCGGTCAGCATCACATCGCCGGCATCGGGTTTCAGGGAAGCCTGAAAAAGGTCGGCGCCCAGCCCGCCCCGCAGTATTTCGTGATGGTCGGCGGAGGCGTCGGCGACGGCGTGACCACGTTCGGACGCCTGGCGGCCAAGATCCCCGCCCGCCGGTGCGTCCACGCCCTCGAGCGCCTGGTAAAGCTCTATCAGGACCAGCGTGCAGATGGCGAGTCGCCGCTCGGCTTCTTCCGCCGCGTCGATCTGGCCGCGGTGAAGGCGGTGCTCGCCGACCTGGAGCGCCTGCTTCCTGAAGAGGCGGAGCCGCAGGACTTCATCGACCTGGCGGAAGTGAGCGCGTTCAACCCGGAAGTCATGGAAGGCGAGTGCAGCGCCTGAAGCGAGCCGCGAACTTGCGAGCCGCGAGAAGCGAAGAGTAATCGCCATGCCGACGCCAACCCTCTCTCCCGTGTCGCTGCTGGATACGATCGGCCGGACGCCGCTGCTCCGGCTCGAGCGGCTGGGCGGCAATTCGCCCGACGTCGAGATTTATGTGAAGGCCGAGTTCCAGAACCCTGGCGGATCGGTGAAGGACCGCGCCGCCATGGCCATCGTGCAGGACGCCGAGCGCTCGGGACGGCTGCTGCCTGGCGGTATCATCCTCGACGCGACGTCGGGCAACACCGGGATTGCGTACGCGATGATCGCCGCGGCGCGCGGCTATCGGCTCAAGCTGTTCGTGCCGGGAAACGTGACCACCGAGCGCCTTCGCACGCTGCGCGCCTACGGGGCTGACGTCGTGGTCACGAACCCGATGGAAGGTACCGACGGCGCGATCCGGGAGGCGAGGCGGCTGCACGCCGAGGCACCCGACGAGTACTTCTATGCCGATCAGTACAACAACGAAGCCAACTGGCGGGCACACTACGACACGACGGCCGTCGAGATCCTCGAGCAGACCGACGGCCGCGTCACCCATTTCGTGGCGGGTCTCGGCACGAGCGGCACCTTCGTGGGTACCGGCCGGCGGCTGCGGGCGTTCCGCCGTGACATCCGCCTGATCTCGGTGCAACCCGAGTCGCCCCTGAACGGGATCGAGGGGCTGAAGCACATGGACACCGCGATTCGTCCGGGTATCTACGATTCCTCGCTTGCCGACGAAGATGTCCGGGTGTCGACCGAGCGCGCGTTTGCGTTGACGCGCCGGCTGGCGACCGAAGAAGGCCTGCTCGTCGGCGTGTCGAGCGGCGCCGCGCTGGCCGCCACGCTCGACCTTGCCGCGCGCATACGCGAGGGCGTGATCGTGACGGTGTTTCCCGATAGCGGTACGCGGTACCTGAGCGAGAGCTTTTGGAGCCAACTCCATTGAAGAAGGAAGATGCGAACAGGACAGCGCGAGATTAGGGTGTCCAAAAGCCTTTGCTTCTCTGCGCCCTCGGCGGGCTCGGCGGTGAAAGGCTCCTGGACACGCAACTCAGGAAAACCAATGGGTATGGGACTGGCATGAGTACCGATGGCCTTCGGACCGCGTCGAGCCCGACGATCCTCGACGCCGAGGCGCTCGAGACGATCCGGCTGCACGGCGCCGAGACGTTTCCCGACGAGTGCTGCGGCGCGCTCATCGCCGTCGACGGACGGATCGTCGAAGCGTTCAAGATGGACAATACAACTGACATCGGGGCCGCCCGGCGATTCCGGATCGGTCCCGACGGCTACCGTCAGGCCGACGCGCGCGCGCGGGCGCGCGGGGGCTCGCTCGTCGGCTTCTATCATTCGCACCCCAACGAGCCCGCGCGGCCATCGGCGTACGATCTCGAGCACGCCTGGCCCAATCTCACGTATGTCATCATTTCTGTCCGGGCCGGCACGCCGGGTGACATCACGGCGTGGCGCTTGCGAGACGACCGGTCCGGATTCGACGAGGGAGAGTTGAGATGGCCCACCGGGTCCTGATTCCGACGCCGCTTCGCCCGTACACCAGCCAGCAGGAAACCGTTGACGCGGAAGGCGGCACGGTCGGCGAAGTGCTGTCGTCGCTGACCACGCAGTTCGTCGATCTCCGGCGGCATCTCTATGCCGACGATGGGAAGCTGCGGCATTTCGTGAACGTCTACGTGAACGACGATGACATCCGGTATCTCGAGCGCGACGCGACCAAGCTCAAGCCCGGCGACGTCATCAGCATCGTGCCGTCGGTCGCCGGGGGGGCCCCCGGCCCGGCGACGGCCGAGCGATCGACCGAGCTGAGCAACGCCGAGATTCAGCGCTACAGCCGGCACCTCATCCTGCCCGAGGTCGGCATGGATGGGCAGCGCCGCATCAAGGGCGGGCGCGTGCTGTGTGTGGGTGCGGGAGGCCTCGGGTCGCCCGCCGCACTTTATCTTGCCGCCGCCGGTATCGGCACGCTCGGCATCATCGATTTCGACAACGTCGACGAAAGCAATCTGCAACGACAGATTCTGCATGGGACGCCGGACGTCGGCCGCTCGAAGCTGCAATCCGCTCGCGACCGCCTGACCGCGATCAACCCCGAGGTGCATATCGAGACCTACGAGACGCGCCTGACCTCGGCGAATGCACTCGAGCTCTTCAAGGGCTACGACGTCATCCTCGATGGCACCGACAACTTCGCTACGCGGTATCTCGTCAACGACGCGTGCGTGCTCCTCAAGATTCCCAACGCCTACGGCAGCATCTTCCGCTTCGAAGGGCAGGCGTCGGTGTTTGCGACGGTCGGCGGACCCTGCTACCGGTGCCTGTATCCCGAGCCGCCGCCGCCAGGACTCGTGCCGAGCTGCGCCGAAGGCGGCGTCCTTGGCGTGCTCCCCGGCGTCATCGGTACGATTCAGGCCACCGAAGCATTGAAGCTCGTACTCGGCGCGGGTTCGACGCTCGTCGGCCGGCTGCTGCTCTACGACGCCTGGACCATGAAGTTCCGCGAGCTCAAGCTCCGGCGCGATCCCGCCTGCCCGATATGCGGTGATCATCCTTCCATCAAGGGACTCATCGACTACGAGGAGTTCTGCGGCGTGCCGACGGCCGCGGCGCCGGCAGCGGCCGGCTCCGGCGTACCCGAAACGACCGTCGAGGAGCTCAAGGCCAGAGTCGACAAGAAGGCGCCGTTCTTCCTGCTCGACGTCCGCGAGCCGCACGAGTTCCAGATCAGCCGCATCGCGGGCTCGACGCTCATCCCCCTCGGCCAGCTGCCGGCACGTCTCGGCGAGCTGCCGGCCGCCGGTCAGGAGATCATCGTCCATTGCAAATCCGGCGCGCGCAGCGCCAAGGCCGTGGCGCTCCTCAAGGAGAAGGGCATCGAGGCGAAGAACCTGAAAGGCGGTATCCTCGCGTGGATCGACAAGGTCGATCCGACGCTCGCAAGGTACTAGCTGCCGTTCCAGAGCGGTAGAGCTCGACCCCCTCCACGTTTCCGCGATCGTTGAATCAACGACGCGAACTACACGGGCTCGGCCGCTGGCACGTTGATCATCACGACCACCGTCCTCGTGCGGCACGCGCCGACGCTCAACGGCGCACTCAACGGATCGGCGCAGGTGTTGTTGCCGGAAGAGATTACGCTCAACGGCGGCGCCGCGGTCTCCGGAGACCTGCTGGTGCCGGGGACGCCATCAGTCCGCTTGAACGGCCGGCCCGACTATGCCGGTACGCTCGACAGCGTCGCTCCGCCGTTGATCGTGACGGTGTAGTTGGATGGCAATACCGGGCAGGTTGCGGTTCCGGCCGGCACGTACGGGACGCTCACCCGCCAACGGCAACAGCGGTTTCATCCTTGGCGTTGCTGGCGCGACTGAGCCGGCGATCTACAACCTGCAGGCCACCTTCAGCGGCTTCGTCGTCGCCCCCGCCGGGACGGTCGTCGTCAACGGCGCCACGCTGACCGGTGGCGTCATCTCGGACCGGCTCATCATCAATGGCGGGGGCGCGTTGCATGGAGGTCAGTGAGTCTCCACGATGGCCACGATGAACTTTGCGGCTTGCTCATCGTGGGCGTCGTGCCATCGTGTTCATCGTGACGAGGCCGTCGGCCCGTTCAGATGAGTTGGCGGGGCGCTCGTGCAGCTCCACGATCATCCGTTCGAATGCGTCCCCCTGAGCTGGACCGGGAGACCCCGGATCCGTTACAGTCGAGCAATGGCGAACAGGATGATCATGGATCTTGGCACGTCGATCATCATCAAGGGCGATCTGATTGCGTCCGAGGACCTCACCCTCTACGGCAAGATGGAGGGCAGCGTGACGCTCGAGGGCGGCCATACCCTCACTATCGGCCGCTTCGCGGACATCCGCGCAACGATCGACGCCAAAGGCGATCGTGATCCAGGGCGCGGTGACCGGCAACGTCACGGCACGCGAGAAGGTCGAGATCCAGCCGACCGGCTCGGTGTCTGGCGACGTCAGCTCTCCCCGCCTCGCGATCGCGGACGGCGCGACCATCCGCGGGAAGGTCCACGTCCATCAGGACTAGCTCTCAGCTGAAAAGCTGATAGCTGACATCTGATCGTCGAGACCGTCTGTTGCAATCTCCCGCACACCTTGAGTATGGTGAGCGAAGCTCTGCGTCATCACGGAGTTTCGTGGATTCATCGGGCGGGAGGAATTCGTCTTCATGCAGCAGGTCGTCATCCCATTGAAGTTGGAGCGGCGCGGATTCGGTCAGACGATGCGGCGGGACGCCTGGTGGGCGCAGCCGTTGCTCACGTTCACCGTGCTCGGGGCGTTCGTTGCCTATTCGACGTGGGCGGCATTTCAGAGTGCACACTACGAGTTCGGGCCCTATCTGTCGCCCTTCTACTCACCGTTGTTTTTCGGTGACGGGCCGCACAGCTGGTTCGGCCCCAAGCCCGGCTGGTGGCCCGCCGCGCTGCCGTTTTCCGCGGCGTTCCTCATCCTCTGGGCGCCGGCCGGCTTCCGCTTCACGTGTTATTACTACCGCGGCGCGTACTACAAGGCGTTCTGGGCGGATCCGCCGTCCTGCGCCGTCGGCGAGCCGCGCAAGAAGTACCTCGGCGAGCAGTCGTTTCCGCTCATCCTGCAGAACATCCATCGATATTTTCTGTATCTCGCCATCCTCTTTCTCTTCGTCCTGACCTACGACGTCTGGAAGGCGATGTGGTTCACCGACGCGACCGGGCAGACGACGTTCGGGATCGGGGTCGGCACGCTCGTGCTCGCGCTGAATGCGGTGCTCCTCAGCTGCTATACCCTCGGATGCCACTCGTTCCGGCACATCGTCGGCGGCGTCCTCGACCAGTTCTCGCAGCATCCGACGCGGCTCAAGTTGTACGACGCCGCCAACTGCCTCAACTGCCGGCATATGAAGTTTGCGTGGGCCAGCCTCTTCGGCGTCGGGCTGGCCGACCTCTACGTCCGACTGTGCTCGATGGGCGTGCTGACGGACTGGAGGCTCATCTGAGTTACGAGACTCCCCAGAACTATGAGCACGATGTGCTCGTCATAGGCGCGGGCGGAGCGGGGCTCCGGGCTGCGATTGAAGCGTCAGCGGCCGGGGTCAGCGTCGGACTGGTCTGCAAGTCACTCCTCGGCAAGGCGCACACCGTCATGGCGGAAGGCGGCATGGCGGCCGCGCTCGCCAACGTCGACGATCGAGACAGCTGGAAAGTGCACTTCGCCGACACGATGCGCGGGGGCCAGTACGTCAACAACTGGCGGATGGCCGAACTGCACGCGAAAGAAGCGCCCGATCGCGTGCGCGAGCTCGAGGCGTGGGGCGCGCTCTTCGACCGGACCGCGGACGGCCGCATCCTCCAACGCAACTTCGGCGGGCACAAGTACCCCGCCTCGCGCACGTCGGCGATTGCACGGGCCTCGAGATGATCCGGACGCTCCAGGACCACGGCATCCACCGTGGTCTCGACGTCCACATGGAGTTCACGGTCGTCTCGCTCCTCAGCGACGGCCCCCGCATCGTCGGCGCACTCGGCTACGACCGCGAGCGCGGGCGCTTCCGCGTGTTCAAGGCGAAGGCCACGGTGCTCGCCACCGGCGGGATCGGCCGCGCCTATCGGATCACGAGCAACAGCTGGGAAGGCACGGGCGACGGCCACGCGCTCGCGTACTTCGCCGGCGCGGAGCTGATGGACATGGAGTTCGTCCAGTTCCATCCGACCGGCATGGTCTGGCCGCCGAGCGTGCAGGGGATTCTCGTCACCGAAGGCGTTCGCGGGGAAGGCGGCGTGCTGCGCAACAGCGAAGGCCGCAGGTTCATGTTCGACGACATACCCGAGAACTATCGCAGCCAGACGGCCGACAATCCCGACGAGGGCTGGCGCTACGTCATGGGAGACAAGGACGCGCGCCGCCCGCCCGAGCTCCTGACGCGCGACCACGTCGCACGCTGCATCATGCGGGAGGTCAAGGCCGGACGCGGCACCCCGCACGGCGGTGTCTTCCTCGACATCGCGTGGATCAAGGAGCGCATCCCGAACGCGCCGGAGCACATTCGCAAGAAGCTTCCGAGCATGTACCACCAGTTCAAGGAGCTCGCCGGGCTCGACATCACGACCGAGCCGATGGAAGTCGGTCCGACGACGCACTATGTGATGGGCGGCGTGCGGGTCGATGGCGACACGCAGATGTCGTCGCTGCCGGGGCTGTTCGCCGCCGGCGAGTGCGCCGCGGGGATCAACGGCGCGAACCGTCTCGGTGGCAACTCGCTGTCGGACCTGCTGGTGTTCGGCAAGCTCGCCGGGGAGCACGCGGCGATCTTCGCGAAGGCCAATGGCGCCGTGACCGTCGACGAGCGGCAGGTGGAGGCCGCGACCAGGCGGTCGCTCGAGCCATTCGAGCGCGCGAACGCGCAGGAGAATCCTTTCAAGGTCCAGCAGGATCTCCAGGGCATGATGCAGGACCTCGTCGGCATCGTGCGCATGGGAGAGGAGATGCAGCGCGCGCTGACCGGACTCGAAGCCCTGAAGAAGCGCGCCGAACAGGTCGGCGTGACCGGCCATCGCGAGTTCAACACGGGCTGGCACGCCGCGCAGGACCTCGGCAACCTGCTGATGGTCTCCGAATCGATCGCGCGATCCGCGCTCGAGCGCAAGGAGAGCCGCGGCGGGCATTTCCGGCAGGACTATCCGGACAAGGATCCCGCATACGCGACGTTCAATATCGTCGTGAAGCGTGGTCCCGGCGGCGAGATGCAGGTGTCGCGCGCACCGATCCCGCCGCTGCCGGCCGCGTTGAAGCAGGTGATCGAGGAGAACAAGTGACCTTGCGGCTTGCGGCTAGCAGCTCGCGGTTGTTGACTAGCAGCAGTCGGTGCGCGAGTTCAGACATCCAACAGCGGGCAGCGAGAAGCGAGCAGCGAACATGCCGAAGGCAACATTTCGTATCTGGCGCGGCGACAAGTCGCAGGGCGCGTTTCGCGACTATGCGACCGAGGTCAGCGAGGGGATGGTCGTCCTCGACGCCGTCCACCAGGTCCAGGCGGAAGAGGCCCGCGACCTCGCCGTGCGCTGGAACTGCAAGGCGGGGAAGTGCGGGTCCTGCTCGGCCGAGATCAACGGCCATCCGAAGCTGATGTGCATGACGCGGCTCGATTCGATCGATCTGACGCAGCCGGTCACCGTCGAACCGATGAAGGCGTTCCCCATCATCCGGGACCTCGTCACCGACGTGTCCTGGAACTACAGGGTCAAGAAGGCCATCAAGCCGTTCAAGCCCCGCAAGCCTGACGCGCCAGACGGCACGTGGCGGATGGGGCAGCGCGAGGTCGATCGCGTGCAGGAGTTCCGGAAGTGCATCGAGTGCTTCCTGTGCCAGGACGTCTGCCACGTCCTGCGGGACCATCACCTGCACGACGAGTTCATCGGTCCGCGGTTCCTGCTCTACAACGCGGCGCTCGAGATGCACCCGCTCGACACCGAGGACCGGCTCGGGGACCTGAAGGATCGCGACGGCGTGGGCTACTGCAACATCACCCGATGCTGCACGAAGGTGTGCCCCGAGCACATCACGATCACGGAGAACGCGATCATCCCGCTCAAGGAGCGGGTCGTCGACAAGTTCTACGATCCGGTGACCAGGTTGTTGAGGATGATAACGGGGTAGCTGTCAGCTGGGAGCTGAGAGCTACTTCTTCACCGTGTTCAACGCCCTCTCGACCGTGTCGTTGACGTCGGTCGACACCGGGTGGTCCCGCCAGAGCCAGCGCATCATGTCGGGAAAGATCGTTCCGCCGTGTTTCTGGCCGTGTCTGCCGATCCCCCACTGATAGTTGAGGTCGTAGCCCTTCTCGGTGAGCGCGTCCTTGAGGCGCACGTTCTGAAGGAACCAGTCGCGCAGGGGGTCGTAGGTGCCGCCTCGCCCGACTCCCCGGTTGTCGTTGCGTCCATCCTGAAGATAGATCCGAATCGGCTTCTTCTCGCTCTGTCGGACGATGTCGGCGTAGGCGTGGCCGCCGCGGATGTTGGTGAAGCTGCCGACAATGCTGAGGACCTTCCGGAACTCGTTCGGACGCTCCCATGCGACGGTGAACGCCGCGATCGCGCCGGAGCTCGCGCCGCCAATGCCGTGGCGCCCTGGATCTTTTGAGATGTTGTACTCCTTGTCGAGCGCCGGCATCAGCTCGTCGACGATCACGCGCGCGTACTTGTCGTCGAGCGTGTTGTATTCCGTCGGCCGATTCGTCGTCCGGTCGCCCCATTCCTGTGGCGTCGGCTCGGGCTGTTCGGGTGTGCGGCCCGGGTTGATGAACACCGCGAGCATGACCGGCAGCTCGCGGCGGTTGATCAGATTGTCGAGGACGTTCGGGGCGCGGACGTCGCCCTCCATGTTCTTGAACGCCTGGCCGTCGTTGAAGATCATCAGGCTCGCCGGGACCGCTTTGTCGTACTGAGCCGGCACGTAGACCCAATACGTGTGCTGCGTTCCCGGATAGGCCTGACTGGGCAGCGTGAACGGCCCGCGGACTTCGCCCTTGGCGACGCCTTCGCGTTCGAAAGAATCAGGGCCCAATTGGTAGTAGGTGTCCGGGTTCGGCGCTTGTGGCGCTGTCGGTTGCGGCGCCGGCGGCTGCTGTGCAAGCGCGAGGGCCGACGCGGCGGTCAGGATGAAGGTGAGAAGTCGTGTTCTGTTCATGGTGATACTTTGGCGAGAACGCTAGCACAGCGCCGGCTCGGAAACCACGGCAGGTTCGAAATCCGGTGAGTGCGGAACCAGCTGACAAGCGGACTCACGACGAACGCGATGACCCGACGCTCACGATGGGTGTTCGCGAGGGCGGGCTCTGGGCGCCACGCACGCGCGGGACGATCAGCGCGCCCAGGCCCCACCCGGCAGCGGCCACCGCCGTGGTGTAAGGGCCGAACGCCGTCAGCATGTAGCCGACCGACGGAATGCCGTGCCGCCACACGTCGAACCACTCCATGCGCCAGATCATGTAGATAGCCGCCGCGGCGAATCCGGCGGCCAGGAGCCCACGGGCGGCGCCCGGAGCCATCCGGCGCCGAACGGCCAGCACAATCAGCACGAGCGGCGCGTTGAAGAGGAGCGCCGTCGCCAGCAGGAACGTGTAGAGCGTGAGCAGCCCGCCGATGAGTCGCATTTCGGTGTTCCTTGCGTGAGAGCGACCTTCCTCAATCAGGCCCTACGTGAGCCGGACATCACCCTTGAACACGATGAACACCAGCGCCACGTCCAGCACCGCGACAAACGACGTGACGAGCCCGGCGCCATAGGGTACATGTGGTAGGCCGAGGAATCCAATGAGCCACAAGACAGAAAGGTCACCGCCAGTCTTGCCCGCAGCTCACCCGAGGTCGTTCCCAACAGCAGGAGCGCCCAGAAGGCGATGTGAGCTATCCAGCCGGCGATGGCAGTCGAACCCATGCAGGCGGAGTTTTACCACATCGAGCGCCCCAACCGAATCTGACGCCGGCCAAGTGACGCGCCAAAACTCAGTAAGCCGGGGCCACAGGAAGGCCAAGACCCCAGATGATCAGGATGGCAAGGATTAGGGACTTGGCAACCAGAAGGATGAGGTCGATGGACTTCGAGAGCACGGAGTTCATAGTGAAGCTCCTGACAGGTTCTGCGATGCACCAGCAGTGCCTCGACGCCGGGACGTTATCACGAAGATCGCGAAGCTGCGAAGTTCACGAAGGCTTATCTACATGTTCTTCTTCGTGATCGCCGTGGTCTTCCTGTGCTTCGTGATGGTACCGTGACCGCCGCGCGTGGCGCGAGTGTACAATCTGTGCGGAGGATCGACATGGACAGCGTTCCCGTCTTGACGTTCGTCGCTCTCCTCGCCGCCTGGAACATCTTTCTTTACAAGCGGTCTGGGGGTCGGGCCTGGAGCCCGCTGTGGATGGCCTTCAGCACCACCGCGGCGGCGGTCCTTTTCCTGGTGGCCGGAACCATCGGTTACACGCTCAGCAGGCACGACAGGTTCGTCGCCGACACCGCCTGGGCCGGCGGCGTCATCTGGTGGGAGATTGGCGTCGGTCTCGGCGCGGCGATCCTCGCTGCCTACTTCTGGCGCAAAGGGCTTCAGAGAATCCGCGCCGTCTGAGGAGCGTCTTCGTTTAACGCCGCATGAGTGTGGTTCTGGATTGTTGTAAGGATAGGTTTGTTAAATTTCCACTAGCCCGACGCCACGGCAGACCTGGCTCCACCCTTGCTCTCAGGTCCCCAGAGCCGTCGGCCATTCGAGGTCGCCGATGTTCATGGGGGGGTCGTGCATGAGTCGTAACATGTTGCTGCGTCTGGAACTGCTCGTCTTTCTGGCGATGGCGAGCGCCGGGTGTCAGGTCGTCGAAGGGATCTTCAAAGCGGGGATGTGGGTAGGCATCCTCCTCGTGGTGGTCGTCGCGGGGATCCTTTACATGCTGTTCGGTCGATCCGGGAGCTGATGTTCCGGGGTCGATCGCGGCCGGCCGCCTATGGACGCCGGTTGACGCTCGCGACTGCAATCTGTTCGACGCCGTCGCTCTTCTTTTCGACGATCCCGGTGACCTCGAACACGGCAGGCGTCTTGGAATCGAGCGCGCTCCTCAACTGCTTGTAGGCGGACGCGTCGCTTCGATCCGGGTCGACGACGAGTGGCGTCGGCACGCCGGAGACCTCGAAGGCCAGCTTGCCGCCGACCTCGCGCGCGGTTCCAACAGCGGTGACTGTCGCCTGCCGCGGTTCGAACCCATTGGCCTTGACGATTTTCCGGAACTGGTCGAGCGACACCCGGTTCTCCTGGCGGAGGCGGATGTCGGCCTCAGCCCGCTCGAGCGACAGCGTCACCGATTCCACGCCATCCATCTTCTGAATGGCGACGCGTATCCCGTGCGCGCAGATGGCGCAGTCCATGCCGAAGATTTTCAGCTCGATTCGCGTGTACTCGGCTCGCGCCTGGGCAGGCACCAGGAGCAGGAGTATCGCCAGCAGCGCCTGCGGCCCGAGCGCGGCGCGGAGTCGCCGCGCGAGAGCGAGCGGCCGCGCTTGGGGGTGGGGCCCCAAGCGCTTTGAAAAATGTGGGGCCCCGCGAGCATTGAGAAGCGCCTGCGGCCCGAGCGCGGCGCGCAGTCGCCGCGCGAGAGCGCGGGTGGGGCCCCGCGAGCATTGAAATGCTGACCCCGCGCGCATTGGGCTCATTGTCAAATCTGTCTCCTGTAGCATTTTTATCAATGCTGGCGGGGCCTCGCCTTCGCGAAGCTTCGGCGCAGGCGCTATTTCCGCCAGAAAAAGTACGTGAAATTGACGCCGAAGCGCAGCTTCTCCTCCGGCTGAAAGTTCGTCTGCTGGTACACCGGGAAGAGCAATCCGGCCTCGAGCCCGTACTGCTTGTAGAGCAGCAACGCCGTAGGGCCAACCAGAATCGAATCGCCGCCGCTCGGGACCATCTGGAAGCCGTGGTGTAGTCCCCTTTCGGTGTGCTCGCCGACGGCCTCGACGAAGAAACGCAGGTCAGGCTTCGGATAGTCAAACCGCAGGAATGGCGGCCGATAGCCATAGACGGCGCTGTAGAAGACGCTGTCGCCCATCTGGTCGCCTTCGCGCTCGCCGAAGTGCTGAAAGCCGCCACCGACCCAGAAATAGTGTGTCCGCGATGCGTAGCCGCTCGCCGCCGACACGTGAATCGACGGCGCCGCCAGCATGCCGTCGTTGCGGTATTCCTGCAGGGGCGCCGTCGCGCCGACGAAGACCGTGGACTCGAGGCGTGCACCCGGACCGACCGCGCGCCGCTGGAAGCGCCAGCCCACGATCGCCTCGAGGTCCTGGTTCGAGGACATCATCGCCATCGTGCGTCCCCTCGGCATGTAGATACTCGAGTTGAGCGTGATCGGAAGCGAGCTCGAGATCTGCAGGTCCTCGGTGATGCCCACGCTGAGCATCGTGCGCAGCATCTGCTCGTCGTCGCCGCTCCCACGGCCCATTCGTCCCATCCATGCCTGATCGAGCTGCCATCCACCCTTGCCGAGCGTCGGGGGGCTCCGCCGAAGACCGGTCCGTGCCCCGAGGCCGCGGCACGATGCGGCGCGGCCGCCACGAGAAGCGCCAGGAGAAGAGACGCCCGCACAATCCGTGATCGCTCCATAAGTGGATAGTGTACCCGTGCGACACCGGCTGCGTCGCAAATCGAAAGTCAGCTTTCACAGCGTGTCGCGCCCTTTCGCGGAACGCCGCGTTGCGAGGCCAAGAAGTGGGGTCTGCCCCGGTCTGACCCCCTGGATGGGCAGCCACAGCAAGAATGAATCCGGAGCGCTTGCGGCCCGACCCTTCGACACGCTCAGGGTCGACCCTGAGCGCTACGTCGAAGGGCGAGCGCGGCGCCTGCCGCCATGCCGGAGGGCCCCGCGAGCGCTCGAAAATGCCCACACGGATTATTATTGGTCCCATGAATGCCGTTCCCTCGGCCGTCGCCGGCGAGCTCTTGTCCACCCTGCGGGACCTGCTCGGGGATCGCGTCACCGCGGCCCAGGCGGTTCGAGATCACCACAGCTGCGGCGAGTCGTATCACACGCCAGCCCCGCCCGACCTCGTCGCGTATCCCAGGACTACTGAAGAGATCAGCGCCATCGTCCGCGCCGCCGCTTCGCACGCGGTGCCGATAGTGGCGTTTGGCGCAGGCACGTCGCTCGAAGGACAGGTCACTGGCGCTCAAAGGCGGTGTGTGCGTCGACCTCACGCAGATGAACCAAGTGCTTCGCGTCAGCGCGGAGGACCTCGACGCCACGGTGCAGGCCGGCGTCACCCATCGACAGCTCAACAAGCATCTGGCCAACACCGGGCTGACCTTCTTCGTGGATCCCGGCGCCGACGCAACCCTCGGCGGCATGACGGCCACGGGCGCATCGGGGACGACGGCCGTTCGCTACGGGACGATGCGCGAGAACGTCAGGGGTTTGACGGTCGTGCTGGCCGACGGCCGAGTGATCAGGACCGGCGGCCGCGCGCGCAAGTCGTCGGCAGGCTACGACCTGACGCGGCTGTTCGTGGGCTCCGAGGGCACGCTCGGCATCATCAGCGAGATCACCGTCCGGCTGCATCCGTTGCCCGAAGCCGTGGCGGCAGCGGTCTGCGCGTTCCCGAGCATCGACTTGGCGGTGAAGACCGTCATCGCGACCATCCAGCTCGGCGTTCCGGTGGCGCGGATCGAGCTGCTCGACGAAGTCCAGATGGACGCGATCAACCGGTTCTCGAAGCTCGACTACCCGGCCGCCCGACGCTCTTCTTCGAGTTTCACGGGATCGAGCGAACGTGAGGTGGGCGACCAGGCCGAGCTCGTTCAGGCGCTGGCCGCCGAGAACGAGGGGACCGGCTTCACGTGGGCGACGCGTCCCGAAGATCGCGCGCGTCTCTGGCGCGCCCGCCACGACTCTTACTCGCTTCTCTGGCGCTCCGGCCTGGCGCCAAAGCCTGGACCACGGATGTTGCGTGCCGATTCCCGACTGGCCGAATGCGTCGTGGAGTCGAAGCGCGACCTGGACGAGTCGTCTTTGACCGGCACACTCGTCGGTCACGTTGGCGACGGCAACTTCCACCTGCTCTACCTCGTGGATCCCGATCGTCCTCAAGAGATGGCAGAGGCGGGCCGCCTGAACGAACGCCTTGTCCACCGCGCGCTGGAGATGGGAGGCACCTGCACGGGCGAGCACGGCGTAGGTGTCGGGAAAATGCGTTACCTCGCGCGCGAACATGGCGAGGCGCTCGACACCATGCGCGCCATCAAACAGGCACTCGACCCTACGGACTGATGAATCCCGGCAAGATCCTGGCTTGAGATAGGTTCAGTAGGTTCAAAGAGGTCCAGGAGGTTCAAAAGGGTTCAGGAGGTTCCAGGTGCAGGGTGCCTGAACCCTTGAGCCCTCTTAACCTCTTGAACCAACATGATCTGTGTCAGATCTGTGTCACAGCGGTGACATTACGTCGACCGCGTAAATACCATGTAACCACGGCGTCGATCGCACCGTATCCTACAGAGCGATATGGGACATATCCGTGAAGTCCGGCCGCACGCCCGCGAGCTCAAGTTCGTCGTCGAACCAGACCAGGCGGTCAAGATCCGGCACTGGGCTCGAACCCATCTCGACCCCGACGCGCACGGCCTCGGACCGTTTGGTGATGAGTACCACACGACCAGCGTCTACTACGACTCGGCGGCCTACGACGTCTTTCACCGCCGCGGTTCGTTCGGGCGGAGCAAATACCGGATCCGCCGGTACGGCGACGAGCAGACGGTCTTCCTCGAGCGGAAATGCGACAGCCTGCCGTGCTCGCCAAGCGGCGCACCAGCCTGCCGCTGTCGTCGCTCTCGCGATTGCCAGAGCCGACGCTCGACGCCGAATGGCCCGGCTACTGGTTCCACCGACGCTTGCTGGCCAGGGGGCTGCAGCCGGTCTGTCAAGTCGCGTATTCGCGAATGGCACGGGGCGTCGTTCGCGACGGTGAACAAGTCCGCCTGACGCTCGACTGCGACCTTCAGGCCATGCCCTCGAGCGATGTGCACTTTTCACTCGAGAAGGGTGTGGCAGCCATGGATGGACGACTGATCCTCGAGTTGAAGTACCGAGGGCTGCCGCCCGCAATATTCAGGCAACTGGTCGAAGATTTTGCGCTGACGCCGCAGACGGCGTCGAAGTACCGGCTGGGGGTCGTCGCGCTTGGCCTGGCGGCGGTGCACCAGGACGTGCCTGGCGCCGGGACCGAAGCGCTGTATGCCTGAGTTCCTGCGAGGAGGAGACCTGCAGGCGGCAGTTGCGCCTCTCGAAGTGCTCGGCCGTCTCGTCGCCGCGATGCTGCTCGGCGGCGTCGTCGCCTGGATTTATCAGCGCACCCGGCCGGCGAGCGAGACCTCGTCGTCTCTTGCCATCACGCTCGTATTGCTCTCGATACTCATCGCGATGGTGACGCAGGTGATCGGCGACAACGTCGCGCGAGCCTTCAGCCTGGTCGGGGCGCTGTCGATCGTGCGGTTCAGGACCGTCGTCCGCGACACCGTGGACACGGCGTTTGTCATCTTCGCCGTCGCCGTCGGGATGGCCGTCGGGGCAAGCCATCCATCGGTCGCGCTCGGCGGGATCGTGGTCGTCGGCGCCGCGGCGTGGTTCATGACGAGGGGCCAGAGCAACCACACGAAGCGTCGTACCTCCTGCAGGTGCGGATTGGCCTGGGACACGACGTGGACAGCCTGCTCGGCCCGGCGTTCGGCGCGCACGTCCGCGTCCGTCGGCTCGTCTCGATGGCGACCGCGAAGCAGGGCATGGCGATCGAAGTGTCCTACAGCGTCGAGCTCCGCAGCGAGCAATCGGCCGTCGAGCTCGTGAAGGCCCTCAACCGGATCGAGGGCATTCAGGGCGTGACGCTGAATCGGGAAGCGACTCAAGACTGATCGGAATGCGCAAACAGGTACGAGGATGGAAGAGAATCCCATGAACGAGAATCGCGGCGAAGCGCTGTGGATCACCATGATACAGGCCGGGCTGCTGGGCGTGGTCGCGGGCCTCTGTGGCTACCTGCTGCTCACCACGGTCCTCCAGGCGCCCGCGCACGCGCAGGGGCCCGGTCCTGCTGCCGGCGGGTTTCAGGGTCCGCCTCCGTTTGGCCCCGGCGGCTTTCCGGGCGGCGGCGAACGCGCCATCGTGGCGCAGTTCGACAAGAACGGCGACAAGCGCCTCAACAACGCGGAACGCAAGGCTGCTCGCGAGTCCCTTGCCGCCGATCCCGCACCTCGAGGCGGCGGATTCGGGCGCCGCGGCGGTCCGGGAGGCGGATTCGGACGCGGAGGCATGACTCCAGGGTCCCCGGGGCCCAAGGTGACGCCCGCCGAGATCAAGTCCTATCCATCGGCGCCGCTCTACGACCTCGGCACGCTCCGGACGATCTTTCTCCAGTTCGAGAACGCGGACTGGGAGCAGGAGCTCGCCGCCTTCAACAATACCGACGTCGAAGTGCCCGCAACGGCGATCGTCGATGGCAAGACCTACAAGGACGTCGGCGTTCATTTTCGCGGCGCCTCGTCGTTCATGATGGTGCCGGAGGGGTCGAAGCGATCGTTGAACCTGACGTTCGACTTCGTCGACGAGAAGCAGCTCCTCGGCAGCTACCGCACGCTGAATCTCCTGAACCTGAACGGCGATCCCACGTTCGTGCGGCCGGTCGTGTACTCCGAGATCGCGCGACAGTACATCCCCGCGCCGAAGGCGAACTACATGCGCGTGGTGATCAACGGCGAGAGCTGGGGCGTGTACGTGAACGCGCAGCAGTTCAACAAGGACTTCACGCGCGACTACTTCAAGAGCACGAAGGGCGCGCGGTGGAAGGTGCCCGGACGCCCCGGCGGCCGCGGCGGCATGGAGTACCTGGGCGAAGACGCGTCGGCCTACAAGCGCCTGTACGAGATCAAGACGAAGGACGACCCGAAATCGTGGGCGGCTCTCATCAAGTTGTTCCGAGTCCTGAACGAGACGCCATCGGACAAGCTCGAAGCCGCGCTCAATCCGATGCTGGACGTCGACGGCGCGCTGAGGTTCCTGGCGCTGGATGTGGCGCTCGTCAACAGCGACGGCTACTGGACGCGCGCGAGCGACTACAGCATCTATGAGGACGAGAAGGGGCGATTCCACGTCATCCCGCACGACATGAACGAAGGCCTCGCCGATGAAGGCGGGCGGGGCTTCGGGCCTCCTCCCGGGTTCGGTCCTGGAGGACCTGGCGGCCCCGGTCGCGGCGGCCGCCTGAGCCCGGTCGCGGCGGGCCGCCCGACGGCATGTTCGGCCCAGGTCCGGGACGAGGCGGGCGCGGCATGTTCGGCGGGGCAACGGCAGATCTCGATCCGCTCGTCGGCCTCGACGACACGACCAAGCCCCTGCGCTCGAAGCTGCTGGCGGTCCCGGCTCTTCGTGAGCGCTACCTGTCCTACGTGCGCGAGATCGCGCAGAAGGACCTGGACTGGAAGACGCTCGGCCCGCGCGTCCAGCAGTATCAGGCGCTCATCGCCGCGGACGTGAAGGCCGACACGCGGAAACTTTACAGCTTCGAAGCCTTTCAGACCGGCACCGACGGCGAGGAACGCAGCCTCAAGAGCTTTGTCGAGAAGAGAAGGGCGTACTTGCTGAAATAGAGCTCTACCTCGTACATCCCTTCACGGACTCCAGCATGCCTTCCAGCTTGGAGCTGAAATTCCCGCCAAAGCCGAAACCGCCGCGTGGGGAGCCGCTTGCTCCGCGCGACGGGAGCCCGCCGCGCTCGCTTCTGATGAACGTGCTCGACTCGTCGAGCGGGAGCGACGCGACGCTGGCGCAGAACTCATCCAGGCCGCCCTCGCGAATCAGATACTGCTCGACGTTCGACACGTAGAAGGCCGCTACGACGGCATTGCGTGCCCTCAGGTACTTGCCGACCGCCCGAATGGCCTTCGGCCCCGCGAAGTTGCCTACGACCGGCACGATCAGGTTGCGGCTGTGCAGGTCTTTGATCACGCCGAAGTTCTCTTCCGTTGCGAGGTAGCTCTGGGGAACCGATGTCTCATCGGTCGCGACCATCAGCTCGGCGTAGGTCGGGAACGATCCCGCGCTTCCCGGTGCCACCTCGTAGTGGATGCCGAGCCCGCGCTCGTAGAACGCCTGGTAGATGTCTTCGATGCCCTTGAGGTCCGCCGGAGACAGCTCCAGTTCGTTCTTTCGAGACAGCAGCCGCCTGATCGCGCTGACGTTCTGTTTGTAGAGGGCCGGGCTCCGCAGACGCGGGTCGGCGTACGCGGTGAAAATGTGCTGCACCGACGACTTGCGGTCGAGGCCTGGCGGACGCTTCAGCGAGAAGAGGCGCGAGACCAAGTCCACGCGGTCCTCGGACAGCTCGAAGAGCGCCTTGTACAGCAGGTGCAGCTGCATGTTGCCGCGCCGGACGTCGATGATGAACGCCATGGCCGGCTTGATGGCCGCCATGTAAGTGAAGTTCTGTTCCGGGCCGACGCCGAGATACACCCGGCCCGGCTTGACGATGCGCGTGAGAGCGGGAATGACGCGCTGCATGAACAGCTCGTTCGACACGAGGTTGTCGGAGCGGAAAAAACCATCCGCTTCCGACAACTCGGTCGTGAGCGCGAAGAGCTCCGGACCGCTGAGGCGAGGCGCGAGCCGGCCCGCGGGGGGTTGTGCCGTCGGGACCGGCGGCGACACCCAGAGAGCCGGCGCGAGGGCCAGCGCAGCGACCAGAAGCAACGTACGTCGGGTCATTGATTGTAACGGGCCAGTCGTTCCTCGTGCCGTGGCCCCTCGTGCCGGGTGCCAGACGCTCTGTGACAGCCCTCTCTGGGTGTCTGGATCTGCCGTGGCGCTACTTGATCGGCGAGTAGTCCGTGGCGTTGAGGAAGACCGATTCCGGCGACTTGGCCAGGATCTTCCCATCGACCTGGGATGCCGCGGCGACTTTCTGCCATTCCGGATCCGCACCGAACTTCGCCCAGTTCGCCTTGGCGGCCTCGCGGCTGGGGTGCGCAAGGATGTAGACGAGCGTCGTCTGCGCCGTCGGTCCGTCCGCCGGTACCCAGTAACCGATGCTGGTCATGTCGTACTTCTTGAAGAAACCCAGCGTGTGATCGCGGAAGCGAGTCTGGAGCGCCGGCAGCTTGCCTTCGTTCGCCGTGTAGGTCCGCATCTCGAAGACGCGTCCGGACTGTGCCGCTTCCAGGACGGGTTCTGGCGTGAGTCGTCCGGCAACGTACCCGGCGGCCAGCAGGGCCGTCGCGACGCAGATACGAAATAGAGCAGTCTTCATCACTTGTCTGCCTCCTCGGCCGATGCGCGCATGACTGATCATGATGACGAATGCGGCCGCGCTAATTCTACCCCGGCGCACACATCCTTCGGACGGTTTGATACGCTTTCCGGACATGCGGTGGGCGGTCATCTGGGTCGTGCTCCTCGGGTTGGTGCTCGTCCCCTTCTTCCTCTTCGAGGCCGAGTTGAACGCGTTCGCGGCGCGGATGACCGGGGCCGACACCGCGGTGTGGCTGGCGTCGGCGTCGATCTTCGGGCTGCTCGCGCTCGACGTCGTCCTGCCGGTGCCGTCGAGCATCGTGTCGACGGCCGCCGGCGTGCTGCTGGGGTTCTGGCGGGGCGCCGCGGTCGTGTGGACGGGCATGATGGTCGCGTGCCTGCTCGGCTACGCGCTCGGCTCGCGCGCGTCCGGCCTCGCGCGCCGCTTCGTCGGTGCGGCTGGGCTCCAGCGCGCGGAGGGGCTCGTGCGGCGCTACGGCGACTGGACAATCGTGATGTGCCGCCCGGTGCCCGTGCTCGCCGAAGCCAGCGTGATTTTCGCCGGGCTGATCGGCGCGCCGTTCGCGCGATTCCTCGCGCTCACGGCGCTCTCGAATCTCGGGACCGCCATCGGCTACGCCGCCTTCGGCGCGTTCTCGATGAGCGTCGACTCGTTCCTCGTCGCCTTCCTGGGCGCGCTCATCATTCCCGGCGCGGCGATGGGCCTTGCGAAGCTGACGTTCGGGAGAGTCGGCAATCGGCAGTCGTGAGTCGTCGACAGTTAGAGGCATTGATGGTGCCGTCCACGTTCATGCTGAACCTCGGTACTCACCAGCGACTTTCCGTCGACGGGCAATGCTGCCGTCGTCGATCGCATGAGAAGCGGCACTCCGCGGCCGCGCATTGCGTGGATCCCGCCGTTCAGCGCGATGGGCCGCGAGCGTTTTCCTGCCGCGTGTGAATTGTTCGCGTCGTACGGTTTCCCCGACGTCGATTACTGTGACATCGACGAAGAGATCGCCGATGAGCAACTGGCCCGCCTCAACCAGTACGATGTCATCTACCTGACCGGGGGTGACCCCATCGGCTTTCGGCGCAATATTCTCCGTGCGGGGCTGGCCTCCCGGCTGCGAGAGTGCATCGCCGCCGGGCGCATGATTGTCGGCGCGAGCGGAGGCTCGTTGCAGCTTACGAAGAATCTGTCACTCTTCAGGCTGCTCAGTGCGCCGCTCGACGAGGTCTGCGGAGATCGTGCCGAGCACGAGGCCCTCGGTGTCGTGGACTACGAGCTGCTGCCGCACCTGAACAGGTTCGAGGCGCCGTTTCTCGACACGGTGCGGCGCTATTCCGAACGAGTGCCGCACGACATCATCGCCCTTGCCGATGGTGCAGCGCTACTGCACATGAGCAGCAGCGACTACCGGTGTGTCGGACGGGCGGCGAGATTCCGCAACGGAGTGATGTCCCCGATCGAGGCCGAGGCGGGCTGACTGGCGGTCACAGATCGCCTGTGGATTGTGACCGTATATACTCGGCCGGGCGCTTGACCCCCGATTGACGTGATCACGGCAGAAAGAGATGGAGCTCTCGGTTCGCGACGCTGTGCCGGCCGATGCGGAAGCGCTGGTTTGCATCCTCAATCCGATCATCCAGGCGCGCGTGTACACCGCATTCGACACGCCGTTCAGCATCGAAGCCGAGCGCGACTACCTCCTCAACTTTCCGCCTCGCGGCATCTGGAAAGTAGCCATCCGGCGGTTCGACGAGCGCCTGGTGGGCTTCCAGATCATGGAGCCGTTTGCTGCCTACACCGGCGCCTTCGACCACGTCGGCACGCTCGGGACGTACGTCGACCTCGAGCTCCGACGCCAGGGCGTCGCCACGCGCCTCTTCGAAGCCACATTCGACGCGGCTCCTCGGAAGGGGTACGAGAAAATCTTCACGTTCGTGCGCGCCGACAATCCGGCGGCGTTGCAGACTTATCTTGGTCAGGGCTTCGTCGTGATCGGCACCGCCCGGAAGCATGCCCGGATCGATGGTCGCTACATCGACGAGATCCTGATCGAGAAGCACCTGATGCAACCCGTTGGTGTCGGGATCTGTGACGCACGCGGAGTTGTGACTCCTGCGCGCGACAGCAAGAGTCCGGGCCTCAGATAACCTGCGGCGGCAGGGGTATGTCGATGAACCAGAATCAGCATCTCGAATGCGGCCGCGAGCCGCTCGTCGACGCGATCAGCAGGTTCCTTGCCCACGAACATGCGCCGGGAATGAGTGAGATCCGCGCCTCTCTCGAGCGCGCGATTGACGACGCCGGACCGCGTGCGATCGACAGTCTTGGCAGTCGGCTGGCAAGCGCCGGCGCCGACTGGACCTACTACCCGAGGGATCCGCTGGCCAGAGACATTCACCGCCTTCTCGCTGACCGTGTTTTGCAGCACGCCCCGCTCGTTCTAGGCCGGGAGCTTCTGGATCTCGTGGTCGGCAAGCCGCTCGTGATTTTCGCGAACCACCTCTCGTACTCCGACGCGAACGTCGTGGACGTGCTCCTTCAGAAGGTTGGAGCAAATGAGCTGGCCGACCGATTGACGGTCGTCGCCGGGCCGAAGGTGTACTCGAACGTCAGGCGACGGTTCTCGAGCTTGTGCTTTGGAACCATCAAGGTGCCGCAGACCAGCACACGTTCGACGGAAGAGGCCGTGATGAGCTCACGAGAGATCGCGCGCGCCGCTCGCCGGTCGATTCAGGTGGCGCGGGACCGGCTTCGCCTCGGGGAGGCCCTGCTCGTTTTCCCAGAGGGAACTCGAAGCCGGTCTGGCCGGATGCAGCGGCTGCTGCCCGGCGCAGCGCGCTATCTCGAGTTCCCCGATACGTGGGTCTTGCCCATGGGCCTTGCCGGGACTGAGCGATTGTTCCCGATAGGAGTGGAGTCCCTCAGCCCGGTGCGGATCACGATGCGCATCGGCCGGCCGATTCCGGCGAGCGTTATCGACGAGCACGCCGGTGGCAATCGCCGGTTGATCATGGACTGCCTCGGTTTGGCAATCGGAGAAGTTGCTGTCGCCGCGGTACCGGGGCGTCTACGGGGACGATGCGCCTCGCGACGAGCGTGCGGATCGGCTTCACCGAGAAATGTTCGGGTGAGCGTCCGCGCAGTGGTGTTTAGGTTGGGCGATGGTTGCCGCTCACCCTACGACGTTTGCGAATGGACGGCTAACTCAGGCCGCGTGACCCGCGTCCCGCAAAAATGAAGATCCGCGTGATCCGCGTCCCGTGAGATTGTGAATCGGCGTAATCCGCGTCCCGTGGATGATCGAGGATCCGCGTAATCCGCGTCCCGTGATGATTGAGGATCCGCGTGATCCGCGTCCCGTGAGATGTGATCCGCGTGATCCGCGTGCCGTAAACCGTGATCCGCGTCCCCTTGAAGCGCCGTCAGCGATGCGCGGCCGCGATCACTCTCCCGATCCTCACGAGCAACTGCTCCTCCGCGTCCGTGAATGTCCGTTCGCGGCGATTCGCGACGCCCAGCGCCCCAATCGCAGCGTCGCCACGCAGCATCGGCACGACGACCGAGCCTTGGAGGCCCGTGGCCAGCGCGCCTGGCCGGACGTCGCCGCTGTTGTCCGTCTGGATGTTGCAGGCGTTGACCGGCTGCCTGCGCTCGACGGCGAGCCCGGCCATGCCCTTGCCGACGGGCACGTCTTTGATCGTATCGAGGACGACCTGCGGTATGCCCGCGCTCGCGGCCTTCAGATGCAGCACGCCGTCGTCTCCAAGGAGATGAATGGTCCCGCTGTCGGCGCCGAACTGCGTGAGGATCCGACCGAGCGTTTCGTCCCACGCGACCCCGGCGCGCACCGCGTGCTCGATCTCGGTCAGGAAGTCTTGTTCAGGCGGCATGCGTCAGTCCGAGATGGGCGAGTATGAGCGCATGGACTTCGACCGAGTCGATTGGCGCGTCCGGCATCAGGTGCTTCTGCCGGCTCATGACGAGCGGTCCCCCGTTGTCCCCCGCGAGACCCGGGCGCCCGTGGGAACCCTTGACGAGCGACGCGTCGAGCGGTATCACGTCCATGAGCATCCGGAATCCCAGGCTCTTCTTCGCGAGCCGCCAGCCGACGCTCAGCGCGGGCACGCGAATCGCCGGATCGAGCAGCAATTCCGCGGGATCGTACCCCGGCTTCCGGTGGATGTCGACGGTGCGCGCGAAGTCGGGCGCGCGCCGGTCGTCGAGCCAGTAGTAGTAAGTGAACCAGGCGTTCGGCTCTGCAATCGCGATGAGATCTCCGGCGCGCGCATGGTCGATCCTGTGGGCCGCTTTCCCCTCGACATCGAGCACACGCTCGACGCCCCGCGTCTTCTCGAGGATCGACCGGACCTCACGGTGCCTTGACGAATCGTTGACGTAAACGTGCGCGACCTGGTGATCCGCCACCACGAACGCGGCGCTCGCGCCTGGATCGAGCACCTCGAGGCCGAGCTCCTCCCGGACCGTCACCAGGCCGTGTTGCCGCAACGCGCGGTTGAGGTGCACCGGCGTCGTGACGTCGCACAAGCCGTACTCGGAGAGGATGACGACGCGTACGCCTCGCGCTTCGTAGAACGCGATGAGATCGCCGCACAGGTCGTCGACCTGGCGCACGTCGCCCGCCGCCGCCGGATTGCCCGGCCCCACACGCTGCAGGTTGTAGTCGAGGTGCGGCAGGTAGACGAGCGAGAGCGTCGGCGAGAACTTCTCTTCGACGTGCTTGGCCGATTCCGCAATCCACCGGCTCGACTCGATCGACGCTTTCGGTCCCCAGAAGTTGAAGAGCGGGAACGTCCCGAGCTTCGACTGAAGCTCGTCGCGCAGATCGGCGGGCGCGGTGTAGACGTCGGGCAGCTTCCGGCCGTCGGCCGGATACATCGGCCGCGGCGTGACGGTGTAGTCCGCGGTCGAATACATGTTGTACCACCAGAACACATTGGCGCACGTGAACGCGGGGTCGATCTCGCGCGCGCGCTCCCAGATCTTCTGGGCCTGCACGAGCTTGTTCGACTGCTTCCAGAACCGGACCTCGGCATCCTCGCGCGCGTACCACCCGTTGCCGACGATGCCGTGGGTGGTAGGGTAGCGGCCGGTGAGGTAGTCGGACTGCGCGGTGCAGGTGACAGCGGGGAACGCCGGTCGAATCCGCGTGAGAGTAGCGTCCGCGGCCCAACGCGCAAGGTTCGGCGCCCCGGACTTCACCATTCCTGGTGTCAGACCGACCACGTTCAAGACAGCCGTTCGCGTCATTTCTTGGACGATCGTGTGTCTGTTGAACGTGTGTCTGCTGACCGGGTGTCCGTTGAAGGTGCGTCCGTTGAGCGCGTGTCGGACGAGCTCGCGGGGGTGAGAGCCGCGATTGTCTGAAGCACCCATTCGTACTCGCGCGCGATCGACTCGCCGAGGTCTACCTTGAGGCCGGGTGGAAGGACGTCCCACGTGTACGTCTCGATCTCGAGGTGCGTGGTGAATCGTGTCTGCAAGGCGAGTGCGAGGACCTTCCGCACGTAGTCCTGTGTCGAGCCGAACGCGTCGTATTCGCGGGCGAAGAGCGGCACGTGGAAGTGAATGCGCCACTCTGTCGCAGACGTTCCCTTGTCGGCGAGCGCCACGTCGAGGTCAGGGTAATGGCGGAGATCCTTGTTGTCCTGCTGTTCGACCACCTGATGGAGGTAGGTCGTGTCCGCGAACGGTTGCAGGCGGCCGGCGACATCCGCCGCTTCCTGCGCATCACCTAGGAAAGTGCACGTGCAGCGCCGAGCTCAGCTGCACCCTTCCGATTTGGATCCCCGCGGCCCGCAGCCGCTCGAGCGCTGCTGCCGGGTCCTCGTACTCAACGGCGAAGTGACAGCAGTCGAAGCAGAGCCTGATGTGATCCTGGAGGTGACGCCGCGCCTCGTCTGGATTGATGCCAAGCGAAGCCGCCAGCATCAAGGCGCCGACCGAGAACAACCACTGCTCGAAGAACACGACCGACTCCTCCGTGTTCTCGAGGACGCAGTCGGGCTCTGGCTCGATGTCGAGGTGGATGAGGGTTCCATGCTCGCGCCGGATTCGCACGAGCGCATCGGCGACCCGCACGACGTTCCTCGTCATCCTTTCCCACGCCTCGGGTCCGGCGTCGGCCCACCAGGCCTTGTACGAGAGCGGCGTGGTCGAGACCCCGCCGTCGAGGCCCTCCGGCAGGAGGGCCTGGAGGATCCGGATCAAATCGAGGGTGTAGGCGACCCTCGCGTCATCACGCCAGTCGGGCGCGTAGACGTTGGCCTTGACCGGCGTGCCGTGAAACGGTCCGTAAGGGAAGCCATTGATGATCGCGACGTACAGGCCCTGGCGGTCGAGGAACGCGCGAAACTCGCGCAGCCGGTCGCCCTCGCGCAGCTCGCTCGCCTCCCGCGCCGACAGCCGCAGCCCGACGCCGAATGGCGCCGACGGCGAGAAACGCGCTTTGAGCGCAGGCGCGTACTGCTTGAGGTTGGCGTACACGGCATCCCAACCGTCAGCCGCGTGGATGTTGGTGCAATACGTAAGGTGGAAAGGGCTGTTCGGCAGGTTCAATGGGGTTCAACAGGTTTAAGAGGTTCAGGAGGTTCAAGGGTTCAGGGGGGAACCTTATGAACCCTTTGAACCTACCGTAATCACTGTCGGGACGTTCGAGCGGCCGGATCCTGAAACGTGCCGACTGGCTCAGGAACTCCACCGGGTTCTCGAACACCAGGCGATGAATCAGCGCGTCCGAATGCTTGCGGCGGCGCATCTCCATGATGAACCGCGGCACGGCCATCGAGTCGCTCGGGCCCCAGTCGCACGCGCCCGCGATGCAGATCCGATCGGGACCGAAGCGCTCGACGATGTCGGCGGCGCGTTGTGCGGAGACCTTGGTCTGCGGATAGAGCGTGAGGCCCGCCCAATAGCCGTGGTCGAGGATCATCTGGAGCGTGTGCTCTTCTGCGTGATCGACGAGCACCCGGGCTGGCTCGAGCGTCGGGAAGCTGCGCAGCACGTCGATTGAGATTTTCGTGCCCTTCAGCTTGTCTTCGAGGTGCGGCGTGTGGATCAGGATGAGCTGCTTGTGGGCGAGCGCCAGCTCGATCTGCTCGGTGTAGGTGTCGATCTCGTTGCGCGTGACGCGGTTGAGGCCGATCTCGCCGATGCCGAGCACCGTCGGCCGATCGAGGAACTTCGGGATGCGCTTGAGCACTTCGCGCGAGAGCTCGCGGTCGTCGGCCTCTTTCGGGTTCATGGCCATCCAGGCGTAGTGCTGGATGTGATACTGCGCCGCGCGCTTCGGCTCGAAGTCGGTGAGCTGCCGGAAATAGTCCTCGAAGCCGTCCGCGTGGCTCCGATCCCAGCCCGCCCAGAACGCCGGTTCAGTGACCGCCACGCAGCCCGACAGCGACATGTGCTGATAGTCGTCCGTCGTGCGCGACACCATGTGCGCGTGATGGTCGATGTACTTCATGAGCGCGCCTCCTCGCTCCAGCGATCGTAGGCGCCGAGCGCGCTCTTGCGGTCGAGCGCGTCGAGCGGCACCTCTCTCGGGTCGCTCAGCAGCTGCTGAATGTAGTCGACGCGGCTGGCCGTCGGTCGCAGGCCCGCGAGCGCCTCGGCGAACGCCTTCATCCGGAAATCGCGGCCCGCGTACGACGGGTCGGCGCGATCGAGGCGATCGAGGAACGCCGCGATCTCCAGCAGCTTCGTGCGGTTCTCGATGAAGTACTCATCGACCAGTTCCCTGGGGCTCAGAGGGCTCAGTGAGGGTGTGGCGTTCATGACGCTCCTCGCGCAGACGGTGGGCGTGCTCGAAATCCCGGAGCACGCCGATGCTCCGGATCATAACGTCGCGACGGATCTCGTGCACGTCGAACGGCGCGCCGATCGACCTCAACATCAGGATCGTCAGCGAGCCGCCCAGGTGCTCCCGGAACTCGTCCAGCCCGCGCAGCACGCTCGCCGCGGTCGTTCTCGGCGTCGAGGTGCTGATCGAGCTCGGGGACGTAGACCGACAGTCCGAGGGCCGGCAGCAGCGAGATGATCCGCCGCCAGTCGTCTTCCGGGCAGAAAGCCCGCCAGATACGAGTACGTCGTGTCGAGCGCGATGCCGATCGCGACGGCCTCGCCGTGGCCGAGCCGGTGATCGGTGAGCTGTTCGAGCTTGTGCGCCGACCAGTGGCCGAAGTCGAGCGGCCGCGACGAGCCGAGCTCGAACGGATCGCCGCCGCTCGCGATGTGCGTCAGGTGCAGCACGGCGCAGCGCCGGATGACCTGTTCCATGACCGCCAGATCGCGCGCCTTGAGCGCCGCGGCGTGCTCCTCCAGGAAGTCGAAGAACGCTCGATCCTTGATGAGCGCCGCCTTGATCGCTTCCGAGACGCCCGCGCGCCAGTGACGATCGGGCAGCGTCCGCAGGAAGGCGACATCGTTGATGACGGCAAACGGCGGCGCGAACGTGCCCAGGTAGTTCTTCTTCCCGAACGCATTGATGCCGTTCTTGACGCCCATCGCCGAGTCGTCTTGCGCGAGCACGGTCGTCGGCACGCGAATCAGGCGGATGCCGCGATGGGCCGTGGCCGCGGCGTAGCCGACGGCGTCGAGCACCGCGCCGCCGCCGATCGCCACGACGTACGAGTGGCGGCAGAGCCCGGCGTCGTTGATCGCGCGGTGGATCTCGTCCACGTGTCGCGCGTCGTTCTTCACCGCTTCGCCGCCCGGCACGACGAGGACCGGCGCCGCCAGGCTGAGGACGGTTCGATGGCGGTGCACGTACTCGGCGATCTGGTCGCGCAGATGCGGATGGTGGTCGAGCACTCCCTGATCGACGACGACGATCAGGCGAGAGGGCGTCTGGTCGGCCGAACGCGCCACGACGTCGCGCAGCAGCAGGTTGGACGGCGTCACGACACCGCTCGTGAAGTAGACCGGGTACTCGAAGTCGACGCGAACGTTCTGCCTGATGACATCCATGGTGGCCAACAATCGAAATCCGGTGGCTTCCGGTCCGCCTTCGCCTACGTCACGGCAAAAAGCCGTGCCAGCGATGCGGCGACCACCCCGGTCGCAAGAATCACGAGGCTGTAGAGCGCGCCCCCATATGTGGCGCCGATCACGGCGTCGAGCAGCACGAGCGACAGGACGCCGGTTCTGATCGCATGTCGAATCGGCCCGGGCCCGGGGTTCCGGTAGGCGCCCCAGAAAGCCGGCAGCACGCGCCACGCGAGCACCAGTGCGAACGCGACCCCCGCCCACGATCCGCCACCGCGGCGGAGCGCCAGCGCCAGCAGCGCCGCCAGCACCAAGCTCAAGGATATCAGAGCAAACGCCGCGACCTCGCGCTTGCCCCCGTGGACTTCGCCCCGGCTGACCGCGGTCACCGCCGTGATGTAGACGAGCGGCAGCAGCGCCAGCGGCCAGGCCTCGCCCAGCATCGCCGGGGCGGCGGCAATCCCGAGCAGCAGATTGAGCCCGCGGCACATCCCCATGTTCGACGGGCCCGAACAGTCCCTGGCGCTTGCCCCACGCGTCGTAGAGGAGGACGCACGCCGCCGTGGCGCCTGCCACGATCCCTGCGGCTGCGTGTCGCCATCGAACGCCGGCCATGACCCCGACGACGAGCAGCCCCAGGCCGAGTCCGGCCGCGGCGCCACGCGATACTCGCCCGCTCGGTATCGGCCGTTCGGGCCGCTCGATCGCGATCGAGGTCGCCGGTCGAAGACGTCGTTGAGGACGACCCCGCCGGCGTAGAGGCAGGCCGTCGACAGCGAGCAGCCAGCCGAGACCGGGGTTGCCCAGCCCGGCAACCGCGTAGCCGGCCAGGACGTCGGCGAGGGCCGTGGCGACGTTCGCCGGCCGGACGAGCTCGAGATAGCCACGGTAGCCATTCATCCCTGTCAGTCGATTCTCGGTCAGACGCCCGGGCGCAGCAATGCCAATTCTGTCGTTCCGCACAGCGAAACAGGAGCGGCAAATATCGAAGTCGATTGACCTTGGAGCTTCGCCAGTGTTACAAGCGGTGCGACAAACCTATGCGGTATCCGGAGCCTCAATTATCCTCTCTGTCGGTGCTCTGGTCGGGCTGTCTGCTCGGTGCGTCGTGCCGCCGAGCGAGCCGCAGCAGGCAGGCGCGCCCAAGCTCACGCCCGAGGAGATTTTCGAGTTTCAGACCAAGCAGGAGCAGCCGGGATCGCCCGAGGCCGGCCGGCCCTTTTCGAGAAAGTCTGCGCCGGCCTGCCATCGGTTCGGTGAGGCCATCGGCAAGGATGTCGGCCCGGACCTGTCGACGATCGCCAGCCGGTTCAAGAAGCGGGACGTCCTCGAGTCGATTCTGTGGCCGTCGAAAGTGATCTCGGACCAGTACAAATCCGAGATGTTCGAGATGAAGGACGGCAGCGTGCTGTCCGGCGTCATCGTTCGCGAGAACGCAGCCAATGTGTTCCTGCGGACTGCCGAGAGTCCCGAGCGGCCGGTTCCCGTGCCCAAGGCACAGATTGCCAACCGCGGGGAGTCGACCGTGTCGCTGATGCCGGCGGGGCTGCTCGACGGATACAGTCAGACCGAGATTTCAAACCTCCTGGGGTTCGTGCTGGCGCCGCCGCCGGCGAAATGATGCTGGGCTGGCGCGTTCTGACCTTCCTTACGTCGTCTTATCGCAGGCGCGCAGGCGCGGGGAGCTCTGATGTCGAACATCCGCGAAGTCGCCAAGCGCGCCGGCGTGTCGACGGCGACAGTCTCACGAGTGCTCAGCCGGCCCGACGTCGTGTCGCCCGACACGCGCGTGCGCGTGCTCAAGGCGGTCGAGCGTCTGGGCTACGCGCCGAACTCGGCCGCGAAGAACCTGCGCACGCTCAAGTCGCGCAAGCTGCTCGTCACCGTTCCCGACATCTCGAACCCTTTCTTTTCGCTGATTCTCCAGGGGATCGAAGACGCGGCGCAGAAAAACGGCTACGCGGTGCTCGTCGGCGACACGCAGCACGACGAGATGCGCGAAGAGCGCTACGCGCAGATGCTGAAGCAGAAGGAAGCCGATGGCCTGATCTTTCTCGGCCATCGCCTGCCGCGGGTAGCGGCGAGCGTCGTGCAGGAAGCGGCGCCGCTCTGCGCGCCGATCGTCAACGGGTGCGAGTTCAGCGCCGAGCTCGGCGTGCCGAGCGTCCACATCGACAACGCGAAGGCGGCGGCCGAAGCGATGCACCATCTCTTCGAGCTCGGCCATCGCTCAATCGGCGTCGTCACCGGACCGCTCCTCAGCCCGCTCAGCCGCGACCGCCTGGCAGGCGCGCGCGCGTCGGCCAGGGCCCACGGCTACGAGCAGGACCTCATCGTGATGCAGGGCGACTTTTCGATCCGATCCGGCGCCGAAGCGGCCGATGCCCTGCTGCAGCGTCCGGATCCGCCGACGGCGGTCTTCTGCTTCAACGACGAGATGGCGATGGGCGTGATCAACTGCGCCCGCCGCCGGGGCCTGCGCATGCCCGACGAGCTGTCGATCGTCGGGTTCGACGACATCCGCTTTGCCGAGTGCGTCGAGCCGCCCCTCACGACGATCGCGCAGCCGATGCGGGCGATTGGCGAAGGCACCGTGCGTCTGCTCCTCGAGATTCTGAACGGCGGCCGGCTGACGCCCGTGTCCGTGACGCTCCCGCATACGCTGCAGGTCCGCTCCAGTACGGCGCGTCCGCGCCGCTGTAATGCTGAATGCTGAATTCTGAATGCTGAAGTGAATTCAGAATTCAGCACTGTCGCGTCTCGGCTGAAACCGATTACATCAGGTTATACTCTCCCGGCGGAACCGCCGTCATACCTATCGTTCAAGCTGACAGCCCGGAGGCTGACAGCTGTGTGCTGAAAGCGAACGTCCATGTCTCATAACAAGCTCGCCGTTCTCGTTGGTGGTGGCCCGGCCCCGGGCATCAACTCGGTCATCGGCGCGGCGACGATCCGCGCCAGGCTCGAAGGCCTCGACGTTGTCGGCATCCGCGACGGCTTCACCTGGATCATGCAGGGCGATATCGACCATGTCGTGCCGCTCACCATCGACGCTGTCAGCCGCATCCACTTTCGCGGCGGCTCGCACCTCGGCATCGCGCGCGCCAACCCGACCAAGGATCCGGCGCTCCTCGACAAGACCATCGACTCGCTGCTGCGCCTGAACGTCTCGCAGCTCGTGACCATCGGCGGCGACGACACGGCCTTCTCCGCGATGAAGCTCGAGGAGCGCGCCGCCGGCCGCATCCGCGTCGTCCACGTGCCGAAGACGATCGACAACGACCTCGATCTCCCGTCCCACGTCGACACGTTCGGGTTCCAGTCCGCCCGCCACTACGGCGTGGACATCGTCAAGAACCTCATGGTCGACGCCAAGACGACGACGCGGTGGTATTTCGTGGTCGCGATGGGCCGGAAGGCGGGGCACCTGGCGCTCGGCATAGGAAAGGCGGCGGGCGCGACGACGACGCTCATTACCGAGGAATACACCGCGCCGATTCGTCTGCATACGATCGTCGACTCCCTCGTCGGGTCGATTCTCAAGCGGTTGAGCGATGGCCGCCGCGACGGTGTGGCGATCATTGCCGAAGGCGTCGCCCTCGATGTGTCGCCGGAGGATCTCGAGAGCCTGGCCACCGCCGAGCGCGACGCGCACGGGCACCTCCGCCTCGCGGAGATCAACCTCGGCGAGATTCTCAAAGCGCAGGTGACCGCCCGTCTGCAGACGCTCGGCATCAAGACGACCATCGCGGCGAAGAACATCGGCTACGAGCTGCGCTGTGCGGACCCTATCCCGTTCGACATGGAGTACACGAGAGACCTCGGCTACTGCGCGGCGAAGTTCCTGGTCTCGGGCGGCAACGCCGCCATGGTGTCGATGCAGGGCGGCCACTTCGTGCCGATCCCCTTTGCCACGATGATCGACAGCGAGACGGGCCGGACGCGTGTCCGGCTCGTCGACATCGCCTCGACGCGCTACGCCATCGCGCGACGCTACATGATCCGGCTGCGCAAGGACGACTTCGAAGATCCGCAGGAGCTGGCGCAGGCTGGCGACGACGGCCAAGCTCACGCCGGACGAGTTCCGCAAGCAGTTCGAGTACCTGGTGGCGGAGGAGCCGCCGCCGCTGTTTGTTGATCAGCAGGGAGAAAGAGGGAACTAAACGCGCTGCTCAGTTTGTTGAGCACCGTAACGGGCTCACGGCTCCATCACGATGGGCACGATGGCACGATGAGCACGATGATTCTTCTGGTCCTGTTCATCGTGTCCATCGTGCCATCGTGTTTCATCGTGACGAGGCCGTCGGCCCGTCGTTTCTCAGCGCCCGCTGCCGGTGCCTCCGGGGGGCGCAGCCACCAGGAACGCCGCCAGGTTGCGCATGGAGTTGCGGTCGATCGTGTCGGCCAGCGAGTCCGGCATGATCGACGTCTTCGTCTTCGCGCGCGACTTGATTTGTGCCTTTGGCAGATCGGTCGCCGTGCCGTCGGACGTCAGAATCGAGACGGTCGCACCGGCCTCTTTCAGCACGAGCGCGTTGATCTTCTTTCCGTCGGTTGTTTCGATCGCCGTCGTTTCGTGTTCCGGCGCGAGCTTGCGGTTCGGGAAGAAGACCGCTTCGAGGAGCGCCGCCTTCGACGAGCGCAGTGACGACGCCGAGAGGTTCAGGCTCGCGACACCGTGGTCGGTGCCGACCGAGCCGAACTTGTGACATGACGCGCAGTTGGCTTCGAACGCCTTCCGGCCGGCCTCGACGTCGAGCACCTGCTGCGGCTGATAGACCGTTTCCTCGAACATTTCCTGCCGGCTGAGCACGCGCCCCGCCGTCCTCGCGGCGAGAGGGGCCGCCGGCCCGCCGCCCGCGCCCCGCCACCTCGGCCGCCGCGGCCTGCGGCCGCTGCCGCCTGGCGCGCCTGAATGTCGGCGAGCTCGGTTGGCGTGAGCGGCGAGAAGTCCGGTGCCTTCTCGTAAAGCAGTTGCTTCTCTGTGTCCGACGCGTAGAGATCGGAGACCGAATCGAAGAACTGACCCACGAAGTTGATGAACTGGGCGCCGCCGCGCCATTTCGATGCGCGCCCGAGTACTTCGGCGAGCTGCATCTTGTCATTCGCCGTCCAGCCCTGTTTGAACATCCTCAGCGCGTACAGGTAGTGGAGCTGCAACTCCTGGTTCTCACTGGTCTTTGGTATCGCCGCGAGAATCTTGGCAATGGCCGCAGGCTGTCCGGCGTAGCCGAGCATGAGTGCCAGCTGGCGATTGATCCGCTCGTCATTATTAGCGGGGGCCGACGGGAACTGCCCGATGATGAGCGCGTTCAACTGCTCGCGTTGGGCCGCGGACAGGCCGTCCTTGATCTCGGTCGTCGTGTACATGAACGTGCGGTAGAGCCGCAGCTTGTTCTCGGCCGAGAGGTTCGTCTGCTTGAGCATGGCGAACTGCTTGTCGACGAGCGGCTGGAGGCTTTCGCCGTTGGCCGTCCGCACCCAGGCGAGCATCCCTTCGAGCGCGCCGAGCGGATTGGTCTCGGAGAGGACGCGATCCTTCCACTCCGCGCGCGCGGTGTGCTCGAGCGCGATGCGGCCCGACCATCGGACGAACCGATCGGCGTCGTTCAGCAGTGCGTAGATATCCGCCACGGGCGCGAGGCTGGGCTTGTCGGGTGACTGGCCCATGCGCACGAGCGCTTCGGCGGCGCGCCGGCGCACGGCCGCGTCGCGATCCTTGAGCGCAGCCGCCGCGACCGTCTTCGACGCCTCGCCCTGCACGCCTGCCACGTAGGCGACAGCGGCGCGCACGTCGGCGTTGGCGTCTTTGATGAGGGCCGTGAGCAGCGCGGCGTTTGGCACCGCCCCGTGGCGCTGCATCTCGTAAATCGCGCGCGCGCGTTCCATGCCGGGGGCAGACGCGTTGCGCGCGACCTTCTCGAGCTCGCCGCCGAAGCCGGCGCCCATCGCGGTCTTCACTTTTTCGATCGCGGCCCAGCCCCAGCTCGAGAGTGGCTGCGGTTGGCGCACGACAGCGAGGATGCCGGTCATGTCCGGCAGCGCCGGCGCCGTGCCCGTGTAGCGCAGGCGCCACAGCCCGCCAGTGGTGTTCCGTCCACCGGTCGTGAAGTACATCATCCCGTCGGGGCCGACTTCGACATCGGTGATGTTGAAGGGCTCGCCGTGGACGAACTCGGCGCGATCCGATCGGGCGCTGTACGTCGCGCCATTCGGCGTCAGCGCGGTGTAGACCAGGCGCCCGCGCGACCAGTCGGCTTCGAACAGGTTGTCGAAGAACTCCTTCGGGTACGCATAGCTCGTGTAGAACTCGACGCCGACCGGCGATCCGCGCCCGAGGTCGCGCACGGGCGGGAGCGAGTCGATGTAGTACGGCGGATACTTGCCCGACCCGTTCTTGTAGCCGTAGTTGCCGTTGAGGATCTGGTGCGCCGTACGGACTTCGCGGTACCACGGCAGGCCGATGTCCCATTCCATGTCGCTGTCGAACAGGAACGCTTCGCCCGCCAGGTTGTAGCCGTAGTCGTACGCATTGCGGTTGCCGCCGGAGAACACGCGGAACTTCTTCGCCCCCGGGTTCCAGTCGAAGATGGCGCTGTGCGCGCCTTCGCGCGCGCTCTGACCGAAATTGGCGAAGTACGGCAGGAACTGCGCGTCCTTGTCCTTGAGGACCGGCGACGTCAGATCGAGCGCGGGATCGGCGATGGTCTCGTTGTTTCCGACGATGACGGAGACGCCGCCGTCGGGGCGGCGGCGGATCGCGTGGGGGCCGTGCTCCTGAATCGAGCCGGCCATCGCCAGGATCTCGAACGTGTCGGCGACGTCATCGCCGTTGGTGTCTTCCATCCGGAAGATGCCAGCCCGGTTGTTGATGTTCGGGCCGCCCCGGCCGCCTCCCGGCGCAGGCGGTGGCGCAGCCGCCACCTGCTCGGGCGTCGGGACCAGCGCACAGGACGCGTAGAGCGTCCGGCCCTCGAACCAGAGCCCCTGGCAGTTCCGTACCTTGTCGCTGAGGACCTTCTCGGACTCGTAGATCCCGTCCTTGTCGTTGTCGAGCAGCAGTCTCGGGAAGTCGTTCTCCTTCGAGACGACGAGCCGGCCGAGGCTGTCGAACGTGATCACCACGTAGCTGTCGCCCTTGTCGGGAGGGTTCATGCGCTCGATGACGAATCCCGGCAGCGTGCTGAACTTGACGCCGGCGACGGTCTGGGTGACGAGACTCGCCTGGTTCGGCGCCTGTCCCAGCGGCACTCCGTTCAGGACGGCGATGCCGGCCGACACGAACACCGCACACACGTATCGCGTTCTCATGCTCTGAAACCTCCCGAAGATCACGTGGTTCTTAGACCTCAGCTCAAGTGAGTTGACACGCTGAGCGGGTGGCGCACGGCGTGGCCTTGTCAACTCAAGTAAGTCACGGTTTAGCAACCGTCTACGACCGGAGTCAAGCGCCCGTTACGCCTGGCCCCTGTTTCACCATGACAAATGCCGCGCGTCGAAGAAGCTGAGCATTTTGACACTTCGGTCACCCGCCTCAAGCAGGAGGTGTTTCGCAGGGCGCAAGACAATGCTGAACTGCTGAATGCTGAAGGAAACACATTCAGCATTGCATACGGTCCACGTCTTTCGTTTTGCAACGATGCGGCCCGGCGGTCGCGACCTCACGGCATTCGTGATACGCGGCTGCCGTGGAGCGCACGGAATGAGAACCCAGCGTGTCGAACCAAAACGTCATGTTCCCATCGTGTTTGTCGCGGTGGTCGCCATGCTTGTCCAGTCGCCGTTGCATGCGGCGACGGTGCCGCCGGGATTCACTGAAACGCTCGTCGCCAGCGGGCTCTCGAGCCCGACCGCGATGCAGTTCGCGCCCGACGGCCGCCTTTTCGTAGCTGAGCAGGGTGGCCGTCTCCGCGTGATCAAGGACGGCGTGCTGCTGCCCACTCCCTTTCTTACATTGACTGTCAGTGCGGCAGGCGAGCGCGGGCTGCTCGGCGTGGCCTTCGACCCGCAGTTTGCAACGAATCGGTTCGTCTACGTTTATTACACCGCGACGACCCCAGCCGTTCACAACCGAATCAGTCGATTCACCGCCAACGGCGACGTCGCCGTGGCCGGCAGCGAAATGGTTCTCCTCGACCTCAACAATCTGAGCAGCGCGACGAATCACAACGGCGGCGCGCTCGCCTTTGGCGGGGACGGCAAGCTGTATGTCGCCGTCGGGGAGAACGCCAACGGCGCCAACGCGCAGTCGTTCGGCAACCTGCTCGGCAAGATGCTGCGGCTCAACAGCGACGGATCGATTCCGACGGACAACCCGTTCTTCGGGTCAACGTCGGGGAACAACCGGGCCATCTACTCGCTCGGTCTCCGCAACCCCTTCACGTTCGCCTTCAGTCCGGGCTTCGACCGGATGTTCATCAACGACGTCGGCCAGAACACGTGGGAAGAGATCAACGACGGCCTCGCGGGTGCCAACTACGGATGGCCGGATACCGAGGGCACGACGACCGACGCGAGGTTCGTCAGCCCGAGGCACGCCTACAACCACTCGTTGGGCTGCGCGATCACGGGCGGCGCGTTCTACGCGCCGTCGATCCACCCGTTTCCAGACGAGTACCTGAACGACTACTTCTTCGCCGACTACTGCGGCGGCTGGATCCGCAGGCTCGATCCCGCAGCGGGCAACACCGTTGTGCCCTTTGCCAGCGGCATTCCTTCTCCCGTCGATCTCAAGGTCGGCAGCGACGGAGCCCTGTACTACCTGGCGCGTGGATCGGGTGCCTCGACCGGCGTCGTGTACCGAATCTCGTACGCGGCGAGCACGCCCAGCATCACCACGCACCCGTCGAGCCAGACCGTCGCGCCGGGCGCGTCGGTGACGTTCAGCGTGCGCGCATCGGGCCCGCCTCCGCTCCGCTATCAGTGGCAGCGCGACGGTGTCAACATCTCCGGCGCAACGGCACAGGACTACATGATCGTCGCCAGCGCAGCCGACAACGCCGCGCGGTTCCGCGCCATCGTCAGCAACGATGCCGGCAATGTCCTCAGCAACGAAGCCGTGCTGACGGTCACCTCGAACCAGCCGCCCACGGGAACGATTACGCAGCCGGCCGTCGGCACGCTGTATAGCGGTAATAGCGTCATCACCTACGCCGGAACCGCAACGGATCCGGAGAATGGGACGCTGCCGGCGAGCGCCTTCACCTGGCGTGTCGACTTTCACCACGACACGCACTCGCATCCGTTCATCCCCTCGACGACCGGCGCCACGAGCGGCTCGTTCACGGTTCCAACGACCGGGCACCCCGAAACCAACGTCTGGTACCGCATCTTCCTCACCGTTCGCGACTCCGGCGGACTGACGCAGACCACGTTCAGGGATGTGCTCCCGCGCAAGGTGAACCTGACGATCGCGACCAATCCCGCCGGTCTTCAACTGCGGCTCGACGCGCAGCCGATGGCGACGCCGCTGACCTTCGAAAGCGTCGTCGGGATCGTCCGCGGCCTGGAGGCACCGGCCACGCAGGTGTCCGGCGGGACGACGTACGAGTTCGTGTCCTGGTCTGACGGGGGCGCGGCAAATCACAACATCTCGACGCCGGCGTCGAACACCACGTACACCGCCACGTACCGAGTGGCGACTGGCGGCACCGGGAACGGGCTTTCGGTCACCTACTACAACAACATCGGCTTCACGGGCACTACGGTAACGGGCGTGGACCCGACGGTCGACTTCGCGTGGGGCGCGGGATCGCCGTCAGCCGCCATCGCCAACGATACGTTCAGCGCCCGCTGGACCGGCCAGGTCGAGGCGCAGTTCACGGGCACCTATACCTTCTACACCGTGAGCGACGACGGCGTCCGGCTGTGGGTCAACGGCCAGCAGATCATCAACAACTGGACCGACCACGCGCCGACCGAGAACAGCGGTGCGATTGCGCTCGCTGCGGGACAGCGTTACGACATCCGGCTGGAGTTCTACGAGAACGGCGGCGGGGCGACCGCGCGTCTCCTCTGGAGCAGCGCCTCGGTTCCCAAAGCCGTCGTCCCGAGCACGCGGCTCTATCCTGCAGCCGCCGCGCCGAGCGCGATCAGGATCAACTTCCAGCCGTCGTCGGCGCCGGTGCCCGCCGGGTATCTCCCCGACGGCGGGCTGGTCTACGCTGCTCGAGGCAACGGCCAGACGTATGGGTGGAACACTGACAACTCGGCCCAGACGAGAGATCGCGACGCCGCCAACTCGGCCGACCAGCGCTACGACACTTTGACGCACCTCCAGAAGCCTGAAAATCCGGATGCCGTGTGGGAGATCGCCGTGCCGAACGGCACCTACGTGGTTCGCGTGGTGTCGGGAGATGCGAGCAACTTCGACAGCGTGTTCCGGACCACCGTTGAGGGTGTGCTGACCGTCACCGGCACGCCGACGACGTCGACCCGATGGATAGAAGGGACCTCGACGGTGACCGTCACCGACGGCCGGCTCACCATACGCAGCGGCGCCGGCTCTGCCAACAACAAGATATGTTTTGTCGAAATAAACGGGATGTAGATCGGCAATCGCGTATCGAACGACTGCTGTCACAAAGCTCTTCACCGCAGAGTCCGCTGGGAACGCGGAGGCAACAAAAGAGTTTCTGCGTGCTCTGCGCCCTCGGCGGTGAAAGGCTTTGTGACGGCCGTGCCAAATGGCTATCGGACGTTTGACCTAGGGGTACCTCTCGGGCACCGGCCCAGTGCCCGCTCCGGTATGTTCGATGGCTCTGGCGATTTCGTCGAGGTCGGCGGGCGTCAGATCGAGGTGTCCCGCATCAATCCACCCATCCACCTGCTGCGGGCTCCTCGCACCGACGATGGCGCCGGTGACGGCCGGCGCGGCGAGTGTCCAGGCGACGGCGATCGTGCCGACGGTGGTGCCGTGACGCGCGGCGATCGGCCTGAGCGCATCGGCAAGCGCGAGGTTCTTCTCCAGGCGCGGACTCTGGAACTCCGGTGACCGCGAGCGCCAGTCGTCTGTGCCGAGCGCTTCGGCCCGCGCTTCGGTGAAGGACCCGGTCAACAGGCCCGACTGCATCGGGCTGTAAACGATCACTCCGGTGCCGTGCGCTCGGCACCACGGGAGCTCGGCGGCGAGCGCGTCACGACGGACCGCGGAGAACGGCGGCTGCAGCGTATCGACGTGCCCGACCCGTTCGGCCGCCTCCAGCCGATCGACTTTGTGATTCGACAGGCCGGCCGCCCGGACTTTGCCCTCCTGCTTCAGATCGAGCAACGTCTGCCAGTAGACGTCGACCGGAGTGCCATCTTCCGCCGGCCAGTGCATCTGATAGAGGTCGATCTGTTCCACGCCGAGCCGGGTGAGGGACTGCTCGACCTCGCGCCGCAACGACTCCGGTTGGCCGATCCGCAGCGCCTGGGCCAGGCGATCCTGGTCGTTCCACACCAGGCCGCACTTGGTGAAGACGAAAGGCCGGTCGCCAGCAGGATAGTCGCGAAGCACCCGGCCGACCAGTTCTTCAGAGTGTCCGAGCCCGTACACCGCGGCCGTGTCGATCCAGTTCACGCCGCGCTCGATGGCGTGCCGCATCGCGGCGATCGACTCCTCGTCGTCCTGCGATCCCCACGCAAACGCCCAGCCCCCGCCCCCGATCGCCCACGCGCCGAACCCGACCCGCGTGATCGCCATTCCCGTCGTGCCGAGCGCGCGCGTCGGCAGCGTGGATGTCTCTTTGCTCATATGTGCTTGACCATTTCACTCTGGTTTGATTTGTCCCGTAATCCGTCCAAGCAACTTGACGGCATAGACGCTCGAACGCCCACGTGTCTGTTCCATGTCAGCCGGACCGTTGAAGAGGCCGAGCGGCCGAAGCTCGTCGACGGCCTTGTCGTCGCCCTCGAACGGATGGACCGCAATCCAATAGAGGATCTTGATGAGGTCCTCCTTCGGGACGTCCTCCTGAATCCGCTCGTAGACGACCATCGGCACGAAGCGCTCCAGATCCTGCATCTGAAAGACGTCGGGAACGGCCGCGACGTAGAGGAGGTTGCGCACGCGCTGCACCGGGTCGGCGACCTGTCCTGGCTTCCATGCGGGCAGGGCGCCGCGCATCTTGTCGAGCAGCGCGTACGTGTTCTCGTCCGGCTCTTCGTCCCGGGGCGCGATCGGCGTCACCACGCCGGAGTCGGGCGGCAGCCTCGTGAAGATCAGGTCCCGGTCGATGTCCGCCATCGTCACCTCGCGCCACGTCGCTGGCGGGCTGGTGCCCGGCGTGGCGCCCGATGGGGAGGGTGGCGTGGGCGGCGCTGAGGGCGTCGCCTCTGGTGGTGCCACGTTCGAGCCCGCTGTCGCGGGTGGTCGCGTCGTTTGAGGAGTCGTCGTAGGCGCGGGCGTCTGACCAGGTGCAGGAGTAACCGGTGCGGGTGCGGGCGCGGGAGACGGGCTGGCCTCAGGTCGGACGTCGGAAGTCGCAGCAGAACCAGGACTTTCGGTTCCCCCAGCCGGGCTCTCCGGAGCGAAGGTGGCTGGCACCTTTGCTGCGAAGGTGCCAGCCACCTTTCGCCCGCCGGATTCGGCCATGACGCCGACGGCCACCCAGGCGGCTAGCGCGACGGCGACCCATCCCTTGTCCGGGGTTGTCCTGAACCGCTGCTCGGCGTCCCAGCGGAACATCTTCGCGCCCGCCAAGGATCCGGCGGCACCGATCAGTACGAGCGAAAGCACGCTGAAGCCTGCGGCGCCCAGGCCATTGCCGGTGACGCACGCTTGCAGCGCGTCGACGGCGTACCGTCCGGGAAAGAACGCGGACAGACGCTGCGCCCAGTCCGGAAGGCTCGCGAGCGGAACCGCGACGCCACCAATGATCAGCATCGGCAGGAAGATGCATTGTCCGAGCGCCTGCACCGCGGGCACGTTGTCGGCCATCATCGCAATCACGAGCCCCAGCCCGATGAACGCGAATGCGACACACGTGAACGCGAGGAGGAGCTCGAAGGGATGCCGCGGCAACGGCATGCCGAGGCCCATGGCGAGCACGAGTTGCAGCAGCCCCGCCACGACCAGGAGAAGATAGCGGGCGGCGACCGTGCCCGAAACGAGCGTGGCTGTCGAGACCGGCGTCAGCCGGTAGCGGCGCCATACACCCCGCTCGCGCTCGCTCACCATGGTCGTCGGCAGCCCGAAGCAAGCCCCGCCGAGCGCGGTGACGGTCAGCAGTTCGCCGACGTGCCGGACGAGCGGCACCTGTTCGAAGCGATACAGCACCCAGAACGCCACCAGGAAGATCGTCGGGAACAGATAGCTGTAGAGCAGCGCCACCTTGTTCCGCACGTGAAGACGCAGGCTGATTCCGAGTTGGCTCAGTAGCGCGCTCGTCAAGCCGTGAACCCCTGAACCTTTGAACCCGTTGAACCCTCTGAACCTAATGAACCTACTGAACCTCCTGAACCCAATAAATTCCGATCCGTGAGCTCCAGAAACACGTCTTCGAGACTGGCCTTGCTCACGCGCAGTTCGGCGATGTCGATTCCCCTGGCCTCGAGCTGCTTCATGATCCCGGCGACGGTCGTGCGAACGGTGGTCGATCGGAATCGCGCGCTCGTGCCCTCGCACGAGAGCCCCTCCACTCCCGGGATTCGCTCGAGCCACTGACGCTCGAGCGCCTGTACGGTCGCCAGGTACACGGACGGCGCGGCTCTGGACCCTGCGACGAGCTCGCGTGGCGTGCCGGTGGCGACGATTCGCCCGCGATCGATGATCGCGATGCGATCGCACAGCGCTTCGGCCTCGTTCAGGTCGTGCGTGGTGAGGAGCACCGTATGCCCGTCGTGCTTCATCCCCGCGATCTCCGCGTGCAGCTCGTGGCGCGATAGCGGGTCGAGCCCTGCTGTGGGCTCGTCCAGAAAGACGAGCTCTGGCTCGTTGACGAAGGCCAGGGCCAGCGCCAACCGCTGCCGCTGTCCGCCCGACAACGTGTCGAACGGCGCGTCGGCCTTGTCGAGAAGCGCGAAGCGCTCGAGGAGCGCCGCCGGCGCGGCCTTGTGGCGGTAGAAGGCGCCGAAGAGGGCCAGCGCCTCGCGCGGCGTGATCTTGTCCTGCAAGGCGGTCGTCTGCAGCGACGCGCCGATCTTCTCTTTCACTTCGCGCGGCCGCCGTCGGGCATCGATGCCGCAGACCTCAATCGCACCCTCATCCGGCTCGCGAAGGCCGATTACGCATTCGACCGTCGTCGTCTTGCCGGCACCGTTGGGCCCGATGAGCCCGAAGATCTCCCCGTCGCGGATCTCAAAGCTCACGCCTCGCGCCGCTTCGACGCTGCCGTAGCGCTTCTTGAGATCGCGAACGGTGACTTTGGCGGACATGAACCTTGAACCTGTTGAACCCTTTGAACCCTTTGAACCCCTTGAACCCCCTGAACCTCCTGAACCTCTTGAACCTATATGAGCCCCCCCTCCCGCGCGAGCTTGAGCGCCTCGATGGCGGCACCGCGGGAGCCGGCGGTGTCGCCGTTCGGCATGATGTGAATTGGAATGTCTGCCTGTTCCTTACGCTGCGCCGGCATGCCGGCGCGGATCTCGTCGACGACCCAGCGTTGGAACGCCGCGTCGGTTTCGATCGCCCCGCCGCCGACGATGAGCGCGTCGGGGTCGAAGGTGTTGATCATCTCGTCGAAGAAGAGGCCTAGGGCGTGCGCCTGCACGCGGAAGATGTCGCGGCACATCGGATCGCCGCGCTCGGCCAGCCCGCGGACACGCTTCGCGGCCGACGCGAGGTCGGTCCCTGCAAGCTCATGATCCGGGTAGCGGGCCAGGAAATAGGGCAGGAGCGATCGTCCGATCGCCGTCAACGAGCAGAGCGATTCGAGATCGCCCGTGCGCCCGCAGTTGCACTCGGGCACGAGGCCCTCGATGCCCCTGATGCTCTGATAGGGAATCAGCACGTGACCGAGCTCACCGCCAAAGCCGCTGCGTCCCTTGACGACGTTGCCGTCGACGATGACGCCACCGCCGAGGCCCGTTCCGACGATGGCGGAGATGGAGGTGGCTTTGCGGCTGGCGCCGAAGATGGTGAAGTGCCCCCACAGGGCGCCCGCATTGCCGTCGTTCAAGTAGGTGACGAGCTTCCCGAGCTTGTGCGCGAGGCCCTCGCGGAGGTCGAAACCGGCCCATGCGGGATGGACGAAATTCGTTGACCCGCGGGCGCTCAGCACGCCCGTGTTGCTCGCGGGTCCAGGCGTATCGAGTCCGACCACCACGACGTCCTCGACGGTGACGCCGGCCCTGGCGACGGCCATCCGGAGGCCGTCGGCGATTTGCTGCAGGCAGATGTCCGGACCTTCCTTCGATCGTGCCGGGTGCTCACACAAGCCGTCGATGAGCCAATGTTCCTGGCTGTCGACGAACGTGTAGTTGACGGCTGTCCCTCCGAGATCAATCCCAGCAACGACAGGCATGATGGACGAATTCTACCTTGGCGACTCTCTCTGGACGTAGGATAGAGGTTTCAAGTGGAGGACCGATACGTGACACAGCAACCCACGAGCCCCCGGAAAACTCTATCCAGACTGTCGATGATCGCCGCGCTCGTCGCGGTCACCACGTTCCCGCTCGCGCCGGTTTCCGGCCAGCAGCCGCCAGGAGCCACCGTGACCTCGTTCTACGACTTCAAGACGATGACGCTCGAGGGGAAGCCCGCCGACCTGAGCATGTACAAGGGCAAGGTGAGCCTCGTGGTGAACGTGGCGAGCAAGTGCGGCTACACCCCGCAGTACGAAGGCCTCGAGAAGCTGCAGAAGGAAAAGGGCGGGAAAGACTTCAACGTCCTCGGATTCCCCAGCAATGACTTCGGCGGTCAGGAGCCGGGCACGGCCGAGGAGATTGTCACGTTCTGCAAGCTGACGTACGGCGTGACGTTCCCGATGTTCGAGAAGGTCGTGACGAAGGCCGGTACCAGCCAGTCGCCGATCTACTCCTTCCTCGGGGCGTCCGGGAACCTTCCGGCGTGGAACTTCAGCAAGTACGTCATCGGCAGGGACGGCAAGATCGTCGCGTTCTTCCCGAGCAAGGTGACGCCTGAAGCACCCGAGCTCCGGGCCGCGATTGACAAGGCGCTGGCCGGCAAGTAAGAGACCAACCCACCTTTGGGTCAGGTCGGGCAATCGGACCTGACCCGTTCGCCATTTGGCAATGTGAAACGCCAAGCCCGGCGGTGACTGTCTCATATATCCCAAAGTGTAGTAAAACCGCGCATTGTTATCGGTTGCACGTTTCTCATCCCGAAAGACGGCGGGATCCCAAGACTCCCTTTGACAGCCCGGTAACGGGGGCGTAGCCTTTCGCCCACGTCGTCCCTCGCCGGAGGGCGCGACAGGTCGAGTTTCCAGCAAGACAGAATAAGAGGAGGAGATCGTGAGCCATCGTCTTTTTAGCGCGGTGCTTGCGTTGGTGATCATCGTTGCCGGGGCAGCCCCCCGGGCGGACGCCCAGGGCCTGACGGCCCACTTGTCGGGCGTCGTCACCGACACGGGCGGGGGCGTCATGCCGGGCGCCACCGTCACCATCAAGAACGTCGGCACGAACCTGGTCAAGGAGACCATCACCGGTCCCGACGGCGCGTTCGTGTTTCCTGACCTGCTCGCCGGAACGTTCGATCTGACCGTCAGCGTCCAGGGCTTCAAGAGCTACGAGCAGAAGGGCATCGTCATCGGTGCCACGGACCGCGTCGCGCTGCGAACGATCGCTCTGGAGGTCGGCACCCTCGAGGAGACGGTGAGCGTCGTGAGCGAGGCGACTCTCGTCCAGACGAACAACGGCGCGCGTTCGGCGCTGATCACTCGAGAGAATCTCGAGGACATCGCGCTCAAGGGACGCGACTTCGCCGGCATGCTCAAGATACTGCCGGGCGTCATCGACACGAGCGCACGTGAGGCGCCGGGCTGGGGCAGCATGCAGAACCTCAGCATCAACGGCCGCGGCTCCTTCAACTTCTCCTACGACGGCGTCACCAACAAGGACACCGGCTCGAACAGCGGCAACTACGCCGCGCCCGCGCTCGACTCGATCGCCGAAGTGCGCGTGCAGGCCTCGAACTTCCAGGCCGAGTACGGCCGCAGCTCCGGCGCGACGATTTCGGTCATCACGCGCAGCGGCACCAAGGACTGGCGCGGCAGCGCCGCGTTCTACAAGCGCGACGACGCGTGGAACGGCAACGAGTTCCAGCGGCGCCAGCAGTGCGGCCTGGGCGTTACCGCGCAGTGCGACCCGCCGCTCTACACGTTCGACAACACCGCGTGGACGTTGGGCGGTCCCGTGCTCATTCCTGGCACCGAGTTCAACAAGGGCCGGAACAAGCTGTTCTTCTTCTTCTCGCAGGAACTTCTGTCGCGCACGGATCCCGGCGCGCTGAACCAGCGCCGGATGCCGACCGCGCTCGAGCGCGCCGGAGACTTTTCGCAGAGTTTCGACGGCAACCTCCCCAACAACCGTCTGATCTTCATTCGCGACCCGCTGCTGTCCGGAACCTGCAACAGCGTGACCGGCGGACCGGCGTGCTTCGCGGACAACAAAATCCCCGCCGGCCGGATCAATCCAACGGCACAGGCGCTCCTGAACCTGTTCCCGATGCCGAATGCTACCGATCCGACGGGCGCCAACCAGTACAACTACACGTTCCAGACCGTCCAGGACTGGCCGAGGAACGACCAGGTGCTGCGGATGGACTGGAACGTCGGGCCCGACACGACGTTCTACGGCCGGCTCCAGTTCGGCTACGAGAAGCGCGCGGGCGGCGTGTCGTTCCTCGGCTCGACCGGCGCCGGCTGGCCGCAGCAGCCGAGCAAGTACGAGATCGATACCGTCAGCTACGTGAACACGTTGCTGCACACCTTCAACCCGACGACGTTCGCGGAGTTCACCGTCGGCGTGAACTGGTCGCACCAGTACACGAGCGCGCTCGATCAGCAGGCCAGGGACATCAACGATCGAACGAAAGTGTTGCCAGGCTTGTCGCAGTACTTCCCGTCGGCCAACCCCGACAACCTGATGCCGCAGGCAAGTTTCAGTGGCGGCAGTCCGGGGAACGTCGCGTCGTTCAACGTCGAGTCGCGGTGGCCGTTCTTCGGCTACAACAGGCTGTGGAACTTCTCGGGCAACCTTACCAAGATCAAAGGCGTCCACACGATGAAGACGGGCCTCTTCGTCGAGCATACGACGCGCCCGGCGCAGCGGTCGTCGCAGTTCAACGGCAATCTGAGTTTCAACACCGACGGTCAGGCCCCGCTCAACACCAACATGGGATTCGCCAATGCGCTCATTGGCGCGGTCACGTCGTATTCCGAGTCGGACGGGCACCCGTCGGCCCACGGCCAGTTCGTCAATACCGAGTTCTACCTTCAGGACAACTGGCGTGTGAACCGGAAGTTCACGATCGATGCGGGCGTTCGCTTCTACTACATCACGCCGACCCAGAGCGAAGGCGATGAGGTCGCGGCCTTCGGTCCGAACGTCTGGAACGCCGCTCAAGCGCCACGGCTGTTCCAGCCCGTGTCGACTGCGCAGGGCCGTCGTGCGCAGAACCCGCTGACGGGGGAGATTCTCCCGGCCGTCTACATCGGCCGCCTCGTGCCCGGTTCAGGCAACTTCATCAACGGGATGGAAGTGTTCGACGGTACACCGCAGCAGAAATCGCCCTTCAAGGCCGCGCCCCGTATCGGCTTTGCGTGGGACGTGTTTGGCGACGGCAAGACCGCGGTCCGCGGCGGCGCCGGTATCTTCTACGATCGATACTCGGACGACAACATCCTCGACCTGATCGAGCTGCCGCCGGTCCTGAACACCTACAACCTGTTCTACACGACGCTCCCCGAGCTGCTGAGCAATCCGCTCACGGCCACGCCGACCGGCGTCCGGTACATCGACGAGTTCACGCCGCCGGTCGTATACAACTGGAGCCTCGGCGTCCAGCGGGAAATCGGCTTCCAGCTCGTGGCCGACATCGCCTACGTCGGCAACGCGGCACGGGATGCTTTGATCAATAACAACGCCTTCAACGGCCGCCCGTATGGCTACACCTATCAGCCGTCGAGCCTCGATTCCACCGTTGTCTCGGGCGGGCAGGCGCAGCCGCTGCCGGACGACCTCCTGCGGCCGTACCAGGGATACGGCTCAATCACCCAGCGCACGTTCGCCGGGTATGGCGACTACCATGCGCTGCAGGTATCGATGAACCGTCGCCGCACCGCGGACGGGTTGTCGTTCGGCGTGGCGTACACCTACTCGTCGAGCAAGAACCTGCAGGCCATCGATCCGTTCGTGAGCGACAATCGCGCGCGGAACTACAACCTCAATGGGAGCCGGCCGCACAACCTGGTCGTCAACTACTGGTACGAGATCCCGAACCTCAGCCAGAAGTGGGACAACATCCTGGTCAAGGCGCTGGCCGACAACTGGCAGGTGTCGGGGATCACCGCGATTCAGAGTGGCACCAAGCAGAGCTTCTCGTTCGGCTACACCAATGTCCCGACCGGCGCGCTGAGCGGCCAGGGGGCCATCAACGGCGGCGGCACGCGGCCGGATATCGTCTGCGATCCGAACATCTCACGCGGTGACCGCAGCTTCGACAAGCAGTTCGACACCTCGTGCATCAAGGCCCCAGCGGACCCGTACCGTCTGGGCAACGCGCTCGGCGATGAGTACCAGGGACCGGGCTTCATGAACTGGGACATCTCGTTCTTCAAGGTCGTCCCAATGGGCGGCAGCCGGCGCCTGCAGTTCCGCGTCGAGCTGTACAACGCGTTCAACACCGATCAGTGGGACCAGACGGACACGAGTGCGATCTTCGACTATGTCACCGGTGCGCAGACAGACGGGAACTTCGGTAAGCTGACCGGCCGGACGCTGAGCGCACGGCGCATTCAGCTCGGCGCGCGGTTTACTTTCTAGATCGCCGAACTGCTGCAGGACGCGGATTCCGCGGATTCCTTCACGGGACGCGGATCACGCGGATTCGAATACAAGGGGGCGCTCTTCGGAGCGCCCCCTTGCCTTGTACAGGCGGCCAGGAAGGGCCTACTGCTGAGTTCGGGGACACTCAAGGTTGAGTGTCCCCGGGCGGCTGCGGGGCCAGGAAAGGGCCTACTGCTGAGCTCGGGGACACTCAAGGTTGGGTGTCCCCGGCGCGGAGGCTCAATCGAGCTGGAACCGGAGGTGCTGAGTGTCTTTGTCTCTGCCTAGGGTTGCTTCGATTTTGAGCAGATACTGCCCAGGCGCGAATGTGGACACCGGGATGTCGACGCTGTACTCGGCGCCGTTCCCCGCGGCGAAGCGATCGGGTGCGAGCGGATAGTCGAACCGCGCCACCTCCTTGCCCGAGGCGTCGATGACCTTCGCGGTCACGTTCGCGGCCGAAGGCGCCTCACGGTTCTTCTGATACACGCGACCAAACGCAGCAACGTGAATGTCGCGCGGGAATTGGCGGTTGGCCGTGGGTACGACGGGCAGGAGACCGGCGAGGGCGCCTCGTGGCGCGGAGTGGAGGGCGGGAGTCGTTGACAGCACGACTCCTGACAGGGACACCGCAGCCTCAGCGAAGTCCGCGACTGTAATCTCGCGGAACACGCTACCGGTCAGCTTCTGCCGTCCGACCTCGGTCGCGAGCCGCAGGAGATAACGTCCGGGAGCCAGGTCGAGCTGGGCGAGCAACTCGTAGTAGACGGTTGGAAGCGAGCCGCGGCGCAGCACGATGTCCGCACTGACGCGCTGCGACCCGACCTCCCGGCCGTCCGGGGTGAAGGCACGCAGAAGCATCACGGCCTTCTCGGACCCCAGAATGCCGGCCGTCGGCTGGCGCACGCCGAGGACGACGGCGACCGCTGCGCTCTTGCGATTCGGCGCCGCAAACGCGGCCGCGGCGACCTGAAGAGGGAGGCCGGGATTTGCCGTCCAGCCGTTGACGGCGGCATCGAGGCCGGCGACAGCCGGCTTCTCGGGGATTCCAGACTCCGTCGCGAAATACCCGCCCCGCGCCAGCACCGTCACGCCCGGTCGAGACACACGCACGTCAATCTCGTGAAACTTACCATCGTGGCGCGTCGAGGCGGGCTGAAAACCGACCATGTAGAAAGACTGGTACTCGCCGAAGATGCTCTCGACGGCGCGCTCGAAGCCGTCGGTCCTGACCACCAGCCTGCCGCCGGTGCTGGCCGAGATGGCGCCAAGGACGTCCTGTCGCAGGAGCTCCTGATCTTTTGCGAACCCCGAGTCCATCGCCGATCGCGCCCGCGCATCGACTACCGTCGATGCGAAGCCGGACAGACCGCCCGGATCGATGGCGTGGATCGTTACGTTGGAACGGCGCGCCTTCGCGAAGGCTCTCGCGATCTCATCGCCGATCTGGCCCTCGCCGGTGGTCGGAGCAAGGGCTTTGAGATTCACCGGAATTCCGGGGCTCACGTAAAACACGGTCTTGCGCGGCCCTGGCAGGCTGACGAGGTAGTCGGCGACGTTGCTGAGTGTCTTCGCCGAGCTCATGGATCCAGTCACGTCGTCGGGTGTAGTCCAGTCCATGGATACCGCTGTCGCCCACGAGGCGTGAAGGTCTCAATGGCAGCAAGGAGACGCTGCCGGTCGGACGTGAACCCCTGCGCGGCGGCGGCATTCGACGTGAAGACGACCGCCGCGCGATCCAAGGGCGTCAGCCGGCCCACGACCGCGCGCGCGATTTCTTTGGCCGACTCGGCGATCCGCGGATCGTGCAGCACCAACGCATCGTCGAGGACGATCACGAACAGGCGCGCCTGATCCATCTGGTTCGTGCCGATGTCCGGCGCGATCTCGCTCGTCCAGTCCTCCTGGCCAGTCCGTACCGACGCCGGGGGCGCTGGGGCAGGCGGCAGGACGACCTCTCCGACGGCAACAACAGGCCTCGGTTTTCCCTCTTCGCGGACGATGAAGTCGGCAGCGGTGAGGCCCTGCACCGGAACCCGGTTCTTGTCGAGGACCGAAACGTCGATTCGGACGACGTCCGCGCCGCTCCGGAAGGTCGGATTCTGCGGCGGCTGGGCCAGCGGCACCACGGCGGCAAGCGCGACGATGGCCGGGAACACAACGAAGTTGCGCACGATGAACTCCGGTGCAGGATACGCGCGGAAAAGTGTGATAAAGGAGTGCTCATGAAAGCGCTACTCGTCTCTCCGTGCTGCTGTCTCTCGTGCAGGGCAGCCGCCCACCTGATGTTCCCTTCAAGATCCAGCCGATCGATCCGGGCGCGAGCGAGACAGCCGCCGTGGCCGACGTCAACCGCGACGGGCGGCTCGACATCATCTCCGGCGAGCATTGGTACGAGGCGCCCACGTGGATGAAGCATCGATTCCGCGAGCTCGGCTTCAGCAACCAGTACGTCGACAACTTCAGCGACCTCGTGGTCGATGTCGACGCGGACGACTATCCGGACGTCGTGTCGGTCTCGTGGTTCGCGAAGAAGGTCGCATGGTGGCGCAATCCCGGGAAGGGCGGGCTGCCGGGCAAGGAATTCTGGAAGGACGCGACGATCCACGAAGGGTTCAACATCGAGTTCGCGCTCCTCGTCGATCTCGACAACGACGGCAAGGCGCAGGAAGTGCTCGCGCAGGAGAACGGGACAGGCCAGGCCTGGTATGAGGTCAAGGAGAAGGCCTGGGTCCCGCACGTCGTCAGCGACAGAAGCTACGGCCACGGCATCGGCGCGGGAGACGTCAACGGCGACAAGCGCAACGACATCCTGACGCCGCGCGGGTGGCTCGAGGCGCCGGCCGACCCGCGCGCCGGCAACTGGACGTTTCATCCCGACTGGGAGTCCATCAACGTGCCCGCGCCGCCTGCGACAGGCTCAGGGCAGGCGCCTCCCGCGGCGCCGCCCAAGCCAGGCGCGCCTGCGCGCGTCAGCGAGCTTGGCTTCATGCACGTCCTCGACGTCAACGGCGACGGCAGGAACGATGTGGTCACCGCCGCGGGCCACGACTTCGGCGTGTTCTGGTTCGAGCAGGGCGAGGGCGGCACGTGGACGCGGCGCATGATCGACTCGGCGTGGTCGCAGGGCCACGCGTCCACGCTCGTCGATGTGAACGGCGATGGACGCATGGACTTGGTGACCGGCAAACGCTTCATGGCGCACAACGGCAGCGACCCCGGCGAGAGAGAACCCCTCGGTGTCTATTGGTACGAGGTCAGAAAAGGCGCGTCCGCGCCCGAGTGGATCCGCCACGTCGTCGATTACGGTGGCCGGATGGGCGGGGGTATGCAGATCCCGGTCGTCGATGTCGACCGCGATGGCGATCTCGATCTGGTGTGTCCGGGAAAGAGCGGGCTGTTCTTCGTGGAGAACCTGACGAAGCGCAAGTCCTGACGCGTGAGCCAGACCCTTGACGGCGAGGCGCGTAAGACGTTATCTTACGCGTATGAGGACGACCGTTTCATCCAAGGGTCAGATCGTGCTGCCTGCAGAGCTCCGGCAGTTGGACCGCATCGAGAGCGGGCAGGTGTTTGACGTCGAGCGGATCGACCGTGGCGAGTATCGCCTTGTCCGGCGCACCGTTCGCCGGAATGCCGGTGCGATCGACTGGCTGCTCGACTGTCCGCAAAAAGGCTTTTTCGTCGCCATCGATTCCGAGTCGACCGACGTGCTGTGAGCTACCTGGTCGACGCCAACGTCCTCTGCGAGCCGACAAAACCTGTTCCCGATCTCCGGGTGGTCAAATGGCTTCGCGCCCACCAGGAGGACATGGCGGTCGATCCCATCATCCTCGGCGAGATGCGATTCGGCATTCTGCTCCTGCCAAAGGGAAAGAAGCGAACGGCCCTCGAACAGTGGTTCGACGCCGGTGTCCAGCGCCTCCACTGCCTGCCTTGGGAAGCCGACACGGGCTTGAAGTGGGCTGAGCTCCTTTCACGCCTTCGCCGGACCGGCAAGGCGATGCCCATCAAAGACAGCCTCATCGCCGCTACGGCTCTCGTCCACGACCTGGTCGTGGTCACGCGCAACCGGCCAGACTTCGAGAAGGCTGGCGTGAAGGTCCTCGATCCGTTCGCGGACTGAATTCCTCTTCGGTTCCGGACCAGATGTATCCCGCCCGGCCGCGGCGGGCTGTCAGCGCGAGAACCTGGCGTTCATCCAGTCGCGCACGTAGTTGAAGAAGTTCCTGGCGCTGTTGCCGTACTCGCCCTTGCGCGTCTCACATTCGACGCAGGGATCGATGTTGTGGGTCGCGCCTTCGAGGATGAAGAAGTCCTTGTCGCGGCTCGCGGCCATCTCGTAGAGCCACTCGCCGTCGCGGAGGCCGGTGTTGCCTCCCATCGCCGAGACGAGCAATGGGACGCCGATCTGCCCGACCGCGCACGGCGTCGAGTTGTTGGTCGAGCACCAGTCGATGCCGGTCATCGAATTGGTGGACCGGATCGCGTTGGCGGTCAGGAACGATTTCAGCGTCAGCAGGCGGGCGCCCCCCTCGAACGTAGCGTTCTGGGCGGGATTCGGCCGCACGGCCGGCCGCACGCTCCGTACGATCTCGGTGACGGTCGACCCGTTGTTCTTGAGGAGCTTCCGCGGCTTGACGGTAGCGGTTTCGGCAAGCGAGACGTTGTCCACGAGGCGTGCGCCCTGGGCCCGGACGATCAGCACGACGTTGTCGTCCGGGAATGGCCCGCGGTCGCTTCCGAGTTGCGCGGCCTGTGCGCTGGCGGCAGCGATGAGGCGGTTCATGCGGGCCGCCTGCGCCTCGTAGTATTTCTGTTTGAACTCCGCGGTATACGTCGAACCTGCCGGGTTGAACCCGTTCGCCGGGCTGAACGGATCGAGCGCGGGGTTGATGGCCTTCGGATCGCCTTCGGTCACGACCGCCGGGTTGAGTCCGCGGAGAAGACCAACTGGATTGCCGAGAGAGGCGTCGACCAGAATGAGCCCGTCGGCACGCGGGAGGTTGCCGAGCTCCTTCCCGCACGCCGTGAGCTTTCCCGGCGTGGCGCAGAAGCCGATGCCCTTCTCGGCGACGGCCTGATAGAAGCTCAGCGTGGCGGCGCCGCCGCTGTGTCCAAAGAGCACGACTTTTCGTACGCCCTCCTGGCGCTTCAAGAACTCGACGCCGGTCTTCACATCGAGAGCGATGAGCTCCCACACGACGGACGCCTCGTTGTTGTCGAAGCGCGAGTTCATCGCCAGCACGAGAAAGCCGCGGCGCGCCAGCTCGCTCGCGGCCAGATGTCCCAGGTAGTTGTTGACGCGATGGATCAGGAGGACGGCGACTTCAGGCTGACCTCCGGAGTCCGGCCGATAGAGCGCGCCCTTGACCGTGTAGGGATCGAACTGGAGATAGATCGGCCGGCTTTGCGCCCACGCGGGCGGGGCAGTTGCGGCAGTCGCGAGAAGACAGACCGCAAGACAACTCCCAAGTGCCGCTATGTGTCTCTGTCTCCTGTCTGCATTAATCAATGCTCGCGGGGCCCCACCCCCGCTCGCTCTCGCGCGGCGACTTCGCGCCGCGCTCGGGCCGCAGGCGCTATTTCCCCGCCCCCATGATGTACGCAGTGACGTCACGCACGCCGTTGTCCGTGACCCGGTCCGCCAGGTCCTCTGGCATGATCGACAGCCGTTCGGTCGTCCGCTTTGCGATCTGCGCTTTCGCCACGGTCATCGGCTCCGGATCACTCGGGGTCTTGACGATGACGGTCTGCGGTGTTTCGCTGACCACGAGGCCGCGAATCGTGGCGCCGTCCTTCGTGACGAGCACCGTCGTGGTGTACTTCGGATCCACGTTCTCGTTGGGGAAGAAGATCGATCGCAGGATGTCGCGACGCGCCAGCCTGTCCGCCACCTTCGTGAGGTCTGGTGCGTAACCCTTGCCTTCGGTTCCGAAGCGGTGGCACTGCGCGCACACCTCACGGAAGACGCGCTCCCCCTCGACGGCATTCGGTGCGCCGCCGCGGCCGGCGAGCGATCCCGAAGGGCCGCCTCTCGGGAAGACCAGGTTGTCGTAGCGTTCCTGCTGTTCGAGGGGTACGCTTCGCCCTCCGCCGCCTCGCCCGCCGCGTCCCGGCGCGCCCGCGCCCGGGACCGCTGCACTGGCCGGCACGTCGGTGATGGGGGCAAAGAGCGGGGCCGCCTTGAACGCGGCCTGCTTCTCTTCCTCAGTGAAGGCGTCGATCGTCGCATCGAAGATGTTGTTCACGTGGCCTGCGAACGTGGATCCTCCACGCCATTTCGACGCCCTGGCGAACCAGTCGATCGCCTGCTGCTTCTGAACCGGTGTCCAGCCCGCGTCGATGGCTCGTATCGAGTACATCAGGTCGATCTGGCCGGGCTGATCCTCGTCTCCCTTGGGCATGATGGCGAAGATGCGGCCGATGGCGTCGGGCTCGCCCGTGTAGGCGAGCACCTTCGCCAGGTGATGGGCCAGCATGAACTGCGCACACTCGGCCGCCGGCGCCGAAGCGTTCGTGCACGCGACCCAGTTGCCGGCTGGCGCCGCCGACGGCAACTGTCCGATGAGCGCCGCGTGTACCTGCTTCTTGATTCGCGGATCGACGCCGTTGGGGACCTGCGACGCCACGACCTCGAACGTCCGCAACACACGGATCTTTTCATCCGGAGAGATCGTCGTGCGCTGCATGAGCGTGACGAGCTTGTCGAAGACGGGACCGAGCTCCGACTGCGCCTGCGCTTCAGGCGTGGTATCCGCGATGGCGAGCAACCCTTCGGTCAGCGCGACGAGGTTCGTCTCGGCCATCACCAGCTTCACCCACTCGGCACGCGGCGTGTGCTCGAGCGCGAGGCGGCCCGAGTAGCGCACGAACCGGTCGGGACTCCTGAGCAGCGCGTAGATGTCCGCAACCGGCGCGAAGCTCGGGCGCGTGGCGGTCAGGCCCTGTCGCACGAGCGCTTCGGCCGCGCGCCTCTGCACCAGAGGGCTGGCATCTCTCAAGGCAGCAGCCGCAACGGCCTTCGCCGCGTCGCTGGAGTGCAACCCGGCCACGTACGCGGCGGCGGCGCGGACGTCGAGCGCGCGGTCCTTCAGTAGCGTCTCGAGCAGCGGCGCACCCGGCGAGGCGGCATGACGCTGCATTTCGAAGAGCGCCCGGACGCGGTCCCGCGGCGCGGCAGTCGTGCTGCGCGCCACTTTCTCGAGCTCCGCGCCAAAGGCCGCCCCCATCGACGCCTTCACCTTCTCGATGGCTTCCCATCCCCAGCTCGATAACGGCTGCGGCTGGCGGACAACCGCGAGGATGCCAGTCATATCGGGCGGCGCGGGTTTCGCGCCGGTCCAGCTCACCTTGTAGAGGCCGCCCTGCCCGGCGCCACCGCCCGTGGTCAGGTAGATGTTGCCGTCGGGTCCGACTTCGAGGTCCGTGATCGGCATGGGCTCGCCATGAACGAATTCCGCGAGGTCCTCGCGGCCCGTGTACGTCGCACCCTGCGGTGTCAGCGCCGTGTACAGCAGGCGCCCACGCGACCAGTCCGCTTCGAACAGGTTGTCGAAGAAGCTCTCGGGATACGCGTAACTCTGGTAGAACTCGACCCCGACCGGCGATCCTCGACGCAGGTGGCGCAGCGCAGGGATGACGTCGAAGTACTCGTCCTGGAACTTGCCTGTGCCGTTCCGATATCCGCCATCGCCGCCAGGAATCATGTGGACCGTGTTCACCTCCCGGTACCACGGCGCGTTGACGTCCCACTCCATGTCGCTGTCGAACGTGAAGGACTCACCGGCCAGGTTGAAGGCGAAATCGTACGGGTTCCGCATGCCGCTGAAGAAGAGGCTGTATTTGTTGCTGGGCTGCAGGCGCCACACCGTGGCATGCACGCCGAGCCTCGTGCTGTTGCCGAAACGCGGGTCGTTGAACTGAGGCAGGAATTGACGCTCCTCCGAATTGTGCCAGTTCGGCGAGCTCTCGGTGTCCACGGCCGCATCGTTCGGCTCGCCCGGCGCAAAGGGCGCCCCGACGTAGGTGTTGTTGCCGATGAGCAACATGATCGAGCCGTCGGGAGCGCGACGAATCGCGTGCGGGCCGTGATCCCCCATCCCGTTCGAGGTATAGCGCTGGATCCGCTCGATCGTGTCCATGACGTCGTCGCCATTCGTGTCCACGAGCTTGTAGAAGCCGGGGGTGCCGCTGACCGGACCCTGGTTCTGGCCCCCGCGTCCTCCGGCAGGCGCCTGGCCTCCGGCGCCGGGAGGCGCGCCTGGCGGCGGTTGCTGGCCTCTGCCACCGAACTGCGCGGCCGGCGGAAGCGGCGGGTCGCCAGGGACTTCGCCGCGGCAGTTCGCGTACATCGTCGTACGGCTGGCATAGAACAACCCGTGGCACGTGTTCAGCTGCGTGGCAACGATCTTCTCGCCTTCGAAAATCCCGTCACGGTTCTCGTCGAGGAGAACCCGCGGCGAACTCCCGTTGCCCGAACTGCTCTGTGACACGACCGGGCGGCCCTGCGGGTCGAAGGTGACCACGATGTACGACTCGGTCTTGTCCACCGGCGTCACGCGGTCGATCTTGAAACCGGGAAGTAGCGCAAATGGCGATCCCGGTGGAAACAGCTGATCCTGGGCGCGCTCGGCAGAGGGTGCGGGTTTCTGCTGCCACGCCGCCGGGAGACCGAACGACGTCGCGACCATGAGAACGCCCACACCGACATTTCTGAAGCCCGCGTTCGACATCAAGACCTCCACGATACGTTCAATTGCCGTTCATTTGTCGGGCGGTTGCGCCATCACGAACGCCAGCAGGTCCGCAATCTGCTTCGAGCTCAGCGTGTCGACCAATCCTTCGGGCATCACCGACACCGTCGATGGCGCGCGGTTCGCGATCTGCGCCTTCGGGACGGCGACCGGCTTGTCCGGAGCATCGGCCGTGCGGACGAGGACCGCGGTGGCGTTCTCGCGCACGATGAGGCCGCTCATGATCTTCCCATCGTTCAGCTCGAACATCTCGGCTTGATACTGATCCGAAATCACCCTGGACGGCCACAGTACGGATTCGAGAATGTCCTTTTTCTTGAAACGACTGATGATGGTCGTCAGGTCGGGTCCGACGTCCTTGCCGATGCCGCCGAATCGATGACAGACCGCGCACCGCTCGTCGTACAGCGGACGCCCGGCTTCGGCAGAACCGCCCTTCTCGTCCTTCGTCTGTGAGGCGAGGATCTCGTCGCGGTTGACCTGGGACGCCGGGGTGCCCTGCCGAGCGACAGCCAGCGTTCCGATGTTTGTAAAGGCCGGCCCGACAATCCCGGCACACGCGAGGACTGTGGCGAATGCCTGCTTGAACCTGAACATGTGCCCACTATCGTCGTCCAAGCGGCCCCGGCAAGAGCGCCAAAAGAAAGGCGAGTCACCTGTTGCACAGAGCAAGACGATGCCCGGATCGAACAAACGCTCGAAACCGACCAGCAACGTAAGGAATTGTCGAGCCCCGGAGCGCCTCGCGCGGCTCAATAGGCGGCCGCGCCTGTATCGAAGGGCAGAACGGGCCGCTCGCGCGCAGCCCAGCCTACGGCGTCGGCTTCGCCCGCACGATGACGTAGGCCGGCAACCCGACGGCGCCGATGCGCTGCATGAGATCTTTGGCCGGTGATTCGTCGGGATCCTCGGCCTGGAACTTGATCCGCGTGTAGCCGTCGAGCGCGGACTTGACCGCCGGGTCCTTCAGCGTCGTCCTGTCCATCACGACGCAGTTCTTGCACCACGTCGCCCAGAGGTCGATGATGACGGGCGTGTTCGACTGACGCGCGGCGAGGAGCCCGTCGGCGAGCGACGAGTGCCACCCCTCCGCGAGCTTCTCCTGCACGCTCGCCTGCACGCTCGCCGGATCCACCCAGCGGTTCGCGAGGATACCGTAGCCGACATAGGCGTAGTACACGGCCGTCGCGAGAATCACGGCGCCCATCGCCTGCTTGACGCGAACCATCCATGCGCCGGGCTTCGGTAGAGATGCGAGGCCGGCGCCGGCGATCGGCCAGGGCAGGCCCATGCCGAGTCCCAGGACGAAGGGCAGCGCCAGTGCGATCGATGTACCCGATGCATGCAGGTTGCTCGCGAACACCACGACCTGAATCACGACCGGCGCGACGCACGCGCCGGCGAGGAGCGCGGCGATGGAGCCCATGGTGAACGCCAGCCACAGTGTGCCCCGCCCGGTGTCGCCGAGGCGCAGGCCGCTGCGGAACCGCGTGAAGTCCACCATGATCACGTCGAACATCGCGAGGCCGAGCACGACGAAGAGCGCGGCGATCCCGAGGTTGAACCAGGGCGACGAGTTGATCGAGCCGAACGTGCCGGCTGTGAGGATGACGATCACGCCGAGCACGCCGTAGACGAGCGCCATCGCGCCGCCATAGACGGCGCCGAGCAGAAACCCGCGGCTGCGCTTCGACCGCTGCGCGCCGGCCCCGATTATGGCCAGGTTGACCGGGATCATCGGCAGGACGCACGGCGTGAGGTTGAGCGCGAGGCCGCCGAGGAAGACGAGCGCGAGGATCGCGAGCGGCCCGCGGCCTTCGAACAATCCTTTCGACGTCACACCGCGTTCCGCATCGCTGATGAACTTCAGGAACTCCTGAGTGTCGAGGTAACCGCCGGCCGTACCGAGAATGGCGAATTGATCGAAGAGCTGGAGTTGGTCGAGCTGGCGCTGGTCAGGCGGGCCGAGCCGTGCTGCCGGCACTGCGGATGCCATTGGTGGTGCTTCAGCCGGCGCGCCAGGCTTTGCTGGATCCGGGGTCGGATCCGGTTTCGGGGCGGGCGTCGCTACAGGACCTGCCGCCTTCCCCGGCTGCGACGATGTTGAGCGTCCAGCTCGCGGCGATCGTCGTTGGCCTGAAGCAGGTGGTGTCGTCGCAGGCCTGGTAGCGCAGACGTGCCGGAACCGTAATCGCGCCGGCCGGGTGATCCTTGGCAATTTCCAGCCGCGCTTCGATCGGGAACGCGCCCTCGAACACCGCGAGCGGCTGGTCGCTGCCTTTGAGCGTGAAATCCTTCGAGGGCGGGAAGGTGAGCCCGCTCACCGAGACACCGGCGGGCGCATCGATCGTAAGCGTCAGCGGAATCAACGACGGGTCGCGGGGCTTGTCGGACTGGATGTGAAAGCCCGGGGCGACCTTGATCTGCAAAAGGACGCGGGCCGTCGTGCCGGCGCGGACCGGCTCGCCGACCGTTACCGCAGTCGCCTCGGCGTAGGAGAGCCGCGGGGGTTGGCCCGTGCCGCTCCCCATGCTGATCAGAGCCGCGACAACCAGGCCAGCAGAGGGGGCGCTACGGATTCGCGTCATTCTTGGTTCTTTCGGAATCTATCGCGTTAGACGCCGAGCGTCTACAGGTCGTCCCGCCTGCAACCCTGTTCCAGCCTGCGAAACGCGCGCAGGAGGCCATGATACGTCCCGCGTGCCGGGCCCGATCTGGACCATAATGACCGTCGCACGAGCTTGCTGTTCGGCGCTGTCAACCACTACGACAAGGGACAACCATGAGCAATGCGACTGTAAGAGCCGACGCCATCGCACCGAACGCCCAGCGCCTGCTGTGGGCCGGCTTCCTGGCCATTCTCGCCGCCGGCATCGGCTTCGGCATCCGCGGCGGCATCCTGGCCACCTGGGCCGCCGACTTCGGCTTCACCGGTGCGCAGCTCGGCGCCATCGGCGGCGCCGGTTTCACCGGCTTCTGCTTCGGCATCATCATCGGCGGCGTCGTCGTCGACAAGATCGGTTACGGCAAGCTGATCGTGGCGGCGTTCTTATTCCATGTGCTGTCGGCCTTCATTACGTTCGCCGCGACCAAGGGACAGGCCCAGGACACGGCGTACCTGTTTCTGTACATTGGCACATTCGTTTTTGCGCTGGCCAACGGCACGCTCGAAGCCGTGGCCAACCCGCTCGTCTCGACGCTCTTCCCACATAACCGCACGCATTATCTGAACATTCTCCATGCGAGCTGGCCGGCCGGCCTCGTGCTCGGCGGCCTCATCGGCTGGATTCTGGGTGAGGGCATGCAGGTCAGCTGGAAGGTGCAACTCGGCCTCTTCCTCGTGCCGACAGCGCTCTACGGCATCGCGTTCTTCGGTCAGCCCTTCCCGAAGTCCGAGGCGTCCGCCAAGGGCCTCAGCGTGGGCCAGATGCTTCACGAAGTGGGAATCCTGGGGGCGCTCGTGGCGTGCGTTCTCGTGGGCCTCTTCTTCAAGGATCAGCTGGGCAACATTCTCCTCTTCTTCACCGGGGATGCGTTTTTCACCTCTGCGGTCTGGGCCTATCTCTCCTGGGCCGTTGCACTTGCGCTCCTCCTGGTCGTCGCCGTCAAGACCAGCTTTTCCATCGGATCACTGCTCCTGTTCGTGCTGTTCATGACACACGCCCTTCTCGGCGCGGTCGAGCTCGGCACCGATGGCTGGATTCAGAACATCACCGGCAACATCCTGACGCCGGCCCAGGGCAAGATCCTCTTCGTGTTCACGTCGCTGCTCATGTTCTCGCTGCGTTTCTGCGCCGATTTCATCGAGAAGAACCTGAAGCTCTCGCCGATCGGACTGCTCTTCATCTGCGCCTTGCTGGCGGTGATCGGTCTCAGAATGGCCAGCGGGATCGAGACGTTCGCCGGCGCGATGATTGCCCTTGCAGTCTACGCGGTCGGCAAGACGTTCTTCTGGCCGACCATGCTGGCCGTGGTCGGCGATCGATTCCCGCGCACCGGCGCGGTGGCGATGTCGATCATGGGCGGCATCGGCATGATGTCGGCCGGGCTCCTCGGCGGCCCCGGACTCGGCTACGCCAAGGACCGCTTCACCGCCGAACACCTCCAGGCGACCTCCCCGGCGATCTACGAGCAATACAAGGCGCCGACGGCGAGCCGGTTCCTCTTCCTCGACGAAGTGCACGGACTCGACGGCACCAAGCTGTCAGAAGCGCAGACGGCTGCGCCCAGGACTCCGGATCAGCAGACCGTGGCCGAGGCCAGCATCGTCGGCGACCGTGAGACGCTCAAGGCCGATTCGTTCATCCCGGCGGCGATGGCCGTCATCTATCTGCTGCTGTTCCTCTACTTCAAAACGATTGGCGGGTACAAACCGGTGCGGATAGAGTGATGCGGCTCGCGGCTCGCTTCTCGCTGCTCGCAGTTGCTTGGCCGATCGGCTGAGCAACCGCGAGCGGCGAGCCGCGAGCGGCGCGACTTAGAGCGTCTTCAGCAGAATATTCCTGAACTCCACCTTCATCGGTGGGCCGACGTGGATCTGGAGGCCGAGCAGACCCTTCAGGGTCCGGTTCTTCGCTTCGTCGTCGATCAGGATGGCCGTGACGCGGCCGTTCAGAATGTGAATGAGCGTCGAGCCGCGGGCGACGACGTGGAACTGGTTCCAGTCATTCACCTTGATGATCTGCTTGAGCTCGTCGGCCGTTCCGGACGAGCCGATCACGCCGCGCTGTCGGTTCGGCGAGCAGGCCGACGTGGCCGCGCAGGGCGACGATTCCGCGAGCGCGCTCCTCGGTACAGCATTCCGGTGTAGCCGTTGGCGAAGTCGATATCGGCCTGATAGCCCTTGAGGACCCACTTGCCCGATCTTGTCGTCAGGCGGCACCTGCACGCTGCGATACTGGATGCCGCTGTTGGAGGTGTTGATCCGGAACTCGACCTTCAGCTCGAAATCGGCAGGCTCGCCGCCGCGATAGATGAAGAACGTGTTTTCTTTGACCGGATTGGCTTCGGTGCTCTCGCCGACGATCGACGCCGCCCTCGACGCGCCAGAAGGTCGGGTCGCCGTCCCAGTTCTTCAGGCTCGCACCGTCGAAGATCGGCACGAAGCCGGTGCGGTCTTCATAAGGAATCGCTGCGCGGCCGCGCGGTCCGCCGCCTCCGCCGCGACGGCCTTCACCCCGCCCCTGCGGCGGCGGTCCTGCGGGTGGCTGTCCGGCGGGCGGCTGCGCACCGGCAGCCGGCGGTTGCTGCTGTGCCGCGATCGGCGCCCGGCCTGACACGAGCAGCGTAGCGGCCACCACGGCCCCCGACACGACTGCAACGGCGGTCTTGAACATCTGGTTCTCCTTCTATGACTGAACGGTTTCCCAACGCTTCGTGCTCGCCGACTTCAGCACGGCGTCGGTGACGCAGTCGGTCGCCAGGCCGTCGCGGAACGTCGGCCGGGCGCTCGTGCCCTCGCCGACGGCCTGCACGAAATCCGCGAACTGGTGAATGAACGTGTGCTCGTAGCCGATCTGGAGGCCCGGCACCCACCACTGTTTCATGTACGGGTGATCGCCGTCGGTCACGTGCACGCTGCGCCAGCCGCGGACGCGGCCTTCGTCCTTGTGATCGAAGTACTGGATGCGGTGCAGGTCGTGCAGATCCCAGAACGCCGAGGCGTGCTCGCCGTTGATCTCGAGCGTGTAGAGCGCCTTGTGCCCGCGGGCGTAGCGCGTCGATTCGAACGTGGCGAGCGATCCGTTCTTGAACCGGCACAGGAACGCGCTCGCGTCGTCGATCCCGACCGGCTCGACCTTGCCGGTCAGGTTGTGCTTGCGCTCCTTGATGAACGTTTCGGTCATCGCAGTGACTTCCGTGATCGAGCCGTTCAGCCAGAGCGCGGTATCGATGCAGTGGGCAAGGAGGTCGCCGGTGACGCCGCTGCCCGCGACGTTCACGTCGAGCCGCCACAACCCTTCGCCGCCTTGCGGGAGATCCTCGGAGATCGTCCAGTCCTGCAGGAACTTCGCGCGGTAGTGGAAGATCCGCCCGAACTTCCCCTCGTCCAGGAGATGCTTGATCAGCACGACCGCCGGGACGCGGCGGTAGTTGTACCAGACCATGTTCGGCACGCCCGCGGCCTCGACCGCCGCGACCATTTCTCTCGCCTCTTCGGCGTTCCGGCCGAGCGGCTTCTCGCACATCACCATCTTGCCGGCCTTTGCGGCCGCGATCGCGATGTCATGGTGGGTGTCGTTCGTGCTCGCGATGTCGATGATGTCGATGTCTTTCCGCTCGACGAGCGTCCGCCAGTCTGTCTCGATCGACTCGTACCCCCAATTCGCCGCGAACGCCTTTGCGCGGTCCGCGTTTCTGGCGCACAAGGCCTTGAGGACCGGTTTGGACGGCAGATCGAAGAAGCGCGGCGCCTGCAGAAACGCGTTGGAGTGCGTGCGCCCCATGAAGCCGTAGCCGACGAGGCCGATGTTGAGTGGTTTCATTCTTGTTCCTATCGAAACCCAGTTCCTGTCGAGCACTGCACGCGCCGACGGCTTTCTTCACGATGGGCACGATGGCACGATGAACACGATGAGCGTTTTCGGAAAGAATCATCGTGACCATCGTGTCATCGTGCTCATCGTGACGAGAAGCCGTCGGCGCGTGCACTGAACCTTGTGCAGCAATCAATCCCACCCATGCGCATCTCGCACCGCAATCATCGCGCCGAGGACGTCGGTCCAGGTCGAGGCCTGCATCATCGTGGCGTTGGGGAACATGCAGCCGTCCCAGCAGATGTGCTGCAACGCGCGCGTGACCTTGCCCGAATCGTCTCGCAGCCAGGCGCCCGCGTGGCGGGCGATGTCCAGTTTTCCGTTCGGATCCTTTGGTAGACAGTGCCGGCCGGTCTTGTCGTGCGACCCGGATCCCTTGACCGTCGCGTCGTTCTGCGCGACGTGAAAGTCGATCGTCCACGGACGCAGCGCGTGCGTCATCGTCTTGAGCGCCTCGTCCAGCGTCTCCCGATTCGACCAGTCGTAGCCCTCTGGCAGGATGCGATCCTCGGGCGCGTTGTAGCCGAGCGTGAAGAGGAGCGTGTGCGCCATGTCGGCCTGGAAGCCGAGCGTCTTCGGGCGATTCACCAGCTCGAGCAGCTCGACGTTGCGCTTCCAGCTGTGCATGCCGCCCCAGCAGATTTCGCCTTCCGCGGCGAGCCGCTCGCCGAACCCGTCGGCGACGTCGCACGCCTGACGGAACGTCTCCGCGATTTTCTTCTGATTACCCGCCGGATCGGCCAGCCAGTCGCTCGGGCTGGCGGCCGAGTCGATCCGGACGACGCCGTATGTGCGGATGCCCAGATCCTTGAGCTTTTTCGCAATCGTGCAGGCCTTGCGGACCTGCGTCGACGAAGTTCTTGCGGTCCTCCTCGCTCCCCATCGCGGAGCCGCCGCCAGTCGGAGGCCACACCGGCGCCACGACCGATCCGACGACGAGATTGCGCGAGGCGACCTGGTCGGCCAGGCGCTTCACGTCGTCGTCTGTTGCATCGATGTTGACGTGGGGATCGAAGAGAAAGAGATCGACGCCGTCGAACTTCACGCCACCGACGCTCGCGGCAGCCGTCAGGTTCAGCATGGTCTCGAGATCGATCGGCGGCTCGGAGTCGGGGCCCTTGCCGACCAGGCCCGGCCACATGGCGTTGTGAATTGCGGGGTATTTGTGCATGGTTGTCCTTTATCGAGAGCGCTTCCACTGTCCACGGCGTTACTCGCGAAGATCGCGAAGCTGCGAAGCTCGCGAAGAAAACCGGGTCGCCCTCAGCAAACTTTCAACGGCCTTCGCGATCTTCGCAACTTCGCGATCTTCGTGAGTAACGTCGTGGACAGTGAACGCCCCAATTCATGTGCGCTTGAGCGATTCGACGTCCGGGTTCCCTGGCCCGAAGTGTTTCAGGATGACCAGGGGATCGGTCGCGCTCAGATTCTCAATCGTGACGCCCTGCCGCGCCGCGCCCTCGCTGACGAACAGCTCGTCTTCCGTCATCTGGCCGAAGCGGATCATCGACGGCGTGGACACGGCGAGCGCGCCGAAGCGGCCGTAGCCCTGTGTAAGGATGATGCCGTAGGCGGCGGCGTCCGTGATCGTCACGGTGCGCCCGGGAAGCACCGTCAGCTCCTTGGCAGAGTACCAGCCCGTCCCATAGGTGATCCACTGCTCTCGATAACCCTCGGGTTCGGTCTGCGCGAAAGGTTTCACCGGCTTGGGGAAGCAGCGGTTGTCGGCCGCGAAGGTCGGATTGACGTTCGCGTCCCAATCCAGCAACCCGACCAGATAGTCGAGGTCCTGGTGATGCTCCGGCAGGACGTCCTTCGTCATCAGTGCCCAGGGCGTGATACGGCCCTCGACCTCGGATTGGAACATCGCGAAGACGTCGCTCGCGACCTGTGGCTCGTAGGTCACCAGGGACCCGGGCGCATGGAGGATGCCCGGGTCGATCTGCCACCCGGTGCCTGGCTCGAGCCGGAAGGCCCGCGAGAGGAACAGGATGCCGTTGTCGCCCTTGTTCCAGTTCTCCAGGCAGCGCCGGACGTCCGCCTTGGTCGTGCCGGGCTCGAGCCCCATGAACGTGTGGGGAAAGTTGTTGTCCGTCTTGTTGTACTGCGGGGGGAAGTAGTATGCCTCCGGCTTTCCCTTGCGGCCCAGGAGCTTCGCCTGCGCGTCGGTCTGGTGCATGTGATGGGGAATCGGGCCCATATTGTCGAAGAACTTGCAGAGGACGTTCCAACCCTTCTCCCGCTCCATGACCGCGGATCCCAGCAGCAGATCCCCGGCTGTCTCGACGGCCTCCTTCAAGAGGAAACGGTTGCCGTCATCGAGGCGGACGTAGCTGAGCCCCTCGTCGGCGGGAGTCCCCGGGCCGTTGTCGGCGTTGGTGGTCGAGGAGAACCACCGCTCGTTGATGCCGCCCCGGTGGCCCCCGAGCGTGTACAAATCTCTCGGATGCAGCTTCAAACGCTCGCCGGGAATCATGAACGAGCGGGGAACCCAGCTCGGTTCCAGCCTGAGCAACCCACCGCCCGCGTCCATCGCGCTCTTGATCTGTGCTCGATCCAGCATCCGCCGACGATATAACCTCGGCAATCATCACTTCAAGTGCATTACCGTTGCCTTCGACCATTTCGCTGAGAGAAACGCACGAGGCTCGAACCGATCGCACCGAAATCTCCGCCAGGCACGCCGTTGACGCGCAAAAGCTGAAGGCCCAGAGCTACTTGCGCGACCGATTCGCGTCCACTCGACGTTCTGCGGCGCGAAATAGGCGCGCGGCGAATCCGGGCCCGCGGCGCGCGCATCCATGCGCGCATAATACCGGCGCGATGCCACTTGTCCACTACCGCGGCCGCCGCGCCGCGAGGATCGAAAACGACGTGCTGCGCGTGACGGTCCTCGAACAAGGCGGCCATATCGCCGAGATCCTGGACAAAGGCACGGGCGTCAACCCGCTCTGGACGCCGCCGTGGCCGTCGATCGAACCGTCCACTTACGATCGCGCGGCGCACCCCGAGTATGGCGGCGGTGTCGACGCGACGCTGCTGGCGGGGATCATGGGCCACAACCTGTGCCTCGATATCTTCGGCGGTCCGTCGGACGAGGAGGCGGCGGCCGGGCTGCCCGTGCACGGCGAGGCATCGCTCGTGCGGTATGAGCTCGAGCAGTCGGGCCTGACGCTCGTCCAGCGCGCGCGGCTGCCGCTGACGAACCTGCGGATCGAGCGGACGATCCGGCTCGCCGACCGTACGGTGCGGATCAAGGAACACGTCGAGAACCTCTCGGGCGTCGATCGTCCCGTGGGCTGGACCGAGCACGTGACCCTCGGGCCGCCGTTCCTTCAGAAGGGGGTGACCGAGTTTCGCGCGTCCGCCTCGCGCTCGAAAGTGATCGAACGGGCCTTCGGGAGCGCCGATTACCTCGAGCCCGGCGCTCTGTTCGACTGGCCCAACGCGCCAGGCCTCGGCGGAGGAACCGCTGACCTGCGCCGCTCGAGCGCCTCGGCCGCCTCCAGTGCCTATACGGCTCACCTGATGGACGCGGGGCAGGAGATCGCGTTTTTCGTGGCCTTTTCGCCCGAGATCCGTCTCGCGTTCGGGTATGTCTGGCGGCGTGCGGACTTCCCCTGGATGGGTATCTGGGAAGAGAACTCCAGCCGTCCCCAGCCGCCGTGGAACGGCGTAACCCTGACCCGCGGGATGGAGTTCGGCGCCTCTCCCTTCCCGGAGTCCCGCCGTGAGATGATTGAACGAGGGCGGCTCTTCGACATGCCCACGTTCCGGTGGATTCCGGCGGCAACCCGCGTCGCGGTCGAGTATGCGGCCGTCATGCGGCCCGCAGACATCGTCCCCGAAACACTGGAGTGGCCGCGCTAGTATTAACTGGTATCAGGAAGACGCGCCTGCGGCCCGGAGTCGGCCTTCGACAAGGCCACACCAATACCAACAACACTGCAGCTCATTCCCTAGGAGTCCTCGTCATGTTCCTTTCATCTCTCACGGCTGGGGTCATTTCGCTCGTCGTGCTGTCGATGCCGGCGTCGCCGGTCGCCACCGCCGGCCAGGGCGCGAAGCCCGCCGCGCCTGCCGCGTCGCCTCGCACGGTCGAAATCACGGGTGGCGACGACATGAAGTTCAGCGTCACATCGATTCCTGCCAAGCCCGGCGAGACCCTGCGCATCCGGCTCGTGTCCAAGGGCACGCTTCCCAAGATCGCCATGGCGCACAACGTCGTCGTGCTCAAGCTTGGCGCCAAGCAGATTGACTTCGCCAACGCGGCGGCCATGGCGAGCACGACCGCTTACATCCCGCAGGACATGAAGGACCAGGTGCTGGCCGCGTCGACGCTGGCCGGGCCGGGAGAGACCGTGGAATTGGTCTTCAAGGTCCCTGCCGCTCCGGGCAGCTATCCATACCTGTGCACTTTTCCTGGGCACTTCGCCGCTGGCATGCGCGGCACCATCGTCGTCGCGAAGTAAGTAAGTGCGGGTGGGGTCAGGCCCATTCACCCGGCTTGACGCACGAAGGGCACGATGCCCACGACGAGCACGATGAACTCCCCCGAGGAGATCATCGTGGGCATCGTGTCATCGTGCCCTCCGTGCATTCAGGCCAGGCCGTCGGCCCGTTCTCTCGATCCCTACTACTGCGTCACCGTCACCGTGAGGGTCGACCGTCCGATTCTGCCGCGTTTATTGAAGGCCCAGCACGTCACCGTCGTCTTGCCGACCTTGAAGACCGACCCTGAGAGCGGCATGCAGTTCACCGAACGCGTGCCGTCCACGCTGTCCTTCGCCGTTGCCGTGAACGTCGCGGTTGCGCCCTTGGCCGACGTGGCTGCGACCGTGACGTCGCCAGAGGTGGTCACAGCCAGCGGCCGTGCGACATCCGCGGCAGATGGCAGACGATCGCTGCAGTCAGGGTTCGCGCAGTCGTTGACGTCGAAGCAGCCTACGTATCCATCACCCTTATAGTCCTTCGGACACCCGCCACAGGTGCGCGAGCCCGGCGTGTTCTCGCACCCCGACAGGCGACTGCACCCGCCGTTGCCGATCGCGCACTCGTTGACGTCTTCGCATTTCGTTTCGGGCGACCCGCTGAACCCCGGCTCGCATCCGCCGTTTGGGCTGACGCCCGTAGCCTGCACCTGTGGGCCGGAAATCGCTGCGGGCGAGGCGGCCGCGCCCAGCGCAAAGCTGAGCCCGGCGACGAGACCGATGCCGGCAGCGGCCTGAACGATCCAGCGGGGAAGGGGCAGTCGGGACATTATCCGTTCATCCTAGCAGGCTTAGCGCTCGCCGCTCAAGGCGGCTCTCTCGCTGCTGGCAGCTCGCGGCTCGCTGCTGGCGGCTCGAGGCTGGCAGCTCGCTGCTTGCGGCTCGCGGCTCGAGGTTTCGCGGCCTGGGCGGGGCCCGGGGGCCCCGGGGGAACTTCATACGTCGAGCCGCAAGTCCGCCGAGCAGCGAAGCGTGAACAGCAAGCAGCGAGCCGCGAGCCGCGAGCGACTACCGTCCCTCGATGAGCTCGCCGTAGTACTTGAACCGTCCCCTCGCGAAGCCCCCGACGAGATCGTCGAGCGGCTGCAGGTGCGATGAGCTGCCTCCGGTCCTCGCGTATCGGCCGAACACCGATCGGATGATCACGCCGTTGCCGGCGCGCGGCATGCCGCCGAGGTTGTTGACGAAACGGTCGAACCGGCCGTCGCCGAACAGGTAGAACTCGACGTTCGAGGCGTAAAACGCCGAAAGGCGCTGCCCCCGCTGGCGGAGGAGTGCGCCGATGGCCGCGAGCGCACGCGGACCACTCAGATCGCCCACGACCGGAATCACGAGGTCACGCTGCTGAAGCGTCTTGATGAACTGAAACGACTCCTCGGACGCCAGGTAGCTGCTGCGCTCGCCGAGCGCATCGGTCGCCAGCAGCAACTCACGATAGGTCGGGTAGTGGCTCTGCGGCGGGCGGCCGGTCGACTCGAAACGCAGCCAGACGCCGGCCTCGATGAATCGGCGATGGAACCGATCGATGGTCGAGAGCTCCTCGCGCGAGAGCGGCACGCTTGTTCGGGTGATCGCCGCGTCCACACGGACGCGGAGGGCAGTGATCGCGCGCGCGTCGAGCGCGGCGGCTTCGACGTGCGACACGACCTTGTCGAGGGACGCATCGCGCCAGCTCTCGATGTCGGCCGGGACCGCGCGTCCGAGCAGCAGCGCGAGGTACTCGACTCTGGTCCGCGCCAGCGTGAAGAGCGACTTGAACAGCAGGTGGAGCAGCAGGTTGTCGCGCCTGACATCGACAATGAAGACGACGTCGGGCCGGATCGCGGCCATGTAGGAGAAGTTCTGATCCGGCCCGACGCCGACGTAGGCACCGCCGCGGACGCCGCGCTTCTTCAGATCGGGGACGACGTCCAGATACGACCGTTCGTTCGAGATCAGGTTGTCGGTGTCGAAGTATCCCGCCGGCTCGGAGAGCGCCGCGACCTGGGCCGCGAAGGATGACTGCGCTGCCGTCCGCGCCCCGCCGCCCGCGAGCCCCCACGTGAGCGTGAGGAGCAGCGCCCCGACCCCCAGTCCGAGCAGGATTCGGCGGTTGTGCATGGTGTTTGAATCAGGGATCGGGATCGGGATCGAGATCAGGGATCAGGAAAACCTTGGAGTAATCACTCGAGGCCCTTCTGATCCCTGATCCCTGATCCCTGATCCCTGTCTAGTCTACGTCTCGTCGTACCCCTTGATCGGCCTGATCCAGATGTTCCTGAAGTGCACGGGGTTCCCGTGATCCTGCAACCGGATCGGGCCCTTCGCGGCGGCCGGCAGATAGGGCTTGATGATCTTGTGCTCGGTAGGTCCGAGGTAGGCCGTCGCATTGTGGACGACGATGCCGTTGTGGATGACCGTTACGACGGCCGGTTTGTCGAGCGTTCCTGATGCGCTGAAACGTGGCGCCGTGAAGATGATGTCGTAGGCCTGCCATTCGCCGGGGGGCCGTGAGGCGTTCACGAGCGGCGGGTACTGGCCGTACATGGCCGAGGCCTGGCCGTCCGGATAGGTGGGATTCTGGTAGCTGTCGAGGACCTGCACCTCGAACTGGCCGAGGAGGAAAACCCCACTGTTGCCGCGGCCCTGGCTGTCTCCCTTCACTTCCTTCGGTGTCGCGAACTCGACGTGGAGCTGGAAGTCGGTGAACTGGGCTTTGGTCTCGATCATCCCCTTGCCGGACTGCAGGACGCCGTCCTTCATCGGCCAGGTGACCGCCGCGCCGCCAGCCGACATTTGCCAGGCGCTGGCGTCGGCGCCGCTCCCGAGCAGCACCGTCGCATCCGCCGGGGCGGCTCCGGGGGTCGCACCCGGCGTCACCATCTTCGGCTGCGGCCGGGCGCCGTCATGGATGTGCCAGCGGCCGTTCGGCTGCATGGGCGTGTCGTCGTAACCGATTTTGGGTTGCTGGCTCGAGACCGAGACCGCTGCCGCGGTCAGAATGGCTCCGGCGCCGGCTGCACGAAGTCGCGTGACTCTCATAAGCCCTCCGAGTATCCTGCACGCTATCACGAAAGGCTGGCGAGGAGCGCCTGCGGCCCGAGCACGGGTGGTCGTGCCGCGAGGAAGCCGATTGTGAGTTGACGCGCGAGTCGGCAGCGCCGGAGCATTGATTGAAGAGGTCTTGGATGCGGACACTCATTCTTGTCGGTCGTTGCGCTCGTCAGCGTGCTCGCCTCCGGCCAATCGCCTGCCGACCAGAAGGACTGGATTCAGCTCTTCAACGGGAAGAACCTCGACGGCTGGGTCCCCAAGATCACCGGCTACGCGCTCGGCGACAACTACGGCGACACCTTCCGCGTCGTCAACGGCGTCCTCCAGGCGTCGTATGACAAGTATGCGAACTTCGAAAGCAAGTTCGGTCATCTCTTCTACGAGCGCCGGAGTTTCTCGCATTACATCATCGCCGCCGAGTACCGCTTCGTCGGCGAGCAGGTGGCTGGCGGCCCCGAGTGGGCGATCCGCAACAACGGCCTGATGCTGCACAGCCAGTCGCCGAAGTCGATGGGGAAGGACCAGGACTTTCCCGATCTCGGTCGAGGTCCAGCTCCTCGGAGGCCTGCCGAGCGGGAAGCCGCGGTCGACCGCCAACATGTGCTCGCCCGGTACGCAGGTCTTCATCAATGGGACGATGGTGAAGGGGCACTGCCTGAATTCGAAGTCGGAGACCTACGCCGGCGATCGATGGGTGCGCGTCGAGGTCGAGGTGCGCGGCGGCGAGCACCTGACGCACAAGGTCGAAGGGCAGACCGTCCTCGAGTACGACAAGCCCACGATCGGCGGCGGCGAAGTCAACAGATTCGACCCGGCCGTCAAGGTGGACGGGACGCTCCTCACCGAGGGGTACATCGCGATTCAGGGCGAGAGCCACCCGACCGAGTTCCGGAAGATCGAGCTCCTGAACCTTTCCGGATGCATGGATCCGAAGTCGCCGAATACAAGAGCTACTACGTTCACCAGGGCGAGGGGGCTTGTAAATAGACGGAGTCCAGGGATCGGGATAGGGATTCAGCAAAACCTTGGACCGCTTACTCGGAGCTCTTGTCTGATCCCAGATCCCTAATCCCGGGACTCTGTCTGTGCCTGACCTCTGAAACCCATGCACACCATCGACATCGTCATCCTCGTCTCGTACTTCGCCGTGGTGTTCGGCATCGGGGCGTATTTCTTCCGGCGCGCGAAGACGAGCAAGAGCTACTTTCTCGCGGATCGCAGCGTCGGATGGATCGCGGTCGGCGCGTCGCTGTTCGCCTCGAACATCTCGAGCGAGCACTTCATCGGGCTCGCCGGGTCCGGCGCGAGCTCGGGGCTGGCGGTCGGGTCCTTCGAGTGGCTCGCCGTCTTCATGTGCATCATCCTGGCCTGGGTGTTCGTGCCGTTCTATCTCCGCAGCGGCGTCTACACCATGCCCGAGTTCCTCGAGCGCCGGTATGGCCCGGCGTGCCGCTGGTATCTGACGACGGTGTCGGTCATCGCCTACGTCGTGACGAAGATTTCGGTGTCGCTCTATGCGGGCGCGCTGGTGCTGCAGGCCGTGCTCGGCTGGGACTTCTACACCTCGGCGACCGTGATGGTCGTGGCCACGGGCGTGTACACGGTGTTTGGCGGGCTGGCGGCGGTCATCTACACCGAGCTGCTGCAGGCGGTGGTGTTGCTGCTCGGCGCGGCCGCGCTCACCCTCATCGGGCTCGAGCAGGTGGGCGGCATGGCAGGGCTGCGCGCGGCGCTGCCGCCCGACTACTTCCAGATGATCAAGCCCTCGTCCGATCCGGCATTCCCGTGGACCGGCATCTTCTTCGGCGCGCCCATCCTCGGTGTCTGGTATTGGTGCACCGATCAGATGATCGTGCAGCGCGTGCTCGGCGCAAAAAACGAAGCCCACGCGCGCGGCGGCGCGCTCTTTTGCGGCCTGCTGAAGATCCTGCCGGTCTTCGTCCTCGTGCTGCCGGGGCTCATCGCCAAGGCGCTCTATCCTGACATCGGCGGGGACGCGGCGTATCCGACGCTGGTCATCCAGCTGCTGCCGACGGGCCTCGTCGGGTTCATGGTCGCGGCGCTCATGGCGGCGTTGATGTCGTCGCTTGCGGCGGCGTTCAACTCGGCGTCGACGCTCGTGACCTTCGATATCTACAAAGTGCTCAAGCCGGCCGCTTCCGAAGCGCAGCTCGTGGCGTCGGCCGGATCGTGACTGTCGTCATGGTGGGCCTGAGCATGCTCTGGGTGCCGTTCATCAAGTACCTGAGCTCCGAGGTGTACATCTATCTTCAGAGCGTGCAGGCGTACATCAGCCCGCCGATCGCCGCGGTCTTTCTCGTCGGTGTGTTCTGGACGCGCGCCAATCGGTCTGGAGCAATCGCGTCGCTCGTCGTCGGCGCAGTGCTCGGCGCTGCCCGTTTCCTCTTCGAGCTGAACCGCGGCGCCGCCTTCGTCTCGGGGTCGCCACTGCTGATGTCGCTCGTCAACATCAACTTCCTCCACTTTGCCATCCTGCTGTTCGCCATCAGCCTCGTGATCCTCGTCACGGTGTCGCTCGCCACCGCGCCCGAGTCGATGGCCAAGCTCCGAGGCCTGACATTTGCCACGCTCGACCAACCCTACCGGCCCGCCGCCGGCATTGCCCGCTCCGTATTCACGATGCAGGCGGTGGCGACGATCGCGCTGGCGCTGTTCACGATTGGGTTGTGGGTGCACTTCGCCTAGGCGACACATTCAGGGACGAGTCTCATCCGAGGCTTCGCCCTCGGCACGCCTGCGCTATAGCTTCGGCGATGTCCGCCGTAGCCTTGGCGAAGGCGGACTCCCCTACAGCGCTCTCGCGCGCCGCTTCGCCGGCGCGCTTCCGCCTCCGCGCGAAGCACTACGGCGAGACTCGCCGAAGCCTTGGCGTGGCGGGCCATCGCGTGGCTCGCTCGAAGTCACTCGCGCCTTAGCACGAGCGGCGGGTCTATGAGACAGCTTCTCGTGAATCTCCGGAACTTTCCCGTGGGTATGCGAATACAGTTCATGCGGAGACCCACTCATGCTCGAACGCCTCCGTTCCACCTGACCGACGCCGCTCGTGCGCTCCTGGCGACGCCGGTCACCACGTTCGGCACCGCTCACGCTGCCGTGGCCGTCGGCGCCAACCTGGCGGTCTTCGGGCTCATCGATCGCGCGATCCTGACTCCCACCCGTCACGTCGTTCGTCCCGATCGGCTCTTCACGCTCGCCTTCGAGGTTCCCGGCGACGCCACCCGCGGGGCGGGAATGACGACGACCTCCTATGTGGCCTTCGACACGATCCGCGGGCAGGTGCCGGCGTTCTCGCAGGTGGCGGCATGGCGCCGGACGTCGACGACGGTGATTGTGTCGGGCGAGCAGACGCGCGCCCAGGCCATGCTGGTGTCGGGGGCGTACTTCGCCGTCCTCGGCGCCGCTCCCCGTCTGGGCCGCGCCATCGAACCCGGGGACGACCACGTCTCGAGCGGGACGGCCGTCATCAGCCACGCGTTCTGGATCGCGGCTTTCGGCGGAGATCCCGCGGTGCTTGGCCGCCGCCTGACCGTCAACCAGATCGAGTTCGTCGTGTCCGGGCGTCATGCCTGCGGGCTTCAGCGGCCATTCCGCGACGCGCGTCGACGTGTGGGTGCCCATCGCCGCCGCTATGCGAGACGCGCCGGGCTGGAATCTCGACGCGTTCCGGAACGTGGTGAGCATCATCGCGCGGGTCGCGCCTGGCAAAGACGAGGCGGCGGCCGCGCAGGCGAGCGCTGCACTGGAGCGCCGCGTCTCGCTCGTCGGCCTCGGCGGTGGCGACGTGGCGCCCGCGGAACGGCGGATCGCCTTTGCCCTTGCCGGCGTGTCGATCCTCGTCCTGGTCATCGGGCTCGCGAATGCGGCCACGCTGCTCCTCGTGCGCGGGACCCGCGTCCGACGAGAGTCCGCAATCCGCGCGGCCCTCGGCGCGACGCGAGGACGTCTCTTCGCCCGAATCCTGCTCGAAGCGGCGATCCTGGCGTCGATGGCGACGGGAGGTGCGCTGGCGCTGTCCTCCTGGCTGGGCGAGGCGGTCCGCCGGCTCGTGTTGACAGGCGTGATCGAGAACGAAGGATTGACGAGCCGCACGGTCCTGGCGGCGCTCGGCGCCGGACTCGGAGCGCTCGCGATCGCGGCCGTCGTCGGCCTTCTGCAGTTGCCCCGTCACGTGCGGGCGGCGGATCTCTCGGGCGCGAGCCACGGCGCGCGCCGCAGCCGCGCCTACACCATGCTGCTGCTGGTGCAGACAACGCTGTCGGTCGTGTTGATTGCAGGCGCGGGCCTCTTCGGACGCAGTCTGTACAACCTGATGGCGCAGGACTTCGGCATGCGCCTGGACCGGGTATTGCTCGTCGGCCTCGAGCGCGGACCCGCGTTCGTCGCCGGTCAGAGTGAGATCTTCGGTTCGGCGCTGGAGCGCCTGCGATCGATGCCCGGCGTCGAGCTGGCAACCAAGATTCAGTCAGTGCCGTTCTCGGGATTTCACGTGCCGCCGATCGGCGTGCCGGGAATGGCCGAGTCTCCGAGCGTCGACGGGCAGCTGCCGCATCTCATCGCCGCCACGCCAGAGTTTTTCGAGATTCTCGGCATCGATGTCGTACAGGGCCGACGGTTCACCAAAGACGACGATCGCGCGGCGCCGGTCGTCATCGTCAACCAGACCATGGCACGTTCGGTGTGGCCCGGAGAGAGCGCCCTCGGCAAGTGCATCCGGATCGGGTTCGATCCGTCGTTCGATCCCTTCACGGCGGCAGGTCCGCCCGGGCCACCGACCACCGTGCCGTGCCGGGAGGTCGTCGGCGTGGCGCGCGACGTCCGTCAGCGATCGGTCGTGCCGGGCGGCATCGAAGATCGCCTGATGCAGTACTGACGTCCCCTTCTCGCAGATCCCGCCGCCGCCCGGCGGTGTCGCGCCCGGACCCGGGGTTCAGGGACTCCTGCTCCGGGCGACGAGCGATGTCGACAACCTCATCGCGCCCATCCGGCGCGCGGTCCTCGACGGTCGCACCGACCTGCCGTTTGTCGAAGTGCGTCCCTACGCGGACCTGCTCGAGCGGCAGATGCGCCCGTGGCGCCTCGGCACCGCTCTGCTGTCTCTTTTCGGCGTGCTCGCGCTCGGTGTGGCCGGGATCGGACTCTATGCGGTCTTCGCGCACGCGATCGCGGAGCGGCGGCGCGAGATGGCAATCAGAATCGCGATCGGCGCACGGTCGGGTCAGGTGATGGCGATGATCCTGGGCGAAGCGGGCCGCGTTGCCACGGTCGGCGTGTTGTGTGGCTGTGCGCTCGCCGTCGTGGCCGGCCGCTGGTTGCAGTCGATGTTCGTCGGTACCGCCCCGTCCGATCCGTTCGTGCTCGGGGCGGCGGGCGTCCTGATGCTGATCGTCGCTGCGGTCGCCACCTTTCTTCCTGCCCGATCCGCGTCACGCGCGGATCCCACCGCGCTCCTGCGGGCTGAGTAGGAGACGGCGGAGGAAACGGAGGAAACGGGTTCAACACGAAGCAACGGAGCGAACGAAGACGCACGGAGGCTGTCACGCTGCAGACTGCTTGCGCGCTTCGCGCGATGCAAGCAGTCTCAAGAAAGTGCTTTCTACCCGGTTTCGGTTTCCGGGGTCGCGGCACAAGCAGTCTCACTTGGTGCTGTCTACCGATCTCTCCGTTACGTCTCCGTTCGTCTTCGTTCCTCCGTGTTGAACCCGTTGCCTTCGTCTCCTCCCTTCGTCTCCTCCCTTCGTCTCCTCCTGGCGCTGATCATGCGAACCGTATGGGCGCTGAACTCGTTCGGACATAGGTGCGTTTACAGGGATGTAGAATGACGGAGTGCATCATCGGAGGGCTTGGCCTGCGATGGCGATTGGCTCACTCCTGCTGTGGTCCGCCGCCGCCGTTCAGGCACAGCCGGCAGGCGGCACGCGCGACCACGCTGCCTCGACGCCGACCCTCTCCCAGCTGAAGCAGGGCCGGGCGTCGCTCGAGGCTGGCGATCTATCGCGCGCGCGGGACTACATCGAGGCGGCGCTCGCGCGCGATCCCGCCTCCGCCGAAGCGCACTTCCTGCTGGGGCTCCTCTGGGAGCGCCAGAAGGATTTCGCCGCGGCCGCCGCTTCGTATACCAAGGCGATTGAGTACGCGCCACGCATGGCCGAGGCCCGCGACCGCCTGGGCTTCGTGCTGGGGCAGCAGGGCCAGACGCCGGAGGCCATCCGCCAATTCGAAGAGGCCGTCCAACTCGATCCGGAGCTCTTCGACGCGCAGTACCACCTTGGCGCCACCCGTTGGTGGACGAGGGATTTCGCCGGAGCTCTTCCACCGTTGCAAGCCGCCGTCAGGCTGCGGCCGGATCATGCCGAAGCCCGGTACTATCTCGGCTTGACGCTTCAACAGCACGGACGGCTGGAGCCCGCGATCGAGCAGCTGCAGAAAGCGGCCCAGTTGAACCCGCGGCTGGCCGTGATACAGGCTCGTCTCGGCGTCGCCCTCGAGGCATACGGCGATCTCGACGGCGCGGTTGCCCACCTGCAGGCCGCCGTCCGCATCGACCCGACTGCGCCGGACGTTCAGAACAGCCTGGGCCTGGCTCTGTCGCACAAAGGTCGCGGCGATGAAGCCGTGGCGGTCCTTCAGCAACTCGTCACGGCGCAGCCGACCTACCTTCCGGCGCGGCTGAACCTGGGGACCACCCTGATGCAGCAGGGCAACCTTGCGGGGGCCGTGGCGGTGTACCGGGCTCTCATCGAGATCGATCCGGCCAACGCCGAAGCGGTCTACAACCTCGGGCTGGCGCTGAAGCAGCAAGACGATTTTGCTGCTGCCGAGATCGAGCTGCGCAAGGCCGCGCGGCTCGATCCAGCATTGCCGGAGGCACCCTTCACGCTGGGCGTCGTCCTCTGGCAGACCGGGCGGGCGGACGAGGCCGCGCAACAATTCCGCGACGCCCTTGCGCGCAAACCGGACTACGCCGACGCACACTACATGCTCGGCACGGTCCTGAAGCAGCAAGGCGCGTTCAGCGACGCGGTGTCGCAGTTCCGGCAGGCCATCAAATACCAGCCGACGTCCGCAGAAGCGCATCTGAGTCTCGGTCAGATACTGAAACAGCAGGGACAGGATCAGGCCGCCGAGGCGGAGCTCGCCGAAGCGGATCGGCTGAACAAGAGGACGGCGGACGCGCAGGCCTCGACCTTTGCGGTGAGCGTGGGGCTCCAGAAACTGAAGGCCGGCGACGAGGCCGGCGCCATCGAGAGATTCCGCGAGGCCGTGCGCCTCGCGCCAGAGAATCCCCAGGCGCACTATCAGCTGGCCCTGGCGCTGCGGCGGAGGGGCGCCCAGGCCGAAGCGGGAATCCATTTCGCCGAAGCGCGCCGGCTCGCCCCTCACCTGCGCCCGCCGGACGGCAAGCCGTGAACGCTCGAGTGCTCCGCCACCGTCTGCTGACGATCGCAACGCTGACGCTCGCCGCAGCCGCGATCGGCGCGGGAGAATGGCACGCACACGCCGGGGTGGAAGCCGGGCTGGAAGTCCAACCGCTGGGCTTCTCGTTCCGGAACACCGCGCGCGAGGCCGGGCTGACGGCGGTCACCGTGTTCGGCGGCACGGAGACCAACAAGTATCTACTCGAGACGACCGGCGCTGGCGTCGCCGTCCTGGACTTCGATGCGGATGGCTGGCTCGACGTCTTCCTCGTCAATGGATCCGTGCTCGAGGGCTTTCCGCGCGGCGGCGCGCCGACCAATCATCTGTATCGAAACAGGCGCGACGGCACTTTCGAAGACGTGACGGACAAGGCCGGCCTGACCAAGAGCGGGTGGGGGCAAGGGGCGTGCGCCGGGGACTACGACAACGACGGCTTCGACGATCTGTTCGTCACGTATTGGGGACAGAACCATCTCTACCGCAATCGCGGCAACAACACCTTCGAAGACGTCACCGCCATCGCGGGCCTCTCGACGACCAAGCCCCGGTGGGGTGCGGGGTGCGCCTTTCTCGACTACGATCGCGACGGCCGCCTGGACCTGTTCGCGGCCAATTACATCGACTTCGATCTCGCCTCGGCGCCCGTTCCCGAGTCTGGCCTCTGTCGATACAAGGGCATCCCCGTCGCGTGCGGGCCCCCGGGGCTTCCGGGAGGAAAGAACGTGCTGTACCGCAACACGGGCAAGGGCACGTTCGAGGACGTGTCCGACAGGGCCGGCATCACCCGCGCGAAGGGCACCTACGGGCTCGGAGTCAGCACGCTCGATTTCAACGACGACGGCTGGGTCGATCTCTATGTCGCCAACGACTCGAATCCAAGTGCGCTCTATCTGAATCACGCCGACGGCACGTTCACGGACGTGGCGATCGGGGCGGGCTGCGCGTACAGCCAGGACGGAAAACCGCAGGCCGGCATGGGCGTCGCCATCGGGGATTACGATCGCGACGGGACGGCCGACATCTTCAAGACCAACTTTGCGGGCGATACGTCGACGCTGTACGCCAACAACGGCAAGGGTTTCTGCGAGGACCGCACGTTTGCGGGCGGCATCGGCCTCAACACCAGGTGGCTCGGGTGGGGCGTCGGCTTCCTCGACCTCGACAAGGATGGGTGGCTCGATCTGTTCCTCGTCAACGGTCATGTCTACCCGGAGGTCGAGCGTCTCCAGACCGAGGCCGGATACAAGCAGCGGAAGGTCGTGTATCGGAATCTGCGCAACGGAAGATTCCAGGACGTCACCGAACGTCTCGGGGCTCCGGCCACGACGCCGAAAGCCGGCCGGGGCGCGGCGTTTGCCGACCTGGACAACGACGGCGACCTCGACATCGTTGTCAACAATGTCCACGACACACCGGATCTCTTCACGCTCGACTCCCCGGCCGATGCGCACTGGCTGGTCCTGAAACTGGTGGGCACACGCTCGAATCGGAGCGCCATCGGCGCACGCGTTCGTCTCGTCACCGCCGCCGGACGTCAGGTACAGGAAGTGCGGGGCGGCGGGAGCTATTATTCGCAAAACGATCAGCGCGTCCATTTCGGCCTGGGGGACGCGACGCGCATCGAGCGGCTGGAGATCCGCTGGCCCAACGGCCTCGAAGAAATGTGGACTGACGTCGGGATCGATCGGATCGTCACGTTGAAAGAGGGCAGCGGCGTTGCCGTGCCGCCACGGCCATGAGGTTCTACGGATCTAGTGGCCGGTCGTGGTTCGGCGCCCTTGCAGCAGTCTCGCTCGCGTTGGTCGGGTCGATCTCTATCGCCGCACAGGACGTCGCTGGTCCCACCAGACAGGAGGCAGGGGACAAGAGGCAGAGCGACGACTCGGCGACTGTGCTCGCGCAGGCGCGCCTGTTGATCAACCAGGGGAAACCGCAGGCGGCGATCGAGAGGCTCAAGGCGCTCGGCGAGCCGGCGCAGCCGGAAGTGTCCCACCTGCTCGGCGTGGCGTATTACCACGCCGATGATCATCTGCATGCCATCGAGCGGTTGGAGCCGGTAGTCGAGAGATTGCCGGAAGGATCGCTCGAGCGGCGCGAAGCGGTCCAGGTCCTCGGGCTCTCCTATTTCGTGATGGGCCGCTTCCCCGACGCCGTGCCGCTGCTGGAGGCGACGCGAAAGTGGGCGGCTGACAACGCCGAGCTCGGGTACGTCCTCGGACAGGCGTACGTGCAGACACGCCAGGTCGATCGCGCCAGGGAGACGTTCGCCCGGGTGTTCGGCGTCGCCTCCGACTCCGCCGCCGCGCATCTGCTCGCGGCGCAGATGATGATCCGGCTCGAGTTCGAATCTCAAGCCGAGGACGAGTTGAAGCGGGCGATTGAAAAAGACCCGAAGCTTCCGCAGGCGCATATCCTCCTCGGCCAGATCGCGTTGTTTCGGGGCCGTCTGGACGAAGCCATCGCGCTCACCATGCGCGAGATTTCCTTGAACCCTGGCAATGCGCTGGCCTGGTCCCAGCTCGGCGACGCATGGCAACGGCAGTCGAAGTGGGACGAAGGAATTGCCGCGCTGCAGAAATCGATCTGGCTGAATCCGTTCTACAGCGCACCCTACATCCTGCTCGGGAAGGCGTACATGAAAAAGGGGCAGCCCGCCACCGCGGAAGGAATGCTCACGCGGGCCATTCAGTACGATCCCAACAACCGGTCGGCCCACTACCTTCTCGGGCAACTGCTGCAGCAGATGGGCAGGCCGGCGGACGCGAAGCGCCATTTCGACATCGCCGAGCGCCTGCAGGGGCAGCCGGGCCGCTGAGCACTCAAGTGCGCCGCCCGCCTCCGTCTCGTCAACTACTGCTGATACGGGCTTCTTGCGTCGGCTTGGCGGTGCTGGTCGTCTGCGCCGGCCTGCTGGCGGCTGGCGTCACGGGTGCGCGCGTATCGGGTGTGCAGCAGCCAGCCTCCCCGAGCGTGCCGTCGACCTGGCGGGTCACGTTTGCCGATGTGGCGGAGCGTGCAGGCCTGCGCGACCCGGTGGTCTATGGCGGGATCGACCGCAAGCGGTTCATCATCGAGACCAACGGCTCCGGCGTGGCCCTCGTCGACTACGACAACGATGGATGGCTGGACGCCCTGACGCTCACCGGAACGCGACTGAGCGAAGGCACGAGGGAGGAAGTGAGCTACGCGCCGGGCTCTCGGCCAACCAACCGTTTGTACCGGAACATGCGGAACGGGACCTTCGTGGACGTGACCGATGCCGCAGGCCTTCGGCGGACCGGCTGGGCCTCGAGCGTGTGCGCCGGTGACTACGACAACGACGGCTGGACAGACCTGTTCATCACCTACTACGGCCGGAACGTGCTCTACAAGAATCGCGGCGGCACGTTCGAGGACGCGACCGATCGGGCCGGGCTGGCGACACGAGCCGTCCGCTGGGGCTCGGGCTGCACCTTCGTGGATTACGATCGCGACGGCCGGCTCGATCTCTTCGTCGCCAATTACCTGCGATTCGATCTCGCGGCGGCTGCCGAGCCGGGGAAAGGACCCAACTGCCTCTGGAAGGGGATCCCCGTCAATTGCGGGCCCAAGGGACTTCCGACCGACACCAATCTGCTCTATCACAATCGAGGCGGCGGAACCTTCGCCGATGTCTCGGAGACTTCCGGGATCGCGAAGGTCACCGGGCGCTATCCGATGACCGCCGTCGCGACCGATCTGAACGCCGATGGCTGGCCCGACATTTACGTGGCCTCCGACTCCACGGCCGCGATCCTGTACCGCAACAATCAGGATGGCACGTTCACAGACGCAGCCGTGGAGAGCGGCGCCGCCTACGGCGAGAACGGCAATCCCCAGGCGGGCATGGGTGTCGCCGTCGGCGACTACAACCGCGACGGCCTGCTCGATCTGCTCAAAACGCACTTCGCCGACGATATTCCATCTCTCTATCGCAACCTCGGCAAAGGCTTGTTCGAGGATGTCGCCGCCACTGCGGGGCTCGCGGTCGAGAACCGGTACGTGGAATGGGGGACGGGTCTGCCGGACCTGGACAACGACGGCCTGCAGGATCTTTTCTACGTCACCGGGAACGTGTACCCGGAAATCGAGCGGATGCTGCCGCAGTATCCCCATCGGGGCCCGCGGCTCGTCTTCCGGAACACGGACGGCTCCGCTTTCGTGAACGTCACGAACCAGAGCGGCGACGCCTCAACACCTCATTCGAGCCGTGGCGCGGCCTTCGGAGACGTCGATAATGACGGCGACGTCGACGTCCTCGTCATGAACATGAACGAGCCGCCGTCCCTCCTCGAGAACGAGTACCTCGGGCGGCCACGGCTGGATCGTCATCAAGCTCGAAGGCACGGCGTCGAATCGCTCCGCCATCGGGGCGACAGTCGTCCTCTCGTCTGGCGGTCTGCGACAGGCCCGCGCGGTACTGAGCCAGTCCAGTTACTACTCGCACGACGACCTCCGGCTGCACTTCGGATTGGGCGGACAGTCGGCGGCCGATCGGGTCGAGATTGCATGGCCGAGTGGCCGCATCGAGTCGCTCACCAACGTGCAAGGTCGTCGCGTAGTGACAATCAAGGAAGGCGCGCAGAAGTAGCTCTATGTGCCGGTAACTGCAGAGCTTGGGCGCATTGTTGTTGACGGGTAATTGATTAATGCTAGCATCCGCTCAAGGATCGCGTCCCGAGGATCTGTTGAGGAGACTCTTCAAGCCCATGTAGCTCCGATCAGCCTCCGACAAAGTTTCGGTGCTCAGCCGAAACTTCCGCGAAGGCGGAAGGACTGCACGACCGTTTGAAGCTGCACAACAGCCTCGAGGGAGCGAGGAGGACTCCCATGGCTCATGTGTTCTGCTCGACGGCCGCGAAGACCACACACCCGATACGAATTGGCCTAGCGCTCTGCGCGCTGTTGCTTGCCGCGCCTGCCTCGGATGCCGCCGCACAGGCGGTGTCGGGAAGCATCGCGGGGATCGTCAAGGACTCCTCGGGGGCCAGCGTGCCTGGCGCCACGGTCACCGTCACAAGCCTCGAGCGCAAGACCGTCGATGCGGTCGTGTCGAACGAGTCCGGATTCTACGTCAAGGACCGCCTCCTGCCCGGGACCTACGAGGTGAAAGCCGAGCTCGCGAACTTCAAGTCCGCCGTCCTTCGTGAGGTTCGCGTGAGCGTCGACACGCAGACTCGCGTCGACTTCGAGCTGCAGCTCGGCGCACTCACCGAGCAGGTCGAGGTGACCGGCGGATCTCCGTTGCTCAAGACGGATCGCGCCGACGTCTCCACCAACTTCGATTCCAAGCAGATCACGGAACTCCCGGTGCTCGATCGCAACTTCACCAAGTTCATCCTGCTGACCCCCGGCACACAGCAGCTTCAGTGGCAGCACGCGGCCAGCGAAAACCCGCAGGGCTCGACGCAGACGATGGTCAACGGCCAGCATTTCAGCGGCACGGGTTACCAGCTGGACGGGACGGAGAACCGTGACCCCATCCTGGGCATCATCGTCATCAATCCCACGCTCGAGTCGATTGGCGAAACGAAGATCACGTCGCAGAACTACGACGCGGAGTTCGGCCAGGCGACAGCGGGCGTCGTGTCGGTGCAGACCAAGTCCGGCAGGAACCAGTGGTTCGGAAGCGGGTTCGAGTTCTATCAGAGCGACCAGTTCCAGGCGCGCAACCCGTTTACGCAGTTCCAGCCCGACCCGTCGACCGGCAAGTTTCTCCCCGACACGAAGAAGAACCAGTATGGCGGCTCGTTCGGCGGCAAGATCGTCGAGAACAAGGTGTTCTTCTTCGGCGATTACCAGGGAACGCGCAGCACGGTCGGTGGCACGCGCTTGCTGACCGTACCCACGGATGCGGCCCGGGCGGGAGATCTGAGCGCATATGGCATCAACATCTTCGATCCGGCGACTGGCGCTCCGGCCGTGCGGCAGCAGTTTGCGGGCAACGTCATCCCCACCAACCGCCTGTCGCCTCAGGCGCAGCGGATCCTGGCGCTCGTGCCCAGGCCGAACGCTCCGGGTCGCGACGGCGGCACGAGGGAAAACTTTCAGTCGTCAGGATCGGAAGAGTTCAAGGAAGACTCGGTCAACGTGCGGCTGGACGCGCGCATCGGCGACAACATGAACACCTTTGGCCGCTACAGCGTCGGTGACTTCTTCCGGGACGGCCCCACGGCTTTCGGCGCAGGGGGCGGGCAGGAGCTCGTGACGCTGGGGGGCGTCTCGGACGTGAAGAACCAGAGTCTTGCGCTCGGCCTCGATCGCGCGTTCTCGTCGACGCTGCTGGCCGATTTCAGGTTCGGCTGGTTCAAGTACAAGGTCGCGGTCCTGCCGTTCGACTTCGGCACGACGCCGGCCGCCGACGCGGGAATTCCCGGGCTCAACGTCGATTCGACGTTCAGCTCGGGGCTGTTTGCCGGCTTCATCGAAGGGGACCGCGGCTTCAACATTGGTTCGGGCCTGGGTGTCAACCGCTGCAACTGTCCGCTCGACCAGGATGAAAAGCAGTGGCAGCTGGTCGGCAACATCACCAAGATGGTCGGCAATCACAGCTTCAAGGCGGGTCTCGATATCCGGCGGGCGAACAACCTCAGGGTGCCGAGCGACGCTCATCGGTCGGGCGAGTTGACGTTCAACGTGGACCGCACCCGCGGACCGTCCGGGGGCGGCCTTGGCCTTGCCACATTCCTGCTGGGCGACGTCACTCGGCTCAGGCGGTACGTGAGCCAGAACTTCAACGCCCGGGAAGAGCAGTGGCGGACCGCTTACTACGCGCAGGACACGTGGCGCACGAACGAGAAGTTGACGCTCAACTACGGGCTGCGGCTCGACATCATCAACCCGCAGACGATCAACGAGGCCGGCAATGCCGGGTACCTCGATCTGGCCACGGGCGAGATCAGGGTCGTGGGTGTGGGCGGCATTCCGCTCAATGGCGGCGTCGAGAACAAGCTCAACTGGGCGCCCCGCGTTGGCGCGACGTATCAGATCGACAGCAAGACGGTCATCCGAGCCGGATACGGCCGCAGCTACGACCTCGGCGTGTTCGGGTCGCTCTTCGGCCACAGCGTGACTCAGAACCTGCCCGTCTTGTCGGTGCAGGAGCTCAACGCGCCGGAGAATTTCGAACGCGTGTTCACGCTCGCGCAGGGGCCGCCGCCACCAGTCTTCCCCACGGTCCCGCAGAACGGCCGATTCGCGCTGCCGGATGGCGTGTTCGCGCGCGCCCTCCCGGAGAAGCAGCGGCCGCCCACGGTGGATGCGTTCAACGTGATCGTGCAGCGTCAGTTGAGCGACACGATGTCGGTCGAGGTCGGGTACGTCGGAAACCGTGGCAGAAACGTCTTTGCGGGCGACGGCCCGGCCATCAACATCAATCAGCCCACCCTGGATGGCTACCCGAATGTGCCGCAGAACAACAGAAAGCCGTTTTTCGCCGGGGGCGTCGGCAACGACCTCGGACTCGGCGGGGCGTTCGGCTGGACACAGGGGATCGACTTTTTCTGCAACTGCGCGAACAACGCTTATGACTCGCTGCAGGCGAAGTTCAACAAGCGGTTCTCGCACGGGTATTCCGTGAAGATGAACTACACCTTGCAGCGGCAGGTCCAGGAGAGCGGGGACTACTTCTACTACGACGTGGAAATGAACAAGGGACCAGCCGATTGGGACCGCACGCACAACTTCGTCTTTTCGCTCGTGGCCGAGCTGCCGGTGGGGCGTGACAAACGGTACCTGTCGTCCATCTCTCCTGTCGCGGACGCGTTCATTGGCGGTTGGCAGTTCAACACCAATACGATCATCCAGAGCGGACTCCCGTTCAGCGTCAACTACAGGGACGCGGGGGCCGACCGCGATACGGGCGGCAACAACCGGCCGAATCTGACGGGCGACCCGGAGGGCCCGCAGACCCGCGACCAGTGGTTCAATGCGACGCCGATCGGCTCGTCAGGGAGCGCTTTTTCGCGGCCGGCGCGCGGAACCTTCGGGGACATGGAGCGGAACGCGCTCCGCGGGCCCGGATATTGGAGAGTGGACGCGTCGCTCTTCAAGCACTTCCGGATGTCGGGGAGTCAGATGATCGAGCTCCGCCTCGAGGCCGTCAATCTCTTCAACCACGTGAATCTCGGTAACCCTGACTCCGAAGTGGGCGTGCCGGGCAATAACAACACCAACGCCGGCCGGATCAACTCGACCGCGTACTTCAATGCCGATCCGCAGCGCAATTGGCAGTTCGCCCTGCGATTCACGTTCTGACGTCGCATGATACGCGCTGGGTGTCGCTGATGGGGAGCGGGGTTCGTCCCCGCTCCCTACTCGCCACTGGAAGCTATCTCACAAACGGGTAGACAACCCCCGACTTGCACCGTCCAAAAGCCTTTCACCGCAGCCCAGTATTCCCTTGAACAACGGCTCGGAATCGGACTACCTTCACGCCTCATGAGGCGAAGCGTCGCGGTGCTCGCGGCCCTGTTGCTGGGGGCGGCCGCATCGTGGGGGATGGCGCAGCGAGCCGATCAGCCGCCTGGCGGCCGAGGCGGACCTCCGCCCGAGCCGGTCAATATTCCCAAAGCGCTCTTCGTCGATGCCGATCCCGTGCGCTCGTGCGAGAGCCTGCGCTCGGTTGTTCTGCCCGACACGACCATCGATGCTGCGGTTGTCGAACCGGGCGCCGGCCAGACGCCACCCTCCTGCCGCGTCACGGCGACTGTGACGCATCCGCCAGCCGGCGATCAGATCAAGGTGTTCATCGGACTGCCAATGAAAGGGTGGAACGGTCGATTCCAGGGCACCGGTGGAGGAGGTTTCTCGGGCGGGAGCGCGAACGGTGTACGACAGCCGCTCGCGGCCGGGTACGCCGCCGGCGCGACCGACACCGGTCACGAAGGCGGAAGCGGCAGCTTCGCGCTCGATGCGAACGGCAGGTTGAACTGGCACGCCATCCGCGACAATGCCTACCTCGGCATCCACGAGATGACCGTCACGGGGAAGGCGCTGACCGGGGAGTTCTACGGCAAGCCGCCGCGCTACGCCTACTTCAACGGATGTTCGACGGGGGGCCGCCAGGGTCTATCCGAAGCGCAGCGTTTTCCGGACGACTACCACGGGATTCTTTCCGGCGCCCCCGCAATCAACTGGCCGAAGCTCCACGTCGAGCAGCTCTGGGGACATCTGGTGATGCTCGAAGCGAAGAACTTCGTCCCGCAGTGCAAGTTCGAGGCAGCGACGGCCGCGGCCATCGAGGCGTGCGACACGATCGACGCGGTCAAAGACCGCGTGCTCGAAGACCCGCGCCGCTGCACCTACGATCCGAAGGCGCTCGTCGGGACCTCCCCGAACGGATGCGGGCCGATCACGGATGCCGACGCCGCGGTCATCAGAAGAATCTGGGAGGGCCCCAAGCGAAGGGACGGATCGTTTCTCTGGTATGGGCTCCCTCGCGGAGCGGGCTTCGCGCTGAGCGCCACCAGCGGGACCCCGTTGACCGGCCGGCCGTTCGCTATCACGCTCGACTGGTTCCGCTACTTCCTCACGCAGAACCCGCAGTGGGACTGGACGACGCTGACGTACGCGTCGTACGAGCAGTTGTGGGACCAGTCCGTGGAGCAGTTCGGCGCGGTCTTTGGCACGGACAATCCGAGCCTCTCGGCGTTCCGCGATCGGGGGGGAAAGTTGATCCTCTGGCACGGCTGGGCCGATCCGCTGATCTACGCTGAAGGCACGATCGACTACTACACGCGGGTGCAACAGCAGGTGGGCGGGTCTCAAAAAACAGGCGCCTTCATCCGGCTGTTCATGGCACCGGGCGTGGGCCATTGCGCCGGCGGCACGGGTCCTGCACCTCGAAATCCGATCGACGCCCTGCTCGCGTGGGTCGAGCAGGGCCGCGCGCCGGAGACGCTCGGGGCCTTCCGCCGCGACGAAAGCGGCAAGGTGCGGACGCGGCCGCTCTGCCAGTACCCGCTCGTCGCGCGCTACAAGGGGCAAGGGAGCACGGACGAGGCATCCAGCTTTGAGTGCAGGGCGAGTTTCTGAGGCGATGGAGCTCTCGGAGAGGGCTCACAAAGGAAGCGGAGTCGCGGAGTCATTTTGGGAGTCTTGAACATGAAAGCATTGCGCGTACTTGTGAATACGTGTCTCGTGGTGGGGCTGACGACGATTCCGGCGGTCACCGGTGCGCAGACGGCCACGACCACGGCCACGGGCCAGACCGCGCCCCTGCCGGGTCAATACGAGCCCAGGGTTGGTCAGCCGGGGAAGGACGTCGTCTGGGTGCCGAGCCCGGAGGCGACTGTAGAAAAAATGCTCGACGTGGCCAAGGTCACGACGGCGGACTTCGTGGTCGACCTCGGTTCCGGCGATGGACGCAACGTGATTGCCGCAGCGAAGCGCGGCGCGCGGGCCCTGGGCGTCGAATACAACCCGGACATGGTCGAGCTCTCGAAGAAGAACGCGGCCAAGGCGGGCGTCAGCGACAAGGCGACTTTCATCCAGGGCGACATGTACGCCGCGGAGTTCCAGCAGGCCACCGTCCTGGCGCTGTTCCTCCTGCCCGATAACCTGCTGAAGCTGCGGGACAAGTTCGCGGCGCTCACTCCCGGGACACGCATCGTGGCCAACACGTTCGCCATCGAGGAGTGGACTGCCGACGAGACGACGACGATCTCCGACGATTGCACGAGCTGGTGCACCGTCCTGCTCTATTTCGTTCCGGCGAAAGTCGATGGGACCTGGGAGACGCCCCAGGGTCCCCTGATGCTCAAGCAGCAGTATCAACTCGTCAGCGGCACGCTCGGCACGGCCGCTATCGAGAACGGCCGCGTACGGGGCGACGAGCTCAGCTTCACGGTCGGCGGCACGCCGTACACGGGGCGCGTGACGGGCGACACCATGGCGGGTACCGCGAAAGCGGGCGGTGTCGAGACGACCTGGCGCGCGACCAGGGCGCCGAAATAGGCCTGGCGTCGCCACGAAACCGTCTCGTGTCATAATGTTGGAGTCTTTGCGAAGGACTCTCGAGGAGGAGGCTGTTATGCGTGTTGGCGTGTATGCCGGGGCTATGCTGATTGCGATGTCAGGCGCTCTCGCGGTCGCTCAGATGAAGGTATCGACCCCGGAGGAATACGACAAGGCGATGAAGCCGGCCGGAGCGGCCATGCGAACGATCGGGAAGGCCTTCGCATCTGGCGCGTACGCGGATGTCAGGAAAGAGCTGCCGGCCCTGAAAGCGGCGGTCGCGGACACACAGTCTTTCTGGGTCCTGCACAAGAAGGACGACGCGATCAAGATGAACCAGGAGTCGCTCGCGAAGATTGAGGCATTCGAGAAGCTCGTGGCGTCCGATCCCGTCGATGCGGCCGTCGCGGCACCCGCGCTGAAAGCGATCGGTGGAACGTGCTCGGCCTGCCACAAGCAGTATCGCGAGCAGGACGCCGAAGGCAACTACAAGATCAAAGCCGGCACCATTGGGGGATAATCGCAATGCTGAATGCTGAATGCTGAATGCTGAAGTGAATTCTGAATTCAGCGTTTACTTCAGCATTCATCAATCAGCATTCAGCATTTCTTCTACGTCCTACCCTCGAACGGCGTCGAATTGCGTCCCCGCAGCACGATATCGAACCTGTAGCCGAGCGCCCACTCGGGTTTCGTCAATTCCAGATCGAATCTGGACACCAATTGCTCGCGCGCACGCGCGTCGGGCACCGATTGCATGATCGGGTCGAACGGAAACAGCGGATCGTTCGGGAAGTACATCTGCGTCACGAGGCGCGACTGGAAAGACGTGCCGAACAGCGAGAAATGGATGTGCGCCGGGCGCCACGCGTTGTGGTGGTTCCGCCAGGGGTAGGCGCCGGGCTTTATCGTAGTGAACTGGTACTGGCCCTGGGCGTCGGTCACCATCCGGCCGCCGCCGGAGAAGTTCGGGTCGAGCGGCGCCGGGTGATCGTCTCGTGCGTGCAGGTACCGTCCGGCGGCGTTGCACTGCCAGATCTCGACGAGCGTATGCGGCACCGGCCGGCCATCCTCGTCGACGACCTGGCCCGCGACGACGATGCGTTCGCCGAGCGGTTCGCCCGCGTGCTGGCGCGTCAGATCGTTGTCGGTCTCGCCGAGCGGAAGATACCCGTACACCGGTGCGGCGAGGTCGCCGAAGCTCAGCGGCAGCCGGATGAGCGGCTGCGCCGGCGCGCGCCGGATCGTCGACTGGTATGGGGGGTAGAGCAGTTTGGGTTGGGTGCCGGCTTCGTTGGTGGTCATGCTCATATGGATAGAGAACCAAATCGTAGGATTCCGTCCGCATTACTCAATGCTCGCGGGGCCCCACTTCAATCACTGCGCTTGGGGCCCCACCCCCAAGCGCATGCCGCTCGCGCGTGCGCGCTCCCGGCGGCTCAAGGCTGTCGCTCGCTCTCCTTCGGCAATAGCGCGCCTGTCCCGCCGAAGCCTTGGCGAAGGCGGACCGCGCTCGGGCCGCAGGCGCTTCCTCGGTGCTCATCGTTGAGCGGCTTGGCGCTTATTCTGCCGCGGCCGTTCCGTGCGCCGCAGCCGTCCGCTCGTTGAGAGCTCTCAACGTTTCAAGCTCACCCTTAGCGGGCACCGGCGTCTCGCCGACTTCGGCGGCGAATCGCACCTCCCACCCGGTATTCTCTCGCACTTGGTCGCGGGTGACGCCGGGATGCAGGCTCACCACTTCGAATTCCTTCGTCTCGGCGTCTGGCGTCATCGTGCAGAGATCGGTCACGACGAGCGTCGGGCCCTCGGTCGCGATCCCCATCGCCCGCCGCTCGCGGCCGGTGACGCCATGTCCGAGCGACGTCACGAATGCGAGGCTCCGCACGAACGCCCGCGGGTTGTGTCGCATCACGACGTAGATGCGCCGGCATCCCGTCGCGATCTCGGTCGCGCCCCCGCTCCCCGGCAGCCGGACCTTGGGCGTGTCGTACGGCCCAATCACTGTGCTGTTCAGGTTCCCGAAGCGATCGATCTGCGCCCCGCCCAGGAACCCCACCGTGATGCGCCCGCCCTGCAACCGGTCCTGAAACATCTCCGGCACCGACACCGTCGTGAGCGCGGTCTCGCAGAGCTCGCCGTCGCCGATCGAGAGCGGCAACACGGTGGGCTTGGTCTCGAGCGTGCCGGATTCGTAGACGAGCGTCAGCCGAGGCGCGTGCGTCAGCCGGGCGAGATTGCACGCGGCCGAGGGCAGACCGATCCCGACAAAGCAGATGTCGTCGTTCCGCAGGGCGCGTGCCGCCGCGACGGTCATCATCTCCGAGGCCGAGTACGTCGAGCCGGTCACGCGTGCCTCGAGGCGGCGCCCGTGTAGGCGCGGTCCTTGAACGCTTCGGGCCGCCCCTCCATCACGTGCTTCTGAATCCAGTGCTGAAAGGTATCGCGTTCCCGAGAGATCGCGTCCCACCCGACGTAGAACGCGTTGTCGCGCGGATAGTAGCCGTGCGCGTAGGAGGGATGTGCCCCGCCCGGCACGGCGACGATGGCGTGGACGGTCCAGGAGGGGAGGATCACCACGTTCGTGCCGAGGCCCTCGAAGCGGTCGACGATCTCCTCGACCGTCACGATGGCGGTCTTCGCCGCCAGAACTGCCTCCTTCTGCACGCCGATGATGCCTTCGAGCAGCACGTTGCCGGCACGGTCGGCCTTCTGCGCGTGGATGATCGAGACATCCGGCCGGTGCGCGGGCACCGATGCCAGCTCCTCGCCGCTGAACGGGCACGTGATGAACTTGATGTTCGGGTTGACCTTCGGGAGATCGGATCCGCGGTAGCCGCGGAAGATCGCGCACGGCATGCCGGCGGCGCCGGCGGCGTAGGCGTGCGCCATCGCGGAATGGCTGTGCTCTTCGATCTCGAGCCGATGCGGCCAACCCCGTTCGACCGCATCGCGGAAGCGGTGCAGCGAACCGACGCCGGGGTTGCCCCCCCAGGAGAAGACGAGCTTGCGCGCGCAGCCGCTGCCGATCATCTGGTCGTACAGGAGGTCCGGCGTCATGCGCACGAGCGTCAGATCCGAGATGCGCTGCCGGATGATCTCGTGGCCGGCGGCGAAGGGGATCAGGTGGGTGAAGCCCTCGAGGGCTACGCGGTGGCCAGGCCGAACGAACCGTGAGATGGCGTCGGAGAGTGTCGTCAGCTCGCTCATGCGTCGAACGGCGCCCCTGTGTAGCTTTCGGCGAGGCTCGTCATGGCCGCGCGCGAGCTGACAAGATACTCCAGTTCCGCGACCTGCCGCCGGTGATCGAAGGGGTTGTCGGTGTCGGCTCGATGCAGCATCGACGTCATCCACCACGAGAAGCGCTGTGCCCGCCATGTCCGGGCGAGCGCGCGCTCCGAGTAGCGGTCGAGCAGACGCTCGCTCCGCGAGCGATAGAACTCGGCCAGTGCGCCAGACAACCTGTAGACGTCGGCCATCGCGAGATTGAGCCCCTTGGCGCCAGTCGGCGGAACGATGTGCGCCGCATCACCGGCGAGGAACAGGCGCTCGAAGCGCATCGGCTCGGCGACGAAACTGCGCATCCCCGTGACGCCCTTCTGAAGGATCGGCCCCTCGTTCGGCCTCCACCCATCGTCGGTCGAGAGACGCGTGCCGAGTTCGGCCCAGATGCGGTCGTCGCTCCACCGGGACACATCCTCGTCCGGCGCACACTGGAGGTAGAGCCGCGTGACCTGCGGTGAGCGCATGCTGAAGAGCGCGAAACCGTTGTCGTGAAGGCTGTAGACCAGCTCGTCAGACGAGGGCGCCGCTTCCGCCAGGATTCCTAGCCAGCCAAACGGGTAGACGCGTTCGTAGAGGCGCAGCCGGCTGGCGGGGATCGATGGCCGGCAGATGCCGTGGAATCCATCGCAGCCCGCGATGACGTCGCACCGCACCTCGTGCGCCGTGCCGTCAGCCCGGTAGCGGATAGCCGGAGCGCGCGACTCGAGGTCGTGGATGCTGACGTCCTCGACCTCGAAGAGCAGCGGGCGGCCAGTCATGAGGCGCGCTTCGACGAGATCGTGGACCACCTCGTTCTGTCCGTAGATGGTAATCGCGCGCCCACCCGTCAGGCTGGCCATGTCGATCCGATGGCGCGCGCCGTTGAAGGCAAGACAGATGCCTTCGTGCCGCAGCCCCTCGCGCGCGAGCCGCCCGCCGACGCCGACTTCGCGCATCAGATCGACGGTGCCCTGCTCGAGCACGCCGGCGCGGACCCGCTCGATCACATACGGACGGCTGCGCTTTTCGAGGATGACCGAGTCGATTCCCTCGAGATGCAGCAGCTGCCCGAGCATCAGTCCGGCAGGGCCAGCGCCGACGATGCCGACCTGGGTGCGGGAGGAGGTCACGGACAGCATTCTAACGTGGAAGGTTCAGGGTGAGGGCTCAGACCTCGAGTGGTCGACGCAGTCCTGAGCCGAGCCCTGAGCCCTGAGCTTCGGCCCTGAGCCTGATACTCTGTCGATGAACTCAGTGTGGAAGGTCGCCCTCGCCGCGCTCCTCGTTGCGCCAATCGTGCCTGGCGTAGGCCTCGGCGCTCAGAGCGCTCCTCAGGCGGTGAGCGCTCAGCTGCCGGACATCGGCGAGCGCAAGACCATCACCGAGGCCGACTGCACTGCCACGAAGCTGGGCACGACCATTCCGGCACGCGCTATCGGCGAGCCGGTCTCGAGCCTCGCGTTGAACGAACCCAGATGGACGGCCGTTGCCGACACCACGCCGGCGTTCTGCACGATCGACGGCTCGATGGCGCCGATCGACCCCGCAGCCAGGCCCATCAACTTCCGCGTCGTCTTTCCAGCGGCGTGGACGCTGCGCGCCGCGCAGTTGGGGGGCGGCGGGATGAACGGCGCGATCCCGAACCTCACCGGAGGGCGTGGCGGTCCGGGGCCCGCACAGGGCATCGTCACCTACGGAAGCGACTCAGGCCACAGCCTGAAAGATGCGCCGGAATGGACGCTCGTGGACGAGGCGGTCAAGAACCTCGGCTACATGCAGATGAAGAAGACGCACGATGCCGCGATGGTGCTCGTCGAGCGGATGTACGGTCACAAGCCGCGCGTGAGCTACTACATCGGCACGTCGCAGGGCGGCCGGGAAGCATTGACCGTGGCCGAGCGCTATCCAGACGACTACGACGGCATCATCTCGAACGTGCCCATCGTCAACTTCTCGTCGCTCATGCTCGCGCCGGCGCTCGTCCGGATCCAGGAGAAGCCGCTGGCCAACTGGGTGACGCGCGCCAAGGTGAACGCGATCCGCGGCGAGTTCATGCGGCAATGCGACGGACTCGATGGCCTCGCCGACGGGATCATCAACAACTACATGGCGTGCCGGGCCATCTTCGACGTGAAACAGGGGGCGAGTGGGCGACGTCCGTGGATGGCCAAACGATGTCCGGACAACGTCGATCCCGATCCGGCAAACACGACGGCAGCCGCCTGCCTCAACGACGGACAGATCTCGACGCTCGAGTTCGTCTACAGCCGCTACGCGTTTGCTTCTCCGCTCGCCAACGGCGTCAGAACGTTCGGAATGTGGCTGCCGAACACCGATCCGTCAGGGAGCGGCCTGATATCGGACGTGCGGTTCCGTGGGCAGGAGGGCGCCGCGGCTGACGCGCCGATGCATTCGCATCTCGGCGTACTCGGCATCACCGGGTTCCTGATGCGCAACCTGGCCGCCAACCCGCTGGACTATGTGGAAGGCGGTGCGCTGAATGCCAGGCGCCAGGAACTGTCGCCGTGGCTCGACTCGACGGCCGCCGATTTGAGCCGCTTCGCGAAGCGTGGCGGGAAGATGATCGTGACTATCGGCACCGACGACACGCTGGCGTCTCCCGGCGCGCAACTGGACTACTACCAGTCGCTCATCGACACGATGGGACGAGCGAGCGTCGATGGGTTCGCCAGGCTGTTCGTGATGCCGCAGGCGGGCCACGGGCTCAGCGGGAGAAACTACGGCGTCGATGGGGAAGGGAAGACGGTGCCCGTCGGTCCCATTCCCAATACGTTCGACCGATTCGCCCTGCTGGCGAACTGGGTCGAGCGCAAGGCCGCGCCCGGCATGTCCGTGGTCGTCACCGCCGGCGACAAGAGCCTGCCGCTCTGCTCGTATCCGACCCACCCGAAGTACCGATGCTGGCCCGATCTCCGTTGCGAACTCGTACAAGTGCGGGTAACAGCGTCGTTCCACGAGCTTCTGCTCGCTCACTCCCGCTTCACGGCCCACTTGAACGCGCGCCCGAGGAGGTCCTGAAAGACCGGGTCGTTCCACGTGTCGTTGCCGTGCCCGAGGGTCGTGCCGAAAACGCGCGTGCCGCCGTAGTTGCTGACCCAGACGAGGGGATACTCTTTCTGGTCCTCGGGGCTGACGGCCGTCGCGAGCGCGGTGGAGTTGGGCCAGAACTTGTCGATCACGTAGAGCTCGTCGACCGGCGTCACCCAGTCCTCCTTGAAGCCCTTCATGATGCTGTGGTCCTTCGCCGCGACCTTGACGGAGATGTTGTGCGCCTTGGTGTGGCGGCGCGTGGTGACGCCCAGGAATTCGCGCCACGTGTCCGCAGTCGAGGCGCGGTAGGTGTGCATCGCGCAGTGGATCACAATCGCGGCTGGCCCGCCCCGTTGAGCCGACGTGATCCTTTGAATGAGCGCCTCGTCGGTGGTATCGGCGAAGCATTGGTTGTGCACCACGATGTCGAACCCCTTGGCCCAGGCCGGGTTCTCGAGCAGCGGTTGCTTCCCGGTTGTGCCTCGTCCGCCCTGAATCGCCACTGTCCAGTCGACGGGGAGCACCTTCGAGACGGAGTCGACGAGCACCTTGGCTTGAAGCGGATAGTCGTGGAACCCGCCGCCGGTGATGACCAGGGCATTGACGCGCGGCCCGGCAACCTCGTTTCCACGACCGCCTCGGCCGCCCTGGCGGCCGGCGGGGTCCTGCAGCGCCGAAATGTTCGGGACCGGGAACAGCGTCGAGGCGAGAATGGCCAGCCCGAGGGCGCTTACCTTTGCTGATTGCATGATGTATTTGCCTCACAGACGGTCATAGAATAGTCCGACTTCGTGCCGGGAGACGTCGCGATTCCGAGTCGCTCCCCAGCTCATGTGAGGCCCCGATGAGACCCACGATGCGACTGAGCCCAGTTGCTCTCCTACTCGTTTTCGTTTCGATCGTCGCTCCCGCGATTGCGACCGCTCAGCCGCCCGGTGGCGGGCGCGGAGCCCAGGTCCGATCGCCGGAGATTGCGGCCGACGGCACGGTCACGTTCCGCCTCCGGGCGCCGAACGCGAAGGATGTGATCGTGGTGGGCTTCGGCCAGAAACTGCCGATGCAGAGAGACGAACAAGGCGTGTGGACCGCGACGACCGGCGTGCTGAAGCCGGACATCTACACGTACAGCTTCTCGGTGGACGGCGCGACGTTCAACGACCCGGGCAACGGGTATTGAAGACGTCCTACCGCGGTGGATGGCAGAACCAGTTTCGTGTGCCGGGCGCGGCGATCTGGGATCCGGGCCCGGGACCGAAAGGCACGATCTCGCGCCACTTCTACACGTCGGCCGTTGTCGGCGACGACCGCGACTACTACGTCTACACGCCGCCCGACTACGATCGCAACCGCAAGGAGCCCTATCCCGTCCTCTACCTGCTGCACGGTCTGGGCGACGACGCAGCCGGGTGGCTGTCGGCGGGCGCGGCGAACACAATCCTCGACAACCTCATCACGCAGGGCAAGGCCAGGCCCATGATCATGGTGAACACGCTCGGCTACGGCACGGCCGACATGCTGACGAGTGGGCGAGGGAACCTCGGTGGCGACCAGATGATCCCGAACTTCGTCAAGGCCCTCCTCGACGAGGTGATGCCGCAGGTCGAGAAGAACTACCGCGTCACGACCGACCGCAATCAACGCGCGATCGCAGGGTTGTCGATGGGCGGAGCCGAGGCGCTGTTCACCGGCCTCAACCACCTCGATCGCTTCGCCTACGTGGCCTCGTTCAGCGGGGCGTTCGTGATGTGGCCCGGCGTCGGCGGCGGCGGCCGTGGCGCCGGCGGCGCGCCTCCTCCCCCGGTGGAGCCGGCGGCGTTCGCCAGGAACTTTCCGGGCCTCGACGCAAAAGCGAACACTCAGCTGCGCATGCTGCTCGTCGCCTGCGGAACCGAGGATGGCTTGCTGGGCGTCAATCGTCAGTTCAAGGACTGGCTGAAGTCAAAGGACATTCGATTCACCGACACGGAAACCCCCGGGTTCGCCCACGTCTGGGGCCTGTGGCGCCAGGACCTGGCTCAGCTCGCGCCGCTGCTCTTTCAGCCGCCGCCGAAGAAGTAGAGGCGCCGGCGTCTGTTCCCGGCGGGCCATCGTCCACGCCGCGGCCGCGAACACGAGCACGTTGGCGGCGATGACGGGCGAGGCGCCGATGAGGACGCCGTAGGCGACCCACATCAGCGCGCCGAGCATCTGGACGCGCTTCAGCATCTCCGCTCGGGCGCAGAAGTACGACCCGACGAACACCGCTGTCGCAGTCCAACCGAGATACTCAATCATCGTCACATCGCTCCGCTCACGCCACCGCCGCGTCCGACGGCATCGAGGATTCCCGAACCGTCACCCGGTCCGTGCGGGCCTTTTCCCACTCGTGCAGCTTCAGGCCGTTCGATTCGAAGAGCGATCGGATATCGCTCGTCCCCCACCCGAGCACCTTCTCGAGAATCGGCACCATCACGCTCGACGCGTCGTCGCTCAGGAGCGTGGTCTTCGCGATGCGCGCGAGCTGCTTGTTCTCGGAGACCGCAATCGTGAAACCCTTGCGGTTGTTGACGTGCAGCATCACGTGGACGTCCGAGCTGCCGTCCCCGACGTAGATCGTTCGATCCGGCCCGATCCCGAGCCGGTCTTCCAGCTCCTCGACGACGGCGACCTTGCCGTAACCCGCCGGCACGCGCTTGACGGATCGCACTTCACCCGTGTGGTCGTCGTACTCGAGCTCTGTTCCGAAGATGTGGTCCGGCGCGACGACGCCGGCGAGCGCGGACTGAATGACCTCGCGCGGCGCCGCCGAGATCACGAAGAACGAGAACCGATGTCCGTCGACGCCGCGTGCGAGCAGGTCGACGAGCGCCGGCATGTTGCTCCGCAGCCGCACGCGCCGGCCCGTCTCTTCGAGGTGCTCGCGCCGGACGCCGCGGAACTCCGGGTCGTGACGAATCAGGTAGGCGAGCTCGCCGCCCTGCTGAACCATGTTGCTGCGCGCGAGGCCGTCGACTTTTTCCTCGAATCGCGACGCGCCAATCAGCTCGCTCAGCACCGCTCCAGAATCGTTGAAGCTGAGCGTCTGGTCGAAGTCCGATGCGACGAGAAAGTGCTTCGGAGGCGCGGGTGTCGACAACATGGGTCCCTCGCCAGCTGCCGTAAGCAGCTATATCAATTAACTGCCACCAATCGTAGCAGGCCGCCCTCCAAGAGTCAAAGCGGCACCTGGCAGATGAGCCTATATTACGAACAATTATGGCAAATGTTCGCAAGGATGGCGCATGGATGTTTGCAAATGTCACAAAGCTGTCATATCATTTTGCTCATGAAGACAGCAGAGGCGCCCACGCCCAAGCACCGGCAGGTCTACGCAGGCGCTGGCGCGGGAGATCCAGTCGGGCCGGCTCAAACGGGGGGACCGGCTGCCGAGCGAGGCGGAGCTGGGGCGGACGTTCGGGGCGTCGCGGATCACCGTCGGGCGGGCGGTGCGCGACCTGCAGGCGCCGGGCTTGGTCGAGCGCCGCGCCGGCTCGGGCACCTATGTGCGAGGCCGCCAGCGCTCCCGGCGCCCTGTCGTTCGGCCTGCTGATTCCCGACCTCGGCGAGACCGAGATCTTCGAGCCGATCTGTCAGGGCATGATGGCGTCGCCGCTGGCGCGCCAGCACGCGCTGCTCTGGGGCAGCCCGAGCGGCGCCGGCGGCGTCGAAGGAGGATCGCGCCTGGCAGTTGTGCCGGCAGTACATCGAGCGCCGCGTCTCCGGCGTGTTCTTCGCGCCGCTCGAGTTCACGGCGGCGACAGACGATGTCAACCTGCGGATCGCGACGCGCTCGACGCCGCGCGCATCCCTGTCGTGCTGCTCGACCGCACGGTCGCTGCCCTACCCGCGCCGCGGCCACCACGATCTGGTCGGCATCGACAACCGCCGCGCCGGCTACGTGATCACCGAGCATGTCCTGCGGCTGGGCAGCCGGCGCGTCGCGTTCGTCGGCATGCCGCACGCGGCCGCCACGGTCGATGCGCGCGAGGCCGGTTACCGGGAAGCGTTGTACGCCGCGGCATGCACCCGTCGATCGCGCGCTCATCCACCGCCTCGACCCGGCCGATCGCCGTGGCCGTCCGCCATTCATGGAGGCCGCCCGTCCCGACGCCATCGTCTGCGCCAACGACCGCACCGCGGCGCGCTTGATGCCGACGCTGCTGCGGCTCGGTCACGCGATTCCGCGGCGACTCCGGCTCGTCGGCATCGACGACGTAGAGTTCGCCGGCTGCTGCCGGTGCCGCTGACGACGCTGCGGCAGCCGACGCGGCAGATCGGGGACGCGGCGCTTGGCGCGATGCTGGAGCGCGTCGCGCGCGGCGACTCTGCCGGCGAGCGACTCCTGCTCCACTTGAGCTGATCGTGCGCGAGTCGTGTGGGGCGGTGTCAGCGTCGCCTGTCGAGGGGGAGTGACCTGTCGACATGGTGTCACTCGTCGAGATGGAGTTATGGAGGCGACGGAGTTAACGGGTTCAACACGGAGGAACGAAGACGAACGAAGACGCGCGGAGGCTGCGCTGGATCGCGAGGTTCTGATACCGATCGCGCCGCGCTTCGCGCGGGACTCGGCTCGCCGGCCAGGGCCGGCGACGCGATCGGTCCCCAGTAGCTCGCGCGATCGGGTCTCAGTCGGTTGATGTCTGCGTGCGGCCCACTACAGTCCGTTCCGCGGCGACCAGGAGAAAAAAGAGGATCACTCGGGTTGTCACCGAGACGCGCGCCGTGGGGTGTCGTGCAATTGCCGGTAGTCTCGTGCGTCTTCGTTCGTCTCCGTGCCTTCGTGTTGAACCCGTTGCCTCCCGTCCCCTCCGACTGCCCTCAGCCCGTGTTGTCCACGGCTCGCATCAGGCGCTCGTCGCAGCCGCCAGGCTCTTCCGAATCGGCAGGTCGCGCACGCGTTCCCGGTGGAGGCGAACACCGCGTTGCACAGGGCGGGCGCGATCGGCGGCACGCCGGGCTCCCCGACGCCCGCGGTCCGCCGCTGTCCACCAGGTGCACGTGGGTCTGGTACGGCGCTTCGGTGATCCGCGCGACTGGATACGTGTTGAAGTTCGTCTGCTGGATCCGGCCCGCGGCAGCGGTCATTTCTCCATCAGCGCGAGGCTCGTGCCGAAAACCGCCGCGCCTTCGAACTGCGCCCGAACCCGATCCCGGTCATGATCCGTCATCGACAGCGATGTCGACGCGGGGAATCCGAACGGCGCCATTCGCGTCCGTTTCGACTTCGACGACCGCGGCCACGTAGACAGGAAGCTGTAGTGGGCCGCGATGCCGAGCGCACGGCCGTTGCCCGGGTTCTTCTTCGCCCAGCCCGATCGTTCGGCGACGAGCTCGATCACGTGGCGCAGCCTGGCGGTGTCGAACGGGAAGTTCGGATTGCCGGCGGCCCGCATTCGCCACGCCTTCTTTGCCGAGGTCGATGACGCGCGGCGCGCCGATGAGGTCGAGGAGAGTACTCGACGCGATCGCGCTTGGCCGCGGCCGCCAACTCGTCGGTGAACGATTGCACCGCAAACGCGTGCCAGACGTTCGCGACGGCCCGCAGCCATCCGATCCGGACGTGCGCCTTCGCCGGCCCGTTCTCGACGCGCAGGTTCGGAATGCGATAGGGGAGGGTCAGAGTCCATCCATGCCAAGCTGCCAGCTGCCGGTCCTGCTTCATGCAGGGATTGTTCTGCATGCCGATGGGCGGAAACAC
>CAVYTY010000008.1:0-104533 GCA_963771395.1 uncultured Acidobacteriota bacterium | reverse complement strand
CGGGCGCCGGGCAGCGATCACTGGGAGGACATCTCCTGGGACGACGCCATCTCACGGGTGGCCCAGAAGGTTCGCAAGACGCGCGACGAGAACTGGATCACCACCGAGAAGGTGGATGCGCCTAAACTCGTCGTGGATCACGCTGCGGGTGATCGGAGCCAGAGCGCCCCACGGTTCGTGCCTCAGGAGAACCGCAACGCAGAGGTGCCCGTCAATCGCACCGACGCCATGGGATTCATGGGCGGCGCGCAGAACACCAACGAGGAGTGTTACCTCTTTCAGAAGGCGGCCCGGCTGCTCGGCATGGCATATGTCGAGCACCAGGCCCGGCTTTGACATAGCCCCACGGTCCCCGGTCTGGGGGCCTCATTCGGACGGGGAGCGATGACCAACCACTGGGTCGACCTGCAGAACTGCAAGACGATCCTGGTGGAAGGCAGCAACGTCGCCGAGAACCACCCCATGGCCTACAAGTGGATCCGGAAGGCCCAGGAGAACGGGGCGAAGATCATCCACGTCGATCCGCGCTACACCCGGACCTCGGCGGGGGCGGACGTGTACGCGCGCATCCGGCCCGGCACCGACGCGGCGTTCCAGAACACGATGATCAACCACATCCTCGTCAACAAGCTGTACGACGAGGATTACGTCGTCACCCACACCAACGCCCTCTACCTGGGCGACGAGGCGTTCGACTTCAAGGATGGGGTCTTCAGCGGGTACGACGCGGAGAACCACAAGTACGACACCAAGACCTGGGGATACCAGCTCGACGCGAAGGGCAAGCCGCGTGTCGCCAGGAGCCTGGATGACCCGCACTGCATTTTCTCGCGCCTGAAGACCTTCGTCTCGCGGTACACGCTGGAGATGGGCGAGCAGATCACCGGCATTCCGGCCGATCAGATCCGGCAGATCGCCGAGATGATGGCGAAGAACCGGCCGGGATCCATCCTCTATGCGCTCGGCATGACCCAGCACACGACCGGCGTGCAGGGAATCCGGTCGTTCACGATCCTGCAGCTGCTGCTCGGCAACATCGGCAAGCCCGGAGGCGGCGTCAACGCGCTGCGCGGCGAGCCGAACGTGCAGGGCGCGTGCGACATGGCGGTGCTCTACAACTACATGCCGGGCTACCTCAACTCGCCGACCAATGCCGAGCCGACGATCTACCACTACGTGCGCAAGAACGGGATCGCCGACAGCCGGTATCCTCGTCAACACGCTCAAGGCGTTCTTCGGAGAGGCGGCCACCGCCGAGAACGACTATGCCTATGCGTGGCTGCCCAAGCGGGACGCTGCCAAGGACTACGGCACCCTGCCGATGTTCGAGGATGCCCTCGCCGGGAAGCTGAAGCTCCTCTGGATCGTCGGCCAGAATCCCGCGGTCACCCTGCCCAACCTCAAGCTGACGTTCGACGCGATGGCGAAGCTCGAGACGCTCGTGGTCCAGGAGATCTGGGAGACCGAGACCGCGGCGTTCTGGCGCCGGCCCGGCGTCGACCCGAAGTCCATCAACACCGAGGTGATCCTGCTGCCCGCGGCGTTCTTCATGGAAAAGAACGGGACGATCAGCAACTCGGGCGGCATGGTGCAATGGCGCCACGCCGCCGTGAAGCCGCCGGGGCAAGCCAAACCGGACGGCGAGATCGTAGACCTCGTCTTCCGCAAAGTGCGCGATCTGGTCAAGGACTCGAAGGAGCCGAGGGACGAGATCATCCGGAAGGCGTCCTGGACCTACACCACGGCCGAGGACGTCCTGCGCGAGATCAATGGCTACGCCGTGCGCGACAACCCGGAGACCGGCCTCAAGAAGGGCGATCTGATCCGCAAGGTCAGCGATCTTCGGGCCGACGGTTCCACGTCGTCGGGCGCCTGGATCTACGCGGGCGTCTTCGCCAACGGCGAGAACCTCTCGAAGCGTCGCGACTCGACCACGGATCCGGGAGGACTCGGCCTCTATCCGGGCTTCGGGTGGACCTGGCCCAACAACATGCGCATCCTCTACAACCGCGCGTCGTGCGACCGGAACGGCAAGCCGTATCCGGGCTCGAAACCCATCGTCTGGTGGGACGAGCAGGCGAAGCGCTGGACGGGACACGACGTGCCGGACGTCCCCGTCGTGACCGACGGCCCCGACACGCCGAACGGCCAGCGGGCCTTCCACCTGGGCGCGGAGGGCGTCGGGCGCCTCTTCGCGGCCGTCTACTCGGACCCGGACGCGAGGTACACCGATTATTGGCGCGACGTGGCCTACGTGCCGAAGGACGGCCCGCTGCCGGAGATGTACGAGCCCGTTGAGAGCCCGGTGGAAAACATCCTTCACCCGCGCGTGAAGAGCAACCCGACGCTCAAGTATCCGCGCGTCGCATCGCATCAGCCCATTGGCACCGTCGACAAGTTCCCTTACGTGCTGATGACGTCGACGGTCGCCGAACACTGGTGCTGCGGCTCGACGACGCGGAATATCCCCTGGCTCAACGAGCTCGTCCCCGAACCGATGCTGGAGCTGCCGGTCGCCCTCGCCGAGAAGCTCGAGATCAAATCGGGGGACTGGGTCCGGGTCTCGTCGGCGCGCGGTGAGCTCGAGGTCAAGGCCCTCGTCACGCCTCGCATGAAGGCGCTGAAAATCGGCGACCAGGAGGTCACCGTCGTCTGGATGCCGTACAACTGGGGCTTCCAGGGGCTGTCGACCGGCCCGAGCGTCAACCACATCACCATCGACGCCACCGATCCTGGAGCGGGAACCCAGGAGACCAAGGCCTGCCTCGTCAACGTGGTCAAGACCGGCCGCTCGGCCGCGCGACGATCCGGATCTCCGAGGGGACGCACATGAGTGACGCCGCCGCCGCAGGCCCGATCAGGGCGACGCTGATCGACATCGCCAACTGCATCGGCTGCCGGGCCTGCCAGGTGGCCTGCAAGCAGTGGAACGAGCGCGAGGGCGAGGAGACCGAGTTGGAGGCCGACCTGGGCTTCCAGAACCCGGCGGCGCTCAGCGCGAAGACCTACACGCTCATCGCGTTCATCGAGATGGAGAACCCGGCGAAGCCGGGAGGGCTCGATTCCGCCTACGTGATGCAGCGGTGCCTCCACTGCCTGGAGCCGGCCTGCGTCTCCGCCTGCCCGACGACGGCGCTCCAGCGGCAGCCCGACGGTCCGGTGTCGTATGACGGCCGACGAGTGCATCGGCTGCCGCTACTGCATGCTGGCGTGTCCCTGGGACGTGCCGACCGCGGACTGGAACACGCGCGCCCCGAAGATCTCGAAGTGCACGCACTGCGCTGACCGCGCCGTTCAGCCGGCGCCGGTCGCGTTCAACGGGCAGGCCCTGTCCGAGGATGCGGCCAAGCAGTTCGCCAACACCATGGCGATTCCAGCCTGCGTCAAGGCGTGCCCCGCCGACGCCCTGCGCTACGGAACCCGGGACGAGATGCTGGCGCTCGCGCACAAGCGCATCGCCGACCGCCCCGACAAATACGTCGACCACGTCTACGGAGAGAAGGAGCTGGGCGGGACGAGCGTGCTGTACCTGTCGAGAGTGCCGTTCGAGAAACTCGGCTTCCCGATGTACGGGGAGAAGCCCTTTCCGGCTTTCACCAAGACGGCGCTCGGCGCCGTTCCCCCCGCCGTGATGGCCGTGGGCGCCCTGCTCGGCGCCGCGTACGCCTTCTTCCGGAAGCGGGTTCAGGCGGTGGCTGACGCCCACGGCCACGTCGAATTCGAGCCTCTCCGGAACAAGCTGCTGACCCCCTTCAACTGGGTCCTCCTCCTGCTCATGGCGTTCGGCGCCGTCACGTTCGTCGCGCGCTTCGCGCTGGGGCTCGGCGGCAGCACGAACCTCTCCGACACCTACCCGTGGGGCCTGTGGATCCTCTTCGACCTGGTGTGGATCGCGGTGGCCGCGGGCGCGTTCGCGATGGCCGGCGTGATCTATGTCTTCCAGCGCAAGGACCTCTACGGGCTGGGCCGCACCGCCGTCCTGATGGGCCTCCTGAGCTACTCCTTCGTGATGGTCACTCTCCTCGCCGACCTCGGCCTGCCCTGGAACTCCTACCAGCTCGCCCTGCAGGCTCCGGAGCACTCGGCGATGTTCGAGGTGTCGTGGTGCGTCGGCCTCTACGTCACGATCCTCCTGCTCGAGTTCCTGCCGGTGCCTTTCGGGCGTTGGGGATTCCAGCGGGCCGCGGCGGCGTTGCGGCGATGGAACGGCGCCTACGTGGCGGCGGCGGTGACGCTGTTCGTCTACCTGCTGTCGCGCAACCTGCTCTACGCCCTCGCGACGGCCGTGGTCTTCGGCGCCCTCGCCTGGGTTTTCCGCGCGCGGGACCAGAAGGCCGAGCCGATCATGCTCGCGATCGCCGCCGTCACGCTGTCGACCATGCACCAGAGCTCGCTCGGCTCTCTGTACCTGCTGATGCCGAACATGCTCGCCCCGCAGTGGTGGTCTCCCGTGATGCCCGTCTCCTTCTTCCTGTCGTCGATCGCGGCCGGCACCGCGCTCGTGATCCTCATCGACATGTGGATCGCGAAGGGGTGGCGCCGCCCGCTCGAGCTCACGCGGCTCGCCTCGGTCGGACAGATCGCGTTCTGGGCGCTCCTGGTCTACCTCGTGTTTCGCCTCGGAGACATGGCGATCCGCAACCAGCTCGCCGGAGCCTTCGCCGGAAGACTCGGCATGGCGTTCGCGGCCGAGATCCTCATCGGCGGCGTGCTTCCGCTCATCCTGCTGGCCCGCAAGTCGCTTCGGCAGCGTGCCGACGTGCTCTTCGTCGCCTCCCTCCTCACGGTCGTCGGCGTGGCGTACAACCGCATGAACGTCGTCCTCTTCGCGATGACCTTCCGGGGCCGGATGCCCTGGGTCGCACCGGAGAGCTACACGCCGTCGATCGTCGAGTGGGGCGTCTCGATCGGCCTGATCGCCGCGACGATCTTCCTCTTCGGCCTGGCGGCCCGTCATATGCCGGTTCTCTCCAAGCGCGCAGCCCAGCGAGGCACATTGAGTCGATGACTCCGGATCCGTGGGTGGAGGGCGCATTCGTATCTCCGGCCGCTCGCCGACCTCTCCGCGCAGGTCGATCGCGCGGCGGAGGCGATTGACGCCCTCGACGCCCGCATTCCCGACTGGGAAGATTACCGCTCGGATTTTCTCGCCGGTGTGCCGCTGCTGTCGAGCGCCGAGGCACTCGTCGATCTCGAGCCAGGCGGGCGCATGGCGGCAGCGCTTCTCGAAAGGCTGGCCTCCGGCACGTCGTCGGGACGCCTCGCGGCGGAGGCCCGCGCGCTCCACACGGAACTGCGGCGCGAGCCCGACGTCTCTCGCCGCATCGTGAACTTCCTGCTGGGCGACGAGACGGTCACGCCGCCGTTCCCGGGGCTGTTGCGTTATCTGGCGTGGACGGCGATGGCGCGGTTCCTCCGTCCCGCGGTGAAGGCCTTCGACGGTTGGCGAGACGAGGAGCGGTGGGGTCGCAGGTATTGCCCGACGTGCGGATCCCTGCCCGCGATGGCCCAACTGGTCGGCGTCGACCCCGGGCGCAGGCGTCTGCTCTCGTGCGGCTGCTGCGGCACGCGCTGGCAGTTCAAGCGAACCGGCTGCCCGTTCTGTGAAACCGACTCTCAACGGCTCGCGAGTGTGACGATCGAGGGAGAACCCGGCCTGCGCATCGACCATTGCGAGTCCTGTGGCGGCTACCTCAAGACATACGACGGGGAGGGCAACGAGACCCTCTTGCTATCGGACTGGTCTTCACTTCATCTCGACCTCATCGCTCACGATCGTGGGTTGAAAAGGCTCGCCGCGTCGCTCTACGAATTCGAGCCGCGTGCGACATCTGGAGTCGAGGTCTGAATCATGCTCAAGCTGTCCGAACAAGTCAGGGCCACGCCGGTCGTTGAATGGAACGCGGGCGACCCTCGAGGGCTGCAGGACGAGGTGGCGATCGAAGAGCCGATCGAGATCCGCGTCGGCGGCACGTCGATCAGCGTCACCATGCGGACGCCTGGCGACGATTTCGAGCTGGCGGCCGGGTTTTTGTTCACCGAGCGGATCGTGTCCGGACGCGACGACATCATCAGCGTCGTCCATGGTGATGGGGCCGACAAGCAGCCGAGCGCCAACGTGGTGGATGTGACGCTACGCACGGGAAAGACCGTTGACCTGGCACGACTCCAGCGCCACTTCTACGCGGCCTCGAGCTGCGGGGTTTGCGGCAAGACTTCGATCTGTGCGGTCCGCGTCGATGGCATCAAGCGCCCGGCTGAAGATGTGCGCATCAGCCCCGCGCTTCTGACCGGTCTCCCCGCGGTCTTTCGCGACCGGCAAACAGTATTCGACCGCACGGGAGGCCTTCATGCGGCGGCGCTGTTCGACGGAAGCGGAGCGCTGATCGATGTGCGCGAAGATGTCGGCCGTCACAACGCCGTCGACAAGGTCATCGGACGTGCGCTGCTCGACGGACGGCTGCCGCTGTCACACCAGATCCTCTTCGTCAGCGGCCGCGGCGCCTTCGAGATCGTCCAGAAGGCACTCGTCGCCGGCGTGCCGGTCGTGGCGTCGGTGTCCGCGCCATCCAGCCTGGCCGTCGAGCTCGCGCGCGAGTATGGCCTCACGCTGATTGGCTTCATCCGCGGCCAGCGGTTCGTCGTCTATTCCGGCAATGAGCGGCTCGCGCACGCCTCAGCGGACGTCTGAGCCGCGAAGTTGACGAGCCGCGGCGCGCCACTTTCGCCGCTGCCACCTCCCAGGTAGGCCAGACTGTGTGCTCGGGGATCGCGGTTACGACGCGGCCGCCATTCGGCGAGGTCTTCGAACCCGTCACATCGTGCCCTTGCTTGGTTCAGCCAGTTTCGCCGCCTACGGGTGCGGTATGACAAGCGGGCCGACATCCACGCGGCGTTCCTCTCGCTCGAGTGCGCGCTGATTTGCTGGCAATCGCTGCGCAAAGACACGGAGACCCGCCTGAGGCCGATGCCATCTTTCCCGTTCTTCTGCCGAAATCGCGTCCCTACGGCTGCTTGGGCCCCTCTGGGCAGACCCTGGACATTGGCAAACGCTACGGCGTTGATCATTACTGATCCGAAACGGTCGCGAACCGGCCGCGAGCTCCCCCGTCGCCAGGGACCGGCACCACTTCGTCCGGGACCAGCACCACTGGTCGCGTCATCATCGGGAAACTTGCCGCCGTTAGGCGAAGCCCGTCAGCTGCTTTGGGATTGACGATCTCGCCCAGAAATCGCGCGTATTCCGTCGCGGTGGCGCCGAGGCCTCCCCACGACCCGTACCGCGCCGCCTTCGCACGACGCCTCGCAGGCGGCTATAATCCCTGACCTGCCGTGACCGGGCGCACCATCTCTCACTATCGGCTGCTTGAGATCCTCGGCCGTGGGGGGATGGGCGTCGTTTACAAGGCTGAGGATTGCCGGCTCCACCGGTTCGTTGCGATCAAGCTCCTATCCGACGAGATTTCCCACGATCCTGTCGCCGTCAGCCGCTTTCATCGCGAAGCGCAGGCGGCTTCAGCGTTGAACCATCCTGGCATCTGCACGGTCTACGACCTCGGCGCCGCCGACGGCTGTGCGTTCATCGCCATGGAATATCTTGAGGGGTCGGCCCTCGATCGAATGATCGCTGACGGCGGATTGCCCTATCCGACGGTGATCGCCATCAGTCTCGAGATCGTCGACGCCTTGGACGCGGCGCACTCGAAGGGCATCCTGCACCGCGACATCAAACCTGGGAACATCTTCGTCACCAGCCGCGGACCGGCGAAGATCCTCGACTTCGGCATCGCCACAGCGGCCGCCTGGGCATCGCCGACAGGTGAACAGACCACGCTCCAGCGGCTGACGAGCGCCGGCGAGATGATCGGCACCGTCGCCTACATGTCCCCTGAGCAGGTGCGTGGGGAGGAGCTCGATGCGCGCTCTGATCTGTTTTTGTACGGCATCGTGCTGTACGAGATGTCGACCGGCGTGCATCCATTCGGCGGCACGACACCAGGCGTCGTGGTCGATGCTATTCTGAACCGTCCGCCTGCGGCGACCGCCTCGTACCGCGCGCTTCCTGTCCGGCTCGCACAGATCATCGGCAAGTGCCTCGAGAAGGACCGTGCCCTCCGGTATCAGAGCGCGGCGGAGCTTCTCGCCGATCTCAAACGCCCGACACGTGATGACGACGTCGCTCGAGGGATCGTGCACGGGAGACGTCACCGGCCTCTGATCGTGGCCGCGTGCGTCACGATGCTCGTCATCGCGGCCGTGGCACTCTGGTTCCGGGCCTCGACACGGCGGGAAGCATTCGAACGGTACACCATCGCCCAGGCGACCAACACCGGCACGGCCGCATTCGCCGCCGTGTCGCCTGACGGCAGGTTCATCGTCAACGTGCAGCGGACTCCCGGCGGGCCGGGCCTGTGGCTGCGGAATATTGCGACCGGCAGCGACACCCAAATCGCGCCGCCGCAGCCGCTCGCCTACGCGAGCGTGGCGTTCTCACCCGACGGCAACTACGTGTACTCGCGCCTCACCGACGGGCCGTCGGCGAACGTGCTCAATTTGTATCGCGCGCCAGTGCTTGGCGGCGCGCGGCAGCTGGTGTCGAGGGACGTCGATTCGAACATCACGTTTTCGCCTTCCGGAGACCGGATGACGTTCGCGCGCGCCAACTATCCGACACGGGGCGTCATGAGCATCATCGTCGCGGCCGCAGACGGCACCAACGAAGAGACGCTGATCACCCAACCAATAGCCACGCCGTACTCATCGACACCAGCCTGGTCGCCCGATGGTCGGCTCATCGCGTACGTCGAGACATACACCAGCGACGCCCTCGGCAAGCTGACCGTCTTCAACCTGGGCTCGCGGCAGAAGCGCGTCGTCATGTCTACCAGCGACATGACGTTGCACAATCCTCAGTGGTCTTCGGACCAGCGCTGGCTGCTGGTGCTGTACGCGCCGAAAAGCGGCGGACTGACGCGACGGCAGATTGGCGCGGTGTCGTACCCGCCGGCGCATTCCGACCGATCACCAACGACACCAACGACTATGTCGACCTGCGGCTGTCGGCCGATGGCCACAGCCTGGTGAGTGTGCTGAGCAAGACCACGGACTCACTGGAAATGTTGCCCGGCGGCGGCGGACCGCACACCGCGGCCACGCCCTTCCTTGAATCGCGGCAGGCGATCCGTGGGTTCACGTGGACCGCCGACGGGGGGATCCTGTATCCGCGCGAGAATCGGCTCCTCCTGCGCACCGCGGATGGACAGGAGCGGCCTGTGTTCGTGTCGGATCCCGGCTCGCCGCCGACGATGCCGGATGTCTGTCGAGACGATGGCTCGATCGTATTCATCTGGCCATTCCGCAACGGCGCGACGACGCAGAATGTCTGGCGGATCAATGCCGACGGCACCGAGCCACGGCAGCTGACCGATCTGCCGCGCGCGTTCGGACCGACCTGTTCGCCCGATGGCCAATGGGTGGCCTTTCAGAGCTCGGGACAGACCTTCCGCGTTCGTAAGGACGGCGGTGCCGCGGAGGTACTGAATCCGACGACGCCAGTCAGTAACGTCGCGTTCTCCCCAGACGGCACTACCGCCGGCGTCGTGGTGGCGATTCGTGTGGCGGACACCCAAAGGGTGGAGCGCAAGCTGGTGCTCGTCACGCTGGCCACGGCCGATCGAAAGGTGCTCGAGGCCGTTGGGGAGTTCGCCGCCGGCGAAATCCGGTTCACGCCTGATGGCGCTGGAGTCGCCTACAGCGCGCGCGCGAACGGCGCCGACAACATCCGGATCCAACCGCTCGATGGCTCGGCGCCGCGCCTGATGACCGCATTCTCGAACGGGCGGGTCGTGCGGTTCCGGTGGTCGCCTGACGGATCGAAACTCGCCGTGCTGCGAGAGCGCATCGAATCGGATGTCGTGTTGCTGCGTGACGGCGAGGCCGGCCGGCAATGATCGCCGCCGACGAACATCGAGTGGCACCCAGAAACGCGGCGCTTACGCGGCGAACGTCGAAAGCGGTACTCGACCTAAGCACCAGGCACCATGGCCCCGTCGCACCTCAACACCCTGCTCTATTTCCCGTTGGCCATCGATCCCAGGAACTCCGCGTTCGACTTCGTCTTGGCCATCTTCGAGAGCAGGAGCTCCATCGCTTCGGTCGGCGACAGCGGCGTCAGGACTTTGCGCAGGACCCAGACGCGATTGAGATCTTCCTTCACGATGAGCAGCTCTTCCTTGCGCGTGCCGCTCTTCTGAATGTCGATGGAGGGAAATACGCGGCGATCGGTGAGCTTGCGATCGAGATGAATCTCCAGGTTGCCCGTGCCCTTGAACTCTTCGAAGATCACCTCGTCCATCCGCGATCCGGTGTCGATGAGCGCGGTGGCGACGATCGTGAGCGAGCCGCCGGATTCGATGTTGCGCGCCGCGCCGAAGAACCGCTTCGGGCGCTGCAGGGCATTGCTGTCCACGCCGCCCGACAGCACCTTGCCCGATGCCGGCACGATCGTGTTATAGGCGCGCGCGAGGCGCGTGACCGAGTCGAGAAGGATCACGACGTCTTTCTTGTGCTCGACCAGGCGCTTGGCCTTTTCGATGACCATCTCGGCCACCTGGACGTGCCGCGTCGCGGGCTCGTCGAACGTCGAAGAAATAACCTCGCCTTTCACCGACCGCTGCATGTCGGTGACTTCCTCCGGCCGCTCATCGATGAGCAGCACGATCAGGTAGATCTCGGGATGGTTCGTCGTGATGCTGTTCGCGATGTTCTGCAGCAGCATCGTCTTGCCGGTTCGCGGCGGCGCGACGATCAGCCCACGCTGGCCCTTGCCGATCGGGACCATGAGGTCCATCACGCGGGCCGACAGGTTGTCGGGCGCGGTCTCGAGCCGGATCCGCTCCTGCGGGTAGAGCGGCGTGAGGTTCTCGAAGAAGATCTTCTCGCGGACCCGGTCCGGCGGCTCGAAGTTGATGGCCTCGACCTTGATCAGCGCAAAGTACCGTTCGCCGTCCTTCGGCGGCCGGATTTGACCCGACACCGTGTCGCCCGTGTGCAGATCGAACTTGCGGATCTGGGAAGGAGAGACGTAGATGTCGTCCGGGCCGGGAAGGTAGTTGTAGTCGGGGGCGCGCAGGAAGCCGAAGCCGTCGGGCAGGGTCTCGAGCACGCCCTCCGAGAAGAGGAGGCCGCTCTTCTCGGCGCGCGAGCGCAGGATCTCGAAGATGAGCTCCTGTTTGCGCATGCCTCCCGCGCCGGGCACGTCGAGCTGCTTGGCGATCTTGGTCAGCTCGGTGACGCTCATGTCCTTGAGCGTTCCGAGCTCGACGACCGGCAGCGGCGGCGGGGCCGGCGCCGGCGCGTCCGCCGTCGCGGTTGCCGACGCTTTGGGCTCGGCCGGGGCAGCCACCGGGGCCTTGGGTTCAGCCACCTTTTCCGTCACTCCGCCATCCTCGCGACTCTTGCTATCGTTCTCCACAATTCATCCATTCCTTCGCCGCTCGTTGCCGACACCGGCAAGGCAGCTGTTCCAAACGTTGTTTCGAGTGTCTTCAGGTTTTTCACGCGCTCGTTGCGCGAGAGCTTGTCGATCTTCGTGGCGACGATCTGGTATGCCACGTCCAGTCGATTCAACCAGTTGACCGCATCCAGGTCGGCCCGCAAGCCGGGATGTCTGGAGTCGATCAGGATCAAGGTCGCTGAGAGCGGCGCGCGCGCCTCGTAGTACTCCTGGGCGATCGCGGCCAGCTCGGCGGCCGCGTCCGCGCCGCCGCGCGCGTATCCATAGCCGGGCAGATCCACGAGGTAGACGGCCCACCGCCCTGGACCGCCAGGGCCGCCCTCCATTGTGATCCGATAGAAGTTGACCAGCCGGGTCTTGCCGGGTGCCGCGCTCGTGCGGGCGATCTTCGACCGGCAGAGCGCGTTAATCAGGCTCGACTTGCCGACATTGGAGCGACCCGCGAGGGCGATCCGCGGAACCTCGTCGCGCGGGATTCCGTCCGCGCGAGCCGCACTGGTCACGAAGTCGGCGTTGAGGAGCTTCACAGTGTCGCCGCTCGCTGCCCGCGGCTCGCTGCTCGAAAACCAGAACCAGGTGCGTTGAACCGCCGGCCACGAGCTGCGAACCGCGTGCTGCGAGGCGCGCGGGTCGGCATCAGTGCGTAATAGTGTCGTCCGTGATGACCGGCTCGACTTCCGCGGCGGCCGGCGTCGCTGCGCCGAGGACGGGGAACGGTCCCGCCAGCGCGAGCTTCAGCACCTCGTCCATCGTCTCCACCATGTAGATGTCGAGCGCGTCGAGCACGTTCTTCGGAATGTCCGCGAGGTCCTTCTCGTTGTCCTTGGGAAGGATGATGTTCTTGAGCCCGGCGCGGTGGGCGGCCAGGACCTTTTCCTTCACGCCGCCAATCGGCAGCACCTTGCCGCGCAGCGTGATCTCGCCGGTCATGGCGAAGTCCTTGCGGGTCGGGATGCGCGCGATCGCCGACACGAGCGCGGTCGCGAGCGTGATCCCTGCCGACGGTCCGTCCTTCGGAATGGCCCCTTCCGGCACGTGCACGTGCACGTCGGTCTTGCGGTTGAAGTCCTTCGGGATGCCGAACTCCTCTGACTTCGATCGCACGTAGCTCATCGCGGCGTGCGCCGACTCCTGCATCACGTCGCCGAGCTTGCCCGTCAGCCGCAGATGGCCCTTGCCCGGCATCAGCGTCGCTTCCGTCACGAGAATCTCGCCGCCGACCTCGGTCCAGGCGAGGCCCGTGGCCACGCCGATCTCGTTGTTCTCCTCCATGAGCGTCGGGCGGAAGCGGGGGACGCCCAGGTATTCGGTCACCTTGGCGGCGCTGATCTCTTCGCTGAACGACTTGCCCTGGACGACGACCTTGCGCGCGACCTTGCGGCAGATCGACGAGATCTCGCGCTCGAGGCTGCGGACGCCGGCCTCGCGCGTGTAGCGCTGGATGATCGTCTGGAACGCCTCGTCGAGGAGCGTGAGGTTGGCGGGGGTCAGCCCGGTGCCCTCGATGGCCTTGGGCGAGAGGAACACCCGCGCGATCTCGACCTTCTCCTGCTCGGTGTAGCCGGCGAGCTGGAGGACTTCCATGCGGTCGCGCAGCGCCTGCGGGATCGTATGCAGCACGTTGGCCGTGCAGATGAACATGACGTTCGACAGGTCGTACTCGACGTCGAGGTAGTGGTCGAGGAACGTGTTGTTCTGTTCCGGATCCAGCACCTCGAGGAGCGCCGCCGACGGGTCGCCGCGGAAGTCCATCGACATCTTGTCGACTTCGTCGAGCAGGAACACGGGGTTCTGCGTCCCGGCCTTCTTCATCATCTGGATGATCTGGCCGGGGAACGCGCCGATGTAGGTGCGCCGGTGCCCGCGGATTTCCGCTTCGTCGCGCACGCCTCCGAGCGACAGCCGGACGAACTTGCGGTTCATCGCGCGCGCGATCGACTTGGCGAGCGAGGTCTTGCCGACTCCCGGGGGGCCGGAGAACGTCAGGATCGTCGCCTTGGGCTTCTTGATGAGCGCGCGGACCGCCAGGAACTCCAGGATCCGGTCCTTGATCTTCTCGAGCCCGTAATGGTCCTCGTTGAGGACGGCCTCGGCGCGCTTGAGGTCGCGGCTCTCTTTCGTCTTCTTGTGCCACGGCACCGCGATCAGCCAGTCGAGGTAGTTGCGCGAGACGGTCGCTTCAGCCGACATCGGCGGCATCGACTCGAGCCGCTTCAATTCCTGCACCGCCTTCTCGGCGACCTCGTCCGGCATCTTCGCCTGTTCGATCTTCTTCTTCAGCTCGTCGATCTCGTTCCCCTTCTCGTCCTTGCGCCCGAGCTCCTTCTGGATCGCCTTCATCTTCTCGTTGAGGTAGTACTCCTTCTGCGCCTTCTCCATCTGCTTCTTCACGCGAGACTGGATGCGGCGGTCCACCTGGAGCTTGTCCACCTCGGCTTCGAGGATGCCGGCGATGCGGTTCAGGCGCTCGATGGGGGCGATGATCTCGAGCAGGTTCTGCTTCTCGTCGACGCCGACGAGGAGGTGCGCGGCGATCGTGTCGGCGAGCTTGCCGGGGTCGTCCACGCGCACCGCGGCGATCATCGCGTCGTAGTGCAGGTTGTTCGAGAGCTTCACGTACTGCTCGAAGAGCGACACCACGCGGCTCATGGTCGTCTCGGCGTCGGTGCCCGGTTCTTTGTTCTTCGGGATCACCTTGACGACGACGCGGTAGAAGCCCTTGTCTTCCTTCCACTCGACCGCCCGGGCGCGCTCGATGCCTTCGACCAGGACCTTGATGTTGCCGTCGGGCAGCTTCAGGCTCTGGACGATGTTGGCGACGCAGCCCATCGTGAAGATGTCGGCCGGCTGGGGGTCGTCGACCGCTGCGTCGTGCTGCGCCGCGAGGAAGATCCGCTTGTCCTTCACGAGTGCGTGCTCGAGCGCGCGCGTCGACGAGGGCCGCCCGATGACGAACGGCATCATCATGTGCGGGAACACGACGACGTCGCGGAGGGGGACGATGGGGAGAGTCTCGTAGAGTTCCATGTAATTCTGAATGCTGAATGCTGAGTGCTGAATTGAATGCTGAAGTAGGTGCGGACTTGTCAGCTTCGAAGTTAAAGGTCGAAGTTCACAATTCTGAATTCACTTCAGCAGTCAGCATGCAGAATTCAGCATTTCTTGCTACCCGGCCTTCTCGATCAGCGTAATCGGCTTTTCCTTGCTCTGCACGACTTCCCGCGTGATGACGCACTCGCGGACCTTCTTCTGGCCGGGGAGCGTGTACATCAGGTCCATCATCATGTCTTCGATGATCATCCGGAGGCCGCGTGCGCCGATCTTGCGTTGCAGGGCGTTTTCCGCAATCGCCTCGAGCGAGTCGTCCGTGAACCGGAGCTTGACGTTCTCGTACTCGAACAGCTTCTGGTACTGACGCGTGATGGCGTTGCGGGGTTGCGTGAGGATCTGGACGAGCGCCGCCTTGTCGAGCTCGTGCAGCGTGCCGATGACCGGCAGGCGGCCGACAAATTCCGGGATCAGCCCGTACTTGATCATGTCCTCGGGTTCCACCATCTCGAGGGTGGTCCCGATGTCTCGCTGGGACGCCGACTTGACCTCGGCCTTGAAGCCGAGCGTCTTCTTGCCGGTCCGCCGCTCGATCTGCTTGTCGAGGCCGACGAACGCGCCGCCGCAGATGAAGAGGATGTTGGTGGTGTCGACCTGGAAGAACTCCTGGTGCGGGTGCTTGCGCCCGCCCTGGGGAGGTACGTTGGCGACCGTGCCTTCGAGAATCTTCAGGAGCGCCTGTTGCACGCCTTCGCCCGAGACGTCGCGCGTGATCGACGGGTTCTCGTCCTTCCGGCAGATCTTGTCGACCTCGTCGATATAGATGATCCCCTGCTGGCATTTCTCGATGTCGCCGCCCGCGGCCTGCAGCAGCTTGAGGATGATGTTCTCGACGTCCTCGCCGACGTACCCGCCTCGGTCAGGGTCGTCGCGTCGACGATCGTGAACGGAACGGACAGGAGCTTGGCGAGCGTCTGGGCCAGGAGCGTCTTGCCGGTGCCGGTCGGACCGATGAGCAGGATGTTCGACTTCGTCAGCTCGATCTCGTTCCGGCTGCGCGCCTGCTTCTGGATCTCGATCCGCTTGTAGTGGTTGTAGACCGCGACAGCGAGCTTCTTCTTCGTCTGCTCCTGACCGATCACGTATTCGTCGAGGAACTTCTTGATTTCCTGCGGGACCGGCAGCGACGTGCGCGTGCCGCCACGCGCCTCGAACCGGTTGTCGTCGGCGATGATGTCGTTACAGACCTCGACGCACTCATCGCAGATGAAGACCGTCGGGCCGGCGATCAGCTTGCGGACGTCGTTCTGGTCCTTGTTGCAGAACGAGCAGCGGAGGATTTCGCCGTCACCGGCTTTTTTTACCATGGGTTCTGGGTCGGCTCAGGAGTCACTACTCAGCTCAGAGCTCGAGCGGGCCAGGCACCGTCAGCGTGCCAGGGCCTCGAGTCCCTAGGCCGGGTTCATGCCCTCTTCCGGATGACATCATCAATAATACCGTATTCCTTCCCCTGGTCGGGATCCATGATGTAATCCCGCTCCGTATCGTCCTGGATACGCTTCAGGGGCTGTCCGGTGTGCAGCGACAGGATCTGGTTGAGCCGTTCGCGCGTCCGCAGCAGTTCCCGGGCGTGGATATCGATGTCGGTCGTCTGGCCCCCGAGCCCCTGGACCCAAGGCTGGTGGATCAGGATGCGCGAATTGGGCAGCGAGAAGCGCTTGCCCTTGGCACCGGCGGCCAGCAGCACGGCCGCGACCGATGCCGCCTGGCCGATGCACGTCGTCGCGACGTCCGGCTTGACGAACTGCATGGTGTCGTAAATGGCCATTCCGGCCGTGACGACGCCGCCCGGGCTGTTGATGTACAGGATGATGTCGCGGTCAGGGTCCTCGGCCTCGAGGAACAGCATCTGGGCGATCACCAGATTGGCGACGCCGTCGTCGATCGGCGTGCCGATGAAGATGATGCTGTCCTTGAGCAGCCGGGAGAAGATGTCGTAAGCACGTTCGCCGCGGTTGGTCTGCTCGACCACCATCGGAATGAGTTGCATGCGTTCGGCCATCAGAAAAAGACCACCAAAGAGACGAATTGTGCTGGGGAAGTCGTGCTCGGCCTGGCAGGTACGTTACGTGTGCGTTGATTTGATTCTACCATGCCCGGGCCCGAACCACTATATCGGGCGCTCGGGCTCGTCACTCCAGCCAATGGACGAGCCGCGAACACCGTTCGTTACGAGTTGAGGACGGTGGCTTTCGACAAGAGAAACTCCATCGTCTTTTCCCGACGCAGTCCTGTGTAAAGGCGGGCAAGCCCGCCCTCCTTTTCGAGCCGGGCCCTGACCGCCACGCCCGTCCGGCCCGAGCGCTCGGCGTAGCGCTCGATCTCGGCGTCCATCTCCTCGTCGGTCGCGGTGAGGCCGTCGCGCCTGGCGATCTCGTCGAGCACGAGCGCGCTGCGCACGGCTTCCTGGGCGGCCTCGCGCTGCCGCTCGCGGAACTCCTCCCAGTTGATGTTGGCGCGCGTGGGGTCAATCTGCTGTTCGGCGAGCCGGCGCACGAACTCCTCGACGCGCCGGTCAATCTCGCGATCGACGAGCGACGAGGGTACGTCGAAGGTGACCCGCGTGGCGAGCTGTCGCAGCAGGTCCGCGCGCGTCTCGCGCTCGATCTCGTGCTTCGCCTCGTGCTCGAGGTCGAGGCGCACCTGCCCCCGCAGCCCGTCGAGCGATTCGAACGCTCCGAGGTCCTTCGCCAGCTCGTCGTCGAGCGGCGGCACGACGCGCGTGCGAATGGCCTTCACCGTGACCTCGTAGGTGACCGTCGTCCCCGCGAGCTCCGTGACCGCGTAGTCGGCGGGATAGTGCACGTCGAAGGTCTTCGAGCTCCCCGCCTCGAGGCCCATGAGCGCCTCGTCGAAACCGGGAGGATTGGCCGCGGCGCCGATATCGACCGTCACGTTGTCGTGACGATCGGTGTGCGTCTCGCCGGTGGACGGCGTCTGGCTCTCATCGGCCTGGGCTGCCGCCGTCCGTTTGAGATCGAGCACGACCGAATGGCCCATCGTGACGCCGCGCCCCTCGACCGGTTCGTAGCGGGCGGCACGTTCCTGCAATCGCGAGAGCGCCTGGTCGACCGCCGCGTCATCAATCGCGACCTCCTTGCGGCGGAGCGTGAGGCTCGAATAGTCGCCCGGATCGATCGCCGGCACCGTTTCGAAGCTCGCCGTGAACTTCAGCGGCTGGCCTTCCTCGACGACGACGTCGCGAATGTCGGGTGTGTTGACGGGCTCGACGCCGCGTTCGCGCAACGCCTCGTCCACCGCACGCGGGATGAGACCGTGTGCGACGTCGTGGAGAATCTGATCGCGGAACCGCTGGCGCACCACCTTCGGCGGCACCTTGCCGGGACGGAACCCCGGGATCCTCGCGGCCCGGCTGTAGTCGCGCGCCACCTTGTCGATTTCGGCGTCGACCACCGCGCTCGGGATCTCGACGACGAGGTTCTTTCTGGTGTCGCTGACGTCTATGAATTCGGCCTTCAAGATGATCCTTGCAATGCTGAATGCTGAGTGCTGAATGCTGAAGTGAATGCTGAAGGCCCTACTCGGCCATATTCACCATTTACTTCAGCATTCAGCATTCAGCATGCAGAATTGCGAAAGGGGGGAGTCGAACCCCCAAAGCCTTTCGGCTACCGGATCCTAAGTCCGGCGCGTCTGCCAGTTCCGCCACTTTCGCGCTGGACTTTGATTGTAGCCCATCCTGAATCGCAGGTGCGGTGGGACCGCCGCCCCGCCGGGAGGAAGTAAACCTCACCGATCCGTATGCAAACACAACTCAACCGCGAGTGCGTTCAGCGCCTGAGCTCGAGGGCGGCAGGCCGCGTCCTGACCGAAACTTGCGGCGATTCCACGCCTCAGGTCTCGAAGGTGGCTCGGCTCCTGCAGCGTTTCCGGGTGAACCTGCGGGATCGCACAACGAGCAACACGAGAGCGATCCCGCACATCAAGAACGGGCCAAATACGACAGTGACTGTCCACGTCCAAGGAGGATATCCAATGAAGCGAGCGATTGCAGGAACTTTCGTGGCAACCGTGTTTGCCGTGGGCCTTTCAGCCCAGTCGACGCCACCCCAGAGCCAGCCGCCAACACCCCAGAGCCAGCCACCGATGCAGGAAGCCAAGGATGCCGCGAAGAGCGTCACGGTAACGGGGTGTCTCAAGGCTGGGGAAGGAACGGACGCGTTCCTTCTGTCGAATCTGAAGTGGAAAGATGACAAGGCCGTAGGGACGTCCGGTGCGGTGACGCCGGCAGCCCCGCCCATCGCCGCCACCTCGCTGAAGCTCGTGGGCAATCCGAGCACGAAGCTCAGTGACCACGTCGGTCATACGGTCGAAGTCAGCGGCACGATCGGCGACAAGGCCGGCAAGGACAGGGCGACCCCGCCTGACCCGGCGCCGGCGGGCGCCAGCGCGCAGGCGTCGCTGAACGTGCGCGCCGTGAAGATGATCGCGGCCACCTGCACGGCCGAGTAGCCAGATTCTCCAACATTCTTCCGAAGCATCCCTGGGCCAGCCCGACTCCGGTCGGGCTGGCTTTTTTCCTCCTTGTGGGGGTAGTCTGCCGTAGCCCGGCCGGTTCCCCGCGTTTTCGGAAACCGGAAGGTCGGATCCGGCGTCGAAGCTCATGAACGCGCGAGAGCGTTGAAAGGGGAACCCGTTGTCCTCCATCGCCCCCACGATTCCGGTCGATCGCGAGCGTCTGATCGACTGGTATCAGCGCAACCGTGAGCGATCGCGCCGCCTGTTCGATCTGCTCGATCCCGACACGTACTACACGCGGCCCATCGCGCTGCGGAATCCGATCGTGTTCTACGAAGGGCACCTGCCGGCCTTCAGCGTCATTGCCCTGTTGAAGCGCGGGCTCGGTCAGCCGGGCGTCGACGCGGAAATGGAGCGCCTGTTCGAACGCGGCATCGATCCTGACAGCGTCGATCACGCGGTGCCGCGCAGCGGAGCCGGGACGATCTGGCCGTCCCGCGACGAGGTGCTGGCGTTCGGCCGGCGTGCCGACGAGGCGATCGTCGACGCGCTCGGCCGGGCGGAGCTCGATCTGACAGGCAGCGGGCATCGCGCGATGCGTCGCGGCGAGGCGATTTTCACGGCACTCGAGCACGAGGCGATGCACCAGGAGACATTGCTCTACATGTGGCACCGCCTGCCGCACGATCAGAAACAGGCCCCTCGAGCTGGCGTGCGCTACGAGCGCGGCGGCGATCCTCCCGAAGCACGCGACCGTCACCATCCCTGCCGGCATCGCGACGCTCGGCGCCGACCGCGCGGTGATTCCGTTCGGCTGGGACAACGAGTTCGACGAGCACCGCGTCGAGGTGGACGCGTTCGAGATCGACGTCCACAACGTGACCAACGCCGCGTTCCTCGAGTTCATCGCCGATGGCGGGTATCGACGGCGCGAGCTCTGGTCGGAGTGCGGCTGGCAGTGGCGCGAGCACGACGGCATCACGCATCCGGCCTTTTGGGTTGACGACGGGAACCAATGGTACTGGCGGGGGATGTTCGAGAACGTCGCGTTACCCGCGGCGTGGCCCGTGTATGTAAGCGGCGAGGAAGCGGCGGCCTTCGCGCGCTGGCGGGGGCGGAGGCTTCCGACCGAGCCGGAGTATCACCGCGCCGCGTTCGGGACGCCGTCGGACCCGTCCGTCGCCCCCTCCGTCTACAGTGCCGAGCGCGATTTTCCGTGGGGAGACGCGGTCCCCGATGCCACGCGCGGCAACTTCGACTTCGCCTCGTGGGATCCCATCCCTGTCGGCGCGCGCCCGCGGGGCGTCAGCGCCTGGGGCGTGCACGACCTGGTCGGCAACGGCTGGGAATGGACATCGACTGTCTTCGCGCCTTTCCGGGGATTCGAGCCTATGGCGTCGTATCCGGAGTACTCCGCCGACTTCTTCGATGGCCGGCACTATGTGATCAAAGGCGCGTCGCCGGCGACGGCGCGCGAGCTCGTGCGCCGCAGCTTTCGCAACTGGTTCAGACCGAACTATCCTTTCGTGTACGCCAAGTTCAGGACGGCGCTCGGGTAATGCTGAATGCTGAATGCTGAAGTGAATGCTGAAGGCCGAATGCTCAAGTGCGCCTTTTTTGAAGGTCGACGTGACTATGCCAACCACGACGCACTCGCTCGTTGCTGAATTTGCCGCCGATGTCGCGCGCGATCTCGCGCTCGTGCCCAAGCAGCTCCAATCGAAGTATCTCTACGACGCGCTCGGGTCGAGCCTGTTCGAGGCCATCTGCCGGCTGCCGTGGTACCGGATCACCCGGTCCGAGACAGAATTGCTCTCACGGCACGCCGGGTCGGTGGTCGCGGCGCTCGGCGACGAGGGCACCATCGTCGAGCTCGGCTGCGGTAGCGGAGAAAAGATCGTGCTGCTCGCTGAAGCGCTCGAACGGCGGTCCGCCAGCGCGCACGTCCACCTGATTGATATTTCGTCGCAGGCGCTCGAGCAGAGCGAGCAGCGGCTGAACCGGCTGCGTCACGTCTCGGTTGTGGGGCATTGGTCGACGTACGAGGAGGGGTTGCGGACGGCGGTTGCCGCGCGCCGTGACGGCAGCACGATGCTCGTCCTGCTGCTCGGATCGAACATCGGCAACTTCGATCAGCCTGCCGCGGCCCGCTTTCTCGATCGGATCCGCGCGACCCTCGACGTTGGCGATCTCCTCCTCCTCGGCGCCGACCTGGTCAAGCCGGAGAGTGAGCTCCTGCTCGCCTACGACGACCCGCTCGGCGTCACGGCCGCGTTCAACAAGAACCTCCTCGTGCGCGTCAACCGCGATCTCGGCGGGGACTTCGACCTCGCGGCGTTCGACCATCAGGCCGTCTGGAACCCTGCTGATTGCCGCGTCGAGATGCACCTCGTCAGCCGCGCCGAGCAGAGGGTGCGAATCGCGGCCGCCGGCATAACGGTGCGCTTCAGCCGCGGCGAGCGCATCTGGACCGAGAGCTCGTACAAGTACGAGCCCGACGGCATCATCGACATGGGCGCCGCCGCGGGCTTCGCTTCGCGAGACCAGTGGGTGGATCCGCGGGCCGGATTCGCCCTCACGCTCCTCGGGGCGATCTGAGAGATTTTTTTTCGCGGCTCGCGGCTCGGGTTCACGCGTCGGCTAGCGCGGCGATCAGGCGGCTGCGGGCTTCGAATCCGGACTGCGAACTGCGAGCCGCGAATCAATACTCCCGTCCAAACGGCCCATCCCAACCTTCTTTGAGCCATTCCGCCTCGAGCTGGAGCGAACGGCGCGTCACCGAGGCAGAGTCGCCGAAGTGTTCGACTCGCTCGCTGCCGTCGGCGGCGGTGATGACAAGATCGTAATCGTCCCCGCCGACCAGTGGTCGAACCTCGCACCGCAGGTGGCTTCCTTCTTTGGCGTAGAACCAGATCACGCGCGTGTCTCCAGGGTCGGGGTCCGTTGGGGACGCAGTCGTCTCCGCGAGAAACACCCGCAAGACCCGCGCCGCCCCTCGTTCTCACGGATCTGTCTGAGAACAGTCAATTATGTGGGCGATCTGCGGGCCCCTGCGAAACCGCGCTGCCCGGAAACGAGACACCAAGACTGCAGGATTGGTAAGAATCCGACGAAGGTGGCTGGCGCTTTAGAGGCGCGAAGTGCCAGCCACCTTCGGCCAAGGGGATTATCTGTGGGTGCGGAAACCGAGTAGCGCGAGGGTTACTCCCTCCCTGCCGTGTACACGGACCTCGTCCGCTCGACCTCTTCAAGGATCTGGGCGGCCAGCTCAGCCGGAGCAAGGACTCGCGCGAGCGCGCCAAATCCCAGGATCCAGCTCCGCAGCGCCCAGTCGTTCGAGACGGTCAGCCTGAGGATCAGGCTCCCGTCCTGCCGCTCCTCGATCTGTTGCGAGGGATGCCAGATCCGATCTCTGACGTAACGGCCCATTGGGGGCTCGAACGCGATCTCCACCAATTCCGGCGTGCCCTGGTGCACGCCGAGCGAGTGCGCGAACGCGTCCTCCGACAACATCTTCGCCTCGAACCGATCGTCGGTCAGCGAGAGGCCCAGGATGCGATCGACGGCGAACGTGCGCAGCTCGTTGTATTCGGGGACGAACGCCAGAAGGTAGAGGCTGCCCTGCGCGAACACGAGGCGCTGCGGCTCCACGCTGTAGGCCTTGTCGCGGTTACTCGAGAACGAGTGGTAGCGCATCTCGACGCGCCGGTGATGTAGCGTCGCGTCGAGGAGTTGCGCCACGCGCGGATCCGGTTTCGAACGCACGCGATCGCCCGACGCCTGCGCGGGCGCGCGCACGCCGGGGTCGGCCTTGGCCTGGATCGCCAGCGGCAGCCGGTCCAGGAATTGCCGCATGCCGGGCGTGAGCGCCGCGGCGAGCTTGTCGAAGGCGTTGCGAACATCTTCTTGAAAGGGTGTCGCCGCGAGGCATTCGGCCAGCGTCCTGGTGAAGTACAGGGCGCTCAGCTCGGCCAGATTGAAGCCCGTGTCATCGAGACGCCGGAAGGCGCGCTGCTCGAGCGTCCAGTAGCGTTTGCCGTCGTGGACTTCGTCGAAGAGGGGGAAGCCGGCTTCCTGGAGTGCCTCGAGATCGCGCCGGATCGTACGGGTCGTGACGCCCGTCCGACCCGCCAGGTCGTCGATGGTCAGGCGCCGCGCCGATTCGAGGTCGCGCAGGATCGTCCACTGGCGGATGACTTCGGCGTTTCTGGGCATAGCTCAGTCGGCAGTCGGCAGTCGATAGTCGCCAGTCGAACAGTCGCCAGTCGAACAGTCGCCAGTCGAAACAGTCGAACAGTCGGCAGTCAGGCGTCAGGCGCTGGCGTCAGGAATGCGCGCCGGCGCTTTTCCACGCGCGTTCCGAACCACCAGTGCAGAGGACCCATCAACGCAAAGCATGTCGGGGAGATCGGAGCAAGCTCCAACGGGCCTCCCACGGCGACGGTCAGCGCGACGAGCCCGACGATCGCGCTCACCATGTGATGGCCCGCATACATCTTGACGTCGAACACCTCGAGCGGTGTGAGGTCCAACTCTGCACGTTTCTTGTAGGCGTGGCGATACAAGAGCGCGAACAGGCAAAAGAGCACGAAGAATCCCAGTCCGTAAATGGCCGACGCCCGCGACAGTTCGACGAGGTTCATCCGCTTCAGATCCGGGTAGGCGTAGGGCATCATCTGCGCGAACATCGAATCGAACATGAACTTCAGCGGATAGACGTAGAAGAGCGTCACGAACAGCAGCATGCTGTTGACGAAGACCGTCCACGCATCCTGCAGGCCGTAGCGTCGGAAGAACATGTTGTGCTCGTGCCAGATCCAGACGAGCAGCGCGAAGCAGCAGGCAAACGACGGAAATCCCCGCATGGTCCGCATCAGCTCGTCGTAGCTCCGGGGAACGTCGAGCGAGACGACGAGCAGGGTCAGCGCGAAGGCGAACGCCGCGTCACTGAACGCCTCGAGCCGGGTGACCTCGTGGCGGGAGAGCTCGTGCCGGCGCGCGGGTAGCATCGGCAGAGGACTATAGCAAAAGAGTCCGGCCGGCCGTGACCTACCCTGTCACACCCCTCCTTTACACTCGATTTCATTGAAGGCGGGCGCACCGAGCAGTAAGAAGCGCCCCGCGAGCATTGATAAAGCGCCTGCGGCCCGAGCGCGGCGCGCGTCGCCGCGCGAGAGCGAGCGGGGGTGGGGCCCCGCGAGCATTGATAAAGCGCCTGCGGCCCGAGCGCGGCGCGCGTCGCCGCGCGAGAGCGAGCGGGGGTGGGGCCCCGCGAGCATTGATAAAGCGCCTGCGGCCCGAGCGGCGCGCGTCGCCGCGCGAGAGCGAGCGGGGGTGGGGCCCCGCGAGCATTGATAAAGGACGCTGAACATGCGCCGTTTCGATGGATTCTTTGCCCGGTCGCTCGATTTCGGCGACATCACGACCTCGACCTTTCCGCTGCCGGGGCCGGTCAAGCGCGGGTTGAAGCTGGCGGGGCGGCCAGAGGGGGTCCGGGGTCCGGACAGGTACAAGGTGCTGGAGCACCGCCGCCGGCAGGCGCAAATCAAGGCCCGGCGGCTTCTGGAGCTTTTCTAGCCCGCGTTCGTTGGCAGGGCACTGAGGGGAACAACCATGCGAATCAGGTCGACGAATCACATCTGCGCGCGTCAGGCGATCTGCTTTGAGTGCTTTCGCGCCGGCGTGGAGCGTACGCTGGCCCGGCGCGAAGCCTGGGCCCAGCGCTCGCTGCCGTTCGAGGCGGCGCCCGCGACACCGCTCACGGCCCGGGAGCTGGCTCACAGGCGTCAGATGCTGGAGCACCTCGCGCAGAGCGCCCGGCGCGCCTAGGACACCAAGAGCCATTCGCCGCCACGCCAAAGAGCCTTTCACCGCGGAGTTCGCCGAGGACGCAGTGCCAGACTGTTTTTTCTCGGCGAGTTCGGCGCCCTCTGCGGTGAGAAGCTCTTCGACAGTGTAAGTAATCGGTCAGGCATTTGTTAGATTGCTTTCTAGCGTAGGCCTCAACCCGTTGGGGCCGACAAGGTTATGACCCCTCGGGCTCTTGACGCGGTCGTCCCCACCATGTATTGTCTCGCAATATATGGCTCCACACACCGAACTCAAGCGCGGCAGCGCCGAGCTCATGGTTTTGGCGGCGATCGAGGAGCGGGCCCGGCATGGGTACGAGATCGCCAAGCTCATCGACGACAAGTCGAACGGCGTTCTCCGTTTCCACGTCGCGTCGCTCTATCCGATGTTGTATCGCATGGAGAAGCGCGGCTGGATCGACGGCGCCTGGGTCGAGAAGGCGGGGCAGCGGCGGCGGCGTTACTACCGCCTCACTCCCGCCGGTCGCAAAGTGCTGGCCTCGCAGCGCACGAACTGGCACGAATTGCTGACGGCGCTCCACCGCGTCGCCGGCCTCGATCCGCTCGGATAGCGCGATGGATTTCCGGGACGTCGTCCGCCGTCACCTCGCGTCCCCACCCGGTGCCCGGGGGGTGCGCCAACAAGACGACGATCCGGAGATGGTCGACGAGCTCGCGCAGCACCTCGCCGATCTCTACCGGGAGGGCCGCGGTGCCGGCCTCGAGCGCGAGGCAGCGCTGGCCCGCGCCGTCGCGGCGCTCCCAGAGAATCCCCACACGTTGAAGCGGGAGATGAGCCGCGGCATGGCGGCGATCGCCGACAACTGGGCCGATCGTTGCGAGGCTGCACCTGCAGGGAGGTTGACCATGCTGTCGGATCTCCGTCGCGACCTGCGCTATTCCGTCCGAATGCTCGCTCACACGCCGGCGTTCACGCTCGTGGTCGTCCTGACGCTGGCGCTAGGGATTGGGGCGAACGCCTCGATCTTCAGCGCCGTCGACGCGATCCTTCTCCGCGACGCCCCGGTGGCCGATCCCGATCGCGTCGTCAGCCTCTACACGTCGAGCTCCGATGGCCGGGCGACTTTCGGGAGCTCGTCGTATCCCGACTACCTCGATCTGCGTGACAGTGGCACGTTCGCCAGTCTGGCGGCCTACGGCGGCATCACGGTGTCTTTCGAGGGGCGCGACGCGTCCGAGCAGTTGACGGGCGAAATCGTCAGCGGCAACTTCTTTGACGTGCTTGGCGTGTCCCCGGTGCTGGGGCGCGCGTTTGCCGTCGACGAAGATCGCGCGGGCGTGCCGGCTCGAGTGGCCGTCGTGTCGAACGGTTTCTGGCGGCGGAGTCTGGGCAGCGATCCTGGGGCCGTGGGCCGCGCCATCACGCTGAATGGGACTGCTCACACCGTCATCGGTGTGGCGCCGCCCGGTTTTGCCGGCCCCGTGCTCGGCCGTCTGCCCGAGATTTGGGTGCCGATGGCAGAGCAGGCCGAGATGCGGCCGCCGTCAGCCGGAGTACCGACGGCAGCTGGGACATCCGAACCTTCTCGGCGTGCGCGGAATCCGATGGCTGAACATGATCGGGCGGCTGCCCTCGAGTGCGACCGTCGCGAAAACGCGGCAGGGTGCAGCCACATCGGTTGAGCTCATCGCACGCCGGCTCGAAGCGCAATATCCGGACTCGAACCGCGGCCGGTCGTTCACCGTCGTGCGCCTGGGGGACGGACCGGGGGTGCGAGCCTCCGCGCGTCCGATGCTCGGAGTCCTCGGCGGAGCCGTGCTGCTCGTGCTGCTGATCGCCTGCGCGAACGTCGCGAGCCTGCTCGCGGCTCGCGCCGTATCGCGGCGCCGCGAAGTGGCAATCCGGATGGCCGTCGGCGCGGCCCGCGGCCGGCTGATTCGGCAATGGCTGACCGAATCGCTGCTGCTCGCGATCCTGGGTTCGGCTGGCGCGCTGCTCGTGGCGCGCTGGTTCACGCCGATGCTGTACGGGTTCGGCATTCCCGAAACCGTGGATCTCACCCTTGACCGGCGCGTCTTCGCGTTCACGCTGGCCGCAGGCGTGGCGAGCGGCCTGCTTTTCGGGCTGGCGCCGGTGCTGCAGGGCCTCCGCCGCGACACCCTGACTGCGCTGAGAGACGAGGGAGGCGCAGTCGCGTCTGGGCTTCGCGCGGCCCGCCTGCGCAGCGCCTTCGTCGTGTTGCAGGTGGCGCTGAGCCTGATGTTGCTCGTGGCCGCCGGACTCTTTCTCCGGACGCTCGAGAATGCCTATGCGGTTGATCTCGGATATCGCAGCGATGGCGTGCTCGTCGCCGAGGTCAATCTCGACGTACGCGGCTACTCGCCGGAGGCTGGCCAGGAGGTCTACCGCCGCCTGTTCGAGAGGGTTGCGGCGCTGCCGGCCGTGCAGAACGTTGGCGCGTCCCGTGTCGCTGTCCTCAGCGGTGGCACGCGCACGGGCACGATCAGCCTCGATGGCCAGCCGGTTGCCCAGGACGGCAGCAACGGACTGACCGTGCGCATCAACGTGACGAGCGATCGCTATCTCGAGACGATGGGCATTCCGGTGCTCGTGGGACGGACGTTCCAGCCGTCCGATGACCTGCGGGCGCCGCGTGTGGCGATCGTCAGCCGCGCGCTCGCCGCGCGCCTGTGGCCCGGCCAGGATCCGCTCGGCCGCATCCTCGCCGCTGGTCCCGGCGGGCTGACGGTCGTCGGCGTCGTGCCCGATGCGGTCTACGCGAGCGCCATCGAGAGGGACCCACCCCCCTTCTTCCATGTCCCGCTCGCGCAGAATTACGAATCAGGTCTCACGCTGGTGGTCAGAACGGCAGGGGATCCGCTGGCGTTGCTTCCATCTGTGCGGCAGGCGCTGCGCGACATCGACAGCCAACTGGTTCTGGCGCGGCCACGGACGCTGGCGGACGAGTTCGCCCGTTCGGTCGGCGACGAGCGTTTGATGGCGACGCTCGTCGGGCTCTTCGGCGGGCTGGCGCTTCTCCTGGCGGCTGTGGGACTCTACGGCGTCATGGCCCATACCGCCGGCCAGAGACGGACCGAGATCGGCATCCGGCTGGCGCTCGGCGCCAGGCCGGCAACCATCCTCCGTATGATCGTCGGCGAGGGCATGCGCCTCGTCGCGATCGGCGGCGCGATCGGGATCGCCGGGGCGCTCGCCGCCTCGCGCGCGATTGAGCACCAGCTGTTCGGCGTGCGACCGCTCGACCCCGCGACCTATGTGGTCGTGGCGATCGTGCTCACGGTCATTGCCGCAGCTGCCTGCGCCATTCCCGCCCGTCGCGCCATGCGCGTCGATCCGGTCGTGGCGCTCAGAAACGCGTGAGTCGTTGCCGCGGCTGGCTGCTCGCGGCGCGCGGTTCGCGGTTGTATCTCGAGCTGAAAGCTGAAAGCCGAAGGAGCGACCCGCAAGCAGCTAGCCGCTGGCGGCTGGCCGCTCGCTTTTGTATCTTGGGCTGATGGCTCAAGGCTGAAGGCTACGAGAAGTGAGCCGCCAGCAGCCAACCGCGAGCCGCCGACTACCCCGCCCCCGATGAACCTCCGCCGGCGGCGCCGCCGCCCCCCGCGCCACCGCCTCCCCCCCGCCGTCCGCCCCAGCTCCGCTCGCGGCAATGAACGCCGGGAACGCCCCGTTGTCGCCCGACACGGCGAGCGCGCGGAACCAGGGCGGGATGCCAGTGGGGTGGTTCTTGACATACTTCGACCACGCCGCGGCGAGGCCGAGTGCAACCGCGAAGGGCAGCAGCCGTGAGGGCGAGTCCGCCGTCATCTGGACGCGTCCTCGGGCGACGTCCTTCAAGTGTTTCTGATACGCGCGCCAGCGTTCGGCGTGCCGGACGCCCTGGTTCGAGAGGGGTGTCAGCACGCCATAGAAGATGAAGCCGAGCACGGCGACTGCCGCTACGGCGCCGGCAATCATGAAGGGCCAACCTTCGGTACTGGTCACTCAGGAAATCCCCGGAATGACGAGGAGCGCGGCGAGGCTCAGGAAGGCGATCGAGAATCCCAGGTAGCGCGCCCGCACGAGCATCCGTTCGTCGTCGAGCATGCCAAGCGCATGCAACTCCTGGTTCACCGCGGCCTTGAAGTCGCGGAGCTTGGAGGACACGCGGTTGCGGGCCTGCGTCAGGGGAACGGAGTGCTCCTCGTTCCCCTTGTTTCTGAATGCCAGGTTGACGACTGCCGTTTCCTCGGGCGCCAGGGGCTGGTTCGTCTGCCGCCGGTGCAGGGTGAAGTGCCGACCCCACTTGCGTGGCTCTTCGGTAATCGTGACCACTCCGCGGTCGGCGAGCGCGAATAGCGTGGCCATGGCATGCTGCAGCGCCACACTGCCGTTCGACGCGATGGCACCGGCCACGCCGGGCCGCAGCGTGTCTGGCGGCGTCTCGACGGTCCCGGCGGTGCCGCCGTCGCCGTGAGGGCTGTCGTATCGCTGCCGGAGCGCAAACAGGAACAGCAGGCCGACCGCGAACACCACGCCTGCCGCTGTCATCCATCGGGGGGCGAGGGCACGCGCCGCGAGCTGATGCTGCTGCCATGCCGGCGCGGCGGCGATGATTGCGCCTTCGTCGAACTCCAGGCGCGTGCTGAGCCATCCGTTCTTGCCGATGTCACTCGCGAAGACCTGCACGCGCTGGCTGCCTGGCTCGAGCGTCATCGTGGCGACGCGCTTCGTGACGACCGCAGGCCGGACGAGCGGCACCGCTCGAAGCTCGAACACGACCTCGCTCTGGTCGATGCGGTAGTCGTGTTCGCGCGGGAGCGCGACCCACTCGAGCACGTCGCGCCCGGCCTGACGCTGCACGACTCCCCGCACGACGTAGGTGAGCACGAACGTATGGCTTGAGTCCGAGCGTGGGGCAAACCTCCACTCGACGCGTACCTTCGACTCTCGTTGAACCTCGACTTGCCCCGGCCCCTTGCCAAAGGGCATGGCTTGGCCGTCCATCCCGGCGCTGACGATGTCGATCGCGTCGGTGCGCTGCCTCGGGAGCTCGCGGAACACGTGCGTGAACTCGCCCCCCTCGAAGCGGAACACCACGGTCTCGACGACTTCGATGGCACCGTCCGGCAGTATTCGGATTCTGGAGTCAAAACGCTCGGCCGAGTACAGTCTTGGCGGCGGCCGCAGGTGCGGCGGCCATCAGCAACGCCACAAGGGAGGCCATCAGAGTTCGCATGATCATCCTCGGTGTCCGTGAGCCCTCTGCTGCTGTCTCCGCGCGCCGTGTCTTTGAGAACACATACGAGAAAACCCACCACAGGGTTGGCAGAGTGTCCTCCTTCGTTCCTACCCGCGCGGGAGCCACAGCTGAGCTGACAGCTGATCATACCCCCGGCCGTGTTACGGCCGTGTTGCGTGCAGGTTTGCCAGGATTTCCTCCGACAACGGCCAGTTCGACGACATGTCGCCCGTGGGGTGTCTAATGTGACAATGGTAAAGCGGCTCCTCGTCATCCTGCTGGCGGCCCTGTTCCTGCCCGACGCCGCCCACGCGTGTTCTTGCGCGAAGCTGAGGCCGTGCTGGACGTTCTGGACGGCTGACGCAGTCTTCATCGGTCGCGCACAGAGCGTCGTCGAAAAACGCCGCGGAGACCAGGTGACACGATTCGTCGTCGAGGAGTGGCTTCGCGGCGAGCGTTTGGGCGCCGAGCTCACGACGTTCTCGTACGGCGTCGGCGGCTCGTGCGACTACGGTTTCGACCAGGGCACTCGCTACCTCGTTCATGCGAGCAGGCGCGCTGACGCCACTTGGAGCGTTTCCCTGTGTGGGGGCACCGCTCCGCTGGCGCAGGCAACTGACGATCTGAAGTACATCCGCGACGCACTGGCGCACCCTGGCCCAGGCACCGTGATGGGCATGGCCATTCTGAACATCGACCAGGGCGAGCGAAAGGTGTCGAGGCCCATTTCCGACGCGCGCGTGGTGCTTCGTTCGTCGCGTGAGGAGCGGACGGCGCGGACCGACAAGGAAGGCAGTTTCCGGTTCGAGGCTGTGCCGGCCGGAGAGTCAACGCTCACGGTGGAGGCTCCCGCCGCCCACCAGCCCATCAGACCGAAGCGCATCGCCGTCGGCAAGGACGCGTGCGCGCAGCTGTTCTTCACGATCGAACGTTGATCCACACGCCGGTTCATCTAGAATCGGTGCGTATGAAGACCAACCGAATCGCCACCTTCTGGTCGCTGAGCCTTCTACTCGCAGCCACCGCCAGCGCCCAGGCCCGCCAGCCACCCGCCACGCTTTCCCATGAACTGCTCTTCTCGTTCCAGAGGGTCGGCGCGCCCATTGTTTCGCCCGACGGCAAGTGGGTCGTCTTCAGCGTGTCCGAGCCGTCGTACGACCCGCTGAAGGACGTCACCGATCTGTGGGTGGTTCCTGCCGACGGGAGGTACAGCTCCTCGCCGCCTGACGTCGAGCAAGGGGTCTGAGAGCGGTCCCGCATGGAGCGCCGACAGCACACGCATCGCGTTTGCCGCCAAGCGTGACGACGATGAAGTCAACCAGATCTACGTGCTCGACGTCGCGCACGGCGGCGAAGCGCAGCGCGTGACGGCCGCGCCGACCGCGGCGAGCGTCCCGCGATGGAGCCCGGATGGGCACAGGATTCTCTTTCAAGCCGTGCTGTGGCCGGGCGCGACCGATGAAGAGGCAAACCGCAAAGCCGTCCAGGAGCGGAAGAACACGAAGTCGAAGGTGCGCATCTACGACTCGTTCCCCATCAAGAACTTCGACCACTGGATCGAAGAATCGAAAAGCCACCTCTGGGTCGTCGACGTCGCGGGCGATCGCAAGGCGCGCAGCCTGTTCGGCGCCTCCAGGGCGGCCGCGACCGCTGGCTTCGGCGGTGACGCGCTCGCCGCCATCTGGTCGCCGGATGGACAGACGGTCGTCTTCGTCGCGACCGAGAACGACACCGTTGCGGCCAGGGCCAATGTGCCGTCGCACCTCTGGCAGGTGGCCGCGAGCGGCGGGGAGCCGAAGCGGCTGACGCCCGAAGGCTTCGACTTCGGCGCGCCCGCGTTTCGCCCCGACGGCAAGGCGCTGTGCTATCCGGTGACGGATGCCAGGCCCGTCATCTACCAGCTCACTCGCCTGGGATGTTCGGCGTGGCCCTCGAGCGCTCCGGCTGCGGTCTCGATTGTCACCAAGGGTTTCGACCGCGCGGTTGGCAGCTGGTCATTCACGCCGGACAGCGCGACGGTGTATTTCACGGCCGAGGACGCGGGGCACGAACGGATCTACGCAGTGCCTGCGGCGGGCGGGCCGGCGAAGCTGGCCGTCGACGCGCCGCAGGGGGTGTACACGAATCTGCAGATTCCTTCCAGGGGATCGTCGGCGGTCCTGTTCGCCAACTGGGAAAGCGCGGTCCGGCCGATCGAGGTGGTCCGCGTCGATCCGGTCAGCGGAAACCGCACGTTCCTGACCTCCCTCACCACGAAGACGGCCGAGTCGATCGACTGGCAGCCGCTGCGCGAGTTCACCTTCACGGGCCGCGACGGCCGCCGCATCCACAACTTCATCGCGCTCCCGCCGAACTTCGACGAGTCGAAGAAGTATCCGCTCTTCGTCCTCATCCACGGCGGGCATGCGAACATGTGGCGCGACTCGATCACGTATCGGTGGAACTACCACCTCCTGTCGCAACCGGGCTTCATCGTGCTGATGACCGACTACCGGGGCTCGACGGGCTACGGCGAGAAATTCACACTCGATATCCAGGGCGATCCGCTGGCCGGGCCGGCCGACGACGTCAACGACGCCGCCGACGAAGCGATCAAACGATTCGCCTTCATCGACGGCTCGCGGCAGGCCGCGGGCGGCGCGAGCTACGGCGGCCACCTGACGAACTGGCTCGCAGGGACGACCACGCGCTATCGGTGCCTCGTCAGCCACGCCGGCCTCGCGACGCTCGAGATGCAGTGGGGCATCAGCGACGGCATCTACCACCGCGAGCTCATGATGGGCGGTCCCTATTGGGAGAACCCGTCGCGCTGGATCGCGCAAAGCCCGCTCGCGAAGGCCGGCAACTTCAAGACGCCGACCCTCCTCTCCGTCGGGCTGAACGACTTCCGCGTGCCGGAAGGGAATACGTTGACGATGTACTCGGCGCTGCAGCGTATGAGCGTGCCGACGCGCCTGCTCATCTGGCCCGACGAGAATCACTGGATCCTCAAAGGCGAGAACAGCCGGGTGTTCTACCGTGAGGTCCGCGCCTGGCTCGAGAAGTACCTGTTGCCGGCGTCGCCGCCGACCGCGGCGGCTGGCCGCCAGTGATCGGCGGCAGTCAGCCACCACCGCTCAAGGACACCGGCCTGCGCCGGATGCTGACGTGGACGTTGGTGGCGCTCGTCGTGTCGCTCGTGATGGCATACATCGGCGCGGGCCTGGCGATCCGGTTTTTCGACAGACCGTAAGCTAGCGTCCCGTCCAAGCCGTTCTGCGTACGATTCAACTGGATTCAGGAACTCCCCTGCAACCGATGATCGACGCCGTCGTCATTGGCTCGGGCCCGAACGGGCTGGCGGCGGCGATTGCGCTGGCCAGGGCCGGGAGGCGCGTGCGCGTGTACGAGGCCGAGGCGACGATCGGCGGCGGCATGCGATCGGCGGCCCTCACCGAATCGGGCTTCACGCACGATGTGTGCTCGACCGTCTTCGCGCTCGTCCTCGCGTCGCCGTTTCTGAAGTCGCTGCCGCTCTCGGCACACGGCCTGGAGTTCGCGCATCCACTGGCGCCATTCGCGCATCCGCTCGACGACGGCACGGCGGTAGTGGTGGAGCGGTCGATCGAGGCGACCGCGGAATCGATCGGCGCCGCAGACGCCTCCGCGTATCGCGACCTGGTCGAACGATTCGCGGCCGAGTTCGACCCGTTGATGGAGGCGCTGTTGTCGCCCCTCGCATCGTCGAGCGGGGCGCGGCATCCATGGCTGATGGCGTCGTTTGGTCTCACGGCATTGCGCTCAGCGTCTGGCCTGACCGCCGCGAGGTTTCGATCGGCGCGCGCGCGCGCGATGTTTGCCGGCGCGGCGGCGCACAGCATGGTACCGCTCGACTACGCCGCAACCGCCGGTTACGGACTCGGCCTGATCCTGGCGGCACACGCCGTGGGCTGGCCGATCGCGCGTGGCGGTGCACAGAAGCTGGCAGACGCGCTGGCATCTTACCTGCGCTCCCTGGGCGGCGAGATCGTCCCGGGCCAGCGCGTCGAGTCGTTGGCGCAACTCCCGCCGTCGCGCGCGATGCTGTGCGACATCACGCCGCGCCAGTTCCTGAAAATCGCGGGCGATCGCCTGCCTGCGAACTATCGGGCCAGACTCGGCCGCTTTCGCTACGGCCCTGGCGTGTTCAAGATGGACTGGGCGCTGAACGCGCCGGTGCCGTGGCGGGCGAGAGAATGCGCGCGCGCCGGCACGGTTCATCTCGGCGGAACGTTCGAAGAAATCGCCGCCAGCGAACGTGCATCCTGGCGCGGGCAGATCCACGAACGGCCGTACGTCCTGGTCGTCCAGCCCAGTATGTTCGACTCCACCCGCGCGCCGGCAGGAAAGCACACTCTGTGGGGGTACTGCCATGTGCCGCACGGTTCAACGGCAGACATGACCGGGGTGATCGAGCGACAGATCGAGCGCTTCGCACCTGGATTCCGAGACTGCGTCATCGCCCGGCACGTGATGGCTCCGGCGGACATGGAGCGCCGCAATGCGAACATCGTCGGCGGCGACATCGGCGGCGGCGCCGCCGATCTAGCGCAGCTCTTCACGCGACCGATCGCGAGCCTCAATCCGTACGCGACGCCGATTGACGGCGTTTATTTGTGTTCATCGTCGACCCCGCCGGGAATCGGCGTCCACGGGATGTGTGGGTACTTCGCCGCGCGGTCGGCGCTCAAATCAACTCGGCGATGATGTCGGGATGTCGTTGACGCGGACGACGTCAAAGGCAATCTCCGGTGGAAGGTCGATCGCGGGTCGCGTGGACGGAAATGCCCGGGACCTCGGCCCGACCTGATACGCTGTAGGGATGCCGTCCATCCCGGAGCTGCAGCAGCGCGCGATCGAGTATGCGAAGGCCGGCGACTTCGGCGCACAGGCCCTCGCGACCAACCTCGAGCTCGCGAAGATCGCGCCGACGAACGAAGGCGCGCTGACGCGGTTGTCGCGCTGCTATATGGAAGGCGGCCAGCTGGACGAGGCCACCGCCACGCTCGACGCGGCGATTCAACTGAACCCGCAAAACACGATCGCGCGCAGCCTGCAGCTCGAGGTCACGAAACGGCGCGTCGCCTCCACGCCGGTCATCAAGACGCCACGCACCCGGGCACCCTCCGGCGCGCGCCCTGCAGGGTCGAGCGGACCGTCGGTCCGCCCTCGGACGTCGCGCGCCGGCGGACAGGTCGCCGGGGTCGGACGTGCCGAGTTTGCCGCGCTCGGCCAGCTGGCGCCGGATGCCGCGGTCGAATCGCTGGGATCGCGCATCGAACCGCTGCTGATGGCGCTCAACGAGAGGCCGTTCGCGGCCAAGGCCGTTGAGACGCGCAATCGTGGTGGCCAGAGCGGCGCGCGGCTGTTCCGGCGGAACACGGTCCACGCCGGTGGACCCGGATACCTCCGCGTGTTCCACCAAGGGGCACGCTGGGAGCCGCAGCTCACGATAGGGCTGTTCTCGGCGACGCCGTGGGGACGCGATGCCGTCTGTGCGGGGATCGGGTTCAAGCTGACGGCCGAGGGCTCCGAGACCGACCAGGAGCGCGCGCTCGCCCACTTCGCGCAGTTTCAGCAGCTCGTGTCCGGCGCGTGGCGGGGCTTTCTCACGCAGTGGATGTCGATGAACGGTGGATTCATCCAGCACGGCGACACGCCGGCCTCGACCAGCCTCCTGCCGAACGATGCCCTCGCGTGGGTGATCAACTGCCAGCATCCGGCGACTGTGGGCTGGATCTTCTTTGGCCGCTGGCTGTTCCTCGACAGGTTACAGGATGCCGAGATCCTGGCCGACGGCCGCAGGCTCGTCTCGTGGATCGAGAGCAGCTTCACGGATCTCCTGCCTGTGTGGACGAGCCTCTATAGGAGCTAGGAGCTACTTCGCGAACCGCTCGAGCACCGCCTCCTTCAACAGCTCGGGCGGCAACAGGCCCTGCGCGAGGATGAAGTCGTGGAAGTCGCGCGCGTTGAATCGGCTTCCCATCGCGCCCTCGACCTCGAGCCGCAGCTCGCGCAGTCGCGTGTAGCCGTAGAAGTACGACGTCGCCTGACCCGGGGCGCGAAACATGTAGCGCTCGACTTCCTGCTCGGTCATCGCCGCCGACACGACGACGTCCTCGCTCAGAATGCGGCGTGCCTCGTCTGGCGTGACGCGGCCCAGGTGCAGCTCGGGGTCGAGAAACGCCCGGGCGGCGCGCAGGAGCCGGCCCTGCAGCGAGACGAGTTGTCCCTCGGGCGACATGTGGGGCAGCACCATCCACTCCGAGTAGAGTCCCCAACCCTCGACGTTGGTGCTGTTGAACGCGAAGAGCGCGCGCGCCGTCGAGACGCCGGCCTCGATGATCTTCGCGAACTGCATTTCGTGCCCGGGCCGCGCTTCGTGCGCGACGAGGGTCCACGACGCCGCCTGGTAGGTGAAATCATCGTAGCGAAGCGACGCGGTCCCGCTTCCCGCCGCGGCCGGAATGTTCAGCGGCAGGATGAACTCACCCATCTCTCCCGTGTTGCCGAGGAGCCGCGGCGGCCGCATGCTCGGTGCCGGCGTCTGGGCCGCCTCGGCGTCGGTGGCGAGGCGAATGCGCGCCTCGCGCTCGGGAAGCGTGACGAGCGTCTCGCGCCTGATGATGGCCTCGATTTCCTGGAGCCGCTTGCGGTAGTGCGGCAGAATCGCGTCGCCGACGATCTGGTCCTTCTTGAGCGTGCGAATGACGTCACGATAATTCGTCGTTGTCATGCCGCGCGCCTTGGCCACTGCCGGCGCCAGACGCTGCATCTCGTCCTGGATCTCGGTAAAGGCCCGCCGCGCCATCTGCGCAAGCGGTTCGGGCTGCAGCCCGACGCCCACCTGTTCGAGCGCGAGCGCGTAGAGGTCGGCGGGAAGGCGAAAATCCGTGCGCGCCTCCGGCAGCATCTCCGCGCGCACGAATTGCTGATATTCCGTCAGCTGCTGCTTCAGGGTCGCGAACGGTTCGCGCCACCCTTCCACTTTGTACTGGTCGAAGAGCTTCTCGAGGCCTTGGATCAGGATCGGGCCGTTGACCAGGTCGCGCTCGACCTGAGACTTTGCCGGGCGGAGGAGCTGCGCCCGTCCCTGCCGGTCGCGTGTCAGCCGCATCGCCTGAGCGGTGATCGGCTGGTAACCCTCGACGAGCCCCGCGTACTTTTGGAGCCGAACGAGCGCCGCCGGGCGGCGCCCGGGCGCTACCTGCGCGTCGAGCAGCGAGCGGAGACCGCCGAACACCAGCCCCGTGACGTCGGTGTAGGGCAGCAGCCGATCCTCAGCCAGCCGGCCGGCGCGCAGGTTGGTCTGCGCCGATTGGATCAGGATGTCGAGGTCCTGACGCACGAGCGGGTTCTGCTCGGTCTTGCGGCTGGCCTGTAGTGTCGCGAGCGCCGCGGTCGTCGCCTCGCGGCCGCGTTCGCCGGCGTCCGCGCTGAGGCTGGTCACTTCTTCGTCGAGGCCCGTAACGCCGAACTGCGCGGCACTCTCCGGCGCGACGCGCGCGAGCACGTCGAGGAGCGCCTGGGCGTGGCGATTGCTCGCGGCTATCCAGGCGCGCGCGTCCTGTGGCGGCGGCGCAGCGACGGTGATCCCGCTCGCCATCGCGGTGCCGACGAGGGCGGCTGACAGCGCGAGGACTCGGACGGTGCGCATCGGGTGACTCCAGAAGCTATCGCCAAGATACGGTCCGTTGCAGGACCTCGAACGAGCCGGGAGCGACAGCGCCACGGCGCTGGTCACGAATCCTACCTTGCGACGCTCGCGAAGATGCCGTTGAAGAGCAGCTTGAACGTTCCGTGCGGCTGCGCGCGCTGCAGGATCTCTGGTCCGAAGAGCAGCACGCGTCCCTGGCCAACGGTTGAATCGATGGCGATGACGCCGCCTTCGAGATACGTCTGTCCCCACGCCCAGCCGCTCCGCAGCGGAGCGGGGCTGTCGAGTGTGGCTATCACGCGGACACCAGCGTCGGCGGCGCCCGGGCCGAGCTTGAAGACAGGACTGTTGTCGAAGAAGAAGTCGGTGCGAGCGCTCATGCCGGCGGCGATCGGCTGCGTGACGTCCACCTTGCCTGAGAGGACCGATCCCGGCACGAAATACTTGGCCCGCGCCAGCGGCGCACCGTTCTCTGTCAGGTGATCCCCGACGGGCAGCTTGAGTGCGGCGGCGAGATTCACCGCGGAATCACCGATCGCAATCACGGTGCCGCCGCCCTCGATGAACTGCCGGAGCTGTGGGATGGTGGTCTCAGAGCTCACGCGTCCCACCTGCGACCGATACTCCTGAGGGACGTCGCCCGGTTCGGGTCCGCCACCGCGTCCGCCGCCGCGCCCGCCCCGTCCACCGCCTGATGCCGCAGGAATCCCGCCGTTCGGGAAGATCAGCACGTCATAGGCCGCGTTCAGATTGCCGGCGTCGAGCCGCGGGGCGAAGACACGCTCGAATGGGAACTCGAACTGCTCGAGGATCCAGCGCGTCCACCCGGACTCAATCGACCCGCCGTACTGATCCCAGAGACCGATCCGCGCCGTGCGCACCGCTTGCGCCGCCGGCGCTGCGCTCGCGAGCCCCTGGGCGTTGACGCCCAGATCTGCCGCGACCTTCTGCAGCTGCGCGGTGGTCGCGGCCGAGGCGCCGGCGAAGAACGCATCCTGCGTAGCGGTGACGCGCGCGCCCTGGGCGAGCAGGCGGTTCACCGCGCGATACGCATCGTTTGCCCTGCGGTCGATCCGATACACGCCAGCCCCCTGCAGCGTCGTCACCCGGCCGGGAGGCGGCGCGATGTTCCAGTCGGCGACGCGCTCGAACGGTCCAGAGAAGGGCTCGAGCACGCGGTCGAACGCCACGCCCATCTGATAGGCGAGCGTCCATCCCGCGTTGTCGTACGGCGCGGTCGGCGGCGCGCCAGGGTAGGGAATAACGTTGGGATGATCCTGGGGCTCGAACATGTCGAGCACGTGCGGCCTGAACGCCTGTGCGGTCATCACGACGAAGGAACCGTCCGGATAGGTCTTGCCCGCGACGGCGAACGCGCGCGTGGCGCGGTGGACGGTGACGTTGACCTCACGCAGCGCGTTGATGAACTTGATCGCCGTGAGGAAATCGGGCTGGTCCGACGGCATGATGTACCCGCGCGGATCGCGGTGCTCCGGCTGCCGCAGCTCGGCCCAGAGCTCCCGGTCTCGCTCGGGCGTGCCGCCGCGGCCGCCGCCCATCTTTTCGGCGACCATCCGCAGCCGCGTCGGCGAGGGCGTCCACGTGTCCTGACCGCCGCGCTCGATCGCGCGTCTCCCCATGGCGTAGATGTTGTAGAGCAGGTGCTCCCGGTTGCGCGCCGCGTAGTCGATGACCGCGCGGTTGAACGAGATCGAATAGTCGATCGACTGCTTGAACCGCCACTCCTGCGGCGCGATCGGGTAGGGGAGATCCCGGTTGGGTATCTGGCGCTCGATGACGAGCGGAATCCGCATCGGCGTCGGGCTGCCGATCGTTTCTGTCAAAATGGCGATGATGTTGTGAAAGTTGCCGGTGTTGCGAATGCCGCCGTTCCACCAGCCGTCGTACGCGCCGCCGGAGGCCATGGTGGCGCCGGGCTTTCCCTCGGCCGCCAACCGCTGGTGCATGTGCGTGCCGAGCGCCTGCAGGCCGAGGATGAGCAGCGGGTCCAGGTTGTAGTTGTAGGGGTCGCGTTGCGGCGAGGACCAGACGACGGTCCCGGCCGGCCCGCTCTGGTGATGGTTGTAGAGAATCTGCGGCAGCCAGTCGTGGTAGAGGACGCGGTTGATGTTCTCCGTCTCGGGCTGAGTCGACGCGAAGAAGTCGCGGTTGTTGTCGTGGCCGATGTACTTCTGGTAGAGCCGCGGCAGGCCCGCGGCGCTGCGCTTCAGCGGATCCGGATTCCGCATGTACCAATCGGCGACGAGGTCGTTGCCGTCCGGGTTGGCGTGGACGAAGAGGACGATGCACTCGTCGAGGAATCTCAGCGTCTCGGCGTCCGTCCGGCTGACCATCTGGTAGACCATCTCGGCGAGTTGCTGCGCGCCGAGCGTTTCGGTCGCGTGCAGTCCTCCGTCGATCCAGACGATTGCTTTCCCTTCTCTCGAGAGCGTCCGCGCCTCGTCTTCGCTGACGCCGTCGGCAAACGCCAGGCGGCGTGAGACGTCGCGATACTTCGCGAGGTTCTTGTGATTGGCGGGCGAGGTCACGATTGCCATCAGGTGCGGCCGCCCCTCGGCGGTCTTGCCAATCTCCTGAAGGGTCATGCGGTCCGACTGAGCGTCGAGCTTCCGCCAGTAGTCGGCTATCTGCGCGTAGTTGGCGAGCTGATAGTCGTCGCCGAAGCTGAACCCGAGCTGCTCTCGTGGTGTGGTAATGCGAGTCTGTGCGGAGGGGGACGCCAGGATCGCGGCGGCCAGCAGCGCGGGCGCGGCGGCGCGAACGCAGGAAGGCATGCGCGGAGTATACCCAAAGTGGAGCGCGGATCTTGGGATCTCGCTCTCTACGGGACGCGGATCACGCGCTCACGGGACGCGGATCTCGCGGATCACGCTTGCTCACGGGACGCGGATCACGCGGATTGCCGCGGATCAGTCAGGCGGGATCGTACTGAAAGGAAGTCTCAGGGATCTGGGATCTGGGATCCAGGGTGTCGGGAAGGGCCGAACAGATGGACCATCGGCTCTCCGATCCGCGATCTCTGATCCCCTGAAGAGTCAGAGATCGGGGCTCAGGGGTTCCACATGCCCGACCCGTCCGGCGATTCCCGGCTCCCTGGATCCCATCCTGATATCCCGGATCCCTGATCCCCGAATCGCCACCCTCAATGAGCGGCGCGCAGAGTTCCGTGTCAGGCCGTCGCTGCCGCCCCCTTCAACGCGTTCAGCGCACCCAGGAGCTCCTCGATGTCGCTCTCGGTGTGCGCCGCGTTGATCTGGAAGCGGATGGTCTCGTCGCCTTTCGGAACGACGGGGTAGGTCAGGCCGACGGCGAGGATGCCGCGATCGAAGAGCCCGGCGACCATCGATCGGACGCGGCCGGTGTCGCGCACGACCAGCGGTACGACCGGATGTGGACCGGGGATCGACTCGAATCCGAGCGCCTCGAGCCCGCGGCGGAACTGCGTGGTGCGCGCCTCGAGGTGCGCGAGGCGCGCACGCCCTTCGGCGGAGTCCGCGACGTCGATGGCCTTCGCCGCGGCCGCCGCGTCGCCCGCGCCGAGCGGATTCGTATAGATGTAGGTGTCGGCCTTCTGCCGGACGGCCTCGACGAGCTCGGCGCTCGCCGCGACGAATCCCCCGTTGACTCCGAACGCCTTGCCGAACGTGCCGACGAAAATGTCGGCGCGCGCGCCACAGTGCTCCTCGCTACCCCGGCCCGTTCGTCCATACGCCGCGATCCCGTGTGAGTCGTCCATGACCGTGACGACGCCGTCACGGAAGCGTGGGTCGTGCTCGCCGACGAGCGACGCGATCGCGTCGACCGGGGCGTTGTCGCCGCGCATGCTGAAGATGCCGTCGAAGATGACGATGACCCGGCCGGTACCGGCAGGCACGTGCTCGAGGTGGTGCGCGAGATCGGCGACGTCGTTGTGCTTGTAGATCGCGCGCTGTGCAGAAGGGACGTTGGCGATCCGCATCGCGCGGATGATGCAGTTGTGGTTGAGCGCATCCCCAATCCAGAACGTGTCGGGACCCGAGAGCGCGATCGCGAGGCCGAGGACCGTGGTGTAGGCCGAGTTGAACGCTCGTGCCGCGGGCCGGTCCACGAACCGGGCGATACGCGCCTCGAGCTGCGCATGTGGTCCGAACGTGCCGTCGATGAAGCGCACCGCCCCCGGCCCCGCGCCGAATGCGTGCGCTGCCCCGTCGGCGGCGGCGAGCACGTCCGGGTGGTTCGACAGCGACAGGTAACTGTTGCTGTTCATCCGGAGGAAGTCACGGTCGCCGCCATGGAGCCGGTATCGCGGTCCCCTCGGGCCCGCGGCCGGCACATAGCCGACGATCACCCGCTCAGGAGCCTTCGCCCGGCCTTCTGCCTTGAGTGCGGCGACGTCAGCAGCGAGCGCGACGTTGAGTTTGTCCAGGGACATGAGGCGGAAGAAGAAAGTCTGAAGGCTGACGTGTGAAGTCTGAAGTGGAGAAGTTTGAAGTGGGAAGTGTGAAGTGGAAGTTTGAAGTAAGTGGGAAGTGTGAAGTAAGTGTGAAGGGTGAAGCAGGTGGACAGTGTGAAGTAGGTGAGAACTTGAAGTACGCGGCCAGTCCGGCACATTTCAGCGTTCCACACCCCACCCCTACTTTGTACTTCTCACTTACCTCGAACTTCCACTTCATACTTCCCACTTCAAACTTCCACACTTCAGACTTCCCACGTCAAACTTCAAACTTTCTTCCGGCTCCTAATCCCTCCGGCTCCCGGTGAACCGCAGGAGCATCAGGAACAGGTTGATGAAGTCCAGGTAGAGCGTCAGCGCGCCGACGATCGCGTAGGACCCGATCTGGCCGGACGGCATCGCCAGCGCCATCTGCTTCAGCCGCTGCGCATCGTAGGCCGTGAGCCCGGTGAACACGATGACGCCGATGAAGCCGAGCACGAACTGGAAGCCGCTGTTCTGCCAGAAGATCCCCACAAACGACGCCAGCACGACGCCGATGAGGCCCATGAAGAGGAATTGACCCCAGCCGGCCAGGCTGCGGCTGGTGGTCGTCCCGTAGAGCGCGAGGCCTCCGAACATCCCCGCGCTGATCATGAACGTCGTCGCGATTGACTCGCCCGTGAACGCGAGCAGGATGAACGCGAACGTGACACCCGTGAGCGCGGAGTACAGGACGAAGAGCAGCGAGGCGGTGCCAGCGGCGATCTTGTCGACGCGGGCCGAGAGGAAGAATACGATGCCCAGCTGGGCAATCATGAGGCCCCAGTAGAGCACCTGATTGCCGGCGATGGTACGGACGACCGTTGGCGACTGCGCGACGGAGTAGGCCACGAGCGCCGTGATGCCGAGCCCCGCGCACATCCAGCCGTAGACACTGCGCAGGAACACGGTGACCCGCTCCTCAGCAGCGTATGGAGTGCTGAACGTGGTGTCAGGCGTGATGTTGAACTGCGCCATCTTCATGCTCCTTTGCTGTCGATCGGCCGAACCCTGATGCTAGCACACCCCTCAAGGGCCACCCCCCGAATCCAGGAACCACGTGAACCACCGGTGAACCTCGTGAACCCTTTGAACCCGTGAGATCCCAAAGTCAACCTTCGTGGAAAGGCAGCAGCATCGCTGCGGCGAGCAGGTGCAGGTTGCCCAGGATGAACCAGGGCCAGAAGCGCAAGCCTTCTTCGCGCGTCAGGAGCACGTTGAATCCGAAGACGAGCGGCAGCGTGACGCGCGTGACCGCGCCGGGGTACCCGTCCCAGACCACTTTGTGGACGGTCAACATCAACAGCGCGTACGGCAGGGCGACGCGCCACCAGGGCGACGCGTACTGCCGTCGATAGAGGAGATACGCCGTCTGCACGGCCAGACCGACGATGACCCCGAGCTTGAGCGCCGCGAGGAGCGGTGCGCCGCCGACGACCTGGCCGAGCGTCTGGCTGAACACCTGCATGTAGACGATCAGGGGGCGGTCGATCACATGTTGTCCGACAGCGCTCGTCGACCGGTAGAGCGAGCGCAGGTAGTCCTGCCAGAGGAGGAACGGCAGGGCGGCGAGCGCCAGCGCCGCCCCGAGCTTCAGCCACGCCCGCCACCCGTATGGCCGTGGAAACGCGACGACCGTCAGAAGGTTGGTCTCGCGTCCGAGTCCGGCGACGCCGACGATCGCTGCGGAGGCGAACAGGCGCCCCCGCTCGGCTGCCGCGATGGCCAAGGTGATGAGCAGCATGCTCGGGCCATCGAGCAGCGCCAGGCGGACCGATGCCAGGAGGCCGTGCGAGAAAAGGCACGCGATCCACAGGGCGAGCCCTCGAGGCGTGTCGGGCCTCACCCACCGTGTCATGACGGCCGCGAGCGCCAGCCAGAAGAGCACGTTCTGCAGCGCGTAGGCCTGCAGGATCCACTGCGGGCGGCCGAGCCCGAGCGCCCAGGCGGTCCAGCTGAAGAGGATGCGCCGCGCCCGGTACGGAGGCAGGTCGAGGGCCGCGTCGATTGCGGGATCGCGCAGCAGCGGCTCGAGCGCGAGCTGCGCGTAGAACTGTCCGTCGTAGCTGCCCCACGCCGGATGACGATAGTGCGGGATCGTCTGCAGGACCGGCAGCTCGCCCGTCCGGTCGCCGGCAAAGCCGATCATCTCCGTGAAGCCGTACGGCGGGTGGTACAATCGCGCGACGGATGCCAGCAGCAGAACCACGAGCGCCATGGCAACGGCCGGGCAGATCCACTGACTGCGGGAACGGCCGGCCGTCATCCGCGGGGCTGCTCTCTCGTCACGCTCGTCTCGGTTCCCATCATCCTGCTGATACTGGCCGACGCGTTCGTAGGTTTTCGTCGGTGCGCGCCGTCCCAGTGGCGCTTGGGGCATGGCCCGCGGCGCTGACCGCGTTCGGGCTGACGCTCGCGGCGTGCGCACCCGCCGATCCATCGCCGGTGCGGATCGTCAATCTCGTGCGCGATTTCCGTGACGCCGAGGCGCGACCATCGCTCGCGGCGTTCGAAGTCGCCGACGTTTCCGTAGCCGGTCAGTCGGAGCCCGCCATCCGCACGATCGCGCCGAGCCGTCTCATCTTCGTGCTCCCGATCCCCCGCCGCAGCTCGTTCACCGCCCGAGTGGCGATCGAGGGCGGGATCGATGGCGCGCCGCCACAGCCCCTGCGATTCCGGGTGGGAGTCAGCGACGATCGCATCTTCGAGCAACTCGCCGACGTCCTGCTCACTCCAGGCGTGCAGGCCGGCTGGACCGAGCTCGGCGCCGATCTGTCGGCCTATGCCGGCTGGAAGTGGAGCCTATTCTATCGCCCGGAGGAGCGGCGGTGGCGGCTCGTGTTGAGCACCGACGCGGTGAGCGGCGTGCGCGGTCGAGGCGTGTGGGGAGCGCCGGGCATCGACGGCGACCGTTCCGCGGCGCGCGAACACGTGGAGCGTGCGGCGAGGCTGTCGCGATGAAGGCTGCCAAAGCCATCGTCTGCTGGCCGGCCGCGATCGCGCTGCTCTGGGCGTCGCAGAGCGTTCCGCCTTCGCGCATGAGCGCTTCGGCGCGGCAGGCCGGCTCGGCTGCGCAGGCGGGTCCGCAGACGCATCCCGTATCGGGCCGCCGGATCGCGAACGTGATGGGACCGACTGGCGCCGCATGGCTCGATCGCCCTGAGCGCGAGTCGGAAGAAGCGCCGAGCAAGGCGATCGCGGCGCTCGGTATCGCGCCTGGGCAGGTGGTGGCCGATGTCGGCGCCGGGTCGGGTTACTACGCGATACGACTCGCGCGCGTGGTCGGAGAACGCGGGCGGGTCTACGCGACCGACATCCAGCCCGAGATGCTGGCGCTCATCAAGAAGAAGGTCGACGCCGAGCGGCTGTCGAACGTCGAGCTGGTGCTCGGGTGCAGGATCGGACCCGCGTCTGCCGGCCGGCATGGCGGATCTCGTCCTGATGGTCGACGTGTACCACGAGCTGGCGGATCCGCAGGGGATGCTGCGTGCGCTCAAGCGCGCCCTGAAACCGGGTGGCCGGCTGGTGCTCATCGAGTTCCGGAAGGAGAGCACGTGGGTACCGATCCGTGAGGAGCACAAAATGAGCATCCGGGAGGCTCGCCTCGAGCTCGAAGCGGAAGGCTACGCCCTCGATCGAGTCATCGACGTCCTGCCGTGGCAGCACATCCTGGTGTTCCGGACCGTCGAGCGCTGACAGGCAAGTCCCGGTCGAGCACTGCACGCGCCGACGGCTTTCCTCGCGATGGGCACGATGGCCCGATGAACACGAAGACTAGCCCCTCGATTTGAGCGCCGTCACGATCCTGGCGAGCGTCGCGCGTTCCTCTGCCGAGATCTTGCCAATCCCGAGGATGCCGCCGGACGCCGCGGCGATGCTCTCGGAGGTACTTGATGAGGTCCTCGGCGCTCATCGTGCCGCCCTCCGACGAGCCCGTGTCGAGCATGGCCCGGATCAGCCGCGTGGCGCGCGCGAAGACGTCGGGCGAGGGCTGTCGAGCCATCAATTCCGAGAGCTGTCGATTGGCGGGGCTGCCTTCCGCAATCCCGCGATCGCGGGCGAGTTTCACGAGGAGCGCGCGCTCGGCCGGCGTGATGCCCCCCTCGGCCCAGGCCATCTCGACGATAGGGACGAGCGGCAGGACGCTGATCGTCTCGGGGGTGAAGCCCAGCGTGTCGAGCTCTTTGAGGAGCGCCGGATCATTCAGTCCGGTCTTCGCGCTCATCTCGCTCTGCGCGCGGTCGGCGGCTGCCGCGTTGCGCATCTTCTCGACAAGCTCGCGATCCTTCCTGCGGAAGTAATCCTCTTCCAACGAACGCCTGCGGTCGTCCAAGAAATCGCCTTCCGCCATCGGACCTCCTGAGTCACTTCCCGCAATCCTAGCACTGCGTCATCGAATGTGACAGTCGTCGGTCGGCAATCGGGTGTCGGGAGTCTCAGCTCTTCAGTCTCAGTCGTCAGTCCGCATCGGGAGTCCGCGTCGCCAGTTCCCGTCGGCAGTTCGAGTGGACAGCGTCTGCACAACCCGTCAGATTGGTGGCATAGTCGTCTTGTACAGCCGGTTGCGCTGGCGACTCGAAGTCGCGACTGGCGACGCGGCCTGACAACTGAGACTGCCGACTGCGACTGAGACTGCCGACTCCCGACCGCCGACTGCCGACTGCTATGCACGTTCACTTGATTGACGGCACCTACGAGCTCTTCCGTTACTACTACGCCCTGCCGTCGGTGCGCGGAGCCGACGGTGTCGAGGTCGCGGCGGTGCGCGGGGTCGTCGGGTCGGTCCTCGGCATGATCAACGGCGGCGCGACGCACCTCGCCGTCGCGACCGACCACGTCATCGAGTCGTTTCGCAACACGCTCTGGCGCGGCTACAAGACGAGCGCCGGCATCGAGCCCGAACTGTTGGCGCAGTTCCACCCGCTCGAAGACGCGCTCCGCTCGCTCGGAGTGGTCGTGTGGCCGATGGTGGAGTTCGAGGCGGATGACGCGCTGGCGTCTGGCGCCGCGCTGGCCGCGCGCGACGCGCGGGTCGAGCAGGTCGTGATCTGCACGCCCGACAAGGATCTCGGGCAGTCGGTCCGGGCACGCGTGTCGTGCAGTTGGACCGCCGCCGGAATGCGACGCGCGACGAGGCAGGCGTGGTCAGCAAGTTCGGCGTGCCGCCGGCCTCGATTCCTGACTACCTGGCCCTCGTCGGAGACGCCGCCGACGGCTATCCCGGTCTTCGCGGCTGGGGGCCGAAGTCGACGGCCGCCGTGCTCGCGAAGTTCGGGCATCTCGAGGCCATTCCAGAAGACTCGCGCACGTGGCACGTGAACGCAGCCAACGCCGCCACGCTGGCGGCGACGTTCGCGCGCGAGCGCGAGCAGGCGTTTCTGTTCCGGGACCTGGCGACGCTCCGATCCGACATCCCGCTCTTCGAGTCGGTGGACGAGCTCGAGTGGCGCGGGCCCACCCCGGCATTCGCGCGGCTTGCCGCGGGCCTTGACAAGGCCGCGACCTGACGCCTACTGCGCCTTCGGCGCTTTCTGATCCTTGCCGCCCTGATGAAGGATGAGGTGCGTCACGACGCCGCGATCGTCTTTGAGGAACGTGATCTGCGCGTCGACGACCTTCAGAAAGTACTTCGTCTCCGACTCCGGAAACAGCTCGACCTTCGGCTGGCCCGTCGCCTGCGTCATGAGGCGGTCGCCTTCCCTCGTGATGGTGATGATGAACGTCGGCGAGAGCGGATACTGTCCGACGTACCCGTTGTACAGCTTCGGGTCGACCTTCGCGACCGTACGCGCAACGGCGACGGTGTACGTCTGACCGAACAGGATGGCCAGCAGATCCCGTGCGATCCGGGCCGTCGGCCCCTGCTGCACGTTCGAGAGCGCGATTGAAGTGACGTTCTCCTCCGGCAGCCTGATGATCATCGTCGAGAAACCGTTGATGCCCCCGCCGTGGGCGACCTGCCGCTTCCCGAACGTCTGCGGCGACGGCGTCGGCACCTGCCACCCATAGGCGTAGTTGCCCTTGAACGGCGTGAACATCTCGGTCCTGGCGGCGCCCGGCAGGAGCCGGTCGGTGTAGAGCGCCTGGTCCCACTTCAACAGGTCGTCGACCGTCGAGTACAGCGCGCCGGCCGCGAAGGGCTGCACCATGTCGAGGTAGCGCGCGTTCGTCAGATCCTGGCCCTGACGCGAATAACCCGATGCACGCATCGGGAGGATCTGTGCCGGGCTGTCGTAGCCGGAGTCCTGCATGCCGAGCGGGGTGAAGATCTGGTCGTGCAGCACCCGTTCGTAAGTCTGTCCCGTCACCTTTTCGAGCAGGACGCCAAGCAGGAAATACCCGGAGTTGTTGTACTTGAATTGCGATCCAGGTTCGAACTCGAGCGGAAGATCGCGAAACCCCGCCACCATCTGATCGAGGGTCTTCGGGACCATCATGTTCGTCATGTAGGACGGGGAGTTGGTGTAGCTGGGAATGCCAGAGGTGTGGGTCAGCAGATGATGGACGGTGATCGGCTTCCACGCGTCAGAACACGGGGTCAGGTGCTGGCAGATCGGATCCTGCACCTTCAGTTTGCCTTGCTGCTGCAGCTGCATGACCGCCATAGACGTGAACTGCTTGGTGATCGACCCCAGGCGGAACTTCGTGCGAGGCGTATTGGGGATGCTCCATTCGGCGTTCGCCATGCCGTAGCCCTTCGCGACGATCGGCACACCGTTTCGCGCCAGCAGGATCGTGCCGCTGAAGCCGTTCACCTTCATCTCGGCCTGCATGTACTCGTCCACCCGCTCGACGATGGTCGCATTCGACGGAGGGGCGGGCGCGGTGGCGACCTGGGCACCGGGCGCGGTCGTCAACACCAGGAGGCACCAGACGATCGTCAGGGACAGAGAGCGTCGAATCTGCTGTGTCATCGGGGTGGTCGTCCAAACAGGCCTTGGCAAGTGAGGCGTTGGCGCCATTCTATCCAAAGCCAGGGGGCGCTGAGCATCAAGAAGCGCCTGCGGCCCGAGCGCGGCGCGAAGTCGGCGCGCGAGCGCGAGCGGGGGTGGGGCCCCGCGAGCATTGAGAAGCGCCTGCGGCCCGAGCGCGAGCGGGGGTCGGGCCCCGCGAGCATTGAGAAATGCTAGACTGCCGTCATGCCGTTCGTGATTACCGACCCCTGCATCGGCACCAAGGACACCGCGTGCGTCGACGTCTGTCCGGTCGACTGCATCCACCCGCGGAAAGACGAGCCGGAGTTTGAAGCCGCGCCGATGCTGTTCATCCACCCCGACGAGTGCATCGACTGCGGCGCGTGCGTGCCCGCGTGCCCGGTCGTTGCCATCTACGACGCCATCGACTCGACCCCGTCAAGTCAGAAGGAGCTCGTGGTCGCCAACGACGTCTACCGCGGCGGCGATGCGGCCGCCGTGGCGAAAGCCGTGGCCATCGTCCAGAGCCACATCGAGGCGCACCCCGATCTGATGGCGGTCGATCCCAAAGACCGCCAGGCGAAGCACTAGCATCGTAGTGTCCGGCTTTCAGCCGGACGGCTGGTGGCGGAAAGACTCCGTTTTCAGGCCGGCCGAGAGCGGCGCAGCGCGCGGAACAGCCACCACGCGATGAGGACCGTCAATAGTGCTGCGACGAGTGCACCCGGGAGCGCTCCTGGAAATGGACGCTGCGCTCCCCGGGTCAACACGCCGATCGCCATCATCGTGCCGAGCGCGATCGGGACCACGGTCAGATCGGCGCGGAGAACGGTTGCATACGCGGCCAGCAGTCCGACGGCCAGCACGATGCCGGCCTCGGCCCACCCGGCGAGCTCCGCTCCTGCAGGTGCGCCCGCCCCGAGGAACCCCACCAGTGCTACCGCGGCCCCGGCGATGGCGCGGTGCCGCGTCCACCCAAGCGTGGCGTGGCTGACGTTGACCAGCAGGCTGAGGATGACCGCGGCGCGGGTCAGATAGCCGCCGATCGGCTCGAGGGCCACCGCCAGCATCGGCACGAAGGCTCCGAGCGGTGCGATCCGGATGGTGTCCGCCCAGGCCGGCGTCCGCAGCGATCCGGCCAGCGCCAGCAGCGCGGCGCCGAACGCGCCGACCGCGGCCCCGAGCATCAGCGCGTCGCGGTCGGCGAGGCGACCAGACGCGTCCAGACGAACCGGTTGGGCGCCGAGCGCCAGGCCTGCCAGACTCGAAGTGATGATGAGCGCGACGAGCCCCACGCCGATCGCCCCCAGCAGTTGGATGAGAAGCGGGATCTCGGTGGGCATGAGCGCCTGAGTCGACGGCCACGCGTTGACCGCCGACGTGACCGAGACGGCGAGCATGATTCCGGCCGCGGCGAAGAAGAGCCGGGGCGTGTACCTGTCGACGGCTCCACGCCACAACACCCAGGACGGCAGCCGACACCAGCAGGCCCCCGAAGACGATCCCAATGATGATCCGCACGATCGTGTTGCGCGTCTCGGCGGCGCGCTGCTGCCGCTCCCACTCCTCGGGCACGAACACGAACTGTCGGACTCGAGCGACCTCGTCACCCGCGAGCTCGACTTCCAGTCGCAGCTCGCCCTGAGGCAAAGGCGGAAGAGTCGTGTCCGCGAAGGTGATCGTCCAGTCGGTTCGCGCCTTCAGCTTCGCGGGACGCGCGGAGACTTCCCGCGCCTGGCCGCGTGCCACATCCAAGCCGAATTCCCGCCGCAGTACCTCGACTGCGCGAACGCGCGCGGCGCTCTCGTCAAGGGCGGCGCCCGCCCGGGCTTCGGGGAGCGTGTGTTCGATTGTGAGCACCTGGCCGGCTTTCGTCACAAAGACGCGCCACTCTTCGGCGCGCTCGGCCACGTCGCCTTCGAAGGTCGCGATGCGAACGTTCCACCTGGGCTCCGGAAGGTACTTGCCGAGCAGCAGGCGCCGCCTCTCGTCGCCCGCGGTCACCGACACGAACTCGTGGGCCCCGACTCTCCCGTCATCCGGAACAGGCAGCACGCGCCACTGTGGTCCGAGGGCGACGCCTCGCGAGGCGAGCGCACCGCGGGCGATGTCTCCGGCCGCGGTGCGGCTGATCGTGAACATGCCGGTCTGGCCTCGATCGGCGATTGCCGCAGCGGCGCACGCGACGATGCTCACCGCGCCGACGACAAGCCAGGCGCTCCTGGTCCGCGGACTGAGCCCCTGATGAACCATGCTCGGCGCGGCTCCTTCGGGCTCGGGAGCCGGCGGCGGCGCCCACGCCGCGTTGCGGTCGGCCGCAGAAAGTTCGGTCCACGCGCCGGACTGGCGTCTTCGCCACAAGACGACCCACAGCGGCACGAGGGTCATGCCGATGACCATCGCTTTCTGGAACCAGATGCCAGGCGAATCCGACAGGAAGATTGGCAGTGCGAACCAGACGACGTCGAATGCGAAGTGCAGGACGATGCCGGGGAGCAGACCCAGATAGACGTAGAGCAGTCCGAACCCAATCGAAGGAATGATGAGCTCGACCGGGCGCGCAAACGACGGCTGCGTCGGATACGGCGCGTGTCCCGCGCCGAAGATGATGGCCTGGACGATGAACGCGATCACGAGAAACAGCCCGCGCTTTCCGAAGCGGTCGCCGATGAGCGCGGCGCCGGCGAGCGGAACCGCGCGGAACAGGCACTCTTCCCAGAAGCCGGCCTGGAGCGAGTTGGCGATTGCCGAGAGCCAGGGCACATAGGTCGCCAGCACGTCTGGATGGAGCAGCGCTTCGGAAGGTGTCCACCAGCCGAAGACGCGCGTGGCGATGAGGTAGAGTCCGACGTCGTACGCGAAGAACACCGAGACGAGCAGATAGCCGGCGGCGGTCCGACGCAGAATGGCGGTCGAGCTTCCAGGTCCCTTCGCCCACACGCGCCAGAACTGCGGGTGATGGCCGAATGCGCGGCGCGTCAGCGTTTCTGCCGCCATGAACGACAGCGCCATGAACGCCGAGAACCCCACCAGCGTGGCGGCGAGCGCTGCAATCTGCCCGGCGATGAACGTCGTGCGCGGGACCGCCGTGTCGTAGGTCATCCACATCAGCGGCCACTCGTTGAGGGTCGCCAGTGCCTGCAGCGTGCCGACGATGCCGCCCCAGATCGCCGCCTGCCGCCACAGCACGTAGCGGTTGCGCAGCATGAAGAAGAGGCCGACGCCGATGCCGCCGACCACATAGAGGAGCACCATGCCGACGAGCGAGCCGATGCCGATGGCTTCGTTGGCCGACCGCATGCTGTCGTAGCGGCGTGTGAACGCCTCTGGAATGCGCACGAAGTGCGTGACTTCGGTGAGCCGATCGCCCGAGACCACGAGACGGAGGCGATAGCGGCCGTCGCCGAGGACCGGAGACGATCGCTCGTAGGTCAGCGTGTGATCGATGCGGCCGCCGGGACGCCGCTCCTGTCCCTGCTCGACGAGGGCGAAGGGCGCCAGGTCGACGCTCCATCGCGCGCGCGCGTCCGCTTCCGCGCGGCGCCGGGCCTCGCCGGCGTCGAGGGCGGCGCCCGGCGCGTTTTCATTCAACGTCTCGACGAATCCGTAAGGATGGCCGTCTGGGGTGAATCGGACGAGCGTCTCGTTTGTTTCACCTTCTCTGAAGTGGCGCACGCGCCAGGTGTAGGCGGCGTAGAGGCGCTCGCGCAGCATGCGCGTGAACTCGGTCTTGCCTCCGCCCTCCAGTTCGACGAAGGTCTGCGTCTGGCTGTCGAGTGCGAACGAGGCCGCCTGCCGAAAGTCCGCCGGGCCCAGCCGGTCCCGCGTGACGATCGTGCGCGCGTCGGCGAGCGCGCGCTCCCGCGTCATCGTGATGTCGAGCGCGACGATCGAGAACGCCTGCGGGAAATAGTGAACGGCCGCTGCCGTGGCGGCGAGGGACACCAACCCAAGCAGGACCCAGAAGGCCGGGCGTTTCACCGCGTGCTCCTTTTTGGCCGGACGTCTTTCGTGAGCGGCGATTCTATCGCCAAAAGTCCGTTTGGCACCGTCGCCAGCTCCATTTGACGAATCTTCACTGTCCAAGAGCGTTTCACCGCTGAGCGCGCCGAGAACGCTAAGCCAACTGTTGCTCTCCCCTCTGCGGGCTCCGCGGTGAGAGGCTCTTGGACAGCGAACGGTGCTGGGAGGCGAGAAACTCTCCGGAACGGCGCAGGAGAACTACCGAACGATCCGCAGGCTGGTCGGCGTGGGAGGGCCGAGACCGGCAACGCTCAGCACGGCCCCCCGCGTCAGGCTGACGATGTACAGCTCGCCGTCGGCGTCGACGCCGAACGAGCTGATGTTGCCGAGCTGACTCTGGCCGCCGAGCTCCGCGGTGTGCTCCGTCAGCCCGGTTGCGCGCGCCTCTCCCTGGCCGTCGATCGTGAGCGCGATCGACCAGACGCGGCCCTGGACATAGTCAGCGAAGAAGTAGCGGCCAGCGTAGGCCGAGCCGAGCGCGCGGCCACGGTAGACGTAGCCGCCCGTCACCGATTGTCCCGACGAACGGTCGTACTCGTGGATCGGATCGACGAGCGGCAGAAACGCGGGCGGGCGCGATGTGACGTGACTGTGCGCGCCCTCGCGGTTCCGCCAGCCGTAGTTGCGGCCGCCACGGTTCGACGGCTCGTAGTCGATCTCTTCGAACGAGCTCTGGCCGACGTCGCCGATGACGAGCGCGCCGGTGCCACCGCGCGCGGGGTCGTCGAAGCTGTAGCGCCACGGATTGCGCAGGCCGAACGCCCAGATCTCGGGCCGCGCCGCGACGGGCCGGCCGCCGACAAACGGGTTGTCGGCCGGCACCTGGTAGCCGATGGCGTGCGTGTCGGCCACGTTGACGTCGATCCGCAGCATCTTGCCGAGCAGCTCCTGCGGATTCTGCGCACGATGGTCGGGATCGTCGCCCGACCCGCCGTCGCCAAGCCCGATGTAGAGGTAGCCGTCCGGTCCGAAGGCGAGATGCCCGCCGTTGTGATTGGAGAACGGTTGCGCGATGGTGGGCGCGCTGCCGACGCCGCCAAAGCGCAGGTCGAAACGCGATGCCGGGTTGGCGACGAGGGGATCAGCCGACCGGCGGAAGCGGGCGACGACCGTGTCGCCGGATCGGTCCGTGAAGTTGACGTAGAAGCGGCCGCTCGACGTGTCCGGGGCGAACGCCAGGCCGAGCAGGCCGCGCTCGCCGCCAGAAAGAACGACGGCCCGCACGTCGAGGAAGTCGGTGGGCTGCACCGTTCCGCCGCGCACGGCACGGATCCGCCCCGCCTGTTCGACGACGAACTGCACGCTGCGATCGAGCGGATCCTGGACGAACGCGACCGGCGCCGTGAAGCCGGACGCGTAGACCCGCGCGCGGAGAAGCCGGTTCTGCGCCACGAGCACCACGGCGCACACGAGGGCGCACACGCCGAGCGCGATGGCGCCCAGGAGCGCGCGGCGTGAGGTCATCAGCGCATTGTAGACGAGGCGTTATCCGAGCCTCCGGGACCTGGCGATCGCGCTATCATGGGGGGACATGAAACGGCCGGGCTGGAGCAGGGTGGTTCTCGTGGCGGCGCTGGTGTCGGCGACCGCCTCGTGTGGCGGCGGCAGCACGCCGCCACCGTCCGGCTCCGATCCTCCGGCGGGGACCGGCGAGCGGATCTCCGGCAACGAACGAATAGGCTGGAGTCAGTCGGCGGCCGACTCGGCCGAGCTCGCGATGTTCCGTTATGCCGCCTACGTCGACGGCAATCGCGTCGAGCTCGCGGGCGTCTCCTGCGGCGGCTCGAGCGGCGCGTTCACGTGCAGCAGCCGGTTGCCCACGATGTCGTCCGGCGCCCACTCGATCGAGCTCGTATCTTTTGTCGACGACAACGGCACGCTCATCGAAAGCGCGAAATCGGCCACGCTTCGCGTGACGGTAACCGGATCGACGTCGGGCGCTCCGTTCCCGACTCCCGGCGCCGCTCCTGCAACCAGGTTCCTGACGACCACCGACAACGTCGAGCTCCGATTGGACCTCCTGTCGGACCAGTTCGTCGCGCCGACGTCGCTGGCGATTGCGCCCGACGGCCGCGTGTTCGTCGCCGAGCGATCGGGTCGCGTACGCATCCTTCGCGACGGGACGCTCGATGCGGAGCCCGCGCTCATCGAAGACGAGGTGCTGATGACGAGCGCCTCCGAAGGCGGCCTGCTCTCGATTGCCCTCGACGCGCAGTTCGAGCGCACGCACTTTGTCTTCGCCGTGTACACCGTTGCTGGCCCCGATGGCACCGGGCGGTTCCGCCTCGTCCGCTACCGGGAGGTCGGGGGCCGACTCGGCGAGCGCGCGGTGCTCCTCGATCGGATTTCGGTCGCGAGCCGTCCGTCGGCGCTGCTCGGCATCGGGCCGGATGCCCGGCTGTATGCCGCGTTCGACGCCGGCGCGATCAAGGGGCGCACTGCGGCGGTAGCGTCGTACAACGGAAAGATCCTGCGCCTCAACACCGACGGCACCACGCCGCAGGATCAGCCCGCGGGCCTCCCCGTATTCGCGAGCGCCTTTCAATCGCCCCGCGGACTGGACTGGCATCCCGAGACGGGCGCGCTATGGGTCGTCGACGTGAAGGGGCGGAACGTCGAAGAACTGCGGATCGTGGTCTCAGGCGGCGCTCGGGACGAGGAGTCCACGCGAACGCGAATACCCTTGCCCGCCGGGACCGGTGCCGCAACGCTGGCCTTCTACCGTGGCACGTTGCTTCCGGCGTTTACCGGCGATCTGTTCGTGGCGGCAGAAGAGGGCGGCCACTTGTTGCGGCTGCGATTCGACAAAGGCGATCCCACGCGGCTCATGTTGAGGGAGCGGTTGCTCGACGATGCGGCCAGTCCCATCCGCGCGGTCTCCGTTTCGGCTGACGGAGTCGTCTTCGTGGCGACTGACCGTACCGTGCTGCGGTTGGGGCCGCGCTAGGGGCGGCTGTCAGCCGCTGCTGGTGAGGCAGTAACCTGATATCGAGGCGACGGAGGTTACGGAGAAGATTCACCACGAAGGATCGAAGGTGAATCCGCGCGGGAGACGCACGAAGAGATCCGGGTGGCTCGAGTATTCTGCCAGCTATCCCACCGCGCAAAGCGCGGTGCGCCCAGCGCGTGAAGATCCAAATCGGCTTGTTGTCTTCGTGCGTCTCTGTTGACTTCGATCCTTCGTGTTGAACCCGTTGCCTCCGTCCCCTCCCCAACGATCATCTCGACCCCAACCATCATCTCGACCCCAACCATCATCTCGACCCCAACCATCATCTCATTATCTCACCCCAATAATCAGCTCGACCCCAACAATCATCTCGACCGCTACTTCAGATACTTGATCAGCAGCACTTCGTTCCCGCGCTCGTTGTAGACCAGTTCGTCCACAATCTGCCGCACGATCAGCATGCCGAAGCCGCCCGGGCGCAGGCCGGTCTCGGCGCGCTCTTCTGCGCTTTTGATGAGGTCGGCCGGGTGCGCCGTTGCGCAGGCATGGCTCAGGTCCTCGCGATCGAACCCGTCGCCAGGGTCCCGGAAATGGAAGACGATCGCGCGCGCCGTCTGGGCTGCCGTCACCTCGATCACCTTCTCCGGGTCGAAGCCTGCGCCGTGCTCCATGGCGTTGAGGAGCATCTCGCGGAACGCGGTCATCAGGAGGTCTCGTTCAGACGAGGGCACGTTCGAGCTGTACTCCGTCATGAAGCTCGTGAGCCGGTCGGCCGTGATGAGACGGCACGACACGCGCAGGGTAATCCAGTTCGGGATGCCCGAGGTGACCTCGATGCCTTCACGCCAATCCGAATCCTCGATCGCGGCCCGCGCCATGTCCGCCACTTCTTCATAGGCGAGCGGACGCGTGAAACACGCGTAGACATGCTGCTTGAGCGCGGTGACGACGTCGGCGCTCGTGAGGGTCGGCGCAAGCAGGATGGTCTTGATGCCGGGACGCCCCTGGCGCAGTTCCTTGAGAAGCGCCAGATCTTCGACGGCGCTCGTATACGGATCCGTCAGCACGACGTCGAACGCCCGCGAGCGCAGGAGCCGGGCCGCTTCGAAGGGCCCGCTGGACGTCTCGATGTCGTGGTCCTTGAGGTATTGGCTCGCCCGGAGGGCCGCCGCGAGCTCGGGATCGTGGCCGATGAGCAACAACCTTCCCATCCTCCAAGTATTCTGTCGAAGCGGCCGAACCGCTACTGGTTTTTGCCGAAAACGGCAACCATCGCCCCCACTCGTCCGAACGGAGTAGAGTAGGCCGAAGAGAGAGGCGAAGAAACCATACACGGCTCCGCGCCGTCCAACCAGCCATGCAGGACATACGCTACGCGCTCCGCTCGCTCCGGAAGCAGCCGATCTTCGCGCTCGTGGCCGTGGCGACCCTCACGCTCGGCATCGGCGCGAACACCGCCATTTTCAGCCTGCTGTACCAGTATTTGCTGAGGCCTCTGCCGTACCCCGACGCGGAGCGGCTGGTCTTCATCTGGAATACCTATCCCTTGATGGGCCTGCCGCAGGCGAGCGTGTCCATTCCCGACTACATCGACCGGAAGACCCAGGCTTCTGCGATCGAGGACGCGACCCTGTTCATGAATCGAGGCCTGAGCCTGGCGGCCGAAGGCGAGCCCGTGCAGGTGCGGGGCCTGGCGGTCACGCCCTCGTTCTTCACCACCCTGCAACGCCAGCCCTTCATGGGCCGCGCGTTCGTGGAAGGGGAGGCGCAGCCAGGCGCCGACAAGTCAGCGATTCTGACCTACAGCCTCTGGAACTCGCGGTTTGCGGCGGACCGTTCGATCGTGGGCCGGTCGATTCGTCTGGGCGGCGAGTCCTACCAGGTCGTCGGGGTTTTGGCAGCCGACGTCGAGCTGCCGTCGCGCGACATTTCGGTGCTCGTCCCGTTCTCGTTCACGCCCCAGCAGATGTCCGATCAGGGGCGCGGCAACGAGTTCAGCCAGATGATCGCGCGGCTGAAGCCGGGTGCGACGATCGAGCAGGTCAACGCGCAGATGGCGACGATCGTCGATCGCGTGCTCGACCGGTTGCCGCAGCGCCAGTCGTTCGCGCGGACGAGCGGTTTCGGCGGCTACGCCGTGCCGATCCGGGACCAACTCGTCGGCGATCTGAGAACGCCTCTCTACTTCCTGCAGGTGTTCGTCCTGCTCGTCCTCCTGATCGCCTGCGCGAACGTGGCCAACCTCCTGCTGATGCGCGCCACGGGCCGCTACCGGGAGCTCGCGATCAGGACCACTCTCGGGGCGGGCCGGCGGCGGCTCGTCCGGCAGATGCTGACCGAGGGCCTCGTGCTCTCGGCCTTTGGCGCGCTCGGCGGGCTCCTCCTCGGTGTTGCGGGCGCGCGAGCTCTCGTCGCCCTTGGGTCGCAGCAGGTTCCCGGCATGACGACCGCCACACTCCAGCCTGCCGTGCTGGCGTTCACGATGGGGCTGGCCGTCGTCACGGGTCTGGTCTTCGGCCTCGCGCCGGCGCTCGTCGTCTTTCGTGGAAACGCATGGTCGCTGCTCAAGGACGACAGCACCCGGGGCTCCGCCAGCCGGAGCACCGGTCTGACGCGGTCAGTGCTGGTGATTGCCGAGACCGCGTTCGCGCTGGTCCTTCTCGTCGCGGCGGGACTGCTGCTCAAGAGCTTCCTGCGGCTGCAGAACGTCGATCCGGGATTTGGCACAGACAACGTGCTCACGGCCCAGATCTCGCTCCCGGCTGCGCGCTATCCCGACCTCGCGGCGCGGCGTGCGTTTTGGCTGCGGCTGGTTGACGGCGCGCGCGGCCTTCCCGGCGTGACATCGGTGGGGTTGACGACCAATGTTCCGTTCAACGGCAGCGTCTCGTCCGGGTCCTATTCGATTGTCGGGTACACTCCCGGGCCATCCGAAGCCGCTCCACACGGTCGTCAGGAGGTTGTCGGCGGCGATTACTTTGCCGCGATGCGAATCCCGCTCATCGAGGGACGCTTCTTCAACGACGGGGACACGGCCGACAGCCCGCCCGTTGTCGTGGTCGATCAGTTCCTCGCCAACAAGTACTTCGCGAAACGCAGCGCCCTCGGCCAGCAGATTCAACGGGGCGGGCCCGACAGTCCGCGCCTCACCATCGTGGGCGTTGCGGGCACCATCAACAGCATCGACCTGGGTCAGCCGGTTACCAAAGAGCGCGTCTATCGCCCCGCGACGCAGCAGGCGCCCGCCGCGATGGCGCTCGTCCTCAAGACCGGTCTCGATCCGACGACGCTCGTGGGCCAGCTCCGGGGAGCGGTCCGCTCGATCGATCCTGAGCAGCCCGTCGCCGACGTGCGCACCATGGATCAATGGGTGTCGCGATCGCTCGAGCTGCGGCGGACGCCGGCGATGCTGCTGGCACTCTTCGGGTCGGTTGCCCTCGTTTTGTCGGCGATCGGCATCTACGGTGTGCTCGCGTTCAGCGTGGCACAGCGTGGCCGCGAGTTCGGGATCCGTCAGGCGCTCGGGGCCGACCGGACGTCGATTCTCACGCTCGTGCTGAAGCAGGGCCTCATGACCGCCGGCGTCGGGATCGTGCTCGGCCTGATCGGATCGGCGTTCGCCGCGCGCCTCATGCAGAGGATGCTGTTTGGTGTCAGCAGGTACGACCCGGCCGTCTTCGCGGCCGTGACTGCGGTGCTCTTCGCCGTAGCAGTCGCCGCGTGCTACATCCCCGCCCGCCGCGCGACGCGAGTCGATCCGATGGTCGCGTTGAGAGACGCGTGAAGACTCGCGGCTCGCGGCTCGCTGCTCGCGGCTCGGAAGAGCATTCAGATCCCAATCGTTGATTGAGATCTGATTGTTCTTCGAGCCGCGAGCCTCGAGCCGCGAGCCGCGCGGCGACTACTCGATCTTCATCAACTCGACTTCAAACACCAGCATCCCCTGCGGCTGTCCCGGCTGTCCCTCGTAAGCCAACGACTCGGGGATCCAGAACCGACGCTTCTCGCCTTCGACCATCATCTGCAGTCCTTCCGTCCAGCCGGGGATCACCCCCCGGACGGCAAACGTCGAGGGCTTGCCCCTCGCGACCGAACTGTCGAACATCTTGCCGTCCGTCGTCCAACCCGAGTAGTGGACCGTGACGCGGTCCGAGGGGCGCGGATGCCGGGTGCCCGTGCCCGGCTGGAGAACCAGCGTCGACAAGCCGGACGTGGTCTTGAGCGAGCCTGCAGGTGGCGCAGCCACATCAGGTGGAGCGGGAAGTGCAGCGCCTGTTGTATCGCGTTCGACGCCCCGGCCGCAGGCGGCTGGGATGGCGGCGATGAGGATCGTCAAGACGAGCGCGGGCACTCGTGATTCTGACATCGAGGTCCCCCTGAGCGAGGTGATGACTGCATCATAGCAATTCGGCCATCGGGACATCCGCGCGACGTCCGTTGTAGAATCGCTCGCGACGTTGAAGAGGCATTCGAGATCGAGTGGCCTGTATCCGCTGAAGCAGTAGTAGCAGGTCAGGTGACGGACCGTGATCGGCCGGCCGTGACAACGGAACGGCCCGTTCCGTTTTAGGAGAGAGTCCCCTCCGCGAAGCGCCCGCGATCATGAGCACTGTGCTTCAGGATTTACATCAGGCATTGCGGCTGATGGGCCGTGCGCGTGGATTCACGCTCGCGGCGGTCGGCACGCTGGCGCTCGCAATCGGCGTGAATACTGCGGTGTTCTCCGCCGTGTACGGCGTACTTCTGCGTCCCCTGCCGTACGCGGGCGCCGACCGGATCGTGCGGCTGTCGGAGCTCCACCCGGGCGGGGCCACGATCGACAACGACGCGCGGTTGAGCAACCTCACGTTTGACGCGTGGCGAATCGGCGCCCGGACGATCGAAGAGCCGGCCGCCTACAACAGCCTGGCCTATACCATCGGCGGCCCCGAGGAGCCCGCCCGCATCGAGGCGGCGGCCGTCTCGCCGTCGCTCTTCCCGCTGCTCGGGGTGGCGCCGGCCGCCGGTCGCTTCTTTCGAGACGAAGATGCGGTGCGCGGCGCCGGCCGCGTCGTTGTGTTGAGCCACGCCCTGTGGCAGCGCCGCTTCGGAGGAGACGGGTCGGCGATCGGGCGAACCATGCAGCTCGACGGAGACGTGCACGAGATCGTCGGCATTGCGCCAGCCTGGTTCTACTTTCCCGATCGCGATGCGCAACTGTGGACGCCCTACGTGCTGCCCTCGGCCAGACAGGGATCGATCAACGTGATGTACGTCGTCGCGCGTCTGAGACCGGGGGTCACCGCGGAGCAGGCTGCGGCGGAAGGCACCTCGGCGGCGCGCAGTGTGACGCGGCCGATGGCCGCCGAGTTGATGTTTGGCAAGGGAGGCCCCGTCGAAGTCCGCGTCCGGCGGCTCGTGGACCAGATGACGGTCAGGATTCAGCCGGCCCTGTTGGTGCTGACGGCCGCAGTGGGGCTGGTGCTGCTCATCGCGTGCGCCAACGTGGCGAACCTGCTGCTCGCCCGCGGCGTCGCGAGGTCGCGGGAGCTCGCCGTTCGCGCGGCGCTCGGCGCCGGTCGCGGCCGGCTCGCGCGCCAGCTGCTCACCGAGAGCGTGGCGCTGTCGATCGTCGGTGGCTCGTTCGGAGTGTTCCTCGCCTGGGGTTTGATGCGCGCGCTGCCGGCGTGGGCGCCCGACGAGCTGCCGCGGCTCGCCGATGTCCGGCTCGACGTCCGCGTGCTCATCTTCGCGGTGATTGTCTCTATCACCGCCGGCGCGCTCGCCGGCATGCTTCCGGCTTTTCGGGCGAGCCGGACGCAGCTGACTTCGGCCCTGCGATCCAATGACCAGCGAAGCGTCGGCGGGGGCGAGCGCGTGCGCAATCTGCTGCTGGCGGCGGAAGCCGCCTTCAGCATCATCCTGCTGATCGGGGCGGCGCTGCTCGTCCGCAGCTTCGTCGCGCTCGTGAACGTCAATCCCGGTTACGACCCCACCAACGTGCTGACAGGACGCGTCTATCTGAGTGGTCCCGCGGCGACGCCGGAACGCCGGCAGCAGATCGTCGAGGCCCTCGTCGACCGCGTGCGGTCGTCGCCGGGCGTGGTCTCTGCCGGCGCAGGCAGCATGGCGCCGCTCAATTCGTCGACGTCGATTTCTGGTTTCAGTTTCCGTCCGAGCGGCGCCGGCGAGCCGGTTGTCGCGCGGGCACTCCATTACGTTGTGACGCCGGGATACGCCGAGGCCCTCGGTCTGCGCAAGATCGAGGGGCGCCTGTTCGAGCCCGGCGACTCGACTTCGCCCATTCAGGAGATGGTCGTCAACGAGGCGTTCGTGAAGTCGTACATGAACGATGGACACCCCGTCGCCGGCCGCCGCTATCAGGGCCTGATGGCGGAGCCCAAGATCACGACGGAGATTATCGGCGTCGTCGGCAGCGTGCTCAAGGACGGTCTCGATCGCGAGGCACGTCCCGAAATCTACTTTGTCCATTCGAAAGAGCGCGGGATCACGCGCGAGATCAACCTGCTCATGCGCACGAGCGTCGATCCGGCAGCTTTTGTTGCCGAATTGCGATCGCTCGTCCGCGACGTCGAGCCGACCGCGGCTCTCGGGGAGACTGGCACGCTCGCGTCGCGCGTGTCGGCGTCGGTTGCGCAGCCGCGGTTTGCGACCGGCATTCTCGCCGTGTTCGCCGCGCTCGCGCTGACGCTGGCTTCCACCGGGCTTTACGGGGTCCTGTCCTACAGCGTCTCCGAGCGGCGGCGCGAGATCGGCATCCGCTCGGCCCTCGGCGCGACACGCGCGAACGTGATTGCGCTCGTGCTCCGGCAGGGCTTGACCGCGACGGTCGCAGGCCTGGCCGTGGGCGTCGTCGCGGCGGCACTCGGGACTCGTCTGCTGCAGCCGCTGCTCTTCGGCATCAGGCCGCTCGATCTGCCCTCGTTCGCGCTGATGCCGCTCTTCCTCCTCATCGTAGCCATCGTCGCCTGTCTCGTTCCGGCGCGACGGGCGGCAGCGACCGATCCGGCCGTCACTCTCCGGAGCGAGTGAGCCGGGGACACTCAACCGGGACAGTCCCCGGGGACACTCAACCGGGACAGTCCCCGGGACGGGAGGCGTTGGGGAATCCATGAGATCATTTCTTTCATGAACTGCCGAAACTGCGGCGGGGCGATGGAGCTCATGGCGTCGCGCGGGTACTTTTCTTGTCGCTACTGCGGATCGTTCCATTTTCCTGACACGAAAACCGAAGGGGGAGTCCGGATTGTCGGAGAAACTCCGGAAGCTCTGGCCTGCGTCGCGTGCCGTCAGCCCCTGACCTCGGCGATGCTCGACGAAACCCATGCCGTTCGATACTGCCGGAACTGCCGCGGCGTGTTGATCGAGCGGAGGAGCTTTGCGGGCGTCGTAGAGAAGCGGCGCGCCTGGGCCATCGGGACCCCCGAGCCGCCGGTTCCCCTGAATCGGCAGGACCTCGAGCGGAAGGTACGCTGCCCGGCATGCACGGGCCCGATGACCACCCACCCCTACTACGGGCCCGGTAACGTCGTGATCGACGGCTGCGAGACCTGCGAGCTCATCTGGCTGGACTTCGGCGAGCTCGAGCAGATCGTCGACGCCCCTGGGAAGGACCGCGGCACCCGCCAGGTCGCGCGACCTGAAGTGGACGGGTCGGCGAGCCACGGCATGACCGGAGGGCGAATGGTTGGGCCGGGACTGAGCAGTGAGGATGGCCCTGGCGACAATCTCCTCGATCTGCTTGCAAGGCTCTTCTGACGTCCCGCACAACCGCCGCCGATAACACGGATCAACACGGATGACACCGATCGCTCTGATGCTCCTCGTTCTGTCCGCGCTGACGTGCGCAGAGTCCCCTGCGCGCGCGCAGGGCTGTCGCGAGTGGCAGGAGTGCCGCCAGCTGGCGCTCGACGCCGCTGCCCGTCAGGACTTCAACGCGTTTCACGACCTCGCCTGGCGCGCGCTCCAGGCGGGTCCGAAGAACGATCCGGCGCTGATGACCATGCTGGCGAGAGCCCAGAGCCTCAGCGGGAGGCCACACGATGCGCTGGTGATGCTTCAACGGCTGGCGGCAATGGGCGTCGTGACCGATGCCGCGACGAACGACGACTTCAGCGGCGTGCGTGCCTTGCCGAGCTGGCCGGAGTTCGAAGCCCGCGTGTACAAAGAGACGAGCGGCATCCCCGCGCCCGACAAGGGGGTGCCCGCCCCTCCGGTGGCGGCTGCGACACCCGTGATGCGCGATCCTTCCAGGCCCGACGCAGCGAGAGTCGAGACCCCCAAGGTAGATGCGAAAGCCGAATCCCCGACCGGTGGGACGAAGACCAAAGCGGGGGCGCGTGCTCCCGCGCCATTGATCTTCTCGGCGCCAGACCTTGCCGCGGTCGGCCTCGGCTATGACGCGGTCTCAGGCAGGTTCATCGTCGGCGACCGCAAGGACCATCGGTTGCTGGTCGTGGGCGAACGGTCGGGGCGCCTGGCGAGCCTCGCGGGAGTCGATGCAGGCTTCGATGAGGTGTCGGCCTTCGAGATTGACGCCGGGGAGGGAGACCTGTGGGTCGTCAGCAGTTCCAGCCGGTCGCGTTCGTCGACGCTGCACAAGCTGCAGCTCATTTCCGGCCGCGTGCTGACGTCCATCCCGCTCTCGACCGAGGATGGGCCTGGCCGCTTTACCGATGTCGCGGTCACACCGCAGAGCATTCTGGTGCTCGATGGTGAGGGCCGTCGGATCTATCGCGCCGCCAAAAAGGGACGCTCGCTCGAGATCGTCGCGCGGCTCGCCGCACCCGAGTGCGCGAGTCTCGCGCCAGCGGCTGACGGTGTGGCGTACGCCGCGTACGACCGCGGAATCCTCAGGGTCGAGCTGACGACTCGCGCGATGACGGTGGTCGAATCCGCGCCGCAGACGAGCCTCGAGGGACTCCGGTGGATCCGCTGGCACCGCGGGTCGCTCATTGCGATTCAGGGCGGCAGCGGCGGACCCTTTCGGCTTCTTCGCATCAGGCTCGACGATCCCGGCCGCCGCGTGAAGACCGTGGACGTGCTCGACGGGAATGTGTCGTTGGCAGGCCCAACCTCCGCCACGCTGTCAGGGGGAGCCGTCTACTATCTCAGTCCGGTGGGAACGCCTGGCACCGACCAGGTCGAGGTCAAGAAGCTCCCTCTGAAGTAGCACCCCAGCCATATGCTGGCGATTCCCGCCGGAACGTCAGAACCGTCATCCCGTTTTCATCTTCGTAAGTGCTCGCGTCGTCGGCGCGCCGATCAGCCGCGCGCGATGCACCTTTTCTTTACGCGAATGCCCGCTTACGTCAGCGCACGTGTGCGGAACAGATCATGCCTCTGGAGGTTGACAGCAACGGCACCTCTCCTCCAGACGGCGGCAGAACGGCTGCGAAGGCAACCGTCCTGCCGTCTCGTTTTGCCCGGAGCCTCCCATATGAGCCTGTTCTCGGCCTTCGCCACCGATGTCGCGATAGACCTCGGTACCGCCAATACCTGTGTCTTCGCTCGTGGTCGCGGCATCGTTCTGAACGAACCCTCGATCGTGGCGTTCAACGTCACCAACGGTTCGATCGAAGCGGTCGGAACGGCAGCGTACGAGATGCTGGGGCGCACGCCTGCCAACATCAAGCCGGTCCGTCCGATGAAGGACGGCGTCATCGCCGATTTCGACGCCGCCGAGAAGATGCTGATGTATTTCGTGCGGAAGGTGCAGGGGAGGAGTCCGCTGCGACGCCCGCGGCTCGTGATTGGCGTGCCTCCCGAGATCACGCAGGTGGAGCGGCGGGCCGTGAAGGACAGCGGTTACCGGGTGAAGGCCAGCGAAGTCCACCTGGTCGACGAGCCGATGGCCGCGGCGATCGGATCGGGCCTGCCGGTGACCGAGGCGGCAGGCAACATGATCATCGACATCGGCGGCGGTACTACCGACATCGCCGTCATCTCTCTTGCCGGTACCGTCTACGGCCGGTCGCTGCGGGTTGCGGGCAATGCCCTCGACGAAGCCATCATTCACTACATGCGCCGGGCCCACAATCTGCTCATCGGCGAGCGCACTGCCGAGCAGATCAAGTTCGAGCTCGGCTCGGCGTCCCCCCTCGACGAGCCGTTGACCATGGAGGTCAAGGGCAGGCACCTGGTGGAGGGCGTTCCACGGACGCTCAAGGTCTCCGACGGCGAAATCCGCGAGGCTCTCTCCGAGCCGATCAGGCTGATCGTGCAGGCGGTTCGCGACGCGCTCGAAAAAGTGCCGCCCGAACTGTCGGCCGATATCTTCGACCGCGGCGTCGTGCTGACCGGTGGCGGCGCTCTGCTCCGCAACCTCGACAAGCGCCTCCGTGATGAGACCGGCCTTCCGGTTCTGGTGGCCGAGAATCCGCTGACCTCGGTGGTGCTCGGCGCCGGCAGGATGCTGACGGATCTGGCACTCTTGAGGAGAGTCGCGCTGGATTAGGACGTTTCCCCTACGGGACGTTTCCTCTACCGTTTCCCTACGGGTCAGATCTTGTATTTCAACAATTTCCCGATACCGCACCTGACCTCGGACGTGCTCGACAGAATGTTGAAATACAAGATCTGACCCCTCGAAGCTTCTGCGTTCCGCCTTTGATGGCCGCCCCGTAGTGCCGCCCTCGCACGTGTCTTGGTCCGGCTTCTGTGAAACCGGGCACTACAAATCGATCCTGTCGCACGCTCCGGTGGCGGAAGGCTCATTCGGCCGCCCCTCTGAAGCGGCTGTGTTCATCCCCCGATCGTACAAACTGTCCCAGAAACTCGGCCCCTCCCACCTATACTGCTGAGGTGGGCGGCAACGTTGCCTGTTCGGTTCCCGATCCTCGGTCGTTACATCTATCGAGAGGCCATTCGGCGCTAGGGTTCGGGTTTATCATCGGGGCCATGACGGCTGCTCTCGCCCCTCGTCCTGGCCCGCCATGACTGATCTGGCCTCGACGACGGACCTGTTGCGTCGCGCCCGGGAGGGCGACGCCCAAGCCCTCGATGATTTGATTCGGCGACATCAGGGCCCGTTGCGGCGCTGGGCGCGCGGACGTCTGCCGCGATGGACTCGTGACCTCCGGGACACCGAGGACCTGGTGCAGGAAACGCTCACCCAGACGCTCCGGCACATCAAGGACTTCGAGCCGCGCCACGACGGTGCGCTGCAGGCGTACCTCCGGCAGGCGCTGATCAACCGGGTTCGCGACGAGGTGCGGCGGGTCACGCGGTACCCGGCGCCGGCGGGAATAGACGATGAGCCGGAGCATGCGGACTCATCGGCGTCTCCGCTCGATGAAGCAATCGGCCATGAGGCCGTGGAACGATATGAATCGGCGCTGCAGCGTCTCCGGCCCGAGGAGCGGGAAGTGATCATCGCCCGCGTGGAGTTGCAGCAGAGTTACGCGCAGATTGCCGCGGCGCATGGTAAGGCGAGCCCCGATGCGGCCAGGATGGCCGTGACGCGGGCACTGGTTCGGCTGGCTGAGGAGATGGACGTTTGAGAGCTGACGATCGCGCACTCGTGGACGCCGCCGCGTCGGTGGCTGACGGCGCGCCAGTTGACTGGGCGAGTGCAGAGTTACGCGCCGATGGGGACAATCGCCGTCTCGTCCGTCACCTGCGCCTCGTCGAGAGCATCGCGAACCTCCACCGCACTATTCCCGACTACGAGCCTGAAGCACATCTGTCAGCAGCCGGCAGCAGCAATGCCGCGCCGCAGCCAGACCCGGCCGTCCCGCATTGGGGCCGGCTGTCGCTGCTCGATCGCATCGGTCAGGGCACGTCATGCGAGGTCTACCGGGCGTGGGACACGGCTCTGCACCGCGAAGTCGCGCTGAAGCTGCTGCACGACGACGGCGATCACGCGCAGGCCCACGGCCGGGTTCTCGAAGAGGCGCGCCGACTGGCGCGGATCCGTCATGCGCACGTCGTGCAGGTGTACGGCGCCGAGCAACACGACAACCGCGTCGGCCTGTGGATGGAGCTCGTGCGCGGCGAGTCGCTCGAGCAGATCGTGCAGGCCCGCGGGTCGTTCGGCGCGCGAGAAGCCGCGCTCATCGGGCTGGATCTGTCCTCGGCGGTGGCGGCCGTGCACGGCGCCGGTCTTCTGCACCGCGACGTCAAGGCCCAGAACGTCATGCGCGAGAGCGGCGGCCGACTCGTGCTGATGGATTTTGGCACCGGTGAAGAGCTGTCGGGCACCAACCGGCTGGTTGGCACGCCCCTCTATCTTGCGCCCGAGATCTTCCGTGGCCAGCGCGCGTCGGTGCAGAGCGATCTCTACAGCCTGGGCGTGCTGCTGTTCTATCTGGTCACCGGTAAGTTCCCCGTGGTGGCCGGATCGATGGAGCAGCTTGCGCGGTCCCACGCCCGTCGCGAACGCCAGCCGCTGCGCGACCTCCGCCCGGATCTGCCAGAGGCGTATGTGGCGACCGTTGAGCGTGCGCTCGATAGCGATCCGACCCGCCGTTTCCAGAGCATCGGCGATCTGGAATCCGCCCTGCGCGAGTCGCTCGACGCGCCGGCGAGCCGTCCGGTCGTTCAGGCGCCCGCGGTCTCGCCACGCCCGCGCCTTGGATTCGCCTTTCTCGCCGCTGCCGCAACTCTCGTCGCGCTCGTCGCTGGCCTGATCGTCTGGACCGGCTGGCAGCCCGGCGTCCGGGCGGCGTCCATCGAGAGCGTCGCCGTTCTGCCTCTCGTCGACAAGTCCACGTCCGGGACATCAGAGCTGTCGGAGGCGCTGACCGAGCAGCTGATTGCGACCATCGGTCAGGTCGACTCGTTGCGGCCAACCTCGCTCTCGTCTTCGCTGCCCTTCAAGGGCAGCGACCTGCCGCGTACCGAGATCGCCAGGCAGCTCGGTGTCGACGCCGTGCTCGATGGTGTCATCACCGTGTCGAATGTGTCGCCGCAGGGCCCGGAAACCGTCAGGCTGGATGCCACCTTAATCGCGGCGGGCAGCGGCGCGAAGCTATGGTCGGGTTTCGCGGTCCGCAGACGAGGCGAAATGGCGGCGCTTCTCTCGGAGCTCGCGCGGTCGATGACTCGGGCCGTGCGCGCGCAGGTGACCAGGGACGAGGCTTTGCGTCTGCGTCAGGTGAGAGTGACCAACCCTGCCGCCGAGGAGGCCTACCTCCAGGGGCGGTTGCACCTCGCCGGCTATGGAAAAGAGGCCGCGAACCGTGCCCTCCAGTCGTTCCAGCGTGCGATCGACGCCGATCCGGGCTATACGGCGGCGCACGCCTCGGCGGCGTTTGCATACGTCAAGCTGGCCAGTTTCGCCGGAATCTCGCATGCCGAGGCGCGGCTCCTGGCCCGGGCAGAGATCCGGAAGGCATTCGAGACCGGTGACGACATTGCCGAGGCCCACGCCGCCGAAGCGGATCTCAGGTTCCTCTACGACTGGGATTGGGAGGGAGCCGAAAGGGAGTTACAGAGAAGCCTCGACCTGAACCCGAGCTTCATGTATGCGCGCAACGTGTATGCGCAGCTGCTCGCAGCGCAGAAGAGATTCGACGAGATGCTGAGCCTCTCCGAGGAGAGCCTGCAGATGGATCCCCAGTCGCTGGACGCGCTCCTCAATCACGGGATGCTGCTCTACTACCAGCGCGACTACGCCGCCGCCGAACAGGTGAGTCGGCGCGCGTTGAGCATGCACCCTGGCGATGAGTCCGCCTTGCTCCTCTTGACTCGTGTCATCGAAGCGCAAGGGCGGTTCGGCGAAGCGCTCGCGACCGCGAACGAGGCAGCGAGGCTCGCCGGGGATGCCGGCGTCAATCTCCGCGTCGTCGTGATTCGCCTGCAGGCGCTCTCAGGACACGTCGGCGAGGCGCGCGTAGCCGCGGCGGAGCTCGAGAAGGCCGGAAGAGACGGCACCACGCGGGTACGCGCGCGGGATCTCGCGTACTCGTACACCGCCTTGGGACGAACGAAGGACGCGCTCGACCAGTTCGAGCGCGCGCTCGACGAGCGCGACCCCGCAGTGATTTGGCTGACGGTGGCTCCAAGGGTCGATCCGCTGAGGAAGGAACCGCGCTTTCAAGCGATCCTTACAAAGATTGGTCTCGACTAGCACCGCCCCGCAGATCGAATCCTTGACCATCGTCTAGGCGTCGCCTAGACTCCCGATACTACTGTCGGAAGCCAACAGGATCGCTCATCTCAAGGAGATTCTCGTGGTCAAGAAGCGCGTCACGTCCCGCAAGCCCACCCGTAAAGCCAAACGAGCGAAAGCCACGGCGTCGAGCTCGCGAGCCGACCGGTCCAGGCTCGATCTCGAGCCGCTTCAGCGGCATATTCGCCGTCGGATCAAGCAGCTGCAGGGTGGCGCGAAGCCTGCGGCGACACGAGGTCGCGCGGCCGAGACCGACGATACAATCGAGCGCCTCAAGAATGCGCTGGAAACGCTCGAATCCATCTGTCATCCCTCGATGGACATTCCTATCTAGCGGTTGACGGTGCGGAGGCGCGCGGGCGGTCAATCATCGGGAAATGGCACGTAGTCCGCGCGGCGCCGTTCGCGTCAGACGTTCGCCGCACCTCGTGGTGTATTGGCGGGACACGACGCTCGTCGCCTGCAACTATGCGACGGGCGCTCGTTCAGAAGTCCCACCGAGGGCCTGCGAGCTACTGAGCTTCTGTGACGTCTGGACGGCGCTCGATGACGTCAAGGGCGCGGGCTTCGTACCTGCCGCGTCGTTTGCGGCGGTGATCGCGCGCATGGTGAGTTTGACGCTCCTCGAGCGGTCCGATCGGCCCGCCGACCCCCGATCGCTCGCCATGGAGGGCCTGCGGCCGTGGAATCCGCAAGTGGGCTTCTTTCACGCGACAACGAAAGATGTCCGGTTCGCGTCAAAGGCGGTCTTCGCCAGGCGCGCTCGTCACGGCGTCGCGCCACAGCCGCCGGCCATCAAGCGTTACCGGGAAGTGCCCGTCGTGGCTCTTCGACGGCCGGATGCCGACGACCCGTTCGCACAGGTGCTGCGGGCGCGCCGCACCTGGCGCCGCTACTCGTCTGAGCCCGTGGCGCTCGACGAGTTGGCGACGATACTTGCGCTCTCGGCAGGCGTGCAGCAGTGGGTCCTTGCGGGCAATCAGAAGATTCCTCTGAAGACATCGCCGTCCGGCGGCGCGCGGCACGCGGTCGAGTGCTATGTCGTTGCGAGAGACGTGCGCGGCTTGAAGGGCGGGGTCTACCACTACGCGCCGGATCGGCACGTGTTGAGCCGAATCGGCGCCCGCGTGCCGCTCGCGCGCATGCGGGCCTACGTCCCTGGCAGCGAGTATTTCGCCAACGCGTCGGCCATGGTGTTCTTCACGGCCATCTTCGCCCGCATCCTGTGGAAGTACCCCTACGCGCGCGCATATCGCGCGGCGCTCATCGAGGCAGGCCACGTGTGTCAGACGTTCTGTCTGACCGCGACGCGGCTGGGCCTCGCGCCGTTCAGCGTGATGGCGCTGGCGGACTCCGTGATCGAACGGGACCTCGGCATCGACGGCATTTCTGAATCTGTCCTCTATGCGGCAGGCGTGGGGCGGCCGCGGCGCGGCACCACCTGGGCGCCGCTCGCAAAGGGACCGAGTCCGAAATTGCGGCGCAATTCACGACTCTAAGACTCAAACGTTCAGAAGGGTTCAGGGGTTCACGGGGTTCACGGGGTTCAAGAGGTTCAAAAGGTTCAAGGGGTTCAAGAGGTTCAGGAGGTTCAGGAGATTCCAAGGGTTCAAAGGGTTCTAGGTGTTCAAGGTGTTCAAAGTGTTCAAGTGGGTCGGAGTGATAGACTGCCGGCAAATCTCGATTGCTCGATTGATAGGCGGCATGAGGACCATTTGACACTTGAGGGCTGACGACCGCGCGCTCGCAGATTCTCGCTGCCTCGGTGGCGGACGGCAGCCCTATCGATTGGCAGGCAGTTGAGGCCGGTGCTCAGGACCGCGACCTTCGCATCGTTCGACATCTTCGCCTCGTCGACAGCATCGCTGCCCTGCACCGCAGCATCCCATCGGCCGACGTCGCGCCAGCCGACGCACCGGTCTCTCCGGACGGGCGGCGATGGGGGCGTCTCGTCCTCCTCGATCTCATCGGCACAGGTACATCCTGCGACGTGTTCCGCGCGTGGGACTCCGACCTCCACCGCGACGTCGCGCTGAAGTTGCTCCATCACGACGAGGGAGGCGGCAGCGGCGGCGAGGCGCACACGCGCCTGATGGAAGAGGCCAGGCGTCTGGCCCGTCTCCGCCATGAGCACGTCGTGCAGGTCTACGGCGCCGAAGAACATGACGATCGCGTCGGTCTCTGGACGGAGCTCGTCCGAGGTGAGTCCCTCGAGCAACTCGTCGCCGATCGTGGACCGCTCGGTGCGCGCGAGGCGGCACTCGTCGGCCTGGATGTCTGCGCTGCGCTCGCGGCGGTCCACGGCGCCGGGCTGCTGCACCGCGACGTCAAGGCGCAGAACGTCATGCGGGAGGCAGGCGGGCGCGTCGTCCTCATGGACTTCGGGACAGGCGAGGATCTCGCCGGCACCAGCCGCCTCGTCGGGACGCCGTTGTATCTGGCGCCCGAGATCTTCCGAGGCCAGAAAGCCTCGGTCCAAAGCGATCTCTATGGCGTCGGCGTCTTGCTCTTCCACCTCGTCACCGGAGAGTTTCCGGTCGTCGCCGCGACGATGGAGCAGTTGCTGGGAGCACACGCGAATCGCAGGCGTCAACCGCTGCGTGATGTGCGGCCGGACGTGCCCGAAGGCTTCGTGCGCGTGGTCGAGCGGGCACTGGACACGGACCCGGCCCGGAGATATCGAAGCGTCGGCGAGCTGGAGCAGGGGTTGCGCGAATCGCTGGACCTGGCGGCGGCCGTCCCAGTGCAGGCCACAGCGCCGGCCGCGACAGCCAAGTCACGCCGCCGTCGCCGCGTGCCGTTCCTGGCGGCGGCGACGGCGCTTGGCCTGCTCGTGGCGGCGCTTTTTGTCTGGACGCGGAGCTCGACGACCGCCGTCGCGCCGCCGTCGGTCACGCGCGTGGCTGTCCTGCCGTTCAGGAACATATCGAGCGAACCGTCCGCGCCCTACCTCGCCGACGAGCTGACCGACCAACTGATCTCGACGCTCGGCCAGATAGGTTCGCTGCAGGTGCGGTCGTTGACGTCCGTGCTGCCGTTCCGTGACCGGCCCGCGTCGATGGTCGCGATCGGGAAGCAGCTGGCCGTGGACGACATCGTCGAGGCGACCCTGCTGGTCGTTCGCGGCAAGGATGGGGGCCCCGATCGGGTGCGCATCAACGCCAGGTTGATCGCGGCGGGGAGCGACTCGCAGATCTGGGCTCAGGAGTTCGAGCGTCCGCTGGGGGATACGCTGGCTTTGCAGGCCGAAGTCGCCCGGGCGATCGCGGAGGGGATCCGCACCGTCCTGACGCCGTCCGAGCGCCGTCGATTGCATCAGTTGAGGCCGACGACCGCTGCGGCGAACGAGGCGTACTATCAGGGGCTCCACTATCTGAGCCAGTCGTCCGCCGAGGGGCAGCCTGCCGTCGACGCCTTCCGCCGCGCCATTGCGCTCGACCCGGATCACGCCGGCGCCCATGCAGGGCTCGCCCGAGGACTCCTGGCCCTCGGATTCATTGGATCGATCTCGCACCAGCAAGCGCGCGCGCAGGCGCTTTGGGAGGCCAACCAGGCGCTGGCGCTCGACACGGATTCGAGCGAGGCCGCCGCCGCGCTGGCAGATCTGCGTTTCTACTACGACTGGGACTGGGGCGGCGCCGATCGCTGGTATCGACGCGCCATCGCGCTCAACACGAGCTTTGCGAGGGCCCGCTCGCAGTATGCGCGATACCTGGCCGCGGCCGGCCGTGGCGACGAGTCCATCGCCGAGTCGGTGCGTGCGGCCGAGCTCGATCCGATGTCGGCAAGCGCCGCGTCGACGCGGGCGATGATGCTCTACTACTCGCGCGACTATCGCGGCGCCCTCGGCGCCATCGGGCACGCGCTGCAACTCGAGCCGGCGTCGGCGAGCGCCTACTTCGTGCTGTCGCGCATCGATGCCGGGCTCGGAGCGCTCGACGAGGCAGTCGTCGCGAACGAGCGGGCGTTGGCGATCGCCGGCGATGGCTCATCGATTGGCTGGCGGACGCACCTGATACGTCTGCAGGCGCTGTCCGGATCGGTCGACGGGGCTCGGGCCGCGCTCGCCCAGTTGCCGGCCGAGGTCGCGACGAGGAAACAGCGGCTGAGGTTCACCCAACTCGCGTTCGTTCACGAGGCCCTAGGCGATCGCGCGCGTGCGATCGAGCTGCTCGAGCAGGCCCTCGGCGAGCGCGAGCCCGACCTCCTGTGGCTGACGGTGGACCCAAGGGTGGATTCGCTTCGCTCCGACCCACGATTCGAGCAGGTGGTGAGCAAGCTCGGCATCCCGAGGTGACTGGCCTGAGCCTGAGAAGGTTCAAGAGGTTCAAGAGGTTCAAGCGGTTCAGGAGGTTCAGGAGGTTCAGATGGCCCCGAGGTCCTGAACCCCCCGAACCCTTGAGCCTCTTGAACCCCTTGAACCTCCTGAACCCCTTGAACCTCCTGAACCCCCTGAACCCCCTGAACCCCCTGAACCCTTTGAACCCCCTTGAACCCTCTTGAACCTCTTGAACCCCTTTGAACCCCTTTTGAACCCCTTGAACCCCCTCTTGAACCCTTGGAACCCTAAGCAGGTTAGCGGTGATGTTCGGTTCGCCTCAAAACACCGTTACATCAGACATACGGGAACGGCCTACGAAACGGGGGTAGCGGGAATGGATACGGCAATGACGCTCAGCTGGCTCGAAATGAGACGCATCTCCACCGCACGGTCGCGACAGGACGACCAGGCGCGGGTCCTGACTCTGGCTCGCGAGAATGCCCGGCTGGCTGAAGAAAACCGCCGGCTCGACCAGCGGTATCAGGACCTGATGGCGTCGACGGATATCTGGATCCGGCTCTACGAGGCGGCACTTCTCCGCGCCAACCGCGCCGAGCTGGGCATGCCCCCTCAGTCGTCGAATCTCGTGAATTGACCTTGGGTCGGACGGATGTCCGACAAGGCGTCGAGGACGGAGGCCCTCGAGGCTATGAATGCATCAATGGAAACACCAACGAGTCCAGTCGGCGTGCGCTCTGCGAGGCGTGCGCGACCAATCGAACACGCGGGCGTCGTCGTTGCCCACCCCGAACCGCACCGGGTGCCGGTGCTTCCGTCGGGCTGGGCTCCTCTCAACCTGGAGCAGCAGGAAGCCGTCCAGCGCGCGTGCGATGCCGCGCCGGAATGCGTGATCTTCAAGCTTGGATCGCTCCGGGAACCAGGGTGTGAATACCGGGTTTACCGGCTCGCACCCGGGCAGTGGGCCGGGCTGTCGGTCGTCTGCAAGTTCGCCGCTGCCGACGCGCGCAAACACGCCGAGATTCCCGGTCAACCGCCTGACGTTCCGTGCAACGGGCAGTTGCTGGGCCTCGCCTGGGAACCGCTCACCGCGGTCCGGATCGCAACAGACTTCTTCAACCGGGACCTCGAAGCGCACGGGCAAACGTGGCGGCTGAGCGTCCACCCCGCGCCGCCCGAACAGGGGTAGAGCACGTCCGGGCGGGGAACATCGGCAGTCGTCGGTCGTCAGTCGCAGTCCTCAGTCTGAGTCGCCAGTCGCCAGTTCCAGTCGACGGTCCGCGTCGTCAGTCGGAGCTCGTACAACCGCCGACTGTCGAATCGGACTGCAGACTGGAACTGTCGACTGTCGATTCAGACTGAGGACTGCGACTGACGACCGACGACTGCCGACTGCCGACTGTCACTCCTCCCCACTCGCGCAACCCCAGTTGCGCCAACAGCTCCCCGCGGAGCGTCTCGATTCGATCGGTCAGTTCGGCGAGGCGCTGTTCCATGCGGCCGAGACGCTGTTCGTTTTGAGCAAATCGCCGGTCTACGCGCTCGAACCGTTCGAGCATCTCCCCGCGTAGCTGCTCCAGTCTGATCATGGCGGCACGGTCGAGTGCCAATTGCGTGCCGGGTTGGCTGCTCGCGGCTGGCGGCTCGCGGCTGGCTGCTGGCTGTTGGCTGCTATGCCCCGCGAGCCGCGAGCCGCGAGGTGCGAGCCGCGGCCTACCTCGCCCCCGTCGTGAAGACCGTGCGAGTGCTGTACGTGGCGCCGGGGCGCAGCGTCGTAGACGGGAATGTCGGCTTGTTCGGCGAGTCGGGAAAGTGCTGGGTCTCCAGGCAGAAGCCGTAGCGGTGCCTGTAGACGCGGCCGCCCTTGCCTGTGAGGGTGCCGTCGAGGAAGTTGCCGGTGTAGAACTGGAGCCGGGCTCCGTCGTCCCGACCTCCAGCGTGCGGCCGCTCTTCGGCTCGACGACGCGCGGCCGCGCGCGAGCAGGCCCGTCGCCCGCGCGCGTCAGCACCCAGTTGTGATCGTAGCCCCGCCGAACTGCATCTGCGCGTCGTCGCTCGCGATGCGGGCGCCGATGGCGTGGGCTTGCGGAAGTCGAACGGCGTACCTGTCACCGGCGCGAGCTCGCCCGTGGGGATGAGCGTCTCGTCCACCGGCGTGTAGCGGTCCGCGTCGATGCGTGAGCTCGTGGCCGAGGATGTCGCCGGTGCCCTGACCCGCCAGGTTGAAGTAGCTGTGCTGGGTCAGGTTGACGTGCGTCGGCTTGTCGGTCGTCGCGTCGTATGTCACGACGAGCTCGTTCTTGTCGGTCAGCGTGTAGGTCACGCGCACGTTGAGCTTGCCCGGGATACCCTTCCTCGCCGTCCGCGCTTGTCGTGCGTGAACGCGACCGCGGCCGCTCCGCGGAGCGGTTCGCCCTCCCAGAGCACTTTGTCGAAGCCCTGCGTGCCGCCGTGCAGGTGGTTCACCCCGTTGTTCGCCGCGAGCGCGTACGTGCGGCCGTCGAGCGCGAACTGCGCCTTCGCGATGCGGTTGCCGTATCGGCCGACGATTGCGCCCAGGTACGGTGAGTTGTCCTTGAGGTAGGCGGCCGGGTCATCGTGGCCGAGCACGATGTCGGCCATCTGGCCGCGGCGATCCGGCACCCGCCACGATGTGATGATGCCGCCGTACGTCATCGCCTTCACCTCGATGCCGGCCGCGTTGGTGAGGGCGAAGATCTCTATCGGTTTCCCGTTGACGAGTGTCGAGCTGGCAGTGCGCGTGACGCCGGTGCGCGGGGGCGGCATCTGCGCCAGGGAGTTGAAGGCCAGCGAGGCCCAGACGGCGGTTGCGATGAGGATGCGCATACGTATGCGAATACCGCTCAAGCGATAAAGTATTATCATACCGCGCGTTGCGGACAGCCAGCCGGGGAGTCAGGGCACCTAGCACTGTGGCACCCTAAGCACCTGGGCACCAGGCACCCTAGCACCTTGGCACCCTGACACCAGGTGCGCTGCCCCTTCCCCAAGAACGAGCAGAAGAGGAGCCATGAGTAGAGCGACCGACGTGTTGTCACGGTTCGGCCTTCCCGCACGGGACGCGTACGATCTGCCCGCGTCGGCGAAACGGTTCGCCGATGGCGGCCAGTATCGGATCGAGATTCCGTCGACCGAGGGTCCGCAGGCGATGGAAGCCGTGCTCGAGAGCGCGGCCGGCCGCAGCGTGATGATCCACCGCGTCAGCCAGGGCAGCGGCATCATGCTCCAGACCGACGACGAAATCCGCGAGATGGTCGCGCTCGGCCGCCGACACGGCGTCGAGGTGTGCCTGTTCGTCGGGCCGCGGGCCAACTGGGACGTCGGCATCCAGGCGGCCAGCACCGCCGGGCGTGTCGTCGGATCGTCGCTCCGCGGTGCGGACCAGCTCGCGTTCGGGATCGAAGACGTGCTCCATGGCGTCACGCTCGGGGTGAACTCGATCCTCGTCGCGGATCTCGGCCAGTTGATGCTGCTCGGCCGCATGAAGAAGACAGGCGACCTGCCGCCTGATTTCGTGCTCAAGACCTCGGTGACGCTCGCGGCGCCCAATCCCGCGGCGGCGCGGCTCCTCGAGGACCTCGGCGCCACGTCGCTCAACCTTCCGGTCGACCTCACGCTTCCGCAGATTGCCGCCATCCGCCAGGCCGTGGACGTGGCCATCGACTTCTACATCGAGAGTCCCGACGATTTCGGCGGTGGTGTGCGGTACTACGAGATTCCTGACATGGTGCGTGTTGCGGCGCCGATCTACTTGAAATACGGGATACGCAATTCGCCGCCGCTCTATCCGGCTGGCCAGCATCTCGAGGCGACGGTGCTGGCGCTCTCCCGCGAGCGCGTGCGGCGGGCCGCCATCGGGATGGGCATCTTGCGACGGTACGCGCCCGAGGCCGTGGCTTCCCCCATGCCGGTCAGCGCGCTCCAGTGACCGAAGCCATTCCCGCCGGATCAGGGCTCGAGTTCCTCGACATCCACAAGTCATTCGGGGCGGTGCGCGCGCTGGCGGGCGTCAGCTTCGCGGTGCGTTCCGGGGAGACCCACGCCCTGATGGGCGAGAACGGGGCCGGCAAATCGACGCTCCTCAAGATCCTCGCCGGGATCGTCACGCCGGATAAAGGCGAGATCAGATTGGACGACCGCCGGCTGGCGCTGTCCGGTCCACGCGACGCGCTCGTGCACGGCATCGGCATGGTGTACCAGGAGATGGTGACCTTCCCCAACCTCACCGTCACCGGCAACATCTTCGCCGGGCGGGAGCTGACGGGGCGTGGAGGGGTGCTGCTCGAGCGCGAGATGCGCCTGCGCACGCGCGACCTCCTCGCGCGGCTGCATCTGTCGCTCGCGCCAGAGGCGCCGATGGAGCGCCTGTCCGCCGCGCACGGCCAGCTCGTTCAGGTGGCACGAGCGCTCGCGTTCGACTGCCGCGTCCTCGTGCTCGACGAGCCAACCACGGCACTGACGTCTGCCGAGGCCGACCATCTGTTCCGCGTCCTGGACGACCTGCGCCACCGCGGCGTGACGATCCTCTATGTGTCCCACCGGCTTCCCGAGGTCTTCCGGCTCTGCGATCGGATGACCGTGCTGCGCGACGGCCAGTATGCGGGGACGTTCGATCATTCCGAGCGCCCCGATGCCGTGACCCGCGACCCGCGACCCGCGACCCGCGCGCTGCCAGCCGCGACCCCTGAGTCCATTGTCCGTGCAATGGTCGGCCGCGACCTGCCGGCACGAACGAAACATACCGGCACGGCGGCTACCGAACCGGTGTTGCGCGTCCGCGGCCTGACCTGGGCTCCCGCCGTCGAGGATGTGAGCCTGGACGTCCACCGCGCCGAGATTCTCGGTGTCTTCGGACTCGTCGGCTCCGGCCGATCGGAACTGCTCGAGACGATCTTCGGACTGCATGCTCCCGACCGCGGGGAAGTGTTCGTCGGCGAAACGCGCCTGCCAGGCGGCAGCGTCCTCGGCGCCACGCGAGCAGGGGTCGCGCTCGTGCCCGAGGATCGCCAGCGCCAGGCACTGTTCTTCAACCTCACGCTTCGCCACAACCTCGTGCTGCCGCGCGCGACGACGCTGCGATCGGTCTTCGTGCGGTCGATCGAAGAACGTGCCTTCAGCGGAGATCTCCTCAGGAACTGGAACATCAAGGCGCCGGGCATCGAGGCCACGCCGGACCGTTTGAGCGGCGGTAATCAGCAGAAGGTCGTGCTGGCGCGCTGGCTGGGCATCGACCCTCGTGTGTTCCTGCTCGACGAGCCGACCAAGGGCGTCGACGTCGGCGCGAAGGACGAGATCCACGAGATTGTCCGCAAAAAGGCCGCCGCGGGCGCCGCCTGCCTCGTCGTCTCGAGCGATCTGCCTGAGATACTCGCGCTCGCGCACCGCATCGTCGTGATGCGCGAAGGACGCGTGCAGGGCGAGCTGTCGGCTGGCGAGGCCGACGAGGAATCGGTGATGCAGCTCGCCACGGCACCCGTGAGGCGGGCGTCATGAATCGCCTTGGACGGTTGTGGCGCGTCAGGGAGGCGAGCACGCTCGCGATCCTCGTGCTCGAAATCGTCTTTTTCGGCTGGTACCTCTGGCCGGACTCGGGCAGCAGTTACCATCCGTTCCTGAACGGGTCGAACGCGCTGCTCGTCCTGAAGTACTCGTCAATCTATGGCATCGCGGCAATCGGCGCGGCAATCGTCATCATCTCTGGCGGGATCGACCTGTCTCCAGGGGCGGTCATCGCGCTCGCGAGTGTCGTCACCGGTGGACTGCTGGTCGAGGCCGGCTGGAGCCTTGCGCCGAGCATCGTGGCGGGCCTCTTCGTCGGCGTCCTGTCGGGACTGCTGATCTCGCTCCTCGTGATCGCCGTGCAGCTTCCGCCGTTCATCGCGACGCTCGGCGCCATGGGGATCGTGCGCGGTGCCGGGTTCATCCTCACCGAGGGTCGCTACTTCGACGTCTCACAGGTGCTGGCGCCCGCGTGGCAGCCCCTTGGCATCCCGCTCGACTGGTGGCCTCCCGCGGTCATGATCGTGCTCGCGGTCGTCTTTCAGCTCGCGATGCATCGCCTGCAGTGGGGGCGTGCGGTCTACGCGGTCGGCGGAAACGAAACCGCGGCGCTCTTCTCGGGGATTTCGCTCGGGCGCATCAAGACCTCGGTCTACCTGATCTCGGCGTCGCTCGCCGCGGTGTCCGGCGTCGTGCTGGCGCTCGTCCAGGGGCAAGGGAAGGCGGACCTGGCCATGGGTTACGAGCTCGATATCATCGCCTCGGCCGTCGTGGGTGGCGCGAGCCTTTCAGGCGGACGGGGGTCGGTCATCGGCGCGGTGCTGGGTGCGCTGATCTTCGGCGTGTTGCGGAACGCCCTGGCGCAGATTCCTGGCGCCACGTTCTATGATCGGATGATCGTCGGCGTGGTCGTGATCGTGATCGTCGTGATGGATCAGATACTCGTGAAACGGGGGGCGTAGGGATCGAACTTGGGTTGATGTAACGGGCCCTACGGGCGGTTCACGATGCGCACGATGTGCACGATGCGCACGATGGCACGATGTGCACGATGGACGACCCAAAGATCATCGTGGCCATCGTGTCATCGTGATCATCGTGAAGAAGCCGTCGGCTCGTTTCGCGTGGCACGGGCATTCGCAGGAGGTATCGAATGAAAAGAGTTGCAGCCGTAGTGGTGGCCGTGCTGGCAGGGACGATCGTCGCCTGCGGCGGCAGCAGCGGTACGCCACCGGCCGAGGCGCCGCGCAAGCTCCGATTTGCCGTGATTCCCAAGTCGCTGGACATCCCGGTGTTCGACTACGCCAAGATCGGCGCCGAGAGGGCCGCGAAGGCGCTGGGGAACGTCGAGGTCATCTGGCGCGGACCGGAAACCGGCGATCAGCTCAAGCAGAAGGAGATTCTCGAGTCGTTCATCACCCAGCGCGTGGATGGCATCGCGATCTCCTGCCTGAACGGCGATTTTCTCACCGAGACCATCAACCGCGCCATGGACGCGGGCATTCCCGTGGTCACCTGGGACGCCGACGCGCCCAACTCGAAGCGGATCGCGTTCTACGGCGTGGATGACAAGGCGGGCGGACGCGTATTGGGCGAGGAGGCGGTCAAGCTGCTCAACGGCAAGGGGACCGTCGCGCTGATGACGAGCATGGGCGCCACGAACCTGCAGCGTCGCCTCGATGGCGTCATGGAAGTGCTCGCGAAGCACCCCGGGATCCGCGTCATCGAGACGTTCGACGTCAAGGAGGATACCGTCAAAGCCGCCGAGATCATCGCGACCGGCACGAATCGCTACCCCAACCTTGGCGCCTGGATTTCGGTAGGAGGGTGGCCCGTGTTCACGCGCAACGCGTTGATGCCGGTGCCGAAAGGAACCTACGTCGTCGCGTTCGACACGATCCAGCCGGCGCCGGAACTGCTCAAGGCGGGGAAGGTGCAGATCCTCGTCGGGCAGAAGTACTTCGGCTGGGGCGAGGAGCCGGTGAAGATGCTCGCCGGAATCAAGGCGGGGCGGATGCCGACGGCGACGATCACCGACTCGGGCGTCGACATCGTGCGGGCCGACAACGTCGACGTGTACATCGCGCAGTTCAAGAAGCTGGAAGCGGGGAAGTGAGGATCCGCGGCTCGCGGTTTGCGGCTCGCATCTCGCAGCGCGCAGTTCGCAGTAGCAAGCTGGGAAGCGAACCGCGACCGCGAGCCGCGGCCTACGCAAACGGTTTGTCGATCGCCTGCGACTGCTCGGTGAAGAACTTCGGACCCTTGTCGGTCATGTACAGGCAGTCCTCGAGGCGGATCCCGAACTCGCCGTAGATGGCGATCATCGGCTCGTCGCTGAAGCACATGCCGGGGGCGAGGCGCGTCGTATTGCCGCGCACGAAGTTGGTCCACTCGTGGCCGTCCATGCCGATGCCGTGGCCGGTTCGATGGGGCAGCCCGGGGACCTTGTAGCCCGGTCCAAACCCGGCATCGGTGATGACTTTGCGCGCGGCGGCATCAACTGATTCGCAGGTCGCTCCGACCTGCGCGGCGTTGAACGCCGCCGTCTGCGCCCGCTTCTCGAGGTTCCACACGTCTATCTGCCGCTGGCTCGGCTTTCCGAAGACCGTCGTCCGCGTGATGTCGGACTGATAGCCTTCGATGCTGCAGCCGCCATCGATGAGCACGATGTCTCCCTCGCGCACGGCCTGGGGCGTGACGCTGCCATGCGGAAACGCCGAGTATTTACCGAACCCGATAAGGGCCGATCCTCCCGGCCCCCCGAGGGCGTCGAAGGCCGCTCGAATGTTGCGGCCGAGCTCGACCTGCGTCATACCGTCGCGCACGGTCGCCAGGGCCGCCCGAAACGCTTCGATGGTAATGTCGTTCGCGCGCTGCATGAGCGCGATCTCTGTCGCGGACTTGATCATCCGGCACCCGGCGGTCACCGGTGTTGCCAGGACGACCTTCGATGCCGGTGCAGCCTGTGCGATGCCATCGGCGATGAAGAAGCGGACGCGCTCTTCGACGCCGATCTTCCCGGTGGACACGCCGCGGTCCTTCAGGATGCCCATGACCGTTGCACCCCAGTCTTCATCTTCCTGCCAGACCCGGACGTCCTTCGTGAAGGTGGTGAGCTCTCTCGCGCGCGCCTCCTCGAAACCGGGGCAGACGTACGCCAGTTCGCCTTTCTGGGGGATCACGAGGAGGAACGGACGCTCGCTGAGCCCCCACCGGACGTTGGCGAAATAGGTCATGCTCGTGCCCGTTTCGAGCACGATGGCGCCGATGGCGTGCTCGGCCATCAGGCGCCGCGCCTTCTCGATGCGTTCCAGGCGTTCCTGGTCCGAGATGGGCGCCGCCTTGCCGTAGTGCGCTTTGAGCGCGCGGATGTCATCGGGCACCGGCGTTACGGGGCCGCCCTGCCCGCCGCGCTGAGCGACCGCGGGAACGGCGTACGCGGCCGTGGCCGCTAAGGCTGTCGTTTGAACGAAGCGGCGTCTTGAAAGTGGCATAAGAGGATTATCACTCGCGGCTCGCTCCTCGCGGCTGGCTGCTCGGAAAATCATTCAGATCCTAATCGTTGATTGAGATCTGAATGCCCTTCGATTCGCGAGCCGCGAGCCGCGAGTCGCGAGCCGCGAACCGCGAGCCGCTAGAAGTAGAACCCCAGCCTGAACTGAATCTGCCGCGCGCCGATCGCCACGCCCGTGGACTGTCCGAACGTCGTCGAGTCGATGCTGACCGACGTACCGCCGGTGCCACCGACGGTCGTGTTGCGAGTATTGAAGGCATTGATGAACAGAGTTTCGAAGTTGACCCGTCGCTGACCTCCGACCTGAAAGACCTTTGACAGGCCAAGGTCGAGCGTGAAGAGCCCTGGACCGTACAGGTAGACGTACTGCCCCTGTTCCCCGGGATTGGTCGGATACCTCGAGGTACTCGAGATTGGCGCGGCCATCCGAGCCAATCAGCTTGGGATCCAGGTAGAGCACGTTGCCATTCGAGAAGGGTGAGACCTTGACCAGGCCCTGCAGCTCCTCGACGGTGATGCCGTTCAGGACGACACCCGCGTCCTGCTGATTGAGCGTCTGCCGGCCGCTCGTGAGCAGGAACGGCCGACCCGTCTGAACCCTGACGATGGCCGATGTCGACCATCCGCCGATAATCTGGTCGAGCACTCCGTTGTCGATTGCGAACTGGCGTCCTTTGCCGAAGGGCAGTTCGTAAGTCGTGTAGGCCTGGAAGATGTGGCGCAGATCGTAGGCCGTCGGCCCCCAGTTGAGCGACTTGTCCCGAAGCGTATTCCAATCACCGGTGTTGTCGGCGGAGACGAGGTAGCGATCGGTACGGGCCTTGCCGAACGTGTAGTTGGCGGTCAGGGCGAAGCCCGCACGATAGCGCTGGCGGTACTGCACCTGCAGCGCATCGTACTCGGACGTTGATTCGTCCGTCATCAACCGGACGGCATTTCCGGCCGCAAACGGGTTGGCCTGGAAGACGTTGATGGGTACGGTCCTGGCGCGTCGTAGCCGCGGCTCGTGCATCCAGGAAGCCCACTGCCAACCATCGGACACAAGTAGCGGAAGTCTCCCGCCAGCGTGTTCGCGAGGCGACCGGCCTGTCCCTGCTGCAGTTGGTCGACGAACGTGGCGAAGGTGTAGCCGCTCGCCGCGGGAACCGCTGGCATCGACCCACGCGGGCCGAACGCCGTGTCGAAGAGCGGCAGGGCGACTTGCCCCGGAAGCCCCTGGTTGGCGAAGCCCGTCCGCCCGTTCGCCAGATTGATGACGAGGTTTCGCTGCGCGTTGGTGAATTCCTGCAGGAACCCGTTCTCGATGATGTTCGTTTCGTTCAGGTTGTAAGACCGCCACAGGTTGCGTCCGCGGTTCCCCACGTAGCTGATCTGCAGCGCCGCATCGCGCCACAGCTCGCGCTGGTAGCGAAGCGTCCAGTTGGTCACGGAGGGCGTCCTGATGTCGGGATCGAATGTCGCGTGGCCGCGGTTGAAGGTGAAGTCCGACATCGGGATCGGGAAGGCGAACACCGTGGGGTTGACCGTGAAGGCCGGCAGCGGCGTCTGGAGGTTCAGCGATCCGGGCGTGAAGGGCGGCAGCGCCAGGGTCTGGTTCAGGCCAGGGCCATTGCCCGCGGACGTCTGGAAGCTGATGAGCCCTTCGTCGTAGTAGTTCACGCCGACGTTGGCGCCGTAGACGGCCTGACCGAGCAGTGTGCCCAGCCAGCCGCCGGGCTTCGCCGGGTTCCAGGCGACGCCCACGTTCGGCGACGGGTTGACGAAGTCGCGCTTGTATGGGCTGGTGCGCAGGAGGATCTGCGGATTGGCGACGCCGTTCAGTTGTCCGGGCTGGAAGGGTCCCGTCGAGGGACCCAGCAGATCTTCCGGCGTCGGGCCGCTATACACGTCGTTGGTGTTCGTGGCGGCGCCGCTGAGCTCCCAACGCAGCCCGTAGTTCAGCGTCAGCACCGGGCTGATACGCCACTGATCCTGCGCATAGATCCCGCCGACGTTCTGCGCCTCACGACGGAAGGCAGGTCCCAGGCGATACTGCTTGGTCGACTCGTCAAGTTGGTAGGTTCCACCGGCGGTGCTGATGCGCCCCGTCATCAGCGCATAGAGCGACCGCGCCGTCGGGAGATCCGCGGTCCTGACCCCAGGGATTGTCGTGGCCGTGAAGACGTTGGACGCCGGGTCACCCGTGCCGACGCCGAGCGTGATCGCCGGCGGCTGACCCCCGATGGATTCGTACATCGTAGTCCGGCGATAGGTGCCGCCAACCGTCCAGGTATGTTTCCCCTTCAGCCACGTCAGCGTGTTGGTGATGTTCCAGACCGGGTTGTTGCGCGGAATCGGCAGGACGTTGTCCGTGGGTTTCGGCGACGTCATCAGCGGCAGGTTGACGATGTATCCGCCGGGTGCGTCGTAGACCGCGAGGGTATTCCCGGGGTTGAATTCTTCGTAGTTGCTCTGCCCGCCGAAGCTCACCTGGTAGAACAGGTTCGGTCGCAGCGTCCAGTCCGCGCCGGTCGACAGAATGTAGTAGGTCGACGTGAACCCTGCATTGACGGCCTCGAGACCCGGATACTGCGGGTTGCGCGGCAAATCACGCCAGTGCAGGTTGAGCACGCCTCGGATCGCGAGGTTTTGTGTCGCCTGATAGTCGACGCGTGTCGTGGGATAGATGTTGTCGTTTGGCAGCTGCGGATTGATGAACCGGAAGGTGTCCTGGAGCAGGTTGCTGGATGCGAGGTTGCCCTGGGCGAGCGTGCCGTTCACCGTCCGGAGCTGCAACGCGACGTACGGATCGATCGTGCTCGCGAGCCCGTTGGCGCGGGCGATGTCCAGCAGGTTCACTGTCCGCACCGTGTCGTCGGTGGCGGTGTATCGGAAGATGCCCTGCTGCGCCTCGGGCGTCAACACCGTCCGTTCCTGGGTCGATTCGCTCGGTGCGTAGACCTGCTCATAGTTGGCGAAAAAGAACAGCTTGTTCCTGATGAGCGGACCGCCGAAGTTCGCGCCCCACTCGTGCTGGCGCAGCTTGGTCTTCGGAATCGCGCGGGACTTGTTCACTGCCCCCTGGGCGTTGAGCTTGTCGCTCTGAATCGTATCGAACACCTGGCCGCGAAACGCGTTGCTGCCGCGCTTGGTGACGAACTGGATCTGCACCGCCCCTTCGGCTCCGGCGTCGGCGGTCAGCCCAGCCGTCGACACCGTCACCTCTTCGATGGCACCCAGTCGAATCGGCGCGAACACGAACATGCTCGTGCCGCCGCTGCGGAACCTGGCGGAGTTGTTGTTGACGCCGTCGAGTGTGATGTTGATGGCCCCGCCCGGCAGGCCGTTGTATTCGCTGTCGCGCGCCCCCGCGCTCGTCGCTGCACCGGGAACCAGGAGAGCGAAGCCGAGGATGTTGCGTCCCGCGAGCGGCAGCTTCGAGATCTGCTCGTTGCTCACGGTGTTGGCGATGGTTGTCGACGTGGTTTCGACGACCTGCGACCGCCCCTCAACTCGTACCAGCTCGCTCACCCCGGCGACCTCGAACTGGACCACGAGGTCGACCGAGCGTGAGGTTCCAACCACGACTTCCTGGATGGTGACGGGGTTGAATCCCTGAAACGTGGCCGTGATCTGGTACCTGCCCGCCTGCAGGTTGGGGAACACGAAGCCCCCGTCCGCGCCGCTGCTGGTCTCTGTCGTCGTGCCGGTGCCGTTGTCGATTAGAATCAGCTCGGCTTTCGGCACGACGGCGCCCGATGCGTCCTTGACCGTGCCGACGATCTGGCCGGCGGTCCGACCCTGCGCGCCGCTCACGGCCGGCATCAGGCACATGAGTGCGGTGAGAACTGACTTCGCCCAATAGCGTGGCATGAACCCTCCCTGTGCCGTCATACTAGTGTCGCGAAGTGGGCCGCGACCAATTGGAAGGGGTTATGCGTCCATAAGGTTGTGTTCCGGGATAATGTCCCAAAATGTTCGTAATTGGGCCAGAACCCGCGAGCGGATACAATCATGAGCCCATGAGCACTGACACCTTTGTTCCTGTCGCCTCGGACAAGTTCACGTTCGGCCTCTGGACCGTCGGAAACCGCGGCCGCGACCCCTTTGGCGAGTTCGTCAGGCCCGCGGTCGACCCCGTCGTCGCCGTCGAGCGCCTGAGCAAGCTCGGTGCCTGGGGCGTCAATTTCCACGACAACGATCTCGTGCCGATCGACGCGACGCCCGCCGAGCGGGACCGCATCGTGCGCGGCTTCAAGCAGGCGCTCGCGGATCACGGCATGTGCGTGCCGATGGCGACGACGAACCTGTTCACCGACCCGATCTTCCGCGACGGCGCCTTCACCTCGCACGACGCCCGCGTCCGCGCCTATGCGCTGCAGAAGACGATGCACGCCATGGACCTCGGCGCGGAAGTGGGTGCGGCGACCTACGTGTTCTGGGGCGGGCGCGAGGGCGCCGAGGTCGACGCGGCCAAGGATCCCGTCGAGGCGATCAAGCGCTTCCGTGAGGCGCTGAACTTCCTCTGCGAGTACTCCCGCGATCAGAAGTACGGCTTCCGGTTCGCGCTCGAGGCGAAGCCGAACGAGCCGCGCGGTGACCTCTATTTCCCGACGACCGCCGCCTATCTCGCTTTCATCCCGACGCTGCAGTATCCCGAGATGGTCGGCGTCAACCCCGAGGTCGCCCACGAGCACATGGTGGGTCTCAACTTCTACCATGCGATCGCGCAGGCGCTCGAGGCCGGCAAGCTCTTTCACATCGATCTCAACGATCAGAAGTTCAGCCGGTTCGATCAGGACCTGCGGTTCGGGTCGGAATCCATCAAGGCCAACTTTTTCGTCGTCAAGCTGCTCGAGGATTCCGGCTACGACGGTCCCCGGCACTTCGACGCGCACTGTACCGCACCGAAGATCAGGAAGGGGTCTGGGACTTTGCCGGCGGCTGCATGCGGACGTACTTGATTCTCAAGGAGAAGGCGAAGCGGTTCCGCGAGGACAAGGAGATTCAGGCGATCCTCGCGAGCCTCCGCGAGACTCTACGGCGAGGCGCCGCTGCCCGCCTACAGCCGTGCCGCGGCCGATACCCTCAAGAAGCGCACGTTCGATCGAGCATCCATCGCTGCAAAAGGCCTGGCCTACGAGCGGCTGGATCAGCTGCTGATCGATTTGCTGCTCGGCGTTCGGTAGCGCTGCACGCGCCGACGGCACCTATTCACGATGAGCACGATGGCACGATGGTCACGATGGACGGGATTCAGGGATTTCATCGTGCTCATCGTGTCATCGTGACCTTCGTGCGCCGCCGAAGGCGCGTGTGCAGTGAGCCCAGCCGGGTAGCAGGCTAGGGAAGTGCCCCGACCTTCGGCCATCCGTCTTCCCACGCGATAGTCGAGATCTGGAGCGCCGAGCCCCGCCCGAGCCCGGCGCCGTAGTAGGCGTGGAAGAACAGGTAGTCCTTTCCACCGTCGCTGAGGACCGCCGCGTGTCCCGGACCTCTCCACGTCGGCGTCGTCGCCGCGATCACCAGCGACCCGCCTCCGTCGGTCATCTTCGTTCCCGCTTTGTCGACGTAGGGCCCGGTGATCGCGCGTGCGCGTCCGACCACGACGTTGTACGTGCTGTCAGCGCCGCGGCAGCAGCGATCGAAAGACACGAACAGATACCAGTACTCGCCGTGCCGCACGATGAAGGGCGCCTCGACCGATCCGTTGGTCGGCTGCTCACGGGCGCGGCTGCTGAGCGCGTGCATCGTGGTGTCGGTGTCTGACAGCTTGCCGGTGGCCGGATCGACGCGGCGCATCTTGATGCCGCCCCAGAAGCTGCCCCAGGTGAGCCACACGTTCTTCTCGTCTTCGATGACCAGGTTCGGATCGATGGCGTTCCAGTCGTCCTTCTCGACATACGACCTCAGGACCATGCCCTCGTCCTGCCAGCGATAATCGGCGCTCGTCGGATCGAGCGTGCGATTGGTCGCCAGGCCGATCGCCGAGTTGCGGCTCCCGAACGACGACACCGAGTAGTAGAGGTGGAACTTGCCGTTCAGGAAGGAGATGTCCGGGGCCCACGCATTTCGCGCCTGCGGGATTTCACGCGCCGCCCACTCGGGAAGCGCCGGCATCACGAACCCGGCATTCTGCCAGCGCCGGAGGTCAGTCGAGGTCTTGATCGGGATGATGCCCTGGCCCGCACGCCCTCCCGTCACGAAGACGTAGTACGTGCCGCGCTCCCTGATGACGACCGGGTCGTGCACGCCGCCGAGGTCGCCCTCGAGCGTCAGCATCTCCTGGCGCGGAGCGGCGATTGTCCCGAAGGGAACGAAACCTGCGACGAGCGCCGCGGCGAGAGCCCAGGCGCCGTGGATGAACCTCGAGCGAGCAGCCATCAGTTGAGCAGAAGGAGAAAGGCGCATGTTGTCCGTGGTTCGTATTGTCTCGCTCTGTGAGCGAACGTCAAGCTGAAGCCCAAAACGCGCGGGTTTCGCAGCGCTTGGGGGTGGGGCCCCAAGCGCCCTGGGAGATGTGGGGCCCGCCAGCATTGAGAATTGATGCGCAGGCTCACGGGCCGGAGGCGACGCGAATGAAGGCGGTCGACCGCGAGCGGGGGCCCGGTTGCTCGAAGCGGGGTGGGTGATATCGTATACGTCCGACGAGCGACCACCGGACGCGCGGCCATCGCGCGTCCGGTAGTCGGACGAGCCACGTGCCAGCCAGCAAGAAGAAACCGACTATCGCGACCGTCGCCGCGCAAGCGGGTGTCGCCGTCAGCACCGTGTCCCGGTACCTGAACGGCCACTACGTGAGCCGTCCCGTCCGCGCCCGGCTGTCCGACGTCATCGAGACGCTCGGCTATTCCCGGTCCTGGACCGCTCGCAATCTCAGCCTCGGTCGCAAGGGTTGCATCGGCGTGGCCGTCGACACCACCGAGGACCCCTGGTTTACGCAGCTGCTGACCGGCATCGAGGAAGAGCTGTCGACCCGGGACACGAGCCTGATGCTCGCGAGCCTGGAGCTGCGCGGCCACTATGACGCCCGGATCGTGCTCGAGTGGATCCGCGGCCGCCGCATCGACGGCCTCATCGTGGCCAAGTCGTCGCGACGGGAGCGGCCGCTGCTGCAAGCCGCGATCGAGACACAGGTGGCAACCGTGCTCGTGGCGCCCCACGACGTCGTCAGCCACGTGGCCGTCGTGCGCGCGGACAACCTGATGGCGGGGCGCGCCGTCGCGAGCCATCTGGTCAACCTGGGTCACACGGCAATCGGGTTTGCCGGAGGCCCGCGCTACTCGATCGATTCCCGGCATCGGCTGCGGGGGTTGCGCGAAGAGCTCGAGAGACGCGGCATCGCCATCAACGCGAAGTCGACGGGCTACTGTGGCAGCTACGAGGCGGAGGCCGGCACGCGTTTCGCGCAGCGGCTCCTCGAGCGGAAGCTCGAGGTCACGGCGATCGTCTTCGGGAACGATGCCCTCGCGATTGGATTCATGCGCGTGGCGCAGCAGCGCGGAATTCGCATGCCGCAGGACCTGTCCATCGTGGGGTTCGACAACATCCCAGGCGGGGCGATGGTGTGGCCGGGGTTGACGACCGTGGCGCAGCCCATGCGCGACATGGGGCGCGACGCCTGCCGGTATCTGTTCGAGTCCGCACCGCGCCGGCTGCCGACTGTCGAGTACCCGATGGAGCTCATCATGCGCGAGAGCACGGGGCCGCCAAAGAAAGTTTGACGTCTGACGTTTGAAGTCTGAAGTGCGGAAGTGTGAAGTTCGAAGTGTGAAGTAGAAGTCTGAAGTTATGATTCCTTGGTTCGACTAGCGCTCTCCACTTCGCACTTCCCCGCTTCCCACTTACTTCAAACTTCTACTTCCAACTTCAAAGTTCACACTTCCGCACTTCAGACTTCAAACGTCAGACGTCAAACTTTCTTGGATCAGCCCATCACCGCCTCGCGCTCTCGCGCCGCGTAGACTTCGATCAGCCGCTGATACGTCGCCACGTTTGCCGGCCGCGGCGTGAGGCGTGAGTCGAGCCGCGGTACGACGAACCCCGCAATCACATCGTCCCACGGCAGCGGATGGCCGTCCGCGAGACGATCGGCGTGAAAGGCCCGGAGCGCCGCGCCGAGCGCCGCGGAGTTGCCGGTCTCCAGTTGCAGCACCTCGGCATCGAATACGTCGGACATGACCTGCAGCACGTCACGGTTCGCCGATGCCCCGCCGGTGGCGTAGATCGTCGAGATCTTCACGCCCATCCATCGGCTGTGGAGCGCGAGCGACATCATCTGCGCCTCGACGACGGCGCGGACGTTGGCATCCGCGTCGGCCGGGTCGAGCTCGTGACGCCTGACGCGCGGCTCGAGCACGAGCGGCGTAATCTCGGGGTCGAACCACGGCAGCATCGTCGCGCCGTGGTTGCCCGCGGGTGTGCGGGCGAGCGCGGCCGAGAACGCGGGCCAGTCCATCCCGCAGCTGTCCCGGACCCGCTCACGCGCGAGCGAGCCGTTCTTGAAGACGGTCATGCCCATGTAGGCCCCTGTTGGCGATGCGAACACGTGACCGGTGCCATCGTCGCTCGGGCGAGGGGAGGGCATGATGCCGAAGATCGTGTCGCTCGTGCCGAGCGAGATCGCCACGACACCTTCGCGGACGAGGCCGGTGCCGACGAGGCTGCAGGGGTTGTCGCCCGACCAGGCCACGATACGTGCCGCCGGCAGGCTGTACCTGCGCTGCCAGTACCGGCGAGAGGGTGCCGAGGACCGTCCAGGATTCGGAGAGCGGCGGCAGTCTGGTTTCGAGATTCGGCACCGTGGCGCGCACGGCTTCCGGCGACCATTGCTTCGACGCCAGATCCATGAGGTTCATGCCCGATCCGTCGCCCGGGTCGATCGCCACGTGCGATCCGGCGAGCAGAGACGCGAGCCACGAGCTGACGAGATGGACGCGATCCGTCGCGGCGTAAGCGTCGGGCTCCTGCTCGGCGAATTTGCGAATCTGCGGCCCGGTGAAACGCTCGAACGCGCGTGATCCCGTGAGCCGGGCGAGCGCGCGCTGACCCCCGACTGCCGCTTCGATGGCGGCGCACTGGCTGGTCGTGCTCGAGTCCATCCAGATAGGCGACGTGCTGCGCGAGAACACGTCGGTGAGCTGGGCCGCGAGTGGTTGCGAAGGATCGAGTGTACCCAGCCGCTGACGGGCGCGGGCGTTCACGTACACGCTGCCGTGCTGCTGGGCCGAGCCCGAGACGGCGCGCAGGCGGCTCCAGTCGACGCCGGCGTCACGCACCAGATCGGCCATGATCCGGTCGAGGCCTTCGGACCACATGAGCGGTGGTGCATGCACGGTCCGTGGATCGGCCGAGCGCAGGACGCCATGCTCGGTTCCGTAGTGGGGGAGCGTGTCGTCGTAGCGGAACGAGCGCTCGAAGAGCAGCGCGCGACGGTCCGGGTGAACGTCGTCGACTTCGACGGCGGTTGCCGTCACGCTTTGCGTGCTGGAGTCGATACCGAGGTAAATGGACACGGCTACTGCGGTACCTCCCAGCGTCCGGTGTTCGCTGATTTGACGATGGCATCGATGCACGCCATGTTCTTCACCGCGTCTTCGAGCGGCAGGGGCACATCGTCGTCGTCGAGGATCGCCTTCGAGAACAGGTCGCCCTGGATCGTGTACTGGTTGCAGATGTCGATATCGATGTGAGAAATCCCTCCGCCGAATAGATCCGCGCCGGTGTCGACGATGATCCGGCTGGGGCGATCGGGGGGCGCGTTGAACGGAATCGTCAGCTCGATGCGACCGGTGGTCCCGAAGATCTGCAGGTTCTGAGCGGGCACCATCTGTGTGCTGCACGACCCGGCCGAGTGACCCGTGCCGAAGTCGAGCAGGATCGACGTCAGCCGATCGGTGCCCATCTCGGGGTCGCGCTCGATGGCTCCGGTGACACGGAGAGGCTCCCGGCCGAAGATGAACCGTGACGCGTTGACGAGATAGCAGCCGATGTCCATCAGCGCGCCGCCGCCGAATTCCGGGCGGTTGCGGATGTTTGCCGGGTCGCGATTGGTGTAACTGAATACGCCCAGGATCGATCGCACCTCGCCGATGCGGCCGCTGAGAACCAGTTCCTTGACCTTCAGCCATTGCGGGTGCGTGCGCACCATGAACGCTTCCTGGATCTTCGCGCCGGTGCGATCGCGCGCCGCCATGAGCTGGCGTGCTTCATCGGCCGAGAGCGCGATGGGCTTCTCGCAGAGCACGTGCTTGCCGCGCTCTGCCGCCTTGATCGTCCACGGCACGTGCAGATGGTTCGGCAGCGGATTGTAGATGGCGTCGACGTCGTTGTCGGCGAGCAGGTCCTCGTATGACCCGTAGGCCTTCGCGATACCGAGCTTCGCCGCCGCCGCGCGCGCCTTCTCGAGATCCCGCGACGCGATCGCGGCCACGGTCGACGATTGACCAGCCTGCATGGCCGGGATGACCTTGTCGGTCGCGATTTTCGCGACGCCGAGCACACCCCATCGAATCTTGCGCATTGCTGGAGATTCTACGTCGAATTCGGGCCACGGGAGGTGACGGAGGCAACGGGCTCGGAGCCACGGGAGGAGAAGAGACGAAGGCAACGGGTTCAACACGAAGGACCGAAGACGAACGGTGACGCACGGAGAGGCCCGGAGAGGCCCGGGTAGTCAGCAGCAGTGCAGCGTGACAGCCTTCGTGCGTCACCGTTCGCTTCGGTCCTTCGTGTTGAACCCGTTAACTTCGTCCGCTCCGACATGAAACACTGCTCCCTATGCAAAAAGTCGATGCGGCGATAAACCCGTCGGTCGGGTAGTATGCGACGTCATGTATCGACCGATTACGCGCCGTGAGGCGCTCAAGCACCTCACCTCCGCAACCACGGGCGTCGTCGCCCTTTCGGGGGGCATCATCCGCGGGCAGACGACAGACATCACGATCGGGGGCAGGCCCGTCGAGATCGCGGTGTCGTCGCTCAGTCCGGCTGCGGTCCGCATCAACGTCCTTCCAATTGTCGCCGGGGCGCCGGCGGCGGTTCCAGACGATGGCGGGCTCGTGCAGCCTGACGCGGCCAGGCGTGTCGGCGCGGGGAGGGCGGCGGACACGTTCAAACCCGTGCGCGCAGGGAATCTGGCCGTGCGGTTTACCGCCCAGCCGCCCACACTCCACATCGAGACGACCGCCGCCGTACCGGTGCAGCGGCTGACGTTCGACGCGCAGGCGCCGGACATGACGTTCCTGCTGCCGAAAGGCCCGCTCCTCGGCCTCGGGCAGGGCGGCCCGCAGTTCGACCGCAAGGGGCAGACCGACCGCATGCGCAACGGTCAGGGTGGCTACCAGCTCCAGACGCACGGCGCGCGTGCGCCCATCCAGTGGCTGGTGGGCACTGATGGGTGGGGGATGTTCATCCACCACCCGCAAGGCGCCTTCGACTTCACCGGTGTTGACGGGAAGTTCACGCCCGCCGCTGCCGGGTCGCCCATCGACGTGTTCGTGATCGCGTCGCGCGATCCGCTGGTCATCATGCGTGAGTACGCGAGGATCACAGGCCTGCCGGAGCTCCCCGCCCGATGGACGCTCGGCTACATGCAGTCGCACCGGACTTTGTCGGGGCCCGACGAGATCCTGTCGATCCCGAAGACGTTTCGGGAGAAGAAGCTGCCATGCGATGCGCTCATCTATCTCGGCACCGAGTTCACGCCGTCGGGCTGGAACACGCGCAACGGCGAGTTCGGATGGAAGAAGGAGAACTTTCCCGATCCGAGGCGCATGATCGACGAGATGCACGCGCAGCACTTCAAGGTGGTACTGCACATCGTGATCGAAGGGCGCCGGATGTCTGGCGCCGTTGCCGATCCCTGCACGCCGGCGAATGCCGTACCGAGCGGGCGTACGCCCGACGACCGCTGGCCGGAGGACCGCAGCGCCGCGTGCTACTGGCCGTACCACAAGCCGCTCTACGATCTCGGGATCGACGGCTGGTGGCCCGATCAGGGGGACGGCCTCGACGTCGCATCGCGGCTCGTTCGTCATCGGATGTACTGGGAAGGCTCGCAGCAGTGGCGGCCGAACGAACGGCCGTTCGCCCTGCATCGCAACGGCGCCGCCGGCATGCAGCGTTACGGCGCGTTCCTGTGGTCCGGGGACGTGCAATCACGGTGGGAGACGCTCAAAACGCACGTGCCGATCGCCGTCAACACCGGGCTTTCAGGCGTTCCGTTCTGGGGCACGGACATCGGCGGGTTCGTGCCGACCGCCGAGTATACCGGCGAGCTGCACGTCCGGTGGTTTCAGTTCGCCGCGTTCTGCCCGTCCTTTCGCGCGCACGGCCGGCATTGGCACCTCAAGCTGCCGTGGGGCTGGAACGGCGGCGACGGTGGGCCCAAGGAGACCAACGCCTTCTCGCCCGCGCCTGAGGAGCTCAACAACCCGCGCGTCGAGCCCATACTCCGCAAATACCTCGAGCTTCGCTACCGGATGATGCCCTATATCTACACCGCGGCGCGCGAGACGGCCGACACCGGCCTTCCGATGATGCGCGCGCTGTGGCTCCATCATCCGGAGGATCCGACGGCAGTCGCTCGAGGTGATCAGTTCTACTGGGGCCGCGATCTGCTCGTCGCGCCGGTCGTCGAGAAAGGCGCGACGGTCCGCACGGTGTACCTGCCGAAGGGCACGTGGTTCGATTACTGGACGGCCGAGCGCATCGAAGGCGGCCGCGAGATCGAGCGCGCCGTGGACCTCGAGACCGCGCCGCTCTATGTTCGCGCGGGCGCGGTCATTCCGATGGGGCCTGTCAGGCAGTACGTGGACGAGCTGGTCGACGGCCCGCAGACGCTCGTCGTCTATCCCGGCGCCGACGGCAGCTCGTCGGTCTACGAGGACGATGGGCGCAGCTTCGACTACAGGAAGGGGCAGTTCATGCGGATCGCCGTGACCTGGCGGGACGCCGAACGCCGCCTGACGTTGACGCTGGCGCCCGGATCGCGCATGCTGCCGCCCGGCACCCGCAACATCGAGGTCGTCATGGCCGGTCAAACCGCAGGGAAAACGGTCAGGTTCATCGGCAAGCCAGTGGAGGTACGACTGTGACGCACGGCAGGCTCGGTACTTTCGGTCTAGCGGTTCTCGCGGGCGGCTTGCTCGCGGCGACGGGCGTCCACACGCAGACACCAAGCGCCGAGCGCGTCGTCATCAAGGTCGACGCCGCAAAGCGCATTGGGCCGATGAAGCCCGTCTGGGCGTGGTTCGGGTACGACGAGCCGAACTACACCTACATGAAGGATGGGCAGAAGCTGCTGACGGAACTCTCGAAGCTGAGCCCGGTGCCGGTGTTTGTCCGCACGCACAATCTGCTGACGACCGGTGACGGCACGCCCGGCCTCAAGTGGGGATCGACCAACGCGTACACGGAAGACGCGAACGGCAAGCCGATCTACGACTGGACGATCGTCGATCGCATCGTCGACACCTACCTCCAACGCGGGATGAAGCCGATGATGCAGATCGGGTTCATGCCCGAGGCGATGTCGGTCAAGCCCCAACCGTACCGTCACGACTGGCAGCCGGGTGTTCCGTACAACCGGGTCTACACGGGTTGGGCGCATCCGCCCAAGGACTACGCCAAATGGGGCGAGCTCGTCTTTCAATGGGCCACCCATTCGGTGAAGAAGTACGGCCGCGCCGAAGTCGAGAGCTGGATCTGGGAAGTCTGGAACGAGCCCGACATCGGCTATTGGCAGGGCACGCCCGAGGAGTACTTCAAGCTGTACGACTACGCGGCCGACGGCCTCAAGCGTGCGCTGCCCACCGCGCGCATCGGCGGGCCGGAGGTCACGGGTCCCAACGGTGCGCGCACACAGAAGTTCCTGCGCGACTTCATCGAACACTGTCTGCGCGGCACCAACAGCGCGACCGGGAAGGTCGGGACGCCGCTCGACTTCGTCACCTTCCATGCGAAGGGGGCGCCGCGCGTCATCAAGGAGAGCGACGCGCCGTTCGTGCGGATGTCGGTGAGCAACCAACTCCGCGCCATCGCGAACGGCTTCTCGATCGTCGCGTCGTATCCGGAGTTGAAGGACGTGCCGATCGTCATCGGTGAGTCCGATCCCGAAGGCTGCGCGGCCTGCCCGATGAAGACCGACCCGCACAACGCGTATCGCAACGGCACGATGTATTCGAGCTACACGGCCGAGCAGATCGCCCGTACCTACGAGCTGGCCGATCTGCACAAGGTCAACCTGCTCGGTTCGGTGACGTGGGCGTTCGAGTTCGAGGACCAGCCGTATTTCTACGGCTTCCGCGACCTCGCGACCAACGGTCTCCCCAAGCCTGTACTGAACGTCTTCCGGATGCTCGGACAGATGGGCGGCGACCGTGTGTCGGTCGAGAGCAGCGGGTCCGTGCCGCTCGAAACCGTGCGGGACACCGGTGTCCGCGAACGCCCCGACATCAATGCGCTCGCGAGCCGCCAGGAGCGGGCGGTCGCGATCCTCGTCTGGAACTACCACGACGACGATCTGCCCGCGCCGGATGCCGACGTGACCCTGACCATCGCGGGCCTTCCCGCCTCGAGTGTCCAGGTCATGCACTACCGCGTGGATCGCGACCGCAGCAACACCTACGAAGCCTGGAAGAAGATGGGGTCGCCGCAGCCTCCGTCACAGGACCAGCTGGCCGCGCTCGAGAAGGCCGGTGCGCTCTACGAGGTCGGGCCGACACGATCGGGCACGACGGCAGGCGAGCTTGCAGTAACGTTCCCGCTGCCACGGCAGGGCGTATCTCTTGTTAAGCTAACCTGGTAGAAGCCCAGACGGCCGCGGTACGATGTTCTCCGAGCCCAGAATGATTGCCAGGCATTCCGGTTTCGGTCTCTTCGCGTACACGCTGACCCTCGCGAGCGTCTGTGGTGTCGTCAACTCTGTCGTGTCTGGGAGTGCCTCTGTGCCAGTTGCAGCGAAAGTGACGGAAGCGGCGTTTGGTACGACGCCCGACGGTACGCCCGTCAGGCTCTTTACACTGACCAACGCCGCCGGGATGGAGGTCAGGGCAACCACATACGGGGTCATCCTCGTGTCGATCAGAGTGCCGGACCGGCAGGGCCGCTTCGACGACATCGTGATTGGACACGAGAACCTGGATGGCTATCTGACGAAATCCCGCTATTTTGGGGCTGTGGTCGGACGCTATGGCAACCGGATCGCCGGTGGGCACGTCGAGATTGACGGACGGACCTACAGCCTCTCGCTGAACAACGGCCCCAATCATCTGCACGGGGGAGTGAAGGGATTCGACAAGACGGTCTGGAGTGCGGAGATAGCGGATGACCCCCGCGGTGCGTCCGTCGTCTTCACGCATACGAGCCCCGATGGCCACGAAGGCTATCCGGGCATGCTTGCCGCCCGGGTCGCGTACACCGTGACGGAGAAGAACGAGCTCATCATCGAGTACTCGGCGACGACCGACAAGCCCACGGTCCTCAACATCACGCAGCACAGCTACTTCAACCTCGCTGGCGACGGGTCGGGAGATATTCTCGGCCATCGTCTGACGCTGTACGCGGATCGCTATACGCCAGTCGACGCGAACCAGATTCCGACGGGGGAGCTCGCGCCCGTCGAGGGGACGCCATTCGACTTCCGGCGGGAGACGGCGGTTGGCGAGCGTATCGAGTTCGACCATCCGCAGCTCAAGTTGAGCGGCGGCTACGATCACAACTGGGTGCTGTCGCGGAGCGGCAGCGGCCTCGCGCCTGCCGCCCGCGTCGTCGATCCGAAGACCGGCCGCACGATGGACATCACGACCACCGAGCCCGGCATCCAGTTCTACTCCGCGAACAAGCTGGATGGGTCGATGGTCGGCAAGGGCGGCCACGTGTATCGCGCGCGCACGGGCTTCTGCGTGGAGACGCAGCACTTTCCCGACTCCCCCAACAAGCCGAACTTCCCGTCGACCGTGCTTCGACCGGGGGAGCACTACAAGTCGACGACGGTATTCAAGTTCGGGGTGGTGTGATTTCTTTCTGTCGAGCGGCTTGCCCTGAGCGTTCGTCGCAGGGCTCACCTTGCGCTTGGGCGAAGGATTCCGACTGAGCGGAGTCGAAGGACCCGCCCTGAGCCTGTCGAAGGGCAGGTTCAAACCGCCCTAACGGGCAACCTCGTCCCTACACGATCACGTCACACGGAACGCCACTATCGGATCAACTGTCATTGCGCGTCGCGCTGGGAAGTAGCAGGCCGCAATGGCCACGGCCGTCAGCAACAGCGAGACAGTCATGAACGTCAACGGATCGCTGGCTGTCACGCCGGACAGCAGACTCGAGCCCGCGCGCCCGAGCCACCAGGCTCCCACGAGCCCGAGCGCGACACCGGTCAGGCTTAGCGTCAACCCCTCACGGATAATCATCCGGAGAATGTGGCCGGCGTCTGCGCCGAGGGCCATGCGCAAGCCGATTTCCTGGGTGCGCGTTGCGACCGAGTACTGGATGAGTCCGTAGATCCCGACAGCTGCCATCAGCAGCGCCACGACGGAGAAGCCGGTCAGGAGCGATGTCTGGAAGCGACGCTGCGTGAGATAGGTTCCGAGCTGCTGTTCCAGAGGCGCGACCCCAGAGATCGCCGCATTCTTCTCCACGCGACCCACGGCTGCTCGAAGCGCCCCGGCCATCGCCAGCGGGTCGTCCGACGAGGTTCGTATGAAAAGATCCACGTTCCTGGAGGCACCATTCTGCGCGAGCGATACGAACATCTGCGGGAGCGCTTCGCGCTCCAGCCCCTGCCGCCGCATGTTGCCGACCACGCCCACCACGCTGTACCACGGTCCGGCGGAATCCTGGGGGCCGAACTTGAACCGTCTGCCTACTGGGTCTTGCCCCGGCCACGAGCGCCGGGCCAGCGCGTCGTTGATGATCGCGACCCGCGGAGCCTCGGGGCGATCCCCGATCGAAAGGACGCGGCCGCGGAGCAACGGCGTTCCGAGCGTTCTGAAGAAATCCGCGGTGACCTCGTCTCTTGTGAACACCAGGCGCTCGGAAACCGTTCCGGTGTCCCGTTCGACAGTCAGGGCCTGTTCCCTGGGGTTACCAGTGAACAGATCGTCGACGATGCCGGCGCTCTCCACACCCGGCACCGCCTGAATCTGTTCGAGCAGGCGGTGGTACAGGTCGGCCCGTTGCGCGGGGACACTGAAGGTCGGCGGGGCTGTGATATTCATCACCAGGACCCGCTCAGGCCTGAATCCCGGATCGATGTTGGTCACGTGCCACCAGCTTCGGACGAGCAGACCGGCGCCGACGAGCAGAACGATCGCCAGCGCAAACTCCGCCACCACGAGGGCCCGGCGGATTCGACGGCTGGATGTTCCGCCCGAGACACTTCTGCCACCCTCCTCGCCGGACGGACGCAGGTCGCGGCGCATCGCGGTCATCGCTGGCGCCAGTCCCACCAGGATTCCCGCTAGAAGAGAGATGACCAGAGCCCAGCCGAGGACGCGGAAATCGAGGCTCGCTTCATTCAAACGCGGCAAGTTGCCAGGGCCGAAGGCACGGATGAGGTTGATGCCTACCGAGGCGAGCAGTGTGCCAATCAGGCCCGAGACGGCGCCAAGCACGACGCTTTCGGTGAGCAGCTGTCGCACGATCCGTCCAGCACTCGCTCCAAGCGCAGCGCGAACGGCCATCTCGCGCCTGCGAGCGGTGCTGCGCGCCAGCGAAAGGCTGGTGACGTTGGCAGCGGCAATCACGAACACGCAAAACACGGCGCCGCCGAGCATCCACAATGCCAATCGCGATTGGGGTCCGACCATGTAAAGACGCAATGGGACGACGCTGATCCCCTTTCCCCTTTCAGTCGCGGGCAATTGATCGTTCAGGCGGCGGGCGACCGCGCTCATCTCCGCCTGGGCCTGGTCGAACGTCACCGCCGGTCGAAGTCTTCCGACGACGAACCACGTTTGCGCACCGCGCACGCTGCGGTGGGTCGTGTGCGGTTCCCACACGTCCGCATCGAGCCTCGCGATCCGGAAATCAGCAGGGAGGATGCCGATGATCTGGGAAGGAAGCCCGTTGAGCACGAGAGTCGCGCCGATCGCATCGTTCGAGCCTCCGAAACGGGCTTGCCAGAAGCGATGACCGATCAGGACCAGTCGCTTCTGCTCCTCGATTTCGTCGCTCGAAAAGCTACGTCCCCGCACGGGCTCGACACCGAGGAGTGGAAGGAGGTTGGGGGAAATGCTGGCGCCGACAATCTGTTCCGTGCCGTCGGCTGCCGTCAGCGTCGTGGTCACGGAATCGAAGGAGGCCAGGTCCGCGAAGCTCTGACTTTGCGTCAGCCACTGTTCGACATCCCACAGTGCCGATCGGCCCTCGTGAAGGTTCTGCGTCGGATCCTCCGTCCACAACATCGCCAACTGCTCCGGGGCACGATACGGGAGGGGTCGGAGCAGAACGGCATTGAGGACGCTGAACATCGTGGTGTTGGCGCCAATCGCCAGCGCCAGTGTGGCTGCTGCGGCCATCGTAAAAGCCGGACTTTTGCGGAGGGTGCGAAATGCATGGCGCAAGTCACGCGCCACATCCCCCAGCCACATCACTGACCGGACTTGTCGTCACACGCAATGCCACTATCGGGTCGACTGTCATGGCGCGTCGCGCCGGAAAATAGCAGGCCGCAATGGCAACTGCCGTCAGCAACAGCGAGACGGCCGTGAACGTCAACGGATCGCTCGCCGTCACGCCAAACAGCAGACTCGAGCCCGCGCGCCCGAGCCACCAGGCTCCCACGAGCCCGAGCGCGACACCGGTCAGGCTCAGCGTCAGCCCCTCGCCGATCATCATCCGGAAGATGTCGCCTGCCTCTGCGCCGAGGGCCAGGCGCAAGCCGATTTCCTGTGTGCGCGTCGCGACGGAGTACTGGATGAGTCCGTAGATCCCGACAGCGGCCATCAGCAACGCCACGACGGAGAAGCCGGTCAAGAGCGAGGTCTGGAAGCGACGCTGCGTGAGGTAGGTTCCGAGCTGCTGTTCCAGAGGCGCCACCCCAGAGATCGCCGCATTCTTCTCCACGCGACCCACGGCCGCTCGAAGCGCCCCGGCCATCGCCAGCGGGTCGTCCGACGAGGTTCGGATGAAAAGATCCACGTTCCGGGAGGGAGGATTCTGCGCGAGCGACACGAACATCTGCGGGAGCGCTTCGCGCTCCAGCCCCTGCCGCCGCATGTTGCCGACCACGCCCACCACGGTGAACCACGGTCCGTCGGAATCCTGCGGGCCCAACTTGAACCTTCTGCCTACCGGGTCTTGCCCCGGCCACGAGCGCCGAGCCAGCGCGTCGTTGATGATCGCGACCCGCGGAGCCTCGGGCCGATCCCCGATCGAAAAGAAGCGGCCGCCGAGCAACGGCGTTCCGAGCGTGCTGAAGAAATCCGCGCTGACCTCGTCTCTTGTGAACAGCAGGCGCTCGGACACCGTTCCGGCGTCCCGTTCGACAGTCAGGGCCTGTTCCCTGGGGTTACCAGTGAACAGATCGTCGATGATGCCGGCGCTCTCGACACCCGGCACCGCCTGAATCTGTTCGAGCACGCGGTGGTACAGGTCGGTCCGTTGCGCGGGGACACTGAAGGCCGGCGGGGCTGTGATGTTCATCACCAGGACCCGCTCAGGCCTGAATCCCGGATCAATGTTGTTCACGTGCCACCAGCTTCGGACGAGCAGACCGGCGCCGACGAGCAGAACGATCGCCAGCGCAAACTCCGCGACCACGAGGGCGCGGCGGATTCGACGGCTGGATGTTCCGCCCGAGACACTTCTGCCACCCTCCTCGCCGGACGGACGCAGATCGCGGCGCATCGCCGTCATCGCTGGCGCCAGTCCCACCAGGATTCCCGCCAGAAGAGACATGGCCAGGGCCAACCCGAGGACGCGGAGATCGAGGCTCACTTCGTTCAGACGCGGCAAGTTGCCAGGGCCGAAGGCACGGATGAGGTCAATGCCGACCACGGCGAGCAGTGTGCCAATCAGGCCTGAGACGGCGCCAAGCACGACGCTTTCGGTGAGCAGCTGTCGCACGATCCGTCCAGCACTCGCTCCAAGCGCCGCGCGAACGGCCATCTCGCGCGCGCGAGCGGTGCTGCGCGCCAGCGAAAGGCTGGTGACGTTGGCAGCGGCGATCACGAACACGCAAAACACCGCGCCGCCGAGCATCCACAATGCCAATCGCGATTGGGGTCCGACCATGTACAGACTCAATGGGACGACGCTGATGCCCTGGCCCCTTTCAGTCGCGGGCAATTGATCGTTCAGGCGGCGGGCGATTGCGCTCATCTCCGCCTGGGCCTGGTCGAACGTCACGGCCGGTCGAAGTCTTCCGACGACGAACCACGTTTGCGGGCCGCGCACGCTGCGGCGGGTCGTGTGCGGCTCCCACACGTCTGCATCGAGCATCGCGATCCGGAAATCAGCAGGGAGGATGCCGATGATCTGGGAAGGAAGCCCGTTGAGCACGAGGGTCGCTCCGATCGCATCGTTCGAGCCTCCGAAACGGGCTTGCCAGAAGCGATGACTAATCAGGACCAGTCGTTTCTGCTCCTCGGTTTCTTCGCTCGAAAAGCTACGTCCCCGCACGGGCTGGACACCGAGGAGTGAAAGGAGGTTGGGGGACATGCTGGCGCCGACGATCTGTTCCGCCCCTTCCGCTCCCGTCAGCGTCGTGGTCACGGAATCGAAGGTGGCCATGTCCGCGAAGCTCTGACTTTGAGTCAGCCACTGTTCGACATCCCAAAGTGCCGATCGGCCCTCGTGAAGGTTCTGCGTCGGATCCTCCGTCCACAACATCGCCAACTGCTCCGGGGCCCGATACGGGAGGGGCCGGAGCAGAACCGCATTCAGGACGCTGAACATCGTGGTGTTGGCGCCAATCGCCAGCGCCAGTGTGGCTGCCGC
>CAVYTY010000007.1:0-60423 GCA_963771395.1 uncultured Acidobacteriota bacterium | reverse complement strand
ATGTCGACGTGCCCGGCCTGCGGCGTCGAGATTGCGGATCAGGCGGCGCGGGTGTGTCCGGATTGTGGCGCGATCGTCGCGACGAGCGACACGCGGTCGGCGGTGAAGGTGACGGCGCGGGACCAACACGAGACTCCCCTCCCGCTCCCCGGCGCCGTCGAGCTCGGACCGCTGGACGGCGCCCGGTTTGCGCCCGGCCAGCTCTTCGCGTCACGTTTCCGCGTCGTCAGTTTGCTTGGTCGCGGCGCGATGGGCGAGGTCTACCGCGCCGAGGATCTCAGGTTGGGGCAGGCGGTCGCGCTCAAGCTGCTGTCCGTTCGGGCGTCGGGTGGCGAGGACCCGCTCGTCAGGTTCACCCGTGAGGTCCGGCTCGCACGCGGGATCGTGCACCCGAACGTGTGCCGCGTCTTCGACATCGGCGAGGCCGATGGCTGGCACTACTTGTCGATGGAGTACGTCGATGGCGAGACGCTCGCGTCCGTCGGCAGGCGCATCGGACGGCTGCCGCGCGAGAAGGGGCTCGACGTCGCCCGCCAGCTCTGTGCCGGGATCGGCGATGCTCACGAGCGCGGCGTCCTGCACCGGGATCTCAAGCCCGCCAACATCATGCTCGACGGCCGCGGCCGGGTTCGCATCATGGACTTCGGCCTGGCCATGCGCATCGGCGATCCCGTGCTCGAGATCGCCGGAACGGCGGCGTACATGGCCCCAGAGCAGCTCGCCGGTGCGGTCGCGACCGAGCAATCCGACATCTACGCGCTCGGCCTCGTGCTCTACGAGATCTTCACCGGGAGCTGTGTCTTCGAGGTGCGGACGTTCGAGGAACGCGCGCGGGTGCAGCTGGATCCGCGCACGCTGCTGTTTCGCGACGGGATCGATCCAGAGACGGCTGCCCTGGTCCGGTCGTGTCTGGCCGTCGATCCGGCGCAGCGGCCGGCGAGCGTGGCGCACGTCGCGGCCCGCCTGCCGGGCGGCGATACCATCGCCGCCGCGCTCGCCGAAGGCCGCGTGCTGCCGCCGGACATGCTCGCGTCCGCGGCAACCGCTGGCGCCATCAAGCCGTCCCAGGCTTGGGGAGCACTCGCCCTGATTCTGGCTGGCGTGGTGGCGGCGGCTGTCTGGGGAGGGCTGCTCACCGTGACGCCGGCGGAGGTGCCCAAGGCACCTGAGGTTCTGGCCGAAAGAGCGGCGCAGATCCTGACGACGGCCGGCCACAGTGCCGGCGTCGCCGATCGCGCCTTCTGGTTCGACACGGCTCTCCGCCGCGGCCAGGGCCGCGCGCTCCGGTTCCTCTATCGGACGAGCCCGCAACTGCTCGTGCCGCAGAACCTCTTTCACTTCGTGACCCTGTCCGATCCCCCATCCGACGTCACCGGCATGGCGACGGTGGTTCTCGATCTGAGCGGGCGGCTCGTGACGCTGTCACGGGTCGCGGGCGCGACCGAGCCAGCAGCCGCGGAAACGCCGTGGTCGCGCATGTTCGCCGACGCTGGGTTGTCCATCGACGACTTCGAACCGGGCGATGACGGGCCACCACCTCTCGTACCCCACGACAGCATGCTGGTGTGGACGCCGCGAGCACAGAGCGTGTCTCGCGTCAGCGCCTTCGGAGCCGCCTTGAAGGGAAGACCGGTGTACTTCGATGTCGTGGAGCCCCAGGCCATCGACCTTCCCCGTCACGGCGTGTTCTCGACCCGCCGCAGCCGACGGAGTGAAGCGGTCCTGTGGTTCTTCGTCATCGTGATATTCACCGCGACGGCCGTCATGGTGCGCCGCAACCTGCGCGCGGGAGAGGGCGATCTGCGAGGCGCGTGGAGGCTCGCGCTCGTCGTCACGTTCGGCGGCGTCCTGAGCGCGGCGCTGCACGCGCACCACGTGCCGGATCCGATTCAAGAGCTCACGCTCGCGTTGAGCATTCTCGGCTGGTCGATGGTGTGGGGAGGTTTCAGCTGGCTGTCGTATGTGGCATTCGAGCCTCACGCCCGGCGCCTGTGGCCGCGCACCGTCCTGTCGTGGGCGCGCGTGCTGGCGGGACGCGTGCGCGATCCGCTGGTCGGGCGCGATGTCCTCGTCGGTGTGCTGGCGGGAGTCCTCGTTGCGGCCGTGTCGGTATTGCGCGCGCAGGTCGAGGCTCAGCCGGCACCAGATGCGCTGGTCGCCTTCGCCCTCGATTCGCTGAGAGCACCGCGACATCTATGGTCGCGAATCGTCTTCGTCGTCCTCGACTCGTTTCAGTACGCGCTGGGCGGCTTCTTCATGCTGGTCTTCCTGCGCCTGGTGCTGCGGAAGACCTGGCTCGCCGCGTTGCTCTTGATTGCGGCGTACATTCCGATCGGGTCGAGCGATGGTTCCACGGCCGGCGTCCTCTACGCCGTTGCATCGACGGTGCTCTTCTTGGTGATCGTGCTCAGGCTCGGACTTCTTTCCGGGATGACGATGCTGATGGCGGAGCGATTGCTGACGCGAATTCCACTCACTCTTGATCTGAACGCGTGGTACGCCGGTTCGTCGATGATTGTCGTGCTACTGGTCATCGGGTCCGCGGTGTGGGCGTTCATCACCGCGACGGCGGTGAGTCGCGATCGTCAGCAGCGGCCGGTTCCTCTTCATTAGGCTAGTGATTGGCGTTCATGACGGCAACTCAGCCTTACTCGTCTGACACCATTGAGATCGCGAGCGAGGTCCTCGGTCTCTCGCGCCGGATCACCATCTGGGTTCCCGATGGTGCGCGGTCATCGGAACCGTGCCCGGTCCTGTATCTGAACGATGGGCAGAACCTCTTCGATGCCGCCCGCGCCTACACTGGCGTGACGTGGCGCGTCGCCGAGACCGCATCCTGGCTCATCGAGCGGCGCCTGATTCCGCCGCTCGTCATCGTCGGCATCGACCACGGCGAGCTGCGCCGCGCGCGCGAGTACCTGCCGGTCGAGGACGACCGCAATCCATACGCGCGCGATCCTCTGGCGTCCGAGTACGCCGCGTTCGTCACGACGGAGCTGATGCCGTTCATCGAGCGCGAATACGATGTCGCGCGCGGCGCGTCCCATACGGCTTTCGGAGGGTCGTCCTACGGCGCGGTCGCGGCGCTCTTCACGTCGATGATGAATCCGGGAAAGTTCGGGCGACTGCTGCTCGAGAGTCCCTCGCTCTACGTCGGGCGCGGGGCGTTGCTCAGGCGGGCGCGCCGGGTCACGCGTTGGCCTCAGCGCGTCTACCTGGGTGTGGGAACTGCCGAGACACGGCGCGACGACTGGAATCTCGAAACAGTCGCCAACGTGCGCCGGCTCGAGAGCATCTTGCGCGGTTCAGGCCTGGGCGCCAGGCGTTTGCGCGTGACGGTCGAAGAGGGGGCAACGCACTCGGAGGGAGCTTGGGCCGGGAGATTGGCCCAGGCGTTGGAGTTCCTGTTCGGGCAGCGGCTGCCACACCGAAGCGAGGAACTGTAGCTCGCGTCAGACGGCTCCGTGGCCGCTACCGTGAGGTGTCACGAAGCGTTGCGTCACTGACGTCGGGAGACCGGCTTGCCGACGCCGCGCAGGATCCGACCAGGATTCCGAACCCTATCCCGACACCAATAAGGATATTCCGCAGCGTGTGCCCGCGCGCCTCTTCGATCTTCTTGATGTCCTCAATCGGGATGATTTCCTTCGTGCGGTTCGTCTTCTCGAGGATTGTGACCGTGATCGCATCCGGCGTCACCTCCTCGAGGAACGCGTTGAGCTTCGTGCCGTCGATGCGTTCGATCTTGACGACCGATTTGAGGGGAATCTGCCCGAGACGCTTCACAACCTCGGGGCGGCGCGTCGAGGCACCTTGCGCGGCCTGAGGTTCGCGGGCGAGCGACACCCCATCGAGGCCAAACATCTCTGTCATCAGCATGGCGACCAGGAGAACGGCAATCACGCCTTTCATGCGCTCGATCCCTTCATGGTCAGCTCGGCGCGCGCCCTGAGTGGCGCCAGGCGGGTGTGTTCCAATCCGTCGCGATAAAAGAGATTGTAGGTGTCGAACGGGATGAGCCGACCGTCCGGATGCACGATATGCACGCACGTTTTCTTGACGGAGCGCACATCGAAGGAGTAGGCGTCGATGAATTGCATGATCAGGACGCGGAAAATATTCTGGTATCCGAGCGTCGCCGGCGCATCGAGTCGTGGCAGGCAGCACAGCAAATCCCGCAGGCTGCCCGCGGCTGACTCCGGAGAGTGGTTCGTCGCGAACAGGTTGAACACGCCGGCCCGCACCGCATCGTCCTGCTCGTACACGATGGTGTTGCGGCCGCCTTCGATCAGAATCTTCGCGTCGATCACGCCGGTGAGCGGGATGACCCTGCCGTCCATCTTGAGCGCATACGCCATCGCCAGACTGTCGGGATGGCAGGGGACAGGAATCACGTCCTCGGGCCGGAATACGGTGGTCTGCGCAAGGATTCTGCGGCGCACTTCTGTCAGTGTCAGGCGGTCGGTGGCCGGATCGAACTGCTCGAGTCGTCCGGCTGCCTGGATGGGCTGGAACGTCACGCCGCGGACTGCCGGCTGCGTGAGAGCGAAGTCGATGATGGGTCCAATCTCGTCGTCGTTCAGCCCCTTCTTCAGGGTCACCACCAGCGTTGTCGAGATTCCCAGCCGGTTGAGCCGTTCGAGCGCACGCAGGTGCATGCCGCGGAGGTCCGCGCCCCGAAGCGCCATCAGTGCTATGCGCTCGAACGAGTCGAACTGCAGGTAGATCTCGATATCGGGCATGTACTCGGCCAGCCGGGCCGCGAACGCTTCGTCCTGCGCGATCCGGAGGCCGTTGGTGTTCACCATCAGGTGACGGATCGGCGCGGCCTTCGCACGGTCGAGGATCGCGAAGAAGTCCGGGTGGATCGTCGGCTCGCCACCGGAGATCTGCACGATGTCGGGCTCCCCCTCATTCCGGACGACCGCGTCGATCAACCGCTGAACGTGGTCGACCGTCCGGTACTGCGGGCGAGAGGGGCTGCTGCCTGCGTAGCAGATGGGGCACTCCAGGTTGCAATGATCGGTGACCTCGATGAGAGAGACGCACGAGTGCTGCTGATGATCGGCGCACAGCCCGCAGTCATACGGACAGCCCCACTTGACGGGGGTGTTGAACACCTGAGGCATCTCCGGAGGCTTGATGAACACTTCGCGGCACTTCCGGTAGTAGTCCACATCGTCTGCCAGGAGCACGCGTTCGGGTCCATGCGCTGGGCACGACTTGAGCATGTAGACGGAAGCGTTCTGAAACACGATCTTGGCTTCGACCTTCTGGTAGCAGGTTGAACAGATCGAGACGGCCACATCGTAGAACAAATAGGGGCGTACGCGATCAGCCACGGCGCACCTCGGCGACCAGTCGCGGCACGTGCGGAGCGTAATAGGCGAGCGTGGCCAGACAGGCCCACTGAATCGCCGAGACACCGCCGATTCTGACGACGGGCTTGATGAACTCCACGGCGAGCCGAAAGGTCATGTATGCCAGCATGAACAGCTTGAACTGGTCTCCCGCCACTGAAAGACGGCCGGCGAGCCGGAGCATCAGCACGAAGAGGAGCGCGAGAAACGCGACTTCGTAGAGTTGTGTGGGGTGGCGGATGATGCCGTCGCCATAGTCCACTCCCCATGGGAGCGCCGTTTCGATGCCGTGGGTGCGATCGGGCAGGCCCGTCAGGAAGCAGCCGATGCGCCCAACGGCGATCCCCAACAGGAGCGGCAGGACCAGCAGGTCGCCCGTGGCGGTAGCAACTCCGCGCCGGCGCTTGATCCACTCGACAGCGATGAGCCCGCCAATCAGGCCGCCAACGATTGTCTTGCCGCCGAGCAGGAAGGTCGGGTCGGTCCACTCTGCAGCGAGCGCGACCGGATCCTCGATCAGGTACAGGAGGCGATTTCCAAGCAGGCCTCCTACGATAGCCGCACCGAGCACCCACGAGCGCGTCCGTGCATCCACAGGGTCGCCCTGGCGGCGACGCTGGCGACGGTACCAGTAGAAACTGAGTAAGTAGGCGAGGGCGTCGAAGACCCAATGAGGATGAAGAGAGACAGGGCCGAACCCGAGGTAGACCGGGAACCTCATGGCACCTTCCCGTTGGGGCGCGTGCCGTCAAGGCAGCCGTACGATCACGTGCCCTGGTTGAGCCGCGCCGGACACGGCGGACTCTACCATGGATTCGTGGGGGCCGCGTTCGTCGATGGTGTCAGGCCCTCTTCTTCAACCATCGCCGCCCGCTGATGCTGAAATCCACCAGGTCGTCGGCCGACATGTTCTTGAAGCCGGCGGCGTTGACGTCCCGGATGAATTGCGGCGTGACGCCGTGGATGCGCATCCGCACGAGATCCTCGACCGGCACGGTGCTGTAGCCGAGATCTTTCAGGTCCTTCACATACTGCGCCGTGACGCCGTGAATACGCATACGCACCACGGCGTCGAGCGGCAGCTCTTTGTAGCCGAGATCGCGCATCTCTCGAATGAACGATGGCGACGCGCCGTGGATCCGCAGCTTGACGACGTCGTCCACGCGCAGCTCCTTGTAGCCGAGGTCGCGCAGCTCGCGGATGAATTCGGGCGTAACGCCGTGAATGCGCATCTTGACGAGGTCGTCGACGGAGAGCCTCTCGAACCCCGCGGCGCTGACCTCCTGCGCAAACGCGGGAGTGGCGCCATGGATCCGCGTCTTGACGAGCTCGCCAACCGACAGCTTGTCGTAGCCCGCCTTCCTCAACCCCTGGACGTAGACGGCGTCCACGCCGTGGATGCGCATCTTCGTCAGCTCGTCGAGCGAGGGCCGGACATAGCCCTCCTGACTCATCGACGCGACGAAGCTGCGGCTGACATCATGAATCGCGAGCCGGAAGACCTGTTCCGGCGACAGGTCCGGATACGTCTTGCGCATTGCCGTGACGAACTCCGCGTTCGGCGCGAAATGCCACGTGCCGGTGCCGCGTCCGTCCAGGAAGTTCCCCTGAAACTCGACGCTGCCGGCGTCTCGTCGGACCGTGAAGCGCACCCCGTTCGCCGTCCAGCGATCGCCGCGAACACCCAGGCCCTCGAGCTCGGCCATCGGGATCGAGAAGCCGAAGTTCCGGTCGCCGTCTTGTTCGAGCTGCAGCGATACCCATTGCTCGCCGTCTTTTCTGGTCCAGTTGTCCTGCAGTCGAGCGCGCCAGGTTCCATCCAACGCGGTCTGCTGGTCGATTCCGGAAGAATCGTCTAGGTGTCCGCCCGCAGACGGGCCGGTCCAGGCAGAGGGGAGGGTCGCGGCGGTGAGTAGAGAAGCCGTAAGCACAAGAGTCTTCATGAATCGTTCCTCGGGTGGGTTGGACGGGCGGGGGAGGGGGATGGTTGGAAGCAATGCTGAATGCTGAGTGCTGAATGCTGAAGGGAATTGAGAATTGCCAATTTCGAAGTTAGCTTCGAAGTTCACAATTCTGAATTCCGTTCAGCATTCAGCACTCAGCATTCAGAATTGCCTGGCGCAGCCTCCCAAACGCCTGACCTCTGTGGCTGACGGTGGCCTTCCGCTCGAGATCGAGCTCGGCCAGGGTGCACTTGAACGGAGGGTAGTAGAAGATGGGGTCGTAGCCGAAGCCGTTCGTCCCTCGGGGTTCGGGCGCGATCTCGCCGGAGACGCTGCCGGTGGTTTTGTACAGGATGCGCCCCTGGTCGGCCAGCGCGACGTGGCAGACGAACCGCGCGGGGCTCCCGCTGACGCCGCGCTCCTGCAGCAGCTCGTAGATCTTCCGGAACTTCACGGCGTAGTCGGTGCCGTGCCAGCGCGCCGAGTGCACGCCGGGCGCGTTGCCGAGCGCGGCGATCTCGAGCCCCGAGTCGTCGGCGACGCTCGGCAGCCCGGTGGCCTGCGCGTAGTAGAGGGCCTTCAAGCGTGCGTTCTCGGCGAACGTCTCTCCGGTTTCCTCCGGTTCGGCGAGGCCAGGAAACTGTTCCAGCGAGACGAGATCGATGTGCGGTTGGGTACCGCTCGACAGGATGCCGTTGATCTCGCGCACCTTGCCGGGGTTGGTCGTCGCCACCACCAGCGTCATCATCCGGAGTGAGCGCCAGAGAGGGGGAGGACCGTTCCGATGATCGTCCGCTGGAGCTCGACGAGCTCGCGGATGCCCTTGTCGCCGAGCGCCATCAAGTCGTCGAGCGCCTGGCGCTCGAAGGGCAGGCCTTCGGCCGTGCCCTGCACCTCGATGAACCGCCCGTCGCCGGTCTTCACGATGTTCATGTCCACGTCCGCGCGCGAGTCCTCTTCGTAGGCGAGGTCCAGCATCGGCATGCCGCCGACCACGCCGACGCTCGTCGCGGCCACGTAATCGTGCACCGGGATCGTCTTGATCTGTCCCGCCGCGCGCATGTGCTGCATGGCGAGCACCATGGCGACGAACCCGCCGGTGATCGACGCCGTCCGCGTCCCGCCGTCGGCCTGAATCACGTCGCAGTCGACCCAGATCGTCCGCTCGCCCAACTCCGGCAGGCGCGTGACCGATCGCAGCGATCGGCCGATGAGCCGCTGGATCTCCTGCGTCCGCCCGCCGACTTTGCCCGCGCTGGCCTCGCGCTGCGTGCGGGTCGACGTCGCGCGCGGGAGCATCCCGTACTCCGCGGTGACCCAGCCCTTGCCGGTGTTGCGCAGAAAGGGCGGCACCCGATCCTCGACGCTCGCCGAGCACACGACACGCGTGCGTCCGACCTCGATCAGGACCGATCCTTCCGCGTGCAGGAGAAACCCTGGTGTGAGCTGCGTCGGCCTCAAATCCGCCGACATCCGTCCATCGCTGCGTGTCATTGGTCGCCCTTTTCCGTCCTGACCCATTTCAGGTTTTTCTGCAGAGGATGTCTGAGGTCGACGTGTCCGGCCAGGGTGTCGACCTCCTTGCCCTCGATGAGGATTTGCACGCGCGCGACTGCCGGAAGATTCGCCGTCAGCACATTGACGATCGTGTAGACGGTGAAGAGCTCGTCGAGGGCCCCGCCGGTGTGCCTGATCCTGGCGTCCGCGCTCAGATCCACGAACGCGTCGCCGCGCTCCGTCAGGTACAGCGCCCGCAGCGTCGTCCCTGGCGGAATCGCCGAGACGAGCGGGTCAACCGCCGCCGCGAGCTGGGCGGTGACGATGAGCTTCGCCTGATCGAGCACGGTCTCGCCGAAAGGCACCTCACGCTGCACGCCGTCGAGCGCCAGACCGTCCTCGGACACGAAATAGAGGGTGGCGGTAATCTTCCGCGCGTCGGTGGCGGCCGGCGTGCCAGGGGTGGATGTCGGGGCGCTCGCAGGTCTCCGGGACGAGAACCTGGACGTGAGCCACCAACCTCCCGCGATCGCGAACACCGCGATCACGCCGAACACGACGATGCGGCGCGACATCAGGGTCGCATGCCGCCGCCCGGGCGCACGGGTGCTGCGACCGCGGGGCCCGCCGGTCGCGAGCTTGCCAGTTTGTCACGGAAGCGCTGGATGCTGTCGACGAGCGATAGCACGATCGATGCTTGAAACGGCTCGGAGACGAGCAGCCGCTCCTGCTCCGCGTTGGTGATGAAGCCCATCTCGACGAGCACCGCCGGCATGTTCGCACCGACGAGCACCCGGAAGGGCGCCTGTTGAATGGCGCGCTGGCTCATGGGTACTCGCTCGCGGAGGGCCGCTTCGACTTCCGTCGCGAGCGCCGAAGACCCTTCGATGTACCGCGCCTGCGCCATTTCCCAGAGGATGACCTCGATGTCGCGCGTTCCTCCGCCGAACACCGGGAGCGCCTCGGTCTCGCCCTTGGCAACCCGTTGCGCCTGATTGCCGTACTCCTCGAGGCTCAGGTAGAAGACTTCGGCTCCGGTCGCGGAGGTGCGAACCGACGCGTTGGCATGGAGACTCACGAAGATGTCCGCCTTGTTGTTGTTGGCGAGTGCCGCGCGCTCGTCGAGCTCGACGGTCGCGTCATCGTCGCGCGTCAGGATCACGCGCACGCCCAGGCGCGCTTCGAGCGCGGTTTTCAGCCGCCGCGCGACGCTGAGCGTGACGTGCTTTTCGAGCGTGCCACCGGGGCCGTGCGCTCCGTCCTCGGTGCCGCCGTGGCCCGCGTCGACGACAATCGTGCGGATGCCGCCGGCCGGTGCGAGGTCGAGGAGCGGAGGCGGTGACGTCCCCGGGGATGCCACCGGAGCCGCGGCCGTGGGTGCGGCTGCAGTCGTCTGCGAGATCACGTCGATCACGATGCGGCTCGAGCCGCGATCGCCGGGCAGATCCGAGGTCCGGAACGATCCAAAGCGCGGACCGAGGTCGAGGACGACACTCGCACCGTCGCCCAGGCGGATGTTCTGAATCAGATCGGGCGCCGCCGAGCCCGGGAGCGTAGCGTCGAGCGCATCTGCTTCGAACTTGACGACGAGGCGGGTGCCTTCCTGGGCGATAGTGTGCGGCGTTTGCGGCGCGACGTCGAGCGTGAGCCGCACCAGCGCCCCCAGGGGTTCCAGGCTCCCGGCGATGCGGGGCACCCGGACGCTGCCGAGGAGGATCAATCGCGACGGCTTGCGCAATTCGAGCGGCGTGCCGAGCGCGGGCGCCAGAGCGCGTGGAACGAAATCGACGGGCACGAACCAGGACCGCCCGTCGCGCGCCGGCGGCGCGGGCAGCGAGATCAGGCGCCCGCCGACCGAGGCCAGGCTCTGGCCCGGCGTCAGCACGATCGACTGCGTGCGCGCGGTCACGGTCAGGCCGCCGGCGAGGCTGTCTTCGCGGACCGTCAGGTCGAAGAGCTTCGTCAGATCGTCGAGCGCGAACATCTCCTGGCCATTGAGGAGCCTGGCGGGAAGTGGACGCCGGCCTTCGGCGGACAGAACGATGTAGGGGGCCGGTGTGGACGGCGCCTGCGCCCCGATCGATCCAAGCGCGAGCAGCAGCGCGCCTGTTCGTAATGAGAACACGACGCTTCAATGATACCCGCATTCGTCGAACGGTCTGGCGTCAGAGGCCGGTGATCAGAGGCCGGAGGTCAGACGCGAGAGCCAGTGAAGAGCTTGATGCTCCAGTTAGATCTCCAGCTCTTCACTGGCCTCGGGGTCTCTCATCTCGGGCCTCTGACGTCGGGTCTCTGGCCTCCCAATGAAACGAGCGGCGCGGCGAGCCGGACTCTGGCCTCGTCGATCAGTTCCACGTTCCGCTGGTACGACAGGTCCACGCACGGCGCGCCCGGCCGCATGCCTGGCGGGTAGCGGTGCGCCGCATAGACGGGATACGCCTCCGTCCTCAGGTGCGCCAGCATGTGATGGCCCCGCCGCGTCGCGCGTTCGTGACGCAGCGCGGTGATGTCGATCGGTGCCACCACGATCCGTTCGCCTGGACCCGGTGACGCCTCCGCAAGCATGCGGCCGTCGAAATCCACGATCTGGCTCCCCCCCGGCCAGGAGTACGGAGGGTAGTGCCGCAGGCTGGCGCCCTGGTTCGCCGCGACGACGTAGCTGGTGTTCTCGAGCGCGCGACACCGATTCACGAGCGTCCACCAGTTCATCGGCTCGGTCGCGCCCCACGGGTCCATGTATGCCGACACGCGCACGAGCACCTCGGCGCCATTCGCGGCGAGCTGCCGGATGGCTTCCGGGAACAGCCAGTCGTAGCAGATCGCGCAGCCGATCCGGCCGATTGGCGTCTCCGCGACTGGAAACAGCGGCTCGTCGTATCCCTCGAGATCGTGCGGACTGGAATGCACTTCGTAGGGGATCCACGGGTTGACCTTCCGGTACTTGTAGAGCAGACCCTCCGGCCCAATCAGGCACGTCGTGTTGAACACGACGCGTGGCCAGCGCGAATCGACCTCGATCATCGATCCGCTCTGAATATAGATCTGATGTTCCCGCGCTTTGCGTGCGAGACGGTCCGTATGCTCGTTGGGGATCGGTACCGCGAGGCGCTCGAGCAGTTCGGCCACCGTCGCATACACCGGTGCTGCGTGCGCGAACTCCGGAAACACGACCAGCCGCACGGGGAGAAACGGCGCGCTCCCCGCTACCGCCGAGTCGATCATCGACAGCATCCGGTCGGTGTTCGCGGCCATCGCCGCGCGATCGGTGGGATTAGGTAAGTCGGTCTGGCACGCGGCGGCGGCGTAGCGGATGTGGGTCATCGTTGGAGCGCTCTGGGTAGAAGCCAATTCAGAAATCACCGTCACGGCAACCATCGCGAAGAACCGAAGGCCGCGACGTCCGTAGAATGCACTACTGACGTCCTTCGTGGATCTTCGCGAGCCCCGTGTTCATCGCGATGTCTTTCCGTGACGGCGAAGGCAGGCATTTCCGCTGCGCAGGGCATCCCTTTCGCGACGAGTTCGCTAACGTGCACGCCGCTCGTGATCGAGACTCAGATCCAAAGACGGAACGGACCGTGGCACCACGCGGGTGTTGTATCGCTCGAGGTACTCGCTGTGCGCGGGCGTCGACGGATACGCCTCGGGCGCGGCGTACGGATACTGCGTCATGCCGTGGAAAGGCAGCGGCAGCAGCTCGTCGGGGCTGGACGAGTGAAGGTTCATTTCCTTGCTGAACCCATCGGCGTAGAGCAGGAAGGTTCGCGTCCACCCCTCCGGAAGCGGCGGCAGCGCGTTCGCGTCGAAGGCCAGCGCGATCTCGTCGCCCGGCCGTGACACGACGAACATGTCGTCCGTGCGCAGGAGCAACGCTCCGACGTCGCCCTCGCGGGTGTAGCGGCCGGGCAGGAGCTTCCACGGCGCGAGTGCCGAGACGCGGTCGTAGTCGTAGCCGTACGGCTCGCGGCCATCTGGCGAGATTTCGGCCGAAAAGCCGCGCCACCGCAGGTCCGCCGTGATCGGATCCAGTCGGGTGATCGTCTGCGACGCGCGTCCGTCAGACGAGTCCACGAGCACCTGGTCCCAATAGATTCGCATCGTGGTCCGGATCCGGACCTCGCGCGCGGCTGCGGGTACCGTCTCGCTCAGATCGACCACGACGGTTTGCGGCCGTCCGACGGGCATCCCGATATCCTCGATCGTGGTATGCCAGCGGCCATCAGGTCCTTTCACCTCGAGCGAGGGCGGAAGGAGCTGCAGGCCCGCCTGATGCGCCGCGACGTTGTCTCCCGAGAACGCGTAGTCGGTCCAGCCGGTCATCAGCAGCAGCCGTCGTCCGCCGGGACCCGGCGGGGGTAACGTCAGTGCGAGGGTGTGCTCGGCGGCGTAGCCGCGAACGCGCTCCAGGGGGAACCCGTCAGGGTAGCGACGGTCGAGGCGCAGGATGCGGTCGAGCACGTCGCGACCCTGGTCGTCACTCGCGGCAAGAGGCGGCTGCGGGTCCCGCGACGAGTACAGCGTGAAGGATCGCGGTTCAGGTACAAGGCCCTCGTTCGGATGCACGGTCACGTCGCGTGGATGTGCTACGGCGACGAGCTGCACGCGATCGAGGAACAGCGATTCCTCGAGCTCGTTGGTGATGCGCAGCTCGTATCGACCATTCCTGGAGCGCAGCCGGTCGGAGTCGATGCGCACGTACTCGTCGGGATCGGGCGTGTTGCGCATGCCTGGCGCCAGCCAGTAGCCCATTTCGCCGCCGCCGAGAAAGTCCGTGATGAACTCGAACCGCTCGCCGTTCCACGTATACAGGTATGGGCATGACGAGGGCTTGCGATCGAGCTCTTCTATCTTCAGTACATCGTTGAGCGTCGCGGTCGGGTTCGCTCCGGTCTCCGCCTGCAGGATGCCCGACGGCCAGAGAACGCGGACGACGTCGGCTCCGGCGCGATCGCCAAGACCGAACAGCACGCCGGCCGGCGCCGGCGCGGGCGTGGCCGCGTAGGTCTCGTGCTGCTGTCTGAGGCTGCCGGCACGCATCTCGATCTTCGCGCCAACCGCCGAGCGGTTGCTGACGCGCGACGTGAGAGCGACCCGAAGTGATCGCAGGCGGCTCGCGCCGTCGTTGCGCCAGACCGCGAGGCTTGAAGGGCCGCGCGCGACGACATCGACGCGTCCGTCGCCGTTCAGATCTCCGATTGCGAGTGAGGTCGCGTCGGCGAGCGCCGCAGCCATTGCCGGCCGGATGGCACGCGACGACACGTCGCTCCACTCCCGGCCGAGGTTGCGAAGCATTCTGGGCCCCGTGGCCGTCAGCAGGAAAAGGTCGAGGAGTCCGTCGTTGTCGTAGTCGATGAACTGGGCGGCTCGAGCGTCGGCCGTTTCCGCGGGTGCAGCGGACGTCGCGAAGCGGCCCCGTCCGTCGCTCGAGGCCATCACGCCGATGCCGTTCCGGCGCGGGAAGAAGAAATCCGGATACCCGTCTTTGTTCACGTCGCCGATCGCCGCCATCGCCGCCCCTGCATCCAGCCTGAGCCCGACATCCGCGGCCACGTCGCGGAACGTTCCATCGCGGAGGTTGCGGAAGAGGATGGGAGGAGCGTCGGCGCGGACCAGCAGCACGTCGATGTCGCGCCGGTTGTCGTAGTCGGTCGGGACGATGGCGAGCACGGACGTGGCGGAGGCGAGACCGGATTCGGTCGTGATGTCGGCGAAGCGGCCGGTCCCGTTGTTGCGGAAGAGGCGGGTGGCTGGCGATCCTTCCGCGCCGGCGGCGACCAGCAAATCGAGGTCGCCGTCGTGATCCGCGTCGAGCCACGCGGCGGAACGCGGGTTCTCCGTCAGCGATCCCAGCCCCGCGCTAGCCGTGACGTCGGTGAACCCGGACGCCGGATCGCGGCGAAGGAGCCTGATGCCGCCTGGACGGAGCACCGCCAGATCGGCCTGACCGTCGTTGTCGTAGTCGCCAGCGAGCACCGCCGTGGCCGGTCCGCCCGCTGCGGTGCCGAGCATGTCCGCGGTGACGTCGGCGAATCGGCCGCCGGCGTTCCGGAACAGCCGCACGCCTGCCGCGCCGCTTTCGGCCAGATCGAGATTGCCGTCGCCATCGAGATCGAACGTCGCGACGCTGCCGGCATCGCGATCGCCGTACCTGGCGCGCGGCCAGAGGGAAGTGTCGCCGTCGCATCCGCAAACGTGACCTCGGGGATTCGTGTGTCGACCAGTTCGACCTCGGCCCCGGTCGACGATGATCGCCTCCGCGTAGCGGCCCTGCGCCAGGTAGGCCTGGGAGTACGTGATGGCGTAGCTGCTCTCGCTGAGGCGCTGGAAGTGCGCCATCGCGGCGCGGCCTTCGTCGGCGCGGCCGCCCAGGATGAGCGTGTTCGCGAGGCCGTACGCGGCCGTCGCGTTGTACGGCGCCGCGTCCATCGCGCGGCGAAAAGCGTCGATCGCTTCCTGGAACTTCCGCTCCTGGCGGTACAGCTGCCCGAGATTGATCGCCGTGCCGGTGTCTCCCGGATCCAGGCGCTCGGCACGCGTGAACGCGTCGATTGCCTCCTCGGTCCTCCCGGTTCCGCGGGCGATGAGGCCGAGCAGGTAGTCGGGGTGCGGTCTGTCGGGAAGGTCTGTCCGGGCCGCGGCGATCTCGCGCCGGGCACCGTCGGAGTCGCCGCCGTAGAAGAGTGCGATGCCGAGGTTCATACGGGCGATGGCCAGCCGAGGATTCGATTTCGAGCGCCCGGCGAAAGGATGCCGCGGCGGCCTCGAAATCGAACTGCTCGAGGCGGGCGACGCCGATGTTGTTCGCCCGGTACGCATCTTCGCGCGCGGCGACGGCGCGCGTCGTTGGTTGCGGCGCGGCGCCCGCAGCCAGCGCTGCCACGCCGGCCGCCAACGCAAACGCTCGGACTCCCAGGTGTGCTGTCATGGTTCCTTGATCACCAGAATCTGATTGACGGCGACGTCTTTCAAGGTCTGCTTCGTGCCGCTTGGCCAGAGTACGTCGATTTGCTGAACGATCTTCGCCGTTCCGAGGCCGACATGGAGTCGGATGTCGTTGGCGCTCAGATAGCTGGCCACGTTGTTGATCTCCCGCACCTGAAGTCCGTTCGACGTCTGCACGCGAACGGTCGTCCCCAGACCGAAGCTGTTGCTCTTGCCTCCCTGGGCCCGGATCGTGATCCAGTTGCCTCCGCCGGCGCCCTGGTTCTTGAGCAGCACCGGCGCCCGTCCCGCGCTCGAAATTATGACGTCCAGGTTCCCGTCGTTGTCGAAATCCGCGACGGCGAGCCCGCGGCCCACCCGCTCTGCCTGGAGCGCGGGTCCGGCTTGCGCGGATACATCACGGAACCGGCCGCCCACGTTCTCGAACAGCAGGTCCTTCTGCGCGTACGAAAGGTTGGGCTGGTAGAGTGTGACGTTGTCGATGACGTGACCGTTCGTGACGTGGATGTCGAGGTCGCCGTCGTTATCGAAGTCGAACATCTTCGTCCCGAACCCCAGGGGAATGAAGCCCGCGCCCAGGCCCGCCTTCACCGTGATGTCTTCGAAGAGTCCCTCGCCAAGGTTGCTGTAGAGCGTATTCAGCTCCTCGGAAAAATTGGTCACGAAGATGTCCGGAAAACCATTTCCGTCCACATCAGCACAGTCGACACCCATGCCGGCCTGAGGTTTTCCGTTGCTGTCGAACCCGACGCCTGCAGCGTAGGCCACGTCGACGAAGGTCCCATTCCCGTTGTTGCGATAGAGAAAATTCCGCACCATGTCGTTCGCGATGTAGATGTCTGGATCGCCGTCGCGGTCGAAATCGCAGAACGTGACTCCCAGACCCTTCCCGGCCGGATTGGCAATCCCTGCCTGTCGCGACACGTCGGTGAACGTGCCGTTGCCATTGTTCCTGAGCAACCGATCCGCCATCCCATCGAACATCGTCGGATGGCAATACATGCGGTATCCGTCCTTGCGGAGCCCGCAGTACGGGTTGTCGTTCAGCCGGAAGTCGAGGTAGTTGGTGACGTAGAGATCCAGATCACCGTCCCGGTCGAAATCGAGGAAGCCGGTGCTGGTACTCCAGTCCGCAGGTCCGCCCGCGACGCCGGCCTTGGCCGTGACATCCGTAAAGGTGCCGTCGCCATTGTTCTTGGTACAAGACGTCGGGGCCGAAGCTGGTCACGAAGAGGTCGAGATAGCCGTTGTTGTCGTAGTCGCCGACGGCCACGCCGGTCTTGTATGCGGTCTTGCCTGCGCCGCTCCCGTCCACTCCAGCTTGCGCGGTCACATCCCTGAACGTTCCGTCCTTCTGGTTGCGGTACAGCGCGTCGGCAGCGCCCGGTGCACCGTTGACGAAATACAGGTCCTGGAATCCGTCGTTGTCGTAGTCGATCCAGGCGACACCCGAGCCGAACGTCTCGACCATGTATTTCTCTGGAGAGGCTCCTGACTTGTGCACGAAATCGATTTTCGCTTTGGCTGTCACGTCCACGAACACCGCGGGACGATCGGGCCTGGGTCTGCTCGCCTGGCCTGATGGCGACGCCGCGACGAGCACGAGGCAGAAGAGAAAAGGAGCGAGCCACTTCAGCTCGTTCACTTCTTCACTCCCGTTTCCCTCTTCTGCTTCTGAAGGCCGTCGTCGAGCAACTTGCGCTTGTCGGCGGACAAGGGGAAGCCGAGCGTCTCGGCACGGGCCGCGTACCGGGTGGCCTGCGCATACTGGCGCTGACGCAGATAGACCTCAGCCAGCTGGCGGTTGGCTGGTCCGTGGTCGGGATCCATCTCGAGTACTTTTGTAAGGGCGTCGACTGCGGCCTTGAGTTGCCCCTGTTGCGCCTTGAGCAGCCCCAGCTCCAGATAGAGGTCGTATTCCACCTGCCGCTGCTGGACGAACGGCGAGGCGACGCTCGCCGGTCCTTGTGGCATTCCAATCGCCAACTGCGCTTCGGCCTTGTCCAGCATCCCCTTCAAACGATACGCGCGGGCCAGTTGGATCCGGATGTCCGCCCGGGACGCATCGATGTGTGTGGCCTGGCTCAGGATCTCCAATCCTTCGTCGAGGCGGCCCGAGTCGAGATAGGCGGCGCCGAGGCTGAGATACACGTCCGCGCGTTTCTCGCCGGACTTGATCACGCGTTCGAGCTCGTTGATCGCCTCGTCGGGCTGATCGAGGTCAAGAAGGGTCAGGCCCAGGTAATAGTGCGCCTGGGCCGAGGAGTCGTCGATCTGTAGAGCCTGCTTCAACACGTCGAGCGAGCGGCGGGGATTCTTCAGTTGCCGTTCCACCTCGCCGAGCAGCGTCAGGAATTGAGGGTTGCCCGGGGTCTGGACCAGAGCCGCCTCCAGTTCCTCGCGCGCCCGCTCGGTCCGCCCGAGATCGAGATAGATGTGCGCCAGATAAAAACGCGCGGGAACGAACGTGGGATTCAGGGCGAGCGCCTGCCGGAGCTCGGCGACGGCTTCACCCATGAGATCGGCGACGCCCACGGTGCGGTAGGCAATCCCGAGGAGCAGGTGGGCTTCCGCCGAGCCCGGATCGACGGCAAGGATTTCCTTGAGCGCGCGCACGGCGTCGTCCGGGCGGGCCGTCCCGGCAAAGAGGTCGGCTCTGATGCGGACCAGCCGTTCTTCAATCTTTGCCTTGTCGGCGTCGGCCTGAGGCGCCGCCAACACGGATGCGGCCGCGATGAAGACGCCAGCAGCAACTCCGGCCAGACAAATACGCGCGACGCGGAAACTGTTGTGCCTCATGACCGGGAGCTACCTCATGATCGGCGCGCCTCGGTTGCGGTGTCAAATTCGCGGCTCGCGGCTCGCGACTCGCGGCTTCCAGCACTTCGCACTTCATTTCAGCATTCAGCACTCAGCATTCAGCATTACTCTTGCCCTGTGACCCGCGGCTCTACTCCAACACGCGGCCTCCTGATCGGGCTGATGCTGACGCTGGCGGCCGTCGTGGCCTACTCTGTCTACATCAATCGCCAGATTGCGGGCCTTCGTGTGCTTCAGAGCGACCTGGTCGATCGGAACCGCAAGGATTCCCTCCAGCTGCTGCGCATTCAGAACAATCTGCATCTGCTCGGGCTCGCGATGCGGGACATGCTGGACGACGACCACGCGTATCCGATGATGGCCTGGTCCAAGCAGTTTGCGCGCATTCGCGGGGATCTCGACGACGCGCTCGCGCGACAGGCCGAACTGGCGGCGGCCGGCCGCACCCCGGCGGAGCGCGATCGGCTGGCCGACTCGCTGACCGAGTTCTGGGACGCGGTCGATCGCACCTTCGCGCTTGCCGCTGACGGCCGCGAAGACGCCGCGCGCGCGCAGGTGTCGCTGTCGCTCCAGGCGCGACAGGCGGCTCTGAGTACGGCCGTCGCGCGGCTGCTCATCGAGAACAACGAAGCCGAAGAGCAGACGGCTGAGCGCGTCCAGGGGATCTACGATCAGGTGCAGCGGCAGGTCTACTGGTTCTTGACGGCCACCCTCGTCGTGATTGCAGCGACCGGGCTGTACCTGATTCGGGCCAACCGGAGGCTCTTCGCCGAGCTCGCGTCGCTCTCCGACGGCCGGCGCGAGTTGGCGCAGCAGCTCATCGCCACGCGCGAATCCACGTTGCGGCACCTGTCTCGTGAGCTTCATGATGAGGTCGGTCAGATTCTGACCGCCATCGGATCCATGCTCGGCCGAGCCGAGAAGCAGACGCCTGCCGGATCGCCGCTGCGCGCCGACCTGCGCGAGATTGGCGAGATCGCCCAGGGCACTTTGACGAGCGTCCGAAGCCTGTCGCAGACGCTGCACCCGTCGATCCTCGAGGAGCTGGGGCTCGAGAGCACGTTCGACTGGTATCTCGGCACCGTCGAGAAGCAACTGGGGCTCGCGGTGACCTATGAGCGGACCGGCGTGGCGGTGCCCGTGAACGGCACGATCGGCATCCACGTGTACCGCGTGCTGCAAGAGACGCTGAGCAACGTGGCGCGGCATTCAGGCGCCGACCGCGTGTGGGTACGCCTGCGCTATCTTACCGGGGTGCTCGAGCTCGAGGTGGAGGACCACGGCGCGGGTCTGGGCCCGCGGACCGGGCGGCGTGGCCTGGGCCTCGTGGCCATGCGCGAGCGCGCCGAGCTGGTCGGCGGTACCATCGAGTTCCTGCGGCCGGACGAAGGCGGCACCCTCGTCCGCCTGCGCGTGCCGCTCGAGGAGCCGGAGGCGCCCGACGGAAGCCTCGCCAGCCCGTGAAGAGGGAATGACGATGGACAAAATCACCGTGCTGCTCGCTGACGACCACCATCTCGTGCGGCGTGGCTTTCGCCGGATGCTCGAAGACGACCCGGACCTCACCGTCGTCGGGGAAGCCAGCGACGGCGATGAAGCCGTTCAGATGGCCCTCAGCCTCCGGCCGCGCGTCGTGGTGATGGATTGCGCGATGCCCGGCACGAGTGGCCTTGCAGCAACGAAGCGAATTCTCGAAACCCTGGGCGACGTGGCGATCCTCATGCTCAGCATGCACTCCGAACAGACCCTCGTCTCGCAGGCCCTCGACGCCGGCGCGCGTGGGTACATCCTCAAGAACGCGCTCGATCTCGATCTCGCTTCGGCAGTGAAGCGCGTCGCGGCTGGCGAGACGGTGCTCGACCCGACGGTGACGCTGCCGGCCACGCTCAAGGGCGAACGCAATCACGGCCTGAGCGCGAGGGAGCTGGAAGTGCTGCAGCTCATCTGCCAGGGCCACTCCAATCGGGCGATTGCCGCGAAGCTCAACCTGAGTGTCAACACGGTCAGCGTGCACCGCGCGAACATCATGGGACGGCTGCGCGTGCACAAGACCGCCGATCTCGTCGTTTATGCGCTTCGGAACGGACTCGTGGGCCCGCTGTGAATCGTCGCGACTTCCTGCACCACGCAAGCTCCGGGGCGTTGGCCGCGATGGCGCTTCCCGCATGGCCCGGCGCCGCGTTCCAGCGGGCGCCGGGGCTGCGCCTCGTGGATGTCACGGCGGCAGCCGGCGTCCAGTTCCGACACCGGAGTGGCGCCTACGGCGGCAAGCTCCTGCCCGAGACGATGGGCGCCGGCTGCGCGTTCCTCGACTACGACGCCGATGGCTGGCAGGACATCCTGCTCGTCAACGGCATGGACTGGCCGGGGCACGCCGTGGAGCGCTCGACCCTGCGGCTCTATCGCAACAACCGGAACGGCACGTTTTCCGACGCGACGCGAAGCGCCGGTCTCGACCTCGAGATGTACGGCATGGGCGTCGCCGTCGGCGACTGGAACAACGACGGCTTTCCGGATCTGCTCGTAACGTGCGTCGGCCAGAACCGGCTGTTTCGCAACACCGGCAAGGGGACGTTCGTGGACGTGACGCGGACGAGCGGCCTCGGCGGGCGGACGGCCTTCAGCACCTCGGCGCTCTGGTTCGACTTCGATTGTGATGGCCTGCTCGACCTCTTTGTCTGTAATTACGTCAAGTGGTCGGCCGAGCACGACGTGTTCTGCAGTGCCAACGGCAAGGAGAAGTTGTACTGCACGCCAGAGGCCTACCGCGGCGACACGTGCTGGCTCTTTCGCAACCGTGGCAACGGCACGTTCGAGGACGTGACCGCGACGAGCGGGATCTTCGACTCCAGCTCGAAATCGCTCGGCGTGGCGATGCTGGACGATGACCAGGATGGCTGGCCGGATTCTCGTCGTGGCCAACGACACGCAGCCCAACAAGCTCTATCGCAACCTGCGCAACGGTACTTTCAAGGAAGTCGGCGTCCAGGCCGGCGTTGCGTTCAGCGCCGATGGCCGGGCGCGCGCCGGCATGGGCATCGACGCCGCCGACTTCGACAACTCGGGCAGGATGGGCGTGGCCGTCACGAACTTCGACAACGAGATGGCCGGGCTCTATCGCCCGCTCGGCCCTGGCCTCTACCAGGACGTGGCGATGCGCGCGGGCGTCGGCCCCGCGTCGCGCAACCGGCTCGGGTTCGGCTGTCAGTTCGCGGATCTCGATCTGGATGGTGCGCTCGATCTCGTCGTGGCCAACGGCCACATCGACGAGGCCGTGAGAAGCCTCCGCAGCGGTGTCGGACATGCCCAGCCCCCGCTCCTCTTTCAGAATCAGGGCAACGGCACGTTTCAGGACGTTGCCGCCGCCGCCGGCGCCGAGTTCGCAAGCCCGAGGGTCGGCCGCGGTCTCGCCTGTGGGGACTTCGATTGCGACGGCGACGTCGACCTGCTGATGACGACCAACAACGGTCCAGCCGTGCTCTTCCGGAACGACCAGCCGGCCGGCAACCGAAGCATCAGACTCAGGCTCGTCGGGACGAAGTCGAACCGCGACGCCATCGGCGCGCTGGTCCGAGTGTTCCACGACGGCGTGACACAGTCCCGCCTCGTGAAAACCGGTTCCAGCTATCTGTCCCAGTCGGAGCTTCCACTGACGTTCGGGGTCGGCAAGCGCGACCGAGTCGATCGCGTAGTGATTGATTGGCCGAGCGGCCGGACGGAGGAGTTCAAGGGTGTTCTCGCCGGCAAGGCCTACGAATGTGTCGAGGGGAAAGGGATTGGGGTGGGGAAGTAAAGGTTCAGGAGGTTCAAAAGGTTCAAGGGGTTCAAAAGGGTTCAAAGAGTTCAAAGAGGTTCAACCGAGACGGGAAGAAGAGCGGCACAAGACAGCAGCGCCTGCGGCCCGAGCGCGGCGCGAAGTCGCCGCGCGAGAGCTGGCGGGGGTGGGGCCCCGCCAGCATTAATAAAATGCAGACAAGTAGTCCAAGAACGACAAGCGCCGGGCTCGCGTGGTCATCGAGCAAAGGCCGTCGGCCCGTTCAGCTCGCTCAATCCAAGCTGCGGCGCTGGTTACGACTAATACGAATCTACTATTGCCGCCCCGACCAGCACGTCCATACAGTGCTCTGACACGCGTCAAACGGGCGCGCCAAATCAAGTTCGAATAGGGTCACCCGATGGCGCATATCAGACTCGCTGACGGCCTGCCGGGCATTCGCGGCCTCCTGGTGTACAGTCCGGCCACGGCGAAGCCGATCGGCGAGCTGGCCGAGGTGCTCCTGCGCGGTCCGAGCACACTGACCCGCGCCGAACGCGAGCTCATTGCCACCCACGTCTCGTTTCGGAACGACTGCCACTATTGCCAGAGCTGTCATGGGGCGATTGCCGCCGAAGAGCTCGGTGGCGCGCCCGTGGACTACGCGCTCGTCGACCAGGTGAAGCAGGACGCCGAGAGGGCTCCGGTCTCCGGCAAGATGAAGGCGCTGCTCGCGATTGCGGGTCACGTGCAGGAGGGCGGCAAGCGCGTCACGACCGGCGACGTGGAGCGGGCACGGCGCGAGGGCGCGACCGATCAGGAGATTCACGATGTGGTCCTGATTGCCGCGGCTTTCTGCATGTTCAACCGCTACGTCGACGGCCTTGGCACCTGGCAGCCGAACAACCCGGCCTTCTATCGTGAGGTCGGCAAGCGAACCTCGGAGCTCGGCTACGTCAACCGGGACTACTCGACGCCGGTTCGGGAATGAACGCAGCCGCGGCGCCGCGCGGCCTCGGCCTCTGGTCGGCGACCGCTCTCGTCATCAGCAACACGGTTGCCGTGGGAATCTTCCTGACGCCCGCCGAACTGATTGGCGCACTGGCCTCGCCAGCGCTGACCTTCGGCCTGTGGCTCACGTGCGCGGCGATGGTGCTGGCCGGCGCATTTAGCTTCGGTGAACTGGCCTCGCGCTATCCGCAGGCCGGCGGCCTCTACGTGTACCTGCGCGAGGCATGGGGCCCGCGCGTGGCCTTTCTGTACGGATGGCAGTCGCTCCTCGTCATGGATCCGGGGTTGACGGCCGCGCTCGCGATCGGCGCGACGCAGTACATCGTCGTGCTCTGGCCCGCGGCCCTCGGCTACCAGTCCTCTGTGGCCGTTGGTACCATCTGGACAATCGCCCTCGTCAACATGGCCGGACTGACGTTCGGCGCGCGGGTGTTCGGCATGCTCACCGCGTTGAAGTTGTGCACGCTGGCGGGGATTGTCATCATTGCGTTCGCTGCCGGCGACGGACGCTGGTCGCACTTCGTGCCATTCTTCTCGTTTGGAGGCGCGCGGGCGGGCGCTCCCCCGATTGGCGAGGCGATCGCGCTCGGGCTGGTCGGCGTGTTCTTCTCCTTCGGCGGGTTCTGGGAGACGAGCCGCATCGCGGCCGAGGTGCGCGACCCGCGGCGGACCCTGCCGCGAGCGCTCGTGCTCGGCGTGCTGAGCGTGACCGCGATCTATGTGATGACGACGCTGGCTTTCATCTATCTCGTGCCGCCGACCGCAGCGACGAGCGCGTCCGAGTTCGCGCGCCACGTGGGCGAGGCGCTGCTCGGTCCGGCCGGACCACCCGTGCTCGCCACGATCGTGGTGCTGTCGGTCGTGGCGAGCGCAATGGCGATGGTCATGGTGGCGCCCCGGCTCTATGAAGCGATGAGCCGCGACGGGCTGTTTCCAGCCGCAGTGGCCGCACGCCATCCCTTGACCGGTGCGCCGGTGCGCGCCACGGCCGTGCTGGCGGCGCTCGCGACGCTCTTCGTGCTCCTCGGCACGTTCGAGCAGATAGCGGCGTTCTTCATGTGCACCACGCTCGGCTTCGTTGCGCTCGCGGCGGCGGCAGTGTTCGTCGTGCGCCGACGTGCGCCGGGACCGAGCCCCTTCCGCGCGCCCGGCTATCCACTGACGCCGGCGCTCTTCGTCTTCCTCGTCCTCGCCGTCGTCATGCTCGTCGCCATCAACAGACCGTTCCAGGCATTTGCCGGGTTGGCGCTCGTCCTGCTCGGCCTCCCGGTCAGCCGCAGGCTAATCTCGCCGCGTTCCACTCCGGTGCTGTCGTGACATCGAAGCGATCGACCAACCGCAGCCTTCTCGTCCTGGTCATCGCGCTGGCGCTCGTGGCCGTCGCCGTGATTGGGAGCTATCTGGCGCTCAACCGGCACCGAGGACTTCCGTCGCCGGAGACTGAGGCGTACGAGCAGACGACCCGGCGGTTCTATCGCGGTCTCGCGGGCCTCCAGGTCGGTCTCGTCGACGCGGCACGGCAGGAGTTCACCGAAGCGTCCACACTCGCGCCGGGCGAGCCCGCGGTCTGGGCCAACCTCGGCCTGTCGCAACTGCGATTGGGCGAGTTCGACGCTGCGGGCACGGCGATCGAACGGGCGGCCGCCCTGGCGCCCGCGTCGGGCGATGTCGCGTTTCTAAGGGGCCGTCTCGAGACGTCGCGTGGACGGCGTGAGGAAGGCATCGCGCACCTGCGCCAGGCAGTCGCGCTCGATCCTCGCAGTCTCCAGGCGCGCACCGCGCTCATCCAGGAGATCGAGAACGCCGGCGGACCGAACGCCGACGCCGAGGCACAACAGTTGCTCGAAGAGCTGCTCACGCTCCAACCCGACAGCGTCGCCGTGCTCGTCGAGCGCGCCCGTCTCGCGGCCAAGCGGACGGATGCCGCGCTCCTCCAGGACTCTGTGCGGCGCCTGGAGAAGTTCGCGAGCACGTGGCCTCCCGAGGTCGTGGAGCGATATCGCGCGCTTCAACAGGCGAGTGGAGGAGAGGCCGCGCGCGCGATTGCCTTTCTTCGCAACGTCCTTGCGCGCGTGCCGGCGTTTCGCGAGAGCCGCCGGCTCGTGACTCCGTCCACCGAGCTGATCGCCGAGCCTTTCACCCGCTTCCTGCGGCTGCCCACACCGGTGGCCACGCCATCGGCCGCCGACGACGCGCTCGCCTTCTCGCCCGAATTCGTGGGTGAGGCGCCGCCGACGCCCTGGGCTGCGCTGACCGCGTTTTCCTTCGACGGCGACGAGCGTCCGGCAGTCTTCGCCGCCGACTCACGCGAGGTGCGTCGTGTGGACGCAGCCAGCCCGGCGCTGCCGTTTCCTGGCACGGATGGCGGGCCGGTGCCGCCAGGCGGCCTCGTCGCGCTCGATTGGAATCACGACTTCCGGATGGATCTCGCTGCCGCGGGACCGGGTGGCGTCCGCCTCTTCATCCAGTCCACCAACGGGACCTTCAGCGACGAGACGGCGGCCGCGTCGCGCGAGGGCGGCCCGGCTCCACTCGACGCGACCGGCGCGTGGGCGGCCGACATCGAGATGGACGGCGACCTCGACATCGTCGTGGGCGTTCGCGCCGGGCCGCCGGTCGTGCTGAGAAACAACGGCGACGGCACCTGGCGGCCGGTGCAGCCTTTCGCCGCCGTGGCGGGGCTTCACGCGTTCGCGTGGGGTGATCTCGACGCCGACGGCGATCCGGATGCGGCACTTGTTGGCGATGGCGGCGCGCTGCACGTGTTCGCCAACCTCCAGGCGGGACAGTTTCAACGGCTCGCCGGCCCTGACAGCCATCAGAGCGGGACGGTTGCCGTCGTCCTGGGAGACGTCAACGCCGACGGCGCGCTGGACCTCGTGACACTCGACTCGTCCGGCGCGATCCGTCGTGCGTCATTGAGCACTGGTGCGTGGAGCGTGGAGTCGCTGGCAACGTGGCCGGAACTCTCGCGTGGGGCCGCGGCTGGGACAGCGCGGCTGATACTGGCCGATGTCGACAACAACGGCGCCCTGGATCTCGTGGCGTCCGGTCCTGCCGGGACTGGCATCTGGCTGGCAGGCGAGGATCGCGCGATGCGGCGCCTCGGCGTCGCGGTCGAAGCGGAGGTGTGGAGCGTTCTCGATCTCGGCAGCGACGGTCAGCTCGACCTCGTCGGGCTGTCGGCGGGGCGCCCGGTGCGCCTCACCGGCCGGGGCGCGCGCGGCTATCACTACCAGGTCATTCGTCCGCGCGCCCAGACCGCGGCCGGCGATCAACGGATCAACACTTTCGGCATCGGCGGGGAAGTGGAAGTGCGCTCCGGACTGCTGGTGCAGAAGCAGACGATTACCGGCGCAACCGTCCATGTCGGGCTGGGCACGCGAACGAGCATCGACGTGACGCGGATCGTCTGGCCGAACGGCGTGCCCCAGGCAGAGTTCGACCCGGGCATCGATCGGCCGATCGTGGCGCAGCAGCGGCTCAAGGGCTCATGCCCGTGGATCTTTGCCGACGATGGGACGGGGATGCGGTTCGTGACCGACTTTCTGTGGCGATCGCCGCTCGGGCTGCGGATCAACGCGCAGGACGTCGCTGGGGTGACCCAGACGGAGGACCGGGTGAAAATCCGCGGCGATCAACTCGTCGCGCGTGACGGCGCGTACGACGTGCGGATCAGCGCCGAGCTCTGGGAAACGCATTTCGTCGATCACGTGTCGCTCATGGTCGTCGATCATCCTGACGACGTGGCAGTGTTCGTCGACGAGCGGTTCGCGCGGGAGGCGCCCGCGTTGTCCGTGCAGGCGATGCGCCCGCCGCAGGCCGTGGCGCGCGCCTGGGACGAGACCGGCCGGGACGTGACCGATCTCGTCAGCCGCCGGGATGGCCGCCATCTGGCCACGTTCGGGCGCGGCGCCTATCAGGGCATCGCCGCGGAGCACTTCGTGGAGCTCGAGCTTGGCGCGGAGATTCCGCGCGATGCGCCGATGTGGCTCGTGGCGTACGGGTTCGTGTACCCGACCGACAGCAGCATCAACGTGGCCATCGGCCAGGGCGGCCACGTGCAGCCGCGCGGCTTGTCCCTCGAAGCTCTGGACGCCGGCGGCCGATGGGTTCTCGTTGCGCCCGAACTCGGGTTTCCCGCTGGCAAGAACAAGACGATTCTGATCGATCTCGGCCGTGTCGCTCGTGCGGGCGTCGCCGGGGCGCGGCGGCTGCGGCTGCGGACCAATCTGGAAATCTACTGGGACCTGCTCGCGTATGCTGCGGGGGTGACCGATGCCCGGCTTCAGACCGTGCGTCTCGATCCCGCGCGAGCGGATCTCCACTACCGTGGCTACTCGGAGACGCGGAGCGACCGGCGCGATCAGCCCGAGACGCCCGTGTACGATCGGATTGCCAACACGGTGCCGCGCTGGCGCGACCTGGTTGGCTACTACACGAGGTTCGGTGATGTGCGCGAGCTCCTCGCCAGCGTCGAGGATCGCTATGTGATCATGAACGCCGGCGACGAGCTGCGGCTGTCGTTTCCGGCGCCTCCTCCGCCGGCGAAGGGCTGGGCGCGAGACTTCGTGCTCATCGGGGACGGCTGGGTGAAGGACGGGGACTACAACACGAGCTTTTCCAAGACCGTTCTGCCGCTGCCGGCGCACGATCGACCAGAGTACCAATCGTCGTCTTTGCTGCCGACCCTCGAAGAGGATCCCGTCTATCGGCGCCATCAGGAAGACTGGCAGACCTTCCACACGCGGTTCGTGTCGCCGCGCGCGTTCCTCGACGGCCTGACGCTGGCCGGGCAGGCGAGGCAGCCATGGTGATGACCGGCGACGCTCGCCAGCGCGCTCTCTGGCTGCTGTGGACGGTGATGTTCGTCGCGTCGCTTGCCGCCGTCGTCGCCCTCAACCGCTCGACGGCGGGCGAGCGCGCGAAAGGCGCAGATCCTGGGGGTGTGGCCCGGCACGGGTTCCGCCTCGAGGAATCGGCGAAACGGCTGGGCATCGATTTCCTCCACCAGGGACCGACGTTCGACGCGCGGCTCGACCACATCATGCCGCAGGTCGCGGCGATGGGCGCGTCGGTCGCCGTCGGTGATTTCGATCGCGACGGCTGGCAGGATCTCTACGTCACCAACAGCGCCGAGGGCAGCCTCAATCGCCTGTATCGCAACAAGGGCGACGGCACGTTTGCGGACGTCGCACCCGCGATGGGGCTCGCCGATGTGAACCGCGCGGGCACCGGCGCGTCGATGGGTGCGCTCTGGGGTGACTACGACAACGACGGGTACGAGGATCTGTTCCTCTACAAGTACGGCCGTCCCGAGCTCTTTCGCAACGACGGCGGACGGGCGTTCGTCCGCGTCTCCGAGCGCGCGGGGCTGCCCGCCTGGGTCAACGCCAACGCGGCCATCTGGTGGGACTACGACGCCGACGGATGGCTCGACCTGTTTCTTTCGGGCTACTGGGCCGACGACATCGATCTCTGGCACCTGAAGACGACGCGCATCATGCCGGAGAGCTTCGAGTACGCGGAGAACGGGGGCCGCAAGTACGTGTTCCGGAATCGCGGCGATGGCACATTCGAGGAAACGTCGGCGGCGCTCGGAATCGTGTCCCGTCGCTGGACGCTGGCCGCGGCGGCTGCCGACCTGTCGGGAACGGGGTATCCGGATCTCTTTCTCGCGAACGACTACGGCGTCTCGCAGCTCTACACCAACCAGGGCGGCAAGCGATTCGTCGAGGCGGGCCGCGAAACGGGCGTCGGTCGAACGCCGAAGAGCGGCATGAACGCGTCGTTCGGCGACATCTTCAACGATGGCCGCTTGTCGATCTACAAGACCAACATCTCCGAGCCGGGCGTGCTCGTGCAGGCCAACGATCTCTGGGTGCCCAAACCGCGCGCCGCCGGCGCGGCGCTCGAGTTCGAGAACCTCGCGTCGACTCTGGGCGTGGATCTTGGCGGCTGGAGCTGGGGCTCGCAATTCGGCGACCTGAACAACGACGGCACGCTCGATCTGTATCTCGTCAACGGCTACGTCTCGGCCGGGGAGCGCACCAGCTACTGGTACGACTTCGCGGAAATCGCCGTGGGACATGCGCGCATCATCGGCGACGCCGGCAACTGGCCGCCGATGCGCGGGCGCAGCCTCTCGGGGTATCAACACAAGCGCGTCTGGGTCAACGATGGCGTCGGCCGCTTCACGGAGGTGGCGCAGGACGTCGGCGCGAGCGACACGTTCGACGGCCGCGCGGTCGCGCTGGCGGATCTGTCGAACCGCGGCGCGCTCGACGTCATCGTGGCGAATCAGCGGGGTCCGCTCCTCGTCTACAGGAACACCGTCAGTCCCGGGCGGCACTGGATTGCGATCGAACTGGAGGGCGCGCCGAGCAATCGCAGCGCCATCGGCGCGCGCGTGGAAGTGCACTGGAACGGTCAGCGTCAGGTGCAGGAAGTCAGCGGCGGAAGCGGCTTCAGCGCTCAGAATCAGCGCCGGCTGCATTACGGTCTTGGATCGGCCGCCGGGGTGGACGTGGTGATGATCCGGTGGCCGTCGGGTTGGACTCAGACGATCGAACATCCGGGGATCGACCGTGTGCTTCGCGTGAGGGAATCTCGATGAGCACGCAGGCGAGCATCGAGTCCCCGGCTCCGGGGGCCGTGCCCTGGCGGAGGGCGCTTTTGAAGGTCGACAATCGGCTTCTGCCGCCGCTCCTCATCACGTGCATTCTGATCGCGGCGCACCTCAGTTTCGGTATTCTCGAGGCCTACGAACGCACGGCTCTGGCCATCGTCACCGCGATCGCGGCCGAGCTCGCCCTGGGCCGCATCACCTACGGCAAGTGGCTGCATCCGGCGAGCGCGTACATCACAGGCATCAGTGTCGGCATCCTGGTCAGGTCGCCGTTCCTGTGGCCCTATTTTTTCGCCAGCCTGATTTCGATCCTGTCCAAGTACGTCCTGCGGCTCAACGGGCGGCACCTGTGGAACCCGTCGAACCTCGGCGTGAGCGCCGTGCTCTTCCTCGCGCCCCAGACCGTGTCGCTCCTGAGCATTCAGTGGGGGAACAACCTGTGGCCGATGGCCGTGATCTGGGTGCTCGGATTCGTGATCGTGTGGCGCGTCGGCCGGCTGCACGTCAGCGCCTCGTACGTCGCGTCGTTCGTCGTGTTCGCATTGCTCCGGAGCGCCATTACCGGCAACCCGTGGCAGTCGACACTCGCGCCCATCACGGGCCCGATGTATCAGCTCTTCATCTTTTTCATGGTGACCGACCCGAAGGTCGCCGTCCGCCCGAAGTGGGGCCAGGTCGTCGTCGTGATTGCGGTGGCGTTTGTCGAGATGCTGCTCCGTCTGAACGAGGTGATTTACGCGCCGTTCTACGCCCTCTTCCTCGTGGGGCCGTCGGCGTTGCTGCTTGAGATGGCGCTACAGAAGGCTCAGGGCTCAGGGGCCAGAGACGGCTCTAGGCTTTAGGCTCTCGGCTTTAGGCAAACCCTCGAGAGAACTCTCGAGGTCTTGCTAGAGCCAAAGCCTCAGAGCCTCCTCGGGCCCCCTGCCCCTAGTCCATTCACGTTATGCCCCCTTGGCAGAGCTACGCTCTATAATGTCGATCCTGTAGCAACCGGAGCGGGAAAGCCGGGGCGAGCACGCCCTCGGGAGGACGCGAAACCATGCAGGCCACACACGCCGCAGTCTACCCATCGGGCCAGTCAGCGTCGTTCATCGATCGGCTGAACGGCGAATGGCACGAGGTGGCGTTACGCACGTTCATGGTCATCGTGCTGGCGCACTGGGCCGAGCATCTCATGCAGGCGTTCCAGATTTACGCGCTCGGCTGGCCGGTGCCCGAGGCGCGTGGCGCGCTGGGCTATTTCTTTCCGTGGCTCGTCAAGTCCGAAACGCTTCACTACGGGTATGCGCTGGTCATGCTCGTCTGCCTGTTCGCGTTGAGGAAGGGCTTCACCGACGTCCTCGAGCGCCGATGGTGGACGATCGCGCTCGTGATCCAGTTCTTCCACCACATCGAACATGGACTCCTGCAGATCCAGGCCCTCATCGGGCTCAACTTCTTCGACCGTCCCGTGCCGACGAGCATCGTCCAGCTGTGGGTCCCGCGCGTGGAACTGCACCTCTTCTACAACACGATCGTCTTCATTCCGATGGTGATCGCAATGTATTACCACATGTTCCCGGCCAAGCCTGCCGCGGCGCCGACATGCACGTGCGCTTGGAACCGGGGGTCGCGCGCTGCCGTCTGACGCCGGCTCACGGTCACGCGTCCCGATACGGTTCTTCACGTTCCTGATTCTTGGCGGTCTCGCAGGTGCCGCCTGCGGTCGCCCAGTCGCTCCAGCAGACGACCTGGTGGTCGAGTGGAAGACGACGCCGCCGGCACCGCTCGTTGATGGAGAGACGCTGGTCGAAGTCAAGTTGCTCGACAAGGCCCGCCGTCCACTGCGCGGGGCTCGGCTGCGAGTCGAAGCGTTCATGTCTCATCCCGGGATGGCGCCCGTCGTCGAACCGGCCGCGGAGCAGGGCGACGGTGTCTACGTTGCCCGCTTGCGCCTGTCGATGGCTGGAGCGTGGATTCTGTTGGTGAAGGGCGAACTGGCGGACCGTCGACCGATCGATCGGCGCGTGGGGGAGACGACCGCGCAGGGTCAGACCCCGGTCTGACCCGGGTGTACCTGAAAGCGGAACTGATGCTGGGCACCCACGGTGCGCCCGCGGGCGTGGACATTCTCCGTTGGCCGCTCCTCGGCCGGCTGCTCCGGTGGCGTCATGCCCGGACCTCCCTCCAGCTCGTACTGCTCGTCGCCGCCGCGGTCGTGGTCCTGCACGGACTCTTCGGTCCGGACATCGCACCCGGCAATCTGGCGACGGTCCTCACCTGGGTGCACTACCGCGGACTGCTCGTCGTCGCGCTCCTCGCCGCCGGCAACTTCTTCTGCGCGGGATGCCCGTTCGTGCTCGTTCGCGATTGGGGTCGCCGCCTTCACGCGCCCGGCGCGGCTGTGGCCGAAGCGCCTGCGCGGCAAGTGGATCGCCATCGTGCTCTTCGTCGCGGTGCTCTTCTCCTACGAGCTCTTCGATCTGTGGGCGCTGCCGCGCGGCACGGCGTATCTGGTTCTCGCCTACTTCGGCGCCGCGCTGGCGATCGATCTCGTGTTCAAGGGCGGGACGTTCTGCAAGCACCTGTGTCCGATCGGGCAGTTCAATTTCGTCGCCTCGACCGTGTCGCCGCTCGAGCTGCGGATTCGGGAAACGGCGACCTGCCAGTCGTGCCGGACGTCGGACTGCATCACGGGGCGCCGATCGCCGGAGGCGCCGAACCTGATTGTCCAGCGCGGCTGCGAGCTGGGGCTGTATCTGCCGGCCAAGGTCGGCAACATCGACTGCACGTTCTGCCTGGACTGCGTGCACGCGTGCCCGCACGACAACATCGCGATCGCTGTGCGCACGCCGGGTCTCGAGCTGGTCGACGCGCGCCGGCGATCGGGGATTGGCCGGCTCGGGAACCGTCCGGACATCGCGCTCCTCTCGGTGCTCTTCGTGTTCGGGGCCCTGTTGAATGCGTTCGCCATGGTTGCGCCGGTCCATCACGTCGAGCGGTGGCTGGCCGAGGCCGTCGGCAGCCCGTCCGAATCACTGGCGCTTGGTTGTCTCTTCGTCGTCGGACTGGGCGTCGCGCCGGTTCTGCTTCTCGGCGCCGCGGCTGGTGTGACGCGGATCCTGGCTCGCGATGCGGCGATGTCGGTCGGGTCGAGTTGCCATGCGCTACTCATACGGGCTCGTCCCGCTTGGCTTTGGCATCTGGCTGGCGCATTACGGGTTTCACCTTCTGACTGGCGCGCTGACAGTCGTGCCCGTCACCCAGAGTGCGGCGATCGACCTGATGGGATGGGCCGCGCTCGGCGAGCCGCTGTGGCGATGGGCCGGGATGCGACCGGGTGCGGTGTTCCCGATTCAACTGGGTTGCATCCTGCTCGGCATGACAGGCTCGCTCGCCGTGATGCACCTCGTCTCTCTTCGCGACTACCCCGATCGGTCGAGCCGCGCCACCGTGGCCTGGGCGATCGTCGTGGTCCTGCTGGCCGCGGCTGCGATCTGGATCCTGTTCCAGCCGATGGAGATGCGAGGGATCGGATGACGATCGCCGGCCGATCGGGTTCTGGTCGTGTGGGGAACGATCCTGGGCGTTCTCGTCGCGCACGGCCCGGCCCTGGCGCATTCAGGCCCTCCGTTTCCGATCGTCTCGAGCCGCATCGCCGGTCCGTACGACGTGTCGGTCTGGACCGATCCTGACAGCACCGATGACGGCTCGGCGGGCGGGCAGTTCTGGGTGACCGTCCGTCCGTCCGGCGCCCCGTCACCGCTGCCGGCTGACACGCGCGTGAACGTCGCCATCAACCCACTCGACCGGCCCGGTCCGACAAACGTCGCCAGCGCCGAGCCAGTCGCTGCCGACGGCTCGCACCGGTTCGTGGCACTGGTAATGGACCACGAGGGACGTTTCCACGTGCGGGTGACGATCAACGGCCCGCTGGGATCCGCCGAGGTCGACGCCGACGTCGATGCCACTTACGACCTCCGGCCACCACCAGCGCTCGTCGCCGTCTACCTGATTCCGTTCGCGCTGGTGGCGTTCTTGTGGATCAAGCTGCTGTTGAAACGAAAGGCCAGGAGGTAGGAGCTGGAGAGTCAGGAGTGCAGAGAAGGCAGGAGGCAGGAGTTCACGGAGAAGGGAACAGCGACACGAAGACACGGACAGCAGCGCCTGCGGCCCGAGCGCGGCGCGAAGTCGCCGCGCGAGAGCGCGCGGGGGTGGGGCCCCGCGCGCATTGATCAATGCAGACGGAACGCAGGAAGAACGACGACGCAGAAGCGTGGCTACCGCTCGCCCTTCACAAATCCGCACCGTTCCAGCAGACCATTGACGTCCTCCGCTGACGCCTCGAGCTTCGCGGCGCTTGCAATGAGGTCGGCGGCGATGACCGGGTACCAATCGCGGCGCGTGCGATCGAGGAGACCCGCGGTGTCGAAGGGATCGATGGCGCGGTCGATGCGGTCGAAGAGCGCGCTCCGTGCGGCGCCTACCGGAACCGCGGCGGCGAGCGCCGCGCACGTGCGAAGCTCGGCGCCGAACTGAGGGTGCTCGTTCAACAGGAAGCCCGGCGCCAGATGAGGCCGGCCGAGGCGCCGTACGGTTTCGCTGTAGCTCGCCGCAGCGAAATAGAGCAGGCTCAGCCGCTTGAAGAGCGCCGGGTCGGCCATGCACGCGTAGAGCGCGCCGACGAGTTGCTCGGTCACGTCGAGCTCTTCCTGAGTCGTGCGCTCGTACGCGGCCAGGGCAGCCCGGCGCTGCGCTCCAGGAGCGCTGGTCTCCAGGATGTCGAGGAGCCGCGCGACGCCAAGGAGCGTGAGCGGGAATCCGGTCGAGAGCAGCGGGTCGATGACGCCCGCGGCCGACGGGAGCAGCGCCCATTTCTCGCCGGCGACTTCGCGGCACCGGAAGCCCACGCGCGGCGAGTGCACGAAGGGGAGCGTCGCCCGGGCCGAATGGAACTGTTCGCCGCACCGAGGGTAGCGCCCGGAGCAGGCGGTCCCAGGCCGGTGCGCCCTCGGACGCGTGCAGTGCCGCCGCCAGCGGATCGGTCAACGCGGCGCCGGCGCTGGTGATGCCGTTGTTGAAGCGCAGCACCCAGATCCAACCGCCGGGAAACACGTGGTGGAGCGCGGCCGCATCAGGCGGGTACGGCGGCCTGCCGTCGGCAGGCACGACATCGTCCCAGAGCCCGACGTTCTCGAAGTGCGTGAACAGCCCCTCGGTCGGCGGCAGCCAACGCAAGGGCGCGGTGCCGGTGCCGAGCGCCGTTGTGAGGAAGCCGCGAGGGCCACTCGCATCGATCACGAAGCCCGCCGTGATGTCTACGGCGAGTCCATGGCGCGTGCCGTCGAGCGCCATCCCGCGCCCGTTGTCGCGGATCCCTTCGAGGCGCACGTCATCCAGGTAGATCGCGCCCGCCGTCTGCGCGTGCTCGACCAGCGCAAGGTCGAAATCCGGCCGGTACCAATGCGTATCGGCCACCTCGTCGTTGGGGCTCGCCGCGACGAGCAACTGGCGCGCGTGGTCAGTGCCGTCGGCGAATCGCTCTCCCAGACGATGGAAGAGGAATGTGAACCCTCGTTTGAGGCCGCCGGCCACGTCCGGCCGCGTGCGCTGCCACGTCCCCCATTTCGAGAAGGACCGGATCTGCGGCAGGTCGTAGCGATCGGCCAGCTCTTCGAGCAGCAGGTTGGTCAGGGGCGTCGTGGACTCGCCAATGGCGAACCTCGGATGGCGGCCGCGTTCGATGAGGGCAACGCGACGCCCGCGCCGCCTGAGCGCGAGCGCACACAATGCGCCGGAGAACCCGGAGCCCACGATCGCCACATCCACGTCGAGCGAGAGCGTCATGAGCCGGCGAACGAGGCAAAAGAGCCAGCGCAGTGAGGGCAGGACGCCCCAGCCAGACAGCGTTGTTCGAGATTCATCGCGCGCAGACGGTCTCGCCGGGCGCTCAGGCAGTGCGCACAGTCAGAGAACCGGTTGAGATCCCAGAGATCCGCGAAGACACGACGACCAGGCGTGGTCAGGCGAGCGTGCGCGAGTGCGAGGCTGCGCTCGAGATCGACGAGCCGCGGCGGACGAAAGCACCCATCCCCGGCGAGCGCTTCGACCGCACCGTTTCCGGTCCGTGTCGGGATGAGGGAGACCACCGATGCACCAGCCGCCCATGCGACATCCATTGAGCGCAGAAGCCAGTCGTCCTGTTCAGCCTCCGGCACGAACGGCGGCGAGACGAGAAGAAACACGCGCAGCGCGACGCCAAGCGCCCTGAGACGATCGGCAGCGCGCACGAACCCGTCGACCGTCATCTTCTTGTGGAGCTTCTCGAGCGCGTCAGGGTGCGCCGTCTCGAGCCCCATCGCGACCTCGAGTGCGGGCGGAGCCATGCCAGGCGTCTGGTGATGTTGCAGCGCGTCGAGAAGGTGGCGCGTCCGCGCGCCGACAAGCGAGGGATGCGATTCGACGATGACGCGGGTGAGGCCGGAGAGCCCGGCCGCGATCGCGTCGTAGTCGCCCTCGGGCACGGCGCGAGGATCGAAGAAGCTGCCGGCGTTGTACAGCTTCATCTGACTGACCAGGTCGTGCGACGCGTCCAAGCGCTTGCGTGCGTCGGCCACTTGACGAGCGATCGCACCCGGCGGCGTGTCGCTCTCCGTTGTGTGCTGCCAGAGATCGCACATCACGCAGCGCCAGGGACACTCGCGCCCGGTGAGGAATACGGTGGCCACACGCGCGATGGTTCCGTCCGCGGCCGGCTCGTCCTCGACGAGGACGCCCTGGGCGCGCCACGGATCATGCGATGGTCGCGCCGGCCGACGATCGAGGACGAAGCGATCTCGCGCCGCGGCGCCCGCCGGGTAGGGCGACATCAGGACGCTACGTGTAGAGCCCGTGGAAGGCGCGGCGGTAGGTGTGCTCGGTTCCGTCGAGACGCGTGCGCATCGCGTCGGCGGGAAGCGCACCGTGCTGGAAGCGGCGTTTCGGAAATACGGGCATGTCCAATCCCGTAACGGCTTTCACGCCGCGCCCGACGATTTCGCCCTTGAGGGCATAGAGCGTCGGCACGTCGTACCGCGTCAACGCCGCGAACGGAATTCCTTCGGCGACGTCGACGACGGCCGGCTGGGCGTACGGACTGAAGCCGGCGAACCCGTATCGGCGAGCGGGCGCGTACGTCCGGACATAGCTTCGGCTCAGCCCGCCGCTGTAGGTCAGCGAATGTTTGATGCGACCCACGCCCCAGCCTTCCTGGTACAGCATGAGGTTGTCGATGACGCTCCGTATCGTCAGCTCGTGGTTCTCTTCGATCGGATAGTCCTTGAGGTTCTCGTCGCCGCCGTCGCCGTCCGCCAGATGGCGCCAGTCCGGGTAGCGGGCGCGGATGCCGCGGCAGAGCTCGAGGCCCATGGCCGCGCATTCGACGTCGAGCGGCTTGTAGTCCTCGAGCACGCGCAGCGTCTCGTCGATGTCCAGACCGTCTGGCGACGCGTCGACCTCCTCGAGAAAGAGCGACAGCCCGACCGCCGAGAGAAACGCGCGCGCCTGATCGACGTCCGGGCCGGCGCCGAGGTTGAGCACGAACGCCTTGAGCCGCGCCGGCGACAGGCCGAGCCGGATCATCGTGTGGTAGGTGAGGAGAAAGACCGCGCCGCTGTCGACGCCGCCCGAAAACGCCACGCCGATCGGCTCGTGCCCAGAGGTGCCCGCGTCGATCTGCCGCAGCCACTTCTCGATTTCGTGGGCCATCGCGCCGATGTACCGGCGGCCGATCTCGTCGAGCGTCGGTGGCAGGGCGTTGGTCGTCGGCGTGAAGAATCGCGTGTAGATCGGATCCGGGTCCGGGCAGCCCACGAGGGCAATCTCGACGACGTGGTGGGCGGGGACCATGCGCGTGTAGCTCGGGTGGAACTGACCCGCCAGGCCGTCGGCGGCGAGCGCGTCGTGCAGCGTGTCGATGCGGTCGGCCACGTAGAGAGCCGGGCCTTCGTGCCGCTTCGCCAGGAAGTAGCGCATCGGCCTGTCCAGGGAGCGGGCGAGCCGGACGGTCACGCCATGGGCCGCGACGAGTGCAAACGAGCCATCGATGGCGCGAACGCCGGCAGGATCTCCGTCGAGGACGCGGCGACGCGCCTCGTCCACGGACATGTTGCCGATGCGGTTCACGGTGGGATCCAGAAGGTCCACGATCCGGCTGACAGGCTGCAGCATGACGGGATTCTTTCCTACTCGATGCGGCGACGCAAGGGTCCGATCGAACCGCCGCAATCGCGCGGCGGAGTGCTCAATCCGGGTTCCGGGACAGCTGTGTCATCCAGATGTTCCCCGTATGCTCGCCCAGGTTGAAGACAACCTTGTCGCGCGCGACGGCAATATCCGGCGCGCCCAGGTACAGGTTCCTCCACGACAGTCCCTTCTTATGGAAGTGCTGGACGCTGAGCGGCATCCCGGCCGGCCGCTTCGTCTTCGCATCGAGGCGCTGCGCCCACATGCAAGGAGACCCGTCGCGATCCGACCAGAAGTACAGGAGACTCGCGTCTGGCGACCAGCTCGGGGCATCGCCGTCGCTACTGACCACGATCCAGTCTTTCTCTCGCGCGACAACAGACGCCTGCACTCTGGCGACGAACACCTGCGCAGGTGCCAGCCGGTCCGGCCTGCCGTTGAACGCGATCCAGCCGCCGTCCGACGAGAGACGCGGGTTGTAGATTCCGTAACCGGGATTTCTCAACCATGCATGATTCGTGCGAAGAGCCGATCTTCAATAGACCGACGCCTGACGGGTCGCCTGCAGCGACGTAGAGGATCTGGTCGCCCTCCGGGGACCAGGCTTCCACTTCGCCGCAGTCGTCGCACACCAGCACGGGCGGTCCTCCGCTCGCGGCGACGATGAAGATGGGCATCTTGCCATTCTCTCGAAACGATACGCGACCTTGGTTCCATCACGATTGACTGCTGGATAGTGATCCTCCGGCATCCGGGTCAGGATGGTCTCGGCGCTCGTCGCGAGCCTCTTCAGCAGGACGCCGAACCGACCTGCTCGCCGCGAGCGGAACACCAGCGTCGCCCCGTCGTCTGACAGCGTCGGGTCGTAGTCATCTGCGGCGTCCTCGGTCACTCGGGTGAGGGACCCCGTCAGCCTCCCGCGGTTGGCGTCGATCGGCAGGCTCCAGATGTCGGCCCCCATCGTCCGGCTGATGAATACCATCCGTCCGTCCGAGGCGACCGAGGCAGCCGCCTCGTCTGTCGTGCCGAACGTGGCCCGTTGCGGCGCCCCCGTGACGCGCCATGTCTCCGGAGAGATGGCAACTTGCCACATGTTCGAGGAGTCGCCGACGCTGCCGTGAAAGAGGACGCGGTTTCCCGCGAGAACCCAGGCATCCGGCGATGGCAGTCCCCGAAACGCCTGAAACTTCTCCCGGAGCAGCGCCGCGCGCGCCTCCGTCGCGTACGGGCGACCCGCCTGGGATCGCCGCCACGTACCAGTCGATGTTGTTCTCGGGTGGCGCGTCGCGCTGGCGCTGCGCCCAGAACAGCAGATGCCGGCCGTCGGGTGACCAGACGGGTGCCTCAGCCCGATAAAAACCGCTGGCGACAGATATGGCGGGACCGCCGGCGGCTGGAGCCACGTAGATTCGGCTGCGGGCCTCTTCCGCAACGCCATAGGCGATCCAGTTGCCGTCCGGCGAAAAGCGCGGCGAAAAGCCTCGCGCGGCCAGAAGCCGCTCTTCGCCACCCAGAGTCGGGATGACATAGATGCCTCCTCCGAGCCGGCTGGATTGAAAAGCGACCCGGCTTCCATCCGCCGAGAACGAAGGGTCCAGTTCATCTGCTTCGTGACGGGTCAGCCTGACCGGACGGCCGTCTGGAATCTGCTGAACCCAGATGTCCAGGTTGTTGTCGCCGCTGCGGTCGGAGGCGTACGCGAGGAGTCTTCCATCGAGTGAGATGACTGGATAATCCGTCCAGCCGACGTCTGACGTGAGCCTTGTGAGGGAGGGCGTGGGGCCGACGTCTGGCTGTGTCCGAGTCGCACGCCACCACGCGCCAAACGTCAGCGCTCCGATTGCGGCCACTGCGAGGCCGGCGACCACGGCCCTCGTCCGCCTGCGCGCCGGTACCGGGACCCTGGGTTCAGGCAGGCTTCGCGAACCGGATTCTTCCCGCAGATCCTCGAGCGCCACCTTCAGATCCGCCATCGACTGCCACCGCCGCTCGGGAGCTTTCCGAAGACAGCGGAGGATCATCTTCTCGAGATCACGCGACAGACCGGGTATCACCTGGCTCGGAGGTTCCGGCTCTTTCGTCAGGATTGCCGTCAGCGTCGACATCTTCGTCGCGCCCCTGAAGGCACGACGGCCGGTCATCATTTCGTAGAGCACCGCACCGAACGAGAAGACATCCGATCGGGCATCCGCGGGTCTTCCCTCCGCCTGTTCCGGTGACATGTAGGCGGCCGTGCCGAGGATCGTCCCTTCCTCGGTCTGCAGGCGATCTTCGTCGCGCGCGGTGTCTGTCGTGACCCGCTCGTCGAGGGGCTCGAAGTCGACGGAGTCGGTCAGCTTCGCGAGCCCGAAATCGAGAACTTTGATCGAACCCGTGTTGGTGACCATGATGTTGGCCGGCTTGAGGTCACGATGAAGAATGCCCGCGGCGTGCGCGGCCGCCAGCGCGTCCGCGATTTGCATCGCGTACTTCAGCCCGTCTGCGATGCTCAGCCTGCTTTGTTCGATGACCTGGGCAAGCGACGAGCCCGCGACGTACTCCATCGCGATGAAGTCGGCGCCCTCGGCCTGCCCGATGTCGTAGATCGTAATGATGTGCGGGTGATTCAAGGCGGAGGCGGCTCTTGCCTCCTGAATGAAGCGCTTCCGGCTCTCGCCGTGGATCGCCCCATCGGGCCGGAGCAGCTTGACAGCGACGGGCCGGCCAAGACGCGTGTCGACGGCACGGTAGACGACGCCCATGCCGCCTTCACCAATCGGGGCCAGGATCTCGTAGTGAGAGATCGTCTTCGTGATCATCGGCCAGGCCGCAGTGTCCATCCCAGGTTACCGACCAGCTACCTCGCCTATTTCGGCAGCGATCTGATTTCGGCCCTCATTCTCTCGCGGCGGTCGAGGATAGCCTTGATCTGGTTTTCGTCAAGCCACGCCCCTAGCGCCGCGTCGAGCTGACTACGGGTCAGGCTCTCGATCGTCGCCCAGAAGCCTTCGTCAATCCGGTTCAGCTTGTGGACGAGTTCGGTGCCGGCGGTGAAGCTTCGTGAATGATCGAGCAGAATGAGGTTCCACGCGCGATCGCGGAGCATGTTTTGCAGATTTCTGTCCCGGGAGCCAATGAGGGTATCGAACATGGTCATTCGCACCAGCTGGCCTTCCCAGTGGGCCTTTTCTGTCTGGGGTGGTAGCGCGGGGTCCATCGCGTCAACGACATTCTCCACCCACAGCTGGGCGGCACCTTTGTTGCCCTGGATCTGTCGTTCCACCGAGGGCGGCACCATGTCCAGCTTCAGAAGCTTGTCGAGCTGGTACGCGGCGATGTCGGCTCTGTAGCTTACGGAGAAACCGCGGTGGACTCCCGGCGGCAGCGCTCTCCATGCCATTCGGGCGACTGGTCCGCCGGGCCGCAGAGTGCAGCGTGTAATATTGTTGTTCGAGGCGAACACCTCCATGCTCACGCACTCGGCGGTCCTCAGGTATTCCTCGATTTCCTGATAGCGACCGACCCAGATCTTGGCGCTGAGCCCCTGGGTATGAGGCCGGCGGTCCCTGACAGCCCAGGAACGTGGGCAGGCAAATCAAGAAGACAGCAACTCGTCGCAGTCGGATCATGAGGGTCTCCTGTGCCAATATTAGGCGCCGGCGGACCACGCTGTCCTCGCGGAGTTCTCATGGAACTCTAATTCCTTCAGGGCTCACATGCGTGTCGTTTTTGGAGAATGCGAGTTCGACTCCGGGCGGCGAGTGCTCCTTCGTCACGGCAGCGCCATGCCGCTTTCCCCGAAGGCCTTCCAGCTGCTGGAGGTCCTGCTCGATCGGCGGCCGGAAGCGATCGCGAAGACAGAGCTTCTCGACCGTCTGTGGCCGGAGACGTTCGTCTCAGACGCGAGCCTGCACAACCTGATGGCGGAAATCCGCGCCGCGATCGGCGATTCGCCGCGGGCCGCACGGTACATCCGCACCGTCCCGCGATACGGCTACGCGTTCCATGGTGATGCCCGGCCGGCGCCCGCGGCCGCCATCGCCAGAATCCGGCGCCGCAGGCCCACGCCTGGTCTCGAGCGCCGGCGAGTGGCTGCTGTCCGAGGGCTCGCACGTGGTGGGCCGCGATGGCGACTGCGCCGTCCGCATCGATTCGGTCACCATCTCGCGCCGTCACGCCCGCATCGTCGTCACCGACGGAGAGGCGGTCGTCGAGGATCTGGGCAGCAAGAACGGTACACATGTGAACGGCCAGCGCGTCACGGAGCCCGTAGTGCTCGAGGACAGAGACAAGATCGAGGTCGGCTCTGTCACGATGACCTACCGACTCATGGATCCTTCCCCATCGACTATCACTCGGCGAGGAATGTGAGGGTATTCCCATTGTCTCCTCTACGCGTAACGACGTGGCCCGCCGCCGATTCTGTTCGTACAGCGCGCCGCGTCGTCCTCGTCGCGCTCCTCTCGGCGGCCCTGGCGTGCGGCGGCGACTCCGCCGCGGCCCCATCCACTCCATCCCCGTTGCCGACTCCGGGCTCCAGCTGGTCCCTTGTCTTCTCGGACGAGTTCGATGGCGCCGGCGCCCTCGACCCCGCGAAGTGGGGCTACGAGCTCGGGCACATCCGCAACAGTGAGAAGCAGGTACTACACTTCGCGCTCCGAGAACGTTCGAGTCGAGGGCGGCAATCTGGTCATCGAAGGCCGCAAGGAAGCGTACCAGGGCTCCGGCTACACCTCAGCGAGCATCAATACTCGCGGCCGGTTCGAGTTGCTGTATGGAAAGGTCGAGGTCCGGGCGAAGCTGCCAACCGGCGTCGGTACCTGGCCGGCCATCTGGATGCTTGGCACCAACATCGCGCAGGTCGGGTGGCCGACCTGCGGAGAGATCGACATCATGGAGAACGTCGGCTTCGACCCGCTTCGCGTCCACGGCAGCGTCCACACGGCCGCCTACAACCACACGATCGGTACGCATAAGACGGCGAGCGTCACCATCGCGAACCCCGGAGCGGAGTATCACGTGTACGCCATGGAGTGGACCGCCGACCAGATCGACGTGCTCGTCGACGGCCAGAAGTACTTCACGTTCCGGAACGAGGGCACGGGCGCGCGCGCGTGGCCGTTCGACAAGCCGCAGTACCTGCTCGTCAACCTGGCGATCGGTGGATCGTGGGGCGGGCAGCAGGGCATAGACGACGCGCTCTTCCCGCACCGGTATGTGGTGGACTACGTGAGGATCTACCAGCAGAAGTGACGCACGGGGCAGTCGAACTGCCTGGCAAGCCGCGATTCTCGCTTAGAATGGCGTCGGTCCCGCCATGCTCATCAACGGCACAGTGCTCCACGGCCGATACCGGATCGTTCGCCAGATCGGGTGCGGTGGGATGGGTGCCGTCTACGAAGCGATCGACTCGCGCCTGCAGAACACGGTCGCCGTCAAGGAGTGCAGGCTCCCGGGAGCCGACGCTGACCGCGCGTTCGAGCACGAGGCGAAGCTCCTGGCCGCTCTGCGCCACCCAGCGCTGCCAGTAGTCATGGACTACTTCGTTGAGGACGGGGCGCAGTTCCTGGTCATGCAGTTCATAGAGGGCGATGACCTGGCCAGGTTGCTCGATAACCGGCGGGACGCTTTTCCCCCGTCGGAGGTCGTTCGGTGGGCGCGGACCGTGCTCGACGCCCTGTGCTACCTGCACGGCCACGAGCCTCCCGTCGTTCACCGGGACATCAAGCCCGCGAATCTGAAGCTGACGCCGCGCGGCGAGCTTGTCCTGCTGGACTTCGGGCTCGCCAAGGGCCGGCCCACCGACCCCGCCACGCCACCGGTTGACCGCAGTGTGTTTGGATACACTCTCGCGTACTCGCCACTCGAGCAGATTCAGGGAAGGAGGACCGATGCACGCAGCGACGTGTACTCCTTCGGCGCGACGTTGTACCACCTCCTCACCGGTCACCCGCCGCTGAACGCGCTCCACCGCACGCGGGCCGTCGCGAGCGGGACGCCGGATCGGCCTTTGGCTGCGCATCTGGTGGAGGCCCACGTCCCGGAAAGTCTCGGCCGGCTGATCGCGAGGGCGATGGCCTTGGACCCTGACGACCGTTACCCATCCGCCCGCGGGATGCGGGCAGCGTTGGACGACTGCGACGTGGACGAGACGACGCACGTCTCGCCGCGAGACCATCGTGGGGAGTCCCGCCGGATCGACGCAGCGGCGCCGAGCCGGGCGGAGGTCGGACGCCGGATCGACCTCCTGGTGCAGGTGCGGTTCGAGGGCTCCCCGCGGTTGGGCCTGGAGGACTGGCCATCCAAAAAGCGGCCGACCGAAATCGAACAGGTTTCCGAAGCGCTCCAGCTGACATACCCGACGGACCCTCAAAGCGGCCGTTTTCTACCCGCACGGCTGCGCGTCAAGGTGGTCGCGCCCGACTTCAAGCTGGAGAACCACGCGGACAGGCTGATCGAAGTTCCACCAGACGAGTACTCAAAACGCCTGGCGTTCCTGATCACTCCACTGCGAGCGGGTCAATGCCGGATCAATGTCGAGGTCTATGGCCCGGACGACCTGTATCTCGGGACTGTCCCGGTTGAGATGGAGGCGGTCGCTGCAGCGGTCTCCGAACAGGAGGTCCGCGTCGGGAATCTGGTGCTCGAAGTGGTGGCTCGCCAGGTGGCGGCGCTCCTCCTGGGCGCTGGCGTTGCGGCGGCGTCTTCGCCCCCTTCGCTCGCGGCCGGAGACAGTAGTTCGGCCACGGTCATGTTTCGTCCTGAAGTGGCGCCGATGGGGAAGGGGTCGGCGCCGCAGCAAGACACGGAATCTGTGGCTCATGCGACCGATCCCGGCATGTTGGACGCAGCCCGATCGAATGAATCGGAACGGAGGCGGTCGGCCGAGGCGTCAGCGGCTCGCGCGTCGCAGTCTGCAGTTTCCGACCCCGACCCGCGCTCAGTTCCGCCGGCTGGTATCGAGCAGCCGCCCCTCAAGAGGCGGCTGTCGCGCGTAGCACTGTGGACAGCACCTCTTGCCGTTGCGTTGCTGGGCACGTCGGTGTTGCTCACCATGCGCGCACGACTCGAGCCCCCGACGCCGGTGGCGGAATCTCCGGCTCCCGCAACTGCGCCTCCCATAACGGTGCCTTCCACAACTGCACCTCCCACCGCGGCGCCCGCCACTGCTGAGCGAGCCCTGGCTGAGCGTATCGAGGCTGAGCGTGCGATGGCCAAGCCTGCCACGGCTGTGCCTGCCACGGCTAAGCCTTCCGCCACTGAGCCTCCCAGAACTGCGCCTCCCGCACCTGCGCTTACCCCAAGCGTGCCTTCCCCATTTGTGGCAGTCGGTCCTCCTGGGATGAAACCTTCCACAACTCCGCCGCCGGTCGCACTGATTCTCTCCGCAGGCGAGTCCCTCTCGAGTTTGAACCTGAAGGACGTGAAAGTGACGCTTCGATTGATCGAACGGCGGCGTGGCGGGAGTGTTCGGCTGGTACTGCTATTCGTGAACGAGTCCGCCGGGGCGGCGCGCGTCGGCTTCGATTACGGTTCGACCCGAGCACGCGACGAACGCGGAACCGAATACCGGGTGACCGCCGGGACGGGGGCCTCTCAAAATCCGATTCCTACGGCGACACTCCAGGCAGGCGGGCATCTCCAGCGTCTCATCGAGATGCCACCAGTAGACGCGGAGGCTCGGACGCTCACGATCGCGCTCGGCCAACCGTCGTCCCTCGGAGATCTCGCTCGCTTCGCGCCGTTTGTCGTGACGCTACCAGTTACTGGCGTTCGGTAGAAGAGCCAGCCGCCGTTGACTGTCGCCCGGGGCGAGGCGGGATGGAAAGAAAATGACTCTCGAAGTACGTCTTCTCGGCGCCGGAGACGAGGCTCTGCTCGCCGACGTGGCGCCGGATGTCTTCGACCATTCCGTGCGACCGCGCCTGGCGGCGGAGTTCTTGGCTGACCCGCGTCACCATCTGGCCGTAGCCCGCGACGCGGGGCGGATCGTCGGATTCGCGTCGGCCGTTCACTACGTCCATCCGGACAAGCCGCCCGAACTGTGGGTGCACAGTACTGAACGATTGACGCCTCCGCGGTCCAATCGCTGTAAGCTGCTGTGCTTGAGGAGCCCGACCGTGATGCCCACTCGACGACTGTTCCTGGGAACTGCAGCACTCTTCGTCCTCTCGACCTTCAGTCCGCGCGCGCAGGACCAGACGGTTCCCCTCGACCTCACGCCGCTGCTCGCCGCACCGCAGAGCGAGATGCGGATGGTGATGCTGCGGTACAACCTGGATCGCACGACGCTCTCTGGCAACTACGCCAACGGATCCGGGCGCGGCGGGCGTGGTGGCCGCGGCGGCCGAGGCGCGGACGCAGCGGCGGGGCCGCCGGTCGCGCTGCCCCCGCCCGTGCCGCTCTCGCCCGCGCGCCTCGCCCGGCTGAAGCGCTTCGACACGAACTGGCAGTCCGCGGTCGCACGCATCGATCCGGCGAAGCTCACGCCGGCAGCGACGACGGATCTCGACGCGCTCAAGTCCGCGATCGCCGGCAACACTCGCACGGCTCGACGCCGACGCGCTGACGATGGCCCAGGCGATTGCGGCGGCGCCGTTCGCGCCCAAGCTCGTCCAACTCGTCGAAGCGCGCATCCGTGTGGAGGACGTGAACGCCCAGCGCGCCGCCGCCACGCTCACCGAAGTCACCAGGGAGATCGCGCGCCTGACGGCCACACCGCTGCGGCTGAATCGGGAGCAGGCGACGCTTGGCGCGACGGCGGTCGACCAGTTGCGGGCGATCACCACCGAATGGTTCACCTTCTACAACGGGTACGACCCGCTCTTCACCTGGTGGATGGGCGTGCCCTACGCGAAGGTGGATGAAGCGCTCAAGGCCTACGCCGGATTGCTGCGGGACAAGGTCGCGGCCGAGAACCTCCAGGTTCCCGCGACACCGGCCACGAGCGAACCGATCACCGCGGCGGCGCAACTGAAGTATCCGGACGTACCAGACTTGAACGAAATCATCGCCTTGCCGCAGGACGAGATGCGGGACATCGTGGTGCGCTTCAGCGGGAGTGGCGGACGCGGCGGGCGCGGGGCGGTCAGCGGGCCGATCCGCGACGTGCCGTTTTACACGAGTTGGCTGACGGCGCTGAAGTCGCTCGACTTCGACAAGCTGTCGCGCAACGCGCAGGTGGACTATCTGTTCATCCGCCGCACGGCCGAGACACAGATGGCGCGCGCGACTTTGAAGCTCGACCCCAATCCGCCTCGGAAGTCCGACTCGACCGGGATTCCCGGCCCTGCGCGCGGTCGCGACGGACTGATCCAGGACCTGTCGGAAGCCTTGATCCCGTACACGCCCGAGGAGCTGATCGCGCTCGCCGAGAAAGAGTTCGCATGGTGCGATCAGGAAATGCTGAAGGCCTCGCGCGAGATGGGTTTTGGCAGCGACTGGAAGAAAGCAGTCGAGAAGACGAAGGACAGCGCGGTACCACCGGGCGGCCAGCCGCGGATGATCATGGACCTCCTCGTCGAAGCGATCGACTACCTGCGCGCGAACCGGTTGATCACCGTCCCGCAGGTGGGCGCCGAATCGCTGCACATGATCATGATGACGCCCGAGCGGCAACTCGTGAACCCGTTCTTCACGGGGGGCGGCCAGATCAGCGTCTCCTATCCGACCAACACGATGGACTACGACGCCCGCATTCAGAGCATGCGGGGGAACAACCCCGGTTTCTCGCACGCCACCGCCTTCCACGAGATGATTCCGGGACACAATCTCGTCGGCTTCATGGGCGCGCGGTTCGGTGACTACCGCGCGAATCTGAGCGGCGGCGGACCGTTCTTTGGCGAGGGGTGGCCGCTTTACTGGGAGCTCACCCTCTACGACATGGGCTTCGACAAGACCCCCGAGCAGAAGGTCGGCGCGCTCTTCTGGCGCATGCACCGATGCGCGCGCATCATCTTCTCGCTCAAGTTCCACATGGGCCAGTGGTCGCCGCAGGAGGCCATCGACTTCCTCGTGGATCGTGTGGGCCACGAGCGCGACAACGCCACCGCGGAAGTCCGCCGCTCGTTCGACCCGGCGGCGGGCTACGGCCCGCTCTACCAGGCGGCCTATCTGCTCGGCGGTCTGCAGCTGCGCGGGCTGCGGAAGGAGTTGGTCGACTCGAAGATCATGAGCAACGCGCAGTTCCACGACGAGATCATGCGGCAGGGCGGCATGCCGATCGCGTTGCTGCGCCTGGCCGTCAACCACCGGCTCAGGCTCACGCGCGACATGGACGTCGACTGGAAGTTCTACGGGGATCTGGGCAGGTAGCGAGCCGACGGGCCAGTGCCGGGGCGCGCGATCGTTGAGCCGGTTCCGGTGCATCGTGCGCCCACCGGGGACGAGGGTCTGACATGGAGGATCTCATCATCCGATTCGCGAGCGTCGCGAGTCTGCTCGTCGAGGGTGTGGCCGTGCTCGTCGTCACCTTCGGCTCGATCGACGCGTTCGTCAGGCTGCTCGGGGTGGCGGCCACCCCGAACGCGACTCATGGCGCGCGCAAGGCCATCTGGCGACGCTACGGTATGTGGCTGCTCCTCGGCCTCGAGTTCGAGCTGGCCGCGGACATCATCAGCAGCGTCGTGTCGCCGACCTGGCAGGATGTCGGCAAGCTCGGGGCGATCGCCGTCATCCGGACGTTCCTGAACTACTTCCTGGAAAAGGATCTCGAGAGCGTCGAGGCCTCGGGGGAGGGTCCCCCGTCGAAGGCGGAGACGCCAAGCCGGCCGCAGAAAGAAGCTTCGGCATGACGGCCGGCACCACGCCTGAAAACGCAACATTCACGCGGCCGGGGACAATGGTGCGATCAACGATTCGTAGAGCACTGGATCGAGTGACGGTCCATCACCCTGTTCGCAGCACCTCTCTCAGGGCGGGGAGCACCTTCTCGACGCAGTCAGGCTCGGAGATCGTTGATAACGGTGGTCGATCGATGATCTTGCGAATCTGGGCGAAGCCTGACGATGGCGGGACGTCGAAGTAGACGGTCGGCTTGTTCAATTCCCTGGCGATGAGGAATTCGCACACGGTGTAGGTCGGAACCTTGAAACCCAGCTTCTTCGCCGCCGCGACGATGTACTCCGGCACTTCGCGCGCAGGCTCGCCAGGGCTCGGCCCCAGAAGGAAGACGACTGCGCGGGACTTGTTGATCAAGTCATAGAGCTGGTGCACCGTAGATCGTGTGACATCGGGTGTCCAGTGCCCCTGCACGGACCAGTCCTCCAGGCCGGCGGCGTTCGCCGCAAGCCGCTCGCGAATCGGCAGCGTGTCTTTGGTCACGCCGGCGACGAAGACACCTCGTCCGAACGTCGACGCTTCCTCCCGCAACTCGTGCGCTGCCCAACCGACCTCGTCGCTGTGGTCCCACCGGCGGCCGAGCGCCGCGAGCCACGGCCGCAGGTGCCGATCGAATCCGTCGATGTCCAGCGCTCCCTTGAACTCGGCTCGCGGCTTCTGTCCGCTGACGAGCCGCACGCAGAGAGACGCGAGCGCCATGCAGTCTCGCTGTTGCAGGGCGAGGATCCCGCGCTGCCGCTCGCCGAAGCGTTCTTCGTCGACGTAGCTTCCGCGGCTCAGAAAGCTGGTCGATGCCGTGAGCCTCGTATGATTCGCGCTTCTCTCGAAGTCGATCAGGTAGAACGCGTCGCTGTCGTCGACGTGCACGATGTTCGACGGCTGGATGTCGCCGTGATACATCTCTGCCTCGTGGAGATCTGCCAAAGCGCCCGCGATGTCGATGACGCACGCGCGGGCCAGTGCGGCCCGTTCCGAGGGCTTTCTGCCGAGCAGCGCCTTCCACTTCGTGTCCAGGTCCTGCCCCGCCAGCCGCTGCATGATCATGGCCGGACCCTTCGCGTGCCGGATGACCTTCTCGATGGGAACGATGCGGCTCCAGCGTTTGTTTGAGAGCCGCTTGATTTTCTTCCACACGTCGATGGCGGCCTCCTGGTGCGCTCGCGTGCCGACCACCGATAGCGACGCCAGGAGGTGCGGCTCGCCGACGATCTCGAAGGCGTAGGTGCTTCCCGGCAGGGGATCGCCGAGCGTGTAGTCGCCGAGGCGGTCTCCCTGCCGCGGCAGTTTGGGCCTGAGAATCCCGCGCCACTGCTCGACTATCAGTCGAACGATGCCCAACTCTGGATGAAAGAGCGGCGGATCCGCGCTCATGTCGCTCAGTTGATGGTGCACTTCGTCGAGATCCCTGGCGAGGCGGTCGATGCCCTCTGCGCCGCGCGCCTTGCTGATGGTCACGCGTTTCAACATGGCGCAGATCCAGTGCTCGGCAAACTGCATGAACCGGTCGCGCTCGGGCCATAGGCGGTGGGCCCACTTGGGCGCTTCCGGGACCTTCAGCTTGTTGACGTCTTTGGCCAGCTCGATCAGATCGTCGACCGTCGTTGCCCGCGCCATGCGTCCGAGCCAGTGGTAGCACTCGGCGTACACTTCGAGATACGCAGCGTCTGGCTCGTGCGCCGTCACCCCTAGTTCCTTCTTCACCTGCTCGAAGCCGGCTTGAGCGGAGCGGCGAAATGGACCGCACACTTTCAGGGCACGTTCGAGCGGCGGCCGCTCGAGCCACGGCAGATAGCGAGCCAGCCGCTGCAGGATCGGCCGGTCTTCGGCGCTCGTCAGCCGGCGTTCGAGGACGCCAAAGACGAGCGGATCCACCCGCCGAACGGCGATGTGATCGCAGATCACCATCACAGAGTCGGGGAACAGACGGACGAGGTTGACGAGAACCGACACCGCTGCCCATGTGCCCGTGTCGCACTCCGAACCTCGTTGCGTGGGCGGATGCGAGTAGAGAAACCTCGCGAGCGCTTCGAGCAGCCATGCCGCCGACGTTACGGGGGTGCTCCCGGGGAACACGTCCGTGAATGCTTTCGGGTCGTACCTTCCGAATGCGCAGCAGCTCGAAGAGCGCTTCGCTCATCGCACGCAGCGTGTCCACGCGGACGAACGCTTCGGCGTGCTGGAGGTGACGCTCGATCCAGTTCTGCAGCTCGCTTTCGGTGAGGCGCGCCGGGTTCGGCCGGATGCTGACCTGGCGCCACAGGCGCAGGGTCTGGACGGTCAGGAGGCGGCGCGTCACCGTCGCCTGGAGCCTCGAGCGGCCGTAGGCGGGTCCGAGCCGCCTGGGCTCGATGAAGAGCTTGTACACCTCTTCGAACAATGTCACCTGAGCTTTGTGCGTTCCGACGCGCAGCCGCTCGCTCAACGCCTCGATGAGGACCTTCATTTCCTCGCGATCGGTGGGATAGGTTTCGAGCGCCAGATCACGGAGCTCCAACAACCGCGCCGCACGATCGCTTGCGGCGAGCGCCCGCTCCAGTCGCGCGCGAATCGTTGCCTTCCTGACGGCCGCATCATCGAGCGGCATCGAGGCGAGGACTTCGAGTGCAGCCTCATCGGGTCGATCGATTCGCAGGGTCCCCACGCTCGACGCGACGGCAGCGACAGCACGGTCGAGATCGCCTGCTGGTGCGGGGCTGCGGAACGTCACGCCGTCTGCACCGCGGAACGCGACAACGCGCAGCCAGCCGGCTTGATTCTGGGTGCGCCAACCGGCGACGAGCACGCGGCCGCCGCCGAGAGGGACCGCTGTCGTCGCGCCATCGGCCACGACGTAGTGCCCCGTTCGCCGTCCCAGGAATCCGTCGAAGCGCGCATGCCGGCTGACGTCGTACATCGTGATGCGGCCCGACTCCTCCAGCACGCACAGTTGCGGATTGCCCGGCTCGACCTCCATCACGAAGAGCGAGAGAATCGGCGTCCGGACCATGTCGCGGAACTTGAGCGGCGTCTCCTCGGAATGGACCGACGATCCCGAGCCCTCGACTTCGAAGCAGTAGAGCTCTCCTTGCTCGGTGCCGGCCATGAGCAGCCGGCGATCGTCTTCCTGCCACGTCGCGAGCGATCGAACCGCGGAGCCGAGAAACTCAGCGTGACCAGGACCAGGATGCTGGAGCTTGAACGCTTTGCGCTCGAGTCGCCCGATCCGCAGGTAGCCATCCTCGGCGCCGACAGCAAGCACGGACGCGTCCGGATCGAGGCTGGCAATGGACCACACGCGTCGTTCGCCGCCGGCGAATCGAGTCTGCGCGTGGCGGGCCGTTCCCCACGTCGCCGTGATCAAGTCGATCGCGCCGCTCGTGATGTCGAATAGCGCGAGCGGCGTCCGCAGATTGCGGAGGCCGAGCAGCAGCTGCTGCTCATTCAGCTGGAACACTGAGTAGACCTGTTGCGGCTCGTCCGGCCACTCGCGCGGAACGATCACGTTCCCGGGCATGCGCGTGGAGAGTTCTTGCCGGAACGCCGCGACCCAGCGTTCAGCCGGACCCTTCTCCCTGACGGCGCGCAGGATGCGTGAGTAGTTTCCAAACGGGTCCAAAAGTCCATCCTGCGGTGGTTTCGCGGAAACAACCATTTCCTCGAGTGAGCACGATTGCCCGTCGTCGGACTCCATCTTGAAGAGGTCGACGTTGCCGTTCGCGTACGAGAGTCCGACGCGTCGAACCGCGCCGGTCGTATCCGCTGGAACGGGTGCGAGCGCCAGAATCGGCGACGTGATTGGCCGCTCCCAGCACACGTCAAAGCCCTGTAGATGGAGCCTCGCCGCGTAGACGAATGCATCGGCGCTCTCGCGTGAGCGGTTGATCGCGACGAGCTGATCGAGATTCTTGCGTTTCTCGGAAAACGTGTGCGCCATCGCGAAGTACCTTGCGGAGAAACAGCGCGCACCTTTCGAGGCGCTCGCGGTCGGCTGACTCCATGGACTCTGGCGAACCGGCAGGCATGTCGCGCAGGAGCACCAGCAGGCACCGGTGCAACTGGTCCCCGAGCAGGCGCGCTTCCTGGTGCCCCTGTTTGACAGCGGATCGGACGATGTCGATGCTGAGCTCGAGGGCTTGCCGGTAGCTTCGGCTGGGCGGCTTCTCCAGCGAGGCGATCGCGGCTGGCAGCGTACCGGCGCCCGCCTTTCCGTACGAGCGCCTTCAGCCGATCGAATGGGATCTCCTTCGTGCTCGTCGTGATTTCGGCAAATCGCTGCGCGTCGCTCGTGTTTTCCGGCGCCCGGTCCCGGAGCTCGCCCGCCTCTCTGAGGCGCATCTTGGTGGCCTTGATGTCGAAAACGGGAATCCGGTACAACCTCGTGGGTTCGCAGGAGCAGGGTGGCGAATGCGCTGACCTCATCGGCGGAATCGTCGCGCGAGATGTCGGCGAACATTACATCGGACGGCAGCGCCGGCCACGACAGCCATCCACCTCCGCTGGTGTCCTCCGGGTGCTCCCACCGGCGCGTCCACATTCGCCCGCCGGCGCCCGTTGCGAGGACATACGGGACGTTGAAGATATCCAGCACGCGAACGTCCCGGATCGTGCAGTCGCGGAGGAGGTCGTGCTCCCGAGCGATACCGTCCTTGTCCACGAGCGCCACGTGGAGGCCACGCTGCGACCCGTACCAGGATGGATCGCGCGGTACCGTCGTGTCAATCTGCCGCGATGCAGGTCGGGGCGTGCCGGAGGTGGCCCACCTCGAGGTGTCCGATGACCGGCTGATCCGGCTCGGAACCGGTCGGGCCGTCCGAGGCGCCGTGGGCGCGCCACGTGACGCGCGCGGAGGCCACGTGTCCATCGGTCGACACGAGCAGCCATCGTCGCTCGCGCCGTCAATAGCGCCGCTCTCGACCGATCCGCGTCGGACCAGTGAGCACCAGCACTGATCTGACGTTCCGCGGCAGGGCGTGCGATGCCGTCGCCGCGCCCGGGCGGAGCGGCACCAACTGAATCGTGCGCGTGTTGGTCGCGACGAAGCACCATGGGCGCCCGTCGGATCCTTCGAGCAACCGGGTCGCCATAATCCCAGGCCGCTCGTGCCGGTCTGCCGCCACGGCGACTGCTGAGGGCGCTCGGTCGACGGACTCGAAGAAATGGATCCGGCCATCGGAGCTTCCAACGACGGCACGTCCGCCGGCGACATCGGCCTCGCAAGATGGATTCAGGCAGCCGTGCACGGCCTGGATGCTGACGTTCCCGAACGTGTGGAGACGGCTCACACGGCCGCCTGTCGCAAGGTAGAGATCTCCGTCCTTGGTGCCCACGAGGATGGCGTGGCACCGCTCGCACCCCCACGCCGATCGCGGTTCGTACCGAGCGGGCTGCCGGCGACCTCTTTGCGATCGCCCAGGCAGTCGCCGTACCAGCGCTCGACCGCCGCGTCCACGGTGAAGGGGGACGTGTCACTCACGCTCTGTCTCCTCTGGTTTGAAGCGCCAAGTTGAACGCGAGAGGAATGCCGTGTCAAGACCGCCGTGCGCCAGCCGTCCGACGCCGGAAGGTGGAGCAGCCGGGCGCGCGATGCTTTGCGGCTCGGTCGGGGTGTGCTGTCGTGGGATGGTGGTCGGGACGCTGCGGTCTGGAATCTGACAATCGGAACGGCAAATCTGGAGCGGTCCGGGACGTGTGCGGCTACCTCGACGTATCTGCACAACGTGCCGGACAGTCTCCTGAAAATTCTTGCGCCGCGCAACGTGATGGTCACACACTGGGAGTCGCTTTTCAGGCGCGGCACGCTTTCGGTTCAATTCAACGCGGCCTGGGATATCGACAATTTCCTCGACCGCGTTGCGAAGAGGACTACGGAAGGATGCTAGATGGGCAATGCCGCTGCCCCAGACCGTGATGAACTTCGCGACAACAGGGAACTGAGCTCAGCGGCGCGCACCGCTGCGCATTTGCTTATCAGCTGACGCCCAGCTTTCGAACAAGCTCGTTAAACCTCGGATCGGCCCGGAGCGGATCGTAGATTGGCGCCCTGATGCCAAAGGCCAGCGTTCCTGAGCGCTCGGCAAACGCCTCATCGAGTCGCTTGAAGGCAATGTCACTCTCGCCGAGGTGCGCATGAATCCAGGCGAAAAACACTGGAGCTACGTACTCGGTTCGCGCCTTTTCCTGCAATTGCGTGAGGACCTCCCGGGCCTTTTCGACTTTTCCGGTCATGGCGTAGACGACGCCGAGCAACGCGTGCATGAACAGCACTGCCGGCGATAATCGCACGCCTTCTTCGGCGTAACTGATCGCCTGTTGTGACTGGCCCTCGTGAGCGTATGAAAGGCTGATCGCGAACAAGCCGATGAATGACATCGGATCAAGCTCCAGGACCCGCTCGCAGTGCGCGATAGCGTCGCCGTACTCTCGCCTGTAGTAGTACGCGAGCGCAGTGATTCCATTGACTACCGGAGCAAGCGGATCGAGCTCATATGCGCGGGACGCAGCAGCTTTGGCTTCGGCCGGACTGTCGACGTTGGACAGCACCCAGGCCAGCAGCGAATGAGCCATTGCGTGTCGCGGATGTTTGGCGATGACACCACGAAGAGTGGATTCGGCGGGTTGCCAGTCCCATTCCAGGATCTGTACCTGCCCCAGGGACGTCCCTGTTTCGGGGATGTCGGGCGCCAGCTCGACGCCGCGAATCGCGGCAGCCTTTGCCTTCTGTAGAGCCGATCCGGATGGCAACAAGCCGTATAGCGCGAGCACTGAATAGCAATCAGCCAGACCGTGGTAAGCAAGCGCGTATTCCGGATCGTGTTGCAAGGCCTGACCGTAATGCTGCATGGCCGCCTGCATCTTCCGGGTTCCATTCCATATGAAACGGCCGCGCAGGTAGTGCTCGTAGGCCTCGACATTGTCTGTGCGCCGACGTCCGAGTGTCTGCTGCTGCTCGCCGGTGAGCTTGACCCGCATCTTGCCGACGATGCTCTTTGCGATCTCTTCCTGGATCGCGAACACGTCGTCGAGCTCCCGGTCGTAGCGCTCGGAAAAAAGAAGGTAGCCGTCATCTGCGTTCACCAGCTGCGCATCGATTCTGACGCGATTCTTCACTCGTCGCACGCTGCCCTCGAGCACGGCGTCCACCTTGAGCTCATCGGCAATCTGCGCGACGCTCAGACCTCGCCCTTTCAATGAGAAGGAGGACGTTCGAGCTGCAACGCGAAGGGAGGAAATCCCGCTCAACGCACTGATGATCTCATCTGATATCCCATCGGAGAAATACTCGTTCTCCGGATCTGCGCTGAGATTGGCGAAAGGCAGCACTGCAATCGATGGCTCCTTCCGTGCGCGGCGCCGGGCCGACGATGTCTCTCCGCTGAAATTGCCGCTGAAATTGCCGGAATCGAGAGCCGAGACGAGCTCGGATGAATGCTGCGGGCGATCGCTCGGCTCTTTCTGCAGGCAGAACATCACCAGCTCGGCGAGCAGATCGGGGATATCCGGGCGCATGCTTGTGACGGGCTGCGGATTTTCCACGACGTGCGCGGCAAGCATCGCATGTCGTGAGCGGCCGGCGAACGGTGTTGCCCCGGAGAGCATCTCGTACGCCATCACTCCCAGCGCGTAGATGTCGGAGCGATGGTCGAGCTCGAGATCGCCCGAAGCTTGTTCCGGAGACATGTATGCCGGCGTCCCAATCACCAGGCCTTCCGATGTCAGGGACGCATCGTTCGGCCGCAGCGCGGCATGGAGTGCCTTTGCGACACCGAAGTCCATGACCATCGCCGAGCCATGCGACAGCAGGATGTTGTCGGGCTTGATGTCTCTGTGAACAATGCCGGAGCGATGAGCGTAGGCGAGCGCCGATGCCACCTCGCGGAGAATGCGCACGGTATCGCCGATCGGAAAACCGCCCCCGGGGCCGAGCTGCTTTCTCAGCGACTCGCCGTTCACGAACGGCATTGTGAAGTACGGCAGTCCGTCCACTTCTCCCGATGAAAAGACTGGCAGTATGTGGGGATGCTGTAGCTGAGCAGCGAGCTGAATCTCGCGCCGGAAGCGGTCAAGCATTACCGCCCCGGCGAGCTCGGAGGGGAGAACCTTTATTACGATCTTGCGATCGAGGGAAATCTCATTGGCCAGGAAAACCCGGGACATGCCGCCGCCGCCCAGCTCTCGCTCGATCGAGTAGGTCTTGCCTAGCGCGGAATCAAGCTGGAGTCGGAGCTCGTCGGGCAGTTACTACCCCCGGGAACCGGCGGTGAAGAATGTCTTACAACGTACGAATTGACCGTGTCACACCGCCACGATCAACCAAGAGAATCAGAGGTCCGAGGCGTAGGAATCCAAGGCGCAAGGCGTCACACTAGGTTCAAGGAGCCGTCGTCAAATTAGTCGCAGAGCGTGCAGACTGGATGGGGCGTCCGCGTAAAGGTTTTCTCCGAATCCCAGTTGATTGGATACCTTGGGAAGAGCGGAGGGCAGGGACAACGAATCGAGGACAGAACTATACGAGTTGCGTACTATGGGACTCATATGATCCTCCATGTACCATGGTAAGCTGGCCGTTTCCGACGTTCGTGCATGATTTAGCATATCTATTTATCGCCGATCGGATTCTCGACGCGCGCGACCAGCAGCTCGTCGAGATCGCGGTGATGGAATCGATCCAGCGTCAGCCGTCCACCCACACTGGCCGGGTGCCAGTCACCGTCCAGATGAACGGCCTCCCGACCACGGTAATTGTTTGGTACTCCTTCAACGCTGGCTGCGGCAAGTGCGACCTCCATCAGCTGTTCATCGCTGCGCCGGTTGGATAACAATCGGCTCGAAACCACGAGACAATAATGAGCAAGCCATTTTTCCCGACGGCGGACAAGGCCCTTCGCGCCGACGACGCAAACCAATCGGAGGATTCCACAGGAGGGATTGAGCCCCGAGGGAATTCGCGGAACACGACGGCAGTTCCGTCCTATCCACTCTCGGCCGACAAAGTGCGCGATCTGCGAGAGCGCGCTGGACTGTCGCAGACGCTGTTTGCAGCCGCTCTCAACGTCAGCCCTGAGACTGTACGTTCCTGGAACAGGGCAAACGCGCGCCCGAGGGGCCTTCCGCCCGTCTGTTGGAGTGGGCTGATCAGGATCCGGACCTGAATCCATCACGACTGCGCTCACGCGACGAGGCTGAGCAACAGCTCGCGGGCAGGGAGTTGTCAGAAGTATTGGCACCGGGCAAAATGGTCTGGCGCGTTGGCGATATCGGCGAACCCCTCGGCTGAAGTGGACTGGAGGCTCGGCTCAAGGTGGCCATTGACCTTCTCGAGAGCGAAGGCCTGCGAATAAATGCGGATTCACGGTTCGCCAAGCCTTGCATTTACTCACTTCTCTCAATGATTCGCCGGCGAGCCTCGACCCGTCGGATTCCCGTCTAATTTCGCGAGTGATGTCGGCACACCGTATTGCCTGGAAACCTTTCTAATCGTGTATGCCGCATGGGAGGATCGTCGCAACGCACGCACTCCCTTTACACGCGATCGACTCGCGGTTCGTCGTGGGCCGTTTCTTCATTCAGCCGAAGGCAAGAACACGTCTGCCCGCGACCAACAATTCGAATTATTCGTCGCATCAATGCTTCGTCTTGGCGGCGTGACCGTCCAGACAGGCGAGGCGGACCTGCACTTTCGGTATGGCAGCGAAATGGTAGCTGTTGAAGCAAAGCGAATTAGTGGGTTCTCCACTAAGGCGATCGCTAAGCGGCTTAAAGAGGCCGAAAAACAACTTGTGAAGAATCATGTTTCGGCCTTATTGAAATTAATTTGGACAGTCGGTTCGAAGGGGCAGACATACAACAACCTGAGTCTCCGCTCTTGAAGGAGTTTTCCGCCCTTTTCGATCTAGTTAATCATCATCGCGAATCTTGGCGCGCGAATCCGTTGGTTCGTGGTCTGATGTGTACGGCCATGCCGCACGATTTCGGGCGGGTGCCGAAACAGCACCGAGCCTAAGCACAGCCCAACCGTTTCGGTTCGTGTTGTTTTCGACTCCTCCGACGACGCTGCAGTTTTCTCCGCGTTCGCAGATCAATGGCAGTCGCGACTCCGCAGCCATTTGAGATACTTGACATCTCGCTATTTCGGAGGTGGTTCAGTTTAATGCCGGTGCTGGCTTGGTGTTCCTCAACTACCGGCGGAGCCGCCGCCTCGGACGACTGGCAAGTCCCCCGAGTTTCTCGAGATGGTAGTGTCCGATTTTGATTGTGACATGCATTTAGGCCGCCTGCGCCGAGTTTGATTTTCGGGTCCGTTCATTTCTGCTAGCACGTTTCTCCACGTCCAGACGCGATCAGTTACACCCCCGCCATTGCGGGTGTCGTCTTGATTCCTTTCGCCGCTTTCGTCAGGGTGATATGCGAGCGACAAAAGTTGTAGTACATGAAATGCAGGCTCACGGCATGTGCGTGGTTCTCCGCTTTCTTGGAGAACGCATTGGTCAGGCGCGTGAATCGCCGTATGTGCATCCGCATGGTGAGGTTGCACCGCTCGACGTAGGACGTTGAGCAGAGGTCCATATCCGGGTCGCCCATGACCCACGCTTTGTCCACCCCGATGCAGATCGCCGGACTATACCGCCTCCGGGGTCCTGCGGGACCATAGTATTCCCGTAGTCCTTGTCGACATCGCGTAGTCACAACCATTCCAACCGAGAAGCCTCTTCGACTGCGGTTTTATAGACTCGTGACCGTCCGTTGACATCTGGGACACGACTGGCGACCCTGCGGCAACATCGTACATGAGCGCATGGGCGTTCCTCCTGAGCGTTTACCGACCATCCACGACACGGCGAGCTTCGTCGTGGCGCAGATCGCCGTGAACGTCCAAATGTCGCCCTGTCCCGCTTTCTTCGCGTTGCGTTCTTTGCGCCGACGAAGGACCAAATCTCATCCGCTTCGATTCGCTCGCAGGGGAGATTGGCCAGAACGTGGTGCTGATAGATCGAGCAAAACTCACCGACCTCAACCAGTAGGCGAGTAACGGTGTCTTTGTCCGTTCCCGTCATACGGGCAACGGAGCGGATTGAACCACCTTCAACTGGGCCGCGAATGACAGCGGCACGTTTCTGGCAATTGAGATTACGTTCATACCTATAATATGCTTGAGCGGTCAAGCAATATCAAGGGTATGTTACAAACAAAAACCGCCCCATTGTGAGCGGTTAGGAGTATGCCTGACGGGGGTTATTCCCGGTCTTTCCAACGGGCGTTTGCGGCCCGTTTGGCAACCTCGGAGCTTCTTTGGGGGATAGTGATTCGGCTCTTGCTCGACCACCCTTGAGGCCGCCCCGGCGACCCAGCTAACCGCTGCGGGATTCTTCTATGGGGCTTGGGTGTGCCTGTAGCCCGCGCCACGATGGACGCGGCCAGTTGGTTGGCGTCGAGTAGCAATACGATGAGTCAAGGCGCGGCAAGAACATTAAC